>NZ_LGDG01000280.1 GCF_001279775.1 Streptomyces sp. MMG1533 | reverse complement strand
AGGGGGGGTGACAACCCACCCCCCCCCCCCCCACCGCCCGTAAGCGGCGCCCCCCCGCCCCCCCCCCGAAACACCCCCCCACCGCCCCCCCCCGCCTCGAACGCCCCCTCCACCGCCGCCAACCGCTCCCGAAGCCCCGCCAGCCCCGAGCCTCCCGCAGCCGTACCTTCTGCCCGCGACGCTCCAGACGCTCCAGACGCCCCAGACACCCCCGACGCCGCTGAAGACACCGACGCCCCGTCGTTCTCCACCGTCAGCACCACCCGTCCCTCCGTCACCCGGACCCCCACCGCACACCACTCGGCATCCCCGTGCCGCAGTACGTTGGTCGTCGCCTCCCGCACCACCCACGCGAGCGCCGACTGCACCTCGCCCGGCAGCCCGGCCGCCTCGCCGCCGGTCACCTCGCACCGGATCCCCGCGGCCGTCAACACCCCGTGCGCACCGGCGAGTTCGACGCCGAGGTCGGCCTCCCGATACCCCCGTACGACATCCCGCACCTCGCGCTGTGACTCCCGCGCGATCCGCTGCACCTCGATCATCTGCTCGACGGCCTCGGCTCGCCCGCGCCGCGCCAACTGCACGGCCAGTTCGCTCTTGAGAGCGATCACGGCGAGGTTGCGCCCCATCACGTCGTGCAGGTCCCGGCCGAACCGCAGTCGTTCCTCGGCGACGGCGAGCCGGGCGCGGGTCTCGCGGGCCTCGTCGAGTTCGTAGAAGGCGTTGAGGAGCCAGACGGAGAACGCGGAGGTGAAGGCGAGCACCGCGGAGCCGAGCAGCACGGCCAGGGTCGAGACCAGCGCGGCGGAGCCGGGGGCGCCCAGGGCGAGCGACACGGCGCCGGCGCCGGCTCCGAAGCCGCCGACGAGCGCGTACACCCGCCGCCGGTCGTGGACGCCGAGCGCCAGGGTGCCGGCACCGAAGATCAGCACGACTCCGAAGACCCCGCCCGCCGCGCCGTCGACGCCCTCGCCGCCCGGTCCGTACTCCGCGATCGCCAGGGCCGCGCAGGCGACCGCGGCGGTGATCGCGCCGAGCGTCCACAGCAGCCGTACGGGCTGCTCACGGCGCCCGCGCGTCCAGTCCAGCGCCCGCGACGCGGTCACCGAGCACATCACGCCGTGCACACCCACCATGAGCAGCAGCCAGCCCGCGAGCCACGGCTCGGCCTGGCCGAACCCCGTGAGCCCGATGGTCAGGATCTCCAGCGCCGCGAAGAAGTGGAACGTCGACCGTGTGTACGTCTCCACCTTCGCCGGCGTGCTCTTTCCCCGCCACCATCGGCCCGGCCCGCGCATGATCGTGCCCCCCGTCCCCGTCGACGTACCGTCCCTCAGCGCCGCGGCTCCCACCGGAACCACCGCCGTACAGCAAACACGCCCAGCACGGTCCAGGCCAGCGCGGTCAGCACGGCCCCGACCGCCTCGTACGCCGACAGCTCACCGGTCCACCCGCCCCGCACCAGCGTGATCACCGGTGACAGCGGCAGTAGTTCGAGCACCGAAGCCACCCGGTCGGGCATCAACTCCAGCGGGACGGCGACCCCGGAGCCCACCATCGAGGCCATCACCAGCGGCATCGAGGTCACCTGCGCACTCTCCACGGTACGGGTGAAGCTCGCCGTCAGGGCGGCCAGCGCCGCACACATCACCAGCCCCGACGCGATCCCGATGACGGCGAGTTGAGGAGCTTCGGGAGCCGGCACGTCGAGCAGGACGGAACAACCCACCGCCAGGATCACGGACTGCACCAGCCCCGTGACGACGGCCGGCAGCGCCGCCCCCGCCAGGATCTCCCGGTCGCGCAGCTCACCGGTCCGCAGCCGCTTGAGGACGAGTTCCTCACGCCGTCCGACGAAGACGCCCACGAGCGCCGAGTACACGGCGAACAGCAGCGAGAACCCGATGGCCCCCGGCAGCAGCACCAACCCGACGCTCAGCCCCGAGCCCCCGAGGTCCATGTCCTCGACCACCGACCGTGCGCTCACCGGCAGCACCAGCGGCACGAACACCGCCGTGACGATCATGCCCTTGCTCCGCCCGAACAGCGTGAGCTCGGCCCGCGCGAGCGCCGCGACGCGTCCCGCCGGAGTGGTGACGGCCCCGCTCATGCCGCGTACTCCTCGACAGCCTCAAAGGAACCGGACGCCTCCCGAGCGATCCCCAGGAACGCCTCCTCCAGCGACGCCGACCGCACATCGAGGCGGCGCAGCTCGATCCCCGCCCGGTCGGCCCATCCCAGCACCCCGGTGGCCGCCCGTTGCAGCTCCCGCGTCCGCAGCCGTACGACGTTCCCCTCGACCTCGTGCCCGCACACCCCCAGCTCACCGAGCGGCGGCAGGTCCCCCAGGAAGTAGCCGTCGGGCAGCTCGAAGGAGATCCGGGACGGCTGCCCGGCGGTCACCTCGGCCGGCGTTCCCGCGGCCGCGATCCGCCCTTCGTGCAGGATGGCGAGCCGGTCGGCCAGGTCCTCGGCCTCCTCCAGATAGTGCGTGGTCAGCAGCACGGTCGTACCGCCGTCGCGCAGCGCCCGCACCAACTCCCAGGTGTCCCGGCGTCCTTCGGCGTCCAGGCCGGTCGTCGGTTCGTCCAGGAACAGCACCTCGGGCCCACCGAGCAGGGCGAGCGCCAGATCCAGGCGCCGCCGCTCACCCCCCGACAACTGCTTCACCCGTACGCCCGACCTGCGCTCGAGCCCGACCAGCGCGAGCGCCTCCCCCTGGGGCCGGGCCCCGCTCACGCACCCCGCCCACATCCGCGCGGTCTCCGCGACGGTCAGCTCGGACGGAAACCCGCCCTCCTGCAACATCACACCCGTTCGAGGCCGTACGACGGCCCGCTCGGCGTAGGGATCACGGCCGAGGACCCGCACCCGCCCGCCGGCCGGCCGCGCGAGCCCCTCCAGCAGCTCGACCGTGGACGTCTTGCCCGCCCCGTTGGTGCCCAGCAGGGCGAAGACCTCGCCGCGGCGCACGGAGAAGGAGATGCCGCGCACCGCCTCGAACCCGCCCCCGTACACACGCCGCAGGCCAGTGACCTCAATCACGTGTTCGTGTTCGTTCGTGTCCATGCCTTCAGCGTTCCGCCACCGGCGGCCCGGCAGCAGTGCGGGCTGTCATCACTCGGCATGACAAATGTCAGACGCGCGGGCACGGCGCAGGAACACGGCATACGAAAAAGACCCCGGTCGATGACCGGGGTCTCATTCACGGAGCGGACGACGAGGCTCGAACTCGCGACCTCAACCTTGGCAAGGTTGCGCTCTACCAACTGAGCTACGTCCGCATTGCCTCCGACCGGCTCTCACCGATCGGCGCGAGCACCAGCCTACCTGATCCACAACAGTGGTCGGATCGGCGGTGCAGAGCGGGTGACAGGAATTGCACACTGCGCCTTCCCCCTGGAAGGGGGATGTTCTACTACTGAACTACACCCGCATGTACTTCGGAGCCGGGCCTGTCGGCCTCGCCCCTCGGCGTGCTCCAGACTCTAGCTGACCAGGTGGGGTGCAACGCAAGTCGGTTGCCCTCAGGGCCCGGTGACGGACCCTGAGGACGCGCCGGAGGCGGCTGTCACTGCGCGGCGGTGAACGCCTCGTAGACCTTCTTCGGGATCCGCCCACGAGCAGGGACGTCCATCTTGTTGGCCTGGGCCCAGGCCCGGACGGCCGCCGGGTCGGGGGCGACCTCCGTCTGCCGGTACGCCTTGCCCGACCTCGACCGCTTGCGGCCGGCGTCCACGTACGGCTCGAGCGCCTCACGCAGTTTCTTGGCATTGACCTGGTTCAGGTCGATCTCGTACGACTTGCCGTCGAGTCCGAAGGCGATCGTTTCCGCCGCTTCCGAGCCGTCGATGTCGTCAAAGAGAGTGACCACGACACGCTGCGCCACGAATATCGGTCCCTTCGTGCGGCATCTCTGCGATGACGTGCCAGGACGTCACGGAGATGCCGACTGTCCGCCTGTTATTGGGCAAAGTATCGGCTATTACCAATTCATTTGTACAGTGCCCTGCATTGGAATGTGAAGCCCGACTTAATCTGTCCGCGTGTCTCCGGCGCAATAGATGTGGTGCATCGATTCAGGATCTTTCCCTGAACTTTTCGTGAAGGCGCCCCTTCGATGCCCGATCGTGACAGCCGTCACGTAGTTTCCTACAACTCTACCCGCGTAGAAATTTTGTGCGGGTAGTCTGAAGACACCTGCAGGAACCTGCTCAGCACCACAACACCGGGAGTGCCAGTGGCACGCGTCGTAGTCGACGTCATGCTCAAGCCGGAGATCCTCGACCCCCAGGGCCAGGCGGTGCAGCGCGCACTGCCGCGGCTGGGTTTCGAAGGCATCTCGGACGTACGTCAGGGAAAGCGATTCGAACTGGAAGTTGACGGGCCGGTCGACGAGGCCGCGCTCGCCCGCATCCACGATCTTGCGGAATCCTTCCTCGCCAACACCGTGATCGAGGACTTCACCGTCAAGGTGGAGGAAGTCGCGGAGGCCGCGAAGTGACCGCTCGTATTGGCGTCGTCACTTTCCCGGGCAGCCTCGACGACCGGGACACGCAGCGCGCGATCCGCCTCGCCGGCGCCGAACCGGTGGCTCTCTGGCACAAGGACAAGAACCTCCACCAGGTCGACGCCGTGGTGCTGTGCGGAGGTTTCTCCTACGGCGACTATCTGCGTGCCGGTGCCATCGCGCGCTTCTCGCCGGTGATGGAGCCCCTCATCGAGCAGGCGAAGGCCGGGCTCCCGGTCCTCGGCATCTGCAACGGCTTCCAGATCCTCACCGAGGCCCACCTGCTCCCGGGCGGGATGCTCGGCAACGACCACCTCCACTTCATCTGCCGCGACCAGAAGCTGCGGGTGGAGAACGCGGACACCGCCTGGACGACCGACTACACGGCCGGCCAGGAGATCAACATCCCGCTGAAGAACATGGACGGCCGGTACGTCGCCGACCAGCACACGCTGGACAAGCTGGAGGCCGAGGGGCGGGTCGCCTTCCGCTACCTGGACTTCAACCCCAACGGCTCGCTCAACGACATCGCCGGCATCACCAACGAGGCCGGGAACGTCGTGGGCCTCATGCCGCACCCCGAGCACGCCGTCGAGCCGCTGATCGGTACGGGTCGTACCGACGGCCTCCCGTTCTTCACCTCGATCCTCAAGAAGCTGGTCAACGCATGAGCCGGACGCCTCTGGACACGGTCGAGCACGCGGCCGCGACCCCCGACGTCGAGCTGCCCTGGGCCGAACTCGGTCTGAAGAAGGACGAGTACGAGCGGGTGGTGGAGATCCTCGGCCGCCGCCCGACCGGAGCCGAGCTCGCCATGTACTCCGTCATGTGGTCCGAGCACTGCTCGTACAAGTCGTCGAAGGTGCACCTGCGCCAGTTCGGCGAGAAGGCGCCCCAGTCCGATGCGCTGCTCGTGGGCATCGGCGAGAACGCGGGCGTCGTCGACGTCGGCCAGGGCTACGCGGTCACCTTCAAGGTGGAGTCGCACAACCACCCCTCGTACGTGGAGCCGTACCAGGGGGCCGCGACCGGTGTCGGCGGCATCGTCCGCGACATCATCGCGATGGGTGCCCGGCCGGTGGCGGTCGTGGACCCGCTGCGGTTCGGTGCCGCTGATCACCCGGACACCAAGCGTGTGCTGCCGGGTGTGGTGGCCGGCATCGGCGGTTACGGCAACTGCCTCGGCCTCCCGAACATCGGCGGCGAGGTCGTCTTCGACGCCTGCTACCAGGGCAACCCGCTGGTCAACGCCGGTGCCATCGGTGTGATGCGGCACGAGGACATCCATCTCGCGAAGGCGTCCGGCGCGGGCAACAAGGTCATCCTGTACGGGGCTCGTACGGGTGGTGACGGCATCGGTGGCGCCTCCATCCTCGCCTCCGAGACCTTCGACGACGCCAAGCCGTCGAAGCGTCCGGCGGTCCAGGTCGGCGACCCCTTCCAGGAGAAGCTCCTCATCGAGTGCACCCTGGAGGCCTTCCAGGAGAAGCTGGTCGTCGGCATCCAGGACCTGGGTGCGGCCGGCCTTTCGTGTGCCACCTCCGAGCTCGCCTCCAACGGCTCCGGCGGCATGCGCGTGACCCTGGACGACGTACCGCTGCGCGACTCCACCCTCTCGCCCGAGGAAATCCTCATGAGCGAGTCGCAGGAGCGCATGTGCGCGGTCGTCGAGCCGGAGAAGGTCGACCGGTTCCTGGAGATCTGCGACAAGTGGGACGTCATCGCCACCGTCATCGGTGAGGTGACCGACGGCGACCGTCTGGAGATCTACTGGCACGGCGGCAAGATCGTCGACGTCGACCCGCGCACGGTCGCGCACGACGGGCCGGTCTACGAGCGCCCGTACGCCCGCCCGTCCTGGCAGGACGACCTCCAGGCGGACGACGCGAACAAGCTGGCGCGGCCCGGCACGTCGGAGGAACTCCGCGATCAGGTCCTGAAGCTGGTCGGTTCCCCGAACCAGGCCTCCAAGTCGTGGATCACCTCCCAGTACGACCACTTCGTGCAGGGCAACACGGTGCTCGCCCAGCCCGAGGACTCGGGCATGATCCGCATCGACGAGTCGACCGGCCTCGGTGTCGCCATCGCGACCGACGGCAACGGCCGGTACGCGAAGCTGGACCCCTACGCGGGTGCGCAGTTGGCGCTCTCGGAGGCGTACCGGAACGTGGCCACGACCGGCGCCAAGCCGCTGGCCGTCTCCGACTGCCTGAACTTCGGTTCGCCCGAGGACCCGGCGGTGATGTGGCAGTTCGCCGAGGCGATCCGTGGACTGGCCGACGCCTGCCAGCAGTTGGGCACCCCGGTGACCGGCGGCAACGTGTCGCTCTACAACCAGACCGGCGACGTGGCGATCCACCCGACCCCGGTGGTCGCGGTCCTGGGCGTCATCGACGATGTCGCCCGTCGCACGCCGGTCGCCTTCCAGGAGGAGGGGCAGCTGCTCTACCTCCTCGGCGACACGCGTGAGGAGTTCGGCGGTTCGGCCTGGTCGCAGGTCGTGCACGACCACCTCGGTGGCCTGCCGCCGAAGGTCGACCTGGAGCGCGAGCGCCTGCTCGCCGAGATCCTGATCTCCGCCTCCCGCGACGGCATGATCGACTCCGCGCACGACCTGTCCGACGGCGGTCTGATCCAGGCGGTCGTCGAGTCCGCGCTGCTGGGTGGCAAGGGCGCGCGTCTGGTCGTACCGGACGGGCTCGACGCCTTCACGCTCCTCTTCTCGGAGTCGGCCGGCCGTGCTGTCGTGGCCGTTCCGCGCTCCGAGGAGGTCCGCTTCAACGACATGTGCGGGGCGCGGGGTCTGCCCGTCACGCGTATCGGTGTCGTGGACGGCGACTCGATCGAGCTCCAGGGCGAGTTCGAGCTGTCGCTGGAGGAGCTGCGCGAGGCGCACGAGGGGACGATCCCGGCGCTGCTCGCGTAGATCCCTCTGGCTGTACGGCCTTGAAGGCCCCGACCGTTCCCACGGCCGGGGCCTTCACTTGCAGCCGCACGGACCTGGGTTCCCCAGGCCTCGACCTTCCCGACCGGGACCGCGTCCGTCCGGTCCGGCGCCGAAGCCGCCTGACCGGGGTGGAAGCCGGGCAGCCGCAGTGCCAGGACCAGGCACAGGAACATCACCGCGGCCCTGCACGGTCCGAGTGCCGCGACGGATGCGAGGGCCAGGCCGAGGACCTGCGGTGACGACCAGTCGCACTCCTTGCCGCCCCACTCGGTGACGAGGATCAGCGCGGTGGAGAAGGCGGCGGCGAGGCCCGCGCCGAGGAAGTCGATGGACCGGCGGTCGGGGCGCCGGGACAGCCTGCCCTGAACCGAACCGGCCGCGCCCCCCCGCACCCTCGTCGAGACCGCCCCGGCCGTCACCGGCTGCTGGTCCGCGCTGAACAGCCCGCCGACCGCACCCGAGCCACGGCACACACGCCTACGGCCAGACGTACGCCATCGGCATCGTCGCCGACCCCGCCGCGACCACCGGAGACGAGCGGCGTCGGCCGGATCCTCGGCAGCCACGTCGTCCTCGACCTGGGCGAGGGGACGTACGCCCTCTACGCCCGCCTGCGCCGCGGCTCGCTCACCGTCGCCGTCGGCGAGCAGGTCCGCACCGGAGAGCAGGTCGCCGAGTGCGGAAACTCCGGCGACTCCGGTGACTCCGGTGACTCCGGCAACTCCGGCGAACCGCGCCTGCGCTTCCGGCTGAGGGCTGGGGCCGACCCGGACACACGCCCACGGCATCCTCTTCTCCGCCGCAGGGCCTCGGCGTCCGGGGAACCGCGAGATCTTCGACTCCCCCGCCCCGGCACCGCAGTCGGCCTAGGCTGATCGTCATGCCCCCGGCCAAGAAGCGCACCCGCACCTACGACCCCGCCAAGATCCGCACCGCGGTCCTGGCCCAGTTCGGGAACGTACGGGAAGCCGTCGGCACCCTCACCCCCGAGCAGTCGGCGCTGCCCACCCGGCTCGGGGACTGGAGGGTGCGTGATCTGGCCGCGCACATCGGCATGGCACTCGGGGCCGTCGTACGACTGCTCGACGAGCCCGCGCCGCCGAAGCAGGACGGCGTGCTCCTCGACTGGCCGCACGCGATCGGCGCCGACGCCCCGGACATCGCCGACCACGCCCGTGAACTCGCCGAGCGGAACCCGGACCTCGCCGCCCACCTCGCCGAGGTGGAGCAGCGCTTCACCGCCCACCTCGCCGAACTCCCCGGCACCCGTACGCTCGCCACCAGCGCGGGCGCCCTGTCGCTCGACGACTACCTGGTCACCCGTACCGTCGAACTCGTCGTCCACACCGACGACCTGAACGCCGCCGTCCCCGGCCTCGACATCCCTTACGACCGCCAGGCCCTCGCCGCCTGCACCCGCCTCCTCGCCGACACGCTTGCCGCGAAAGCCCCCGGCGGCTCCACCGAGGTGCGGATCCCGCCGTACGCCGTCGTCCAGTGCGTCGAAGGCCCGAGGCACACCCGCGGCACCCCGCCGAACGTCGTCGAGACCGACCCGCTGACCTGGATCCGGCTCGCCACCGGGCGTATGACCTGGAAGGACGCGCTCGACGAGGCGAAGGTCAGCGCGAGCGGGGAGCGGGCGGACCTGGGCGGGCTGCTGCCGCTCCTCACCTGAGACGACATCCAGGGGCGGGAACCGAGGGGAAAACCGAGGGGGAACCGAGGGGAACCGAAGGGAACCAACCACCCCACCCGCCCCGTCGAATCGGCATGTACAGGCAGAAGGACACGCAGAAGGACAGGCACAAGCCGCGACTGACCCTCACCGCGACCGCGGCCGTGGCCCTCGTTCCGCTCGCCGCGGCCTGCGGCAGCGAGAAGGCCGACGGCGGCTCCGTGGGCGCGGCCCCGCCCGTCACCGGCATCCACTGGAGCATCGACAGCGTCACCGTCGACGGCACCACCCACACCGCCCCCGCCGACGCGCACGTCGAGATCGCCGACGGCAAGGCGGCCGGCAATTACGGCTGCAACCACTTCAACGCCAAGGCCGCCGTCGAGGGCGAGAGCATCCGGCTCAGCGACGCCACGGCCACCGAGATGGCCTGCGAGAAGCAGCCCATGGCCTTCGAGCGCACCCTCGCCCGCACCCTCGCGGACGGCACCCTGAAAACCGAGCTCGAGGACGGCCGTCTGACCCTCACCACCGAGGCCGGCGACCGCGTCAACCTGACCAAGGCGAAGGACGCCTCCCTCTACGGCACGAAGTGGCAGGTCACCTCCCCCGCTTCCAGGAGCAAGGCCCACCTCACCTTCGACAAGAAGGCCGGCAAGGTCTCCGGCAGCCTCGGCTGCAACAAGGTGAACGCCAATGCCACGGTCAGCGACGGACATATCACCCTCGGCGCTCCGTCCACCACCCGAATGATGTGCGACGCCTCACTCATGAACGTCGAGAAGGACCTGCTTCGTCTCTTCGACAGCACCGTGAGCTACGAACTGGATCACCGCACTCTGACGCTGACCAGCGAAAACGACGACATCGTCACCGCGGTCGCGGACAAGTGATCCTTTACCGCAGCTCAGGGGCGGGCATTCCCCAATTCGGACCAGTGGTCGACCTCGCCTACACTCGGGGGCGTGCCACGTGGTGACGGACGACTCAACCACGACCTGCTCCCCGGTGAGAAGGGCCCCCAGGACGCTTGCGGCGTCTTCGGTGTCTGGGCTCCGGGCGAAGAGGTCGCCAAGCTCACGTACTTCGGGCTCTACGCCCTCCAGCATCGGGGCCAGGAATCCGCGGGAATCGCGGTCAGCAACGGCTCCCAGATCCTCGTCTTCAAGGACATGGGCCTCGTTTCCCAGGTCTTCGACGAGACCTCTCTCGGTTCGCTCCAGGGTCACATCGCGGTCGGTCACGCCCGCTACTCGACCACCGGTGCCTCCGTGTGGGAGAACGCCCAGCCGACGTTCCGTGCCACCGCGCACGGTTCCATCGCGCTCGGCCACAACGGCAACCTGGTCAACACGGCGCAGCTCGCCGAGATGGTCGCCGACCTCCCGAAGGACACCAACGGCCGTTCCACCCGGGTGGCCGCCACCAACGACACCGACCTGCTCACCGCGCTCCTCGCGGCCCAGGTCGACGACGACGGCAAGCCGCTGACCATCGAGGAGGCATCCGCCCGGATCCTCCCGCAGGTCCAGGGCGCCTTCAGCCTCGTCTTCATGGACGAGCACACCCTCTATGCCGCCCGTGACCCGCAGGGCATCCGCCCGCTGGTCCTCGGCCGCCTGGAGCGCGGCTGGGTCGTCGCCTCCGAGTCCGCCGCCCTCGACATCTGCGGCGCGGCCTACGTTCGCGAGATCGAACCGGGCGAGTTCATCGCCATCGACGAGAACGGTCTGCGCACGTCGCGATTCGCGGAAGCGAAGCCCAAGGGCTGCGTCTTCGAGTACGTGTACCTGGCCCGCCCCGACACCGACATCGCCGGGCGGAACGTGTACCTCTCCCGCGTGGAGATGGGCCGCAAGCTCGCCAAGGAAGCCCCGGTCGACGCCGACCTGGTGATAGCGACTCCGGAGTCCGGCACCCCCGCCGCCATCGGCTACGCGGAGGCATCCGGCATCCCCTTCGGCGCCGGTCTGGTGAAGAACGCGTATGTCGGCCGTACGTTCATCCAGCCCTCCCAGACGATCCGGCAGCTCGGCATCCGCCTGAAGCTGAACCCGCTGAAGGAAGTCATCAAGGGCAAGCGCCTGGTCGTCGTCGACGACTCCATCGTGCGCGGCAACACCCAGCGGGCCCTGGTGCGCATGCTCCGCGAGGCGGGTGCGGCGGAGGTCCACATCCGGATCTCCTCGCCGCCCGTGAAGTGGCCGTGCTTCTTCGGCATAGATTTCGCGACCCGCGCCGAGCTCATCGCCAACGGCATGACCATCGACGAGATCGGCACCTCGCTGGGCGCCGACTCCCTGGCGTACATCTCCATCGACGGCATGATCGAGGCGACCACCATCGCCAAGCCGAACCTCTGCCGCGCCTGCTTCGACGGCGAGTACCCGATGGATCTCCCGGACCCCGAGCTGCTCGGCAAGCAGCTCCTGGAGACCGAGTTGGCGGCCGGGCCCGCCGCCACGGCCGCGGCCGACGCGATCCGTCGCCCGTAGACGGCCGTACCACCTGCAGGACGACTGCATACGACACGAAAGTTCTCACCGTCATGTCTGAGACAACTGGTGCCAGCTACGCAGCCGCGGGCGTCGACATCGAGGCGGGCGACCGCGCCGTCGAGCTGATGAAGGAGTGGGTGAAGAAGACGCAGCGCCCCGAGGTCCTCGGCGGCCTCGGCGGTTTCGCCGGCCTCTTCGACGCCTCCGCCCTCAAGCGCTACGAGCGCCCGCTGCTGGCCTCCGCGACCGACGGTGTCGGCACGAAGGTCGACATCGCGCGGCAGCTGGGCGTCTACGACACCATCGGGCACGACCTGGTCGCGATGGTCATGGACGACATCGTGGTGTGCGGCGCCGAGCCGCTGTTCATGACCGACTACATCTGCGTCGGCAAGGTCCACCCCGAGCGGGTCGCCGCCATCGTCAAGGGCATCGCCGAGGGCTGTGTCCTCGCCGGCTGCGCCCTGGTCGGCGGCGAGACGGCCGAGCACCCCGGTCTCCTGGGCCCGGACGACTTCGACGTCGCCGGCGCCGGTACGGGCGTGGTGGAGGCCGACCGCCTCCTCGGCCCGGATCGCATCCGTAAGGGTGACGCGGTCATCGCCATGGCGGCCTCCGGTCTTCACTCGAACGGGTACTCGCTCGTCCGGCACGTCCTGCTGAACCAGGCCGGTCTGTCCCTGGACGCACGGATCGAGGAGTTCGGCCGCACCCTGGGCGAGGAGCTCCTGGAGCCCACCAAGATCTACTCGCTGGACTGTCTGGCGCTCACCCGCACCACCGAGGTACACGCGTTCAGCCACGTCACGGGTGGCGGACTGGCCGCCAACCTGGCCCGCGTCATCCCCGACGAACTGCACGCGATCGTCGACCGCTCCACCTGGACCCCGGCCCCGGTGTTCGACCTCGTCGGCAAGACCGGTGACGTCGAGCGCCTGGAGCTGGAGAAGACCCTGAACATGGGCGTCGGCATGATCGCGATCGTGCCGGAGGAGTCGGCGGACGTGGCTCTGGCGACCCTGGCCGACCGCGGGGTCGAGGCCTGGGTCGCGGGTGAGATCACGGACCGCGGCGACCACACCACGGGTGCGGAAATGGTCGGCGACCACTCCGCCTGATCCTCATGACGTCTGATCCGTACGACGCCTGATCCCGACGACGGCAGAGCAAAACCCGGTCCGGCGGTGGGAACCGCTGGACCGGGTCATGCGGAGCTCAATCGTCAAGCGCCGCGGCGTTGCGACGACGGACCGGACTCGTCGTCCTCGTCCTCACCGTCGTCGTTGTACAGATCCGCGTACTGGGCGTACGGGTCGTCTTCGTCTTCGTCGTCCTCGAACGGCTCGCCGTTCGGAGGCTGACTAGAAGTCGAAGCGCCCAGCTCGCTGGCCAGACGCGACAGGTCAGTCCCGCCGCTGTTGTACTTCAGCTGGCGGGCGACCTTCGTCTGCTTGGCCTTGGCCCGGCCGCGCCCCATGGCTCGACCCCCTCGATGATGGGGCTTGACGGCCCCAGAGTCTTGACACGCGTTCATGATCTGGAACGGACTCTCCGTGGAGAGACCGGTCCGTAGGGCTTCCACGGTACCTGAGCCCGCGCCCATACGGTACGTCGCCCGCAGGACGTGCCCGGACCCAGAACCGGCGAGGTGCCCTGTCCCCGCTGGTCAACCGCGATTTTAACCACTTATTGGCGGCCGACCCGCCGACGAACGTGAGAGTTCTCTCTAAGAGTGCGCCGACGGGTACCGGTCAAACCCGCGAGCGGGCCTCGCGAGTCAGAGCGCCCGGCGGGCCGCGGCCGCCTCGTGCATCCGCTGCTCGGCGATCCGGTCGGCCGCGGCGGCCGGCGGGATACCGTCTGCCTTCGCACGTGCGAATATGGCCAGCGTGGTGTCGTAGATCTTCGCGGCCTTCGCCTTGCACCGCTCGAAGTCGAACCCGTGCAGCTCGTCGGCGACCTGGATGACACCGCCGGCGTTCACCACGTAGTCCGGCGCGTAGAGGATCCCGCGGTCGGCGAGGTCCTTCTCCACGCCCGGGTGGGCGAGCTGGTTGTTGGCCGCGCCGCACACGATCCTCGCGGCGAGCACCGGCACGGAGTCGTCGTTCAGGGCCCCGCCGAGCGCGCACGGGGCGTAGATGTCGAGACCGCCGAGATCGCCGCCCCGGATCAGCGCCTCGGTGTCGGCGACGGCCGTCACACCCTCCGGGTGCCGGTCGAGGATCCGCCGTACGGCCTCCTCGCGCACGTCCGTGATCACGACCTCGGCGCCCTCGTCCCGCAGGTGCTCCACCAGGTGGTGCCCGACCTTGCCGACGCCCGCGATGCCGACTCTGCGGTCGCGCAGCGTCGGGTCGCCCCACAGGTGCTGCGCGGAGGCCCGCATGCCCTGGTAGACGCCGAAGGCGGTCAGGACGGAGGAGTCGCCGGCGCCGCCGTTCTCGGGCGAGCGGCCGGTCGTCCAGCGGCACTCACGTGCCACGACGTCCATGTCCGCGACGTACGTGCCGACGTCGCACGCGGTGACGTACCGGCCGCCGAGGGAGGCCACGAACCGGCCGTAGGCGAGGAGCAGCTCCTCCGTCTTGTCCCGGTCCGGGTCGCCGATGATCACGGCCTTGCCGCCGCCGTGGTCGAGACCGGCCATGGCGTTCTTGTACGACATCCCGCGGGCGAGGTTCAGCGCGTCGGCGACGGCCTCCGCCTCGCTCGCGTACGGGTAGAAACGGGTACCGCCGAGCGCGGGGCCCAGGGCGGTGGAGTGGAGGGCGATGACGGCCTTGAGGCCGCTGGCACGGTCCTGGCAGAGCACGACTTGCTCATGACCCCCCTGTTCCGAGTGGAACAGGGTGTGCAGTACATCAGCAGGTGCGCCGGTTACGTCGGTCACTGTGGTGACTCCTGAAGTAAGTAGCGGCGGTCGGGAGCAGGTCCCGTACGGGTGGCGGGGCCTGTGAGCATGAGATTAGAGCCTGGGCGTCCCCGCCAGCGCGCAGTGCTCGGGATCACTCACTCCCGAGGGGCGTCCGTGCGACGATTTGCATGGTTTTCCCGCTCGTTTGTGTGCGGGTTTCGCAGGTTTTCCCGGCAGACGGCGGGGGAGGGAGCAGGCGTGCCCAAGGTGTCCTCGTTGATCGTCCCGTACGCGACCTATCTGCGTGTGTACGAGCCGCTGGCCGCCTTCCCGGAGCCGGAGCGCGGCCACTGGGCGCGCTACGCCCGCCGCCCCGACCGTCCCTCGTACCAGGACGAACTCCGCCGCGCCCTGGCCGACTTGCTGCCCACCCCGCCCATTGCGGTGCCGGTGCACGAGAGCGGTGACGCGTTCGTGCTGGAGGTGGACGGGGTGGTGTGCGTGTGCCCCTGGCGCACCCGGCTGCGCGGCTGGCAGGCGCTGGCCGAGCTCGGCGAGGAGTTGCCGGGCCCGGTCCTGGAAGCGGTGCTGCCGGACGTCGTACGGCAGCAGGCCGCCCAGGACTACGAGCGCTGGCTGGCCCGTAACCCGGACGCGCGGCCCTGGATCCGCACGGCGACCTGGCAGGTGCCGCTGAGCTGGTTCGTGCTGGTCTCCGACGAGGAGCGGCGCTTCGACAAGGGCTCCGGCGAGATCCCGCCGATGCTGCGCTACCGGACGCCGATGGTGCAGGCCCGGCGCCGGGTCGCGCGGGGCCTCAGGGCGCTCAGGGAGGCCATCGACGAGGGGCCGCTGATCGACGGCCTGGTGGACGTCGGGCGCTGGCTGGAGGAGTTCCACCCGCGTTCGCTGGTGGAGCTGGACTACGGCGGCCTGGTGCACACGCTGCCGGCCGGCGAGCTGGAGGACGACCACTCGGCGGCCGATGTGGCCGAGGGCATCGAGGCGCTGCGCGGCGGTGACGGGGTCACGGCGGGCGAGGCGTACGCGCGGCTCGTGGAGCGGTGGCGGTCGGTCCGGGATCGCCGGTCGGCGAACTGAGTGTGGCTTAGGTAACGAACTGACGTTTGACCTGACGCCCGTTTTGGGGTTTCGTCCTCGGACCGAGGTTTGTCCTGGGTATGTCCTGAGGTTTCGTCAACAAGGGACGTTGGTCCCGATCCGGGGTGTTTGCAGCCAAGCGTGACGGACCGCACGTACGCGGCCCTTGCGTCCCTTGCCCCTCCTCATGCCAAAATAGGACAAGGAGTCCGGGGGAACTCCGTCCGTCCCGTTCTGTTGTAGTGCGGGCGGAATCTCGGCATTGCATGCGCTTTGGGGGGTCTGATGACTCCTGATCGCCACTGTGACTGATCGTCACAGTGGCGTGACTGTCCGCTATGGCATGGTCCATCGGCTTCCGTCGCTGATGAACACCTGGAGGGGCAATTCCATCGGTTTGGCCGACGCGGCTGGACAGATGGTGTAGTTGTAGTGCCGAGGACAAGCCGTTCGTCCTATAACCGACTCGACTCGCGTCCGCCATTTCGGGCAACGCGGGTCAAGGTGCAGAATTTAGAGGAAAGAACCGAGAAGGTTCGGTTCTCCCGAGGAGGCCGCTCATGACCGCTCGCACCCCTGATGCCGAGCCGCTGCTGACCCCGGCTGAGGTCGCCACGATGTTCCGCGTCGACCCGAAGACGGTCACGCGGTGGGCGAAGGCCGGCAAGCTCACTTCGATTCGTACGCTCGGCGGACACCGCCGTTATCGCGAGGCTGAGGTCCGCGCTCTGCTCGCGGGTATCCCGCAGCAGCGCAGCGAGGCCTGAACAACTGAATAACCGGGCAAAACCGGCAGGTCCCCCAACATGCCGCGGCGCCCGGAACCCTAGCTCCAAGCGACGCGGGTTCTGCCCCAACAGAGCCCACGCCCAAGCCCCTCCGGGCTTCCCAAGCAGTGACAGGGTGCGTCGTCGATCGCGCTGGACTCCGCCGGGTCCAGCGCGATCTTTTTGTGCGCGCACGTGTGTGGATGTGTGGGCACGGCGTGGCCGACGGGGCGGCTCTGTGAGCGGGCTTGTCGGACTCTGGGGAGGGGTGTCGGATCTCCTGTGGGCGCGCCCTGACGCTGGTGCAATTGCACATATTAAATTGACCAGTTGTAGGCGAGGTGTAAAAACCGCGGTTTCAGAAAATCATGCGGTGACACCCGTCACATGCCAGAGTCCTTGTTGCCCCTGGTTCATGTGCGCTAGAGGAGGCACACCTTCCACGGTCCCCCGGCGGGGCGGGTGTTGGGGCCGGGCGACTGCCGCCACTGTCACGCGCTGGAAGGGCTTTCGTCCTCGACGCTCTCCTCCGGCGCCTGTGCGGCCCGTGGAGCGCCGTCCATCGCCAGCCTCAACAGGCGATGGCAGATCGGGCAGTGACGCGTCAGATGGCGATAGGAGGAAGCGGCCGACAGATGCGCACGGAGCAACGCCCGAGTCTCGTGCCTGGTCGATGCCGCCATACCCCACCTCCAAGGGGGCCGCACGGGAAGCGGGGCCCTGGTTTCTGGGTACCGAGCGAAAGTGACGGCGTCAAGACCGCCGAGGACGCAGGAGAGCCCGGGTCCGAAGACCCGGGCTCTCCTGTCGGCATGAACAAGGCCCGCTGCCGATGGCGAGCGGGCCTCTGCTTCACTGCGGTCCTGACGGGATTTGAACCCGCGGCCTCCACCTTGACAGGGTGGCGAGCACTCCAAACTGCTCCACAGGACCAGGTTTCGCGGCGCCATTTGTGCGTTGCGCTGCGAGAAGAGACTGTACAGGAGGGTGAGCCCCCTGCGCGAACTCACCCAGTGTGCAGGCGCCGTTACGGCACCGAAGCGTCGATCGCCTTCACGATCCGCTTGTCGGAGACCGGGTACGCCGTGCCGAGGGCGTGGGCGAAATAGCTGACCCGGAGCTCCTCGATCATCCAGCGGATGTCCAGCACCGAGGACGGGACCGGGCGTCCCTGGGGCATCTGCTCCAGGAGCCAGGCGTACTCGTCCTGCATCTCGTGGACCTTCTCCATGCGGCTGGTGTCCCGCTGGACGCCGGTCGGCATCTGCTGGAGGCGGCGGTCCGCGGCGACCAGGTAGCGCATGAGGTCGGGGAGTCGCCGGATACCCGCCGCCGTCACGAAGCCCGGCTTCACGAGGGCGTCCAGTTGCTTGCGCACGTCCTGGAGGTTCGCCAGGAGCACCGGGCTCCGCACGCCCTTCAGGCGGCGCTCGCAGGCCTGCCAGGCGGCGAGGACCTGCTGCACCTGCCCGACCGTACGGACCGTCGTGTCGACGATCTCCGCGCGGACCTTGTCGTACAGCTTCCGGTACGACTCCTCGTCCCACACCGGCCCGCCCAAGTCACCGATCAGCTTGTCCGCCGCCGCCATGGCGCAGTCGTCGAACAGGGCCTGGATCGAGCCGTGCGGATTCGCGGACAGGGCGAGCTTCTGGGCGTTCGTCAGCTTCTCCGAGGCGAACTTCCCCGGGTTCACCGGGATGTTGCGCAGGATCAGCCGGCGCGTGCCCTTCCACATCGCCTCCGCCTGCTCGGCCTCCGTGTCGAAGAGCCGTACGGAGACGGTGTCGCCGTCGTCGACCAGCGCCGGGTACGCCTTCACCGGCTGGCCGGCGCGGCGGGTCTCGAAGACGCGGGTGAGCGAGCCGATCGTCCAGTCGGTCAGGCCCTTGCGCTCCAGGGACTCGCCGCCCTGGCGCTCGGCGGTCGCCGCGGCCGCCTGGGAGAGGGCCTGGCGGGCCTTCGGCTTCAGCCGGAGCTTCAGCGCCTCCAGGTCCTTGTCCTCGGCCAGCTTTCGGCGGCGCTCGTCGACGATCCGGAAGGTGATGCGGAGGTGCTCGGGGACCCTGGCCCAGTCGAAGTCGTCGGCCTCGAACGGCACGCCGACCATGCGCTTGAGCTCACGCGCCATGGTGGTCGTGAGCGGCTCCTGAAGGGGGGAGGCCGTGTCCAGGAACCGCTTCGCGAAGTTCGGCGCCGGTACGTAGTTGCGGCGGATCGGCTTCGGGAGGGACCGGATCAGCTCGGTGACCAGCTCTTCCCTGAGGCCCGGGATCTGCCAGTCGAAGCCCTCGTCCGTGGCCTGGTTGAGGACCTGGAGCGGGATGTGGACGGTCACACCGTCGGCGTCCGCGCCCGGCTCGAACTGGTACGTCACCCGGAACTTGAGCGGTCCCTGCCGCCACGAGTCGGGATAGTCGGCCTTGGTGACCGCCTCCGCCGACTCCCGGATGAGCATCTCCCGCTCGAAGTCGAGGAAGTCGGGCTGCTCGTGCCGCTTGTGCTTCCACCAGGAGTCGAAGTGGGCGCCGGACACGACGTGTTCGGGCACCCGCTGGTCGTAGAACTCGAAGAGCGTGTCGTCGTCGACCACGATGTCCCGCCGCCGCGCGCGATGCTCCAGCTCCTCCACCTCGCTGAGGAGTCTGCGGTTGTCGGCGAAGAACTTGTGGTGCGTACGCCAGTCGCCCTCGACCAGGGCGTTGCGAATGAAAAGCTCGCGGGAGGTCTCCGGGTCGATCCGGCCGTAGTTGACCTTGCGCTGGGCGATGATCGGGACGCCGTAGAGCGTGACCTTCTCGTACGCCATCACCGCCGCCTGGTCCTTCTCCCAGTGCGGTTCGCTGTAGGTCCGCTTGAGCAGGTGCTCGGCGAGGGGCTCGACCCACTCGGGCTCGATCTTGGCATTGACGCGGGCCCAGAGGCGGGAGGTCTCCACCAGCTCGGCGGACATCACGAAGCGCGGCTGCTTCTTGAAGAGGGCAGAGCCGGGGAAGATCGCGAACTTGGCGCTCCGTGCGCCCAGGTACTCGTTCTTGTTGCCGTCCTTCACGTCCTTCATGCCGATGTGCGAGAGCAGACCGGCGAGGAGGGAGACATGGACACTCTGGTCGGCGGCGTCCTCCTCGTTGAGGTGGATGCCCATCTGCTTGGCGACGGTCCGCAGCTGCGTGTAGATGTCCTGCCACTCGCGGATGCGCAGGAAGTTCAGGTACTCCTGCTTGCACATGCGCCGGAAGGAGGAGGAGCCCCTCTCCTTCTGCTGCTCGCGCACGTACCGCCAGAGGTTGAGGTAGGCGAGGAAGTCGCTCGTCTCGTCCTTGAAGCGGGCGTGCTGCTGGTCGGCCTGGGTCTGCTTGTCGGCGGGGCGCTCGCGCGGGTCCTGGATGGACAGCGCGGCCGCTATGACCATGACCTCGCGCACGCAGCCGTTCTTGTCGGCCTCCAGGACCATGCGCGCGAGGCGCGGGTCGACGGGCAGCTGCGCGAGCTTGCGGCCGCTGTCCGTGAGCCGCTTGCGTACGTCCTTCTGCGCCGGGTCCAGCGCGCCCAGTTCCTGGAGGAGTTGGACGCCGTCGCGGATGTTGCGGTGGTCCGGCGGATCGATGAACGGGAACTTCTCGATGTCGCCGAGGCCGGCAGCGGTCATCTGCAGGATGACACTCGCCAGATTCGTACGGAGGATCTCCGCGTCCGTGAACTCCGGGCGGCCCTCGAAGTCCTCCTCGCTGTAGAGGCGGATGCAGATGCCGTCGCTGGTCCGGCCGCAGCGGCCCTTGCGCTGGTTGGCGCTGGCCTGGGAGATCGCCTCGATGGGGAGGCGCTGGACCTTGGTGCGGTGGCTGTAGCGGGAGATCCGGGCGAAGCCGGGGTCGATGACGTACTTGATGCCCGGGACGGTGAGGGAGGTCTCGGCGACGTTGGTGGCCAGAACGATCCTGCGCCCGGTGTGCTGCTGGAAGACGCGGTGCTGCTCGGCGTGCGAGAGCCGGGCGTAGAGGGGGAGTACCTCGGTGAACCGGTAGTTCTTCTTGACGAGCGCGTCCGCGGTGTCGCGGATCTCCCGCTCTCCTGAGAGGAAGACGAGGATGTCGCCCTTGCCCTCGGCCTGGAGCTCCTCGACGGCGTCGCAGATCGCGGTGATCTGGTCGCGGTCGGAGTCCTCGGAGTCGTCTTCGAGGAGGGGGCGGTACCGCACCTCCACGGGATACGTACGGCCGCTGACCTCGACGATCGGCGCATCGCCGAAGTGCCGGGAGAAGCGCTCGGGGTCGATGGTCGCGGAGGTGATGACGACCTTGAGGTCCGGCCGCCTGGGCAGCAGCTGAGCGAGGTAGCCCAGCAGGAAGTCGATGTTGAGGGACCGCTCGTGGGCCTCGTCGATGATGATCGTGTCGTAGGCGCGCAGCTCGCGGTCGGTCTGGATCTCGGCGAGCAGGATGCCGTCCGTCATCAGCTTGACGAAGGTGGCGTCCGGGCTCACCTGGTCGGTGAAGCGGACCTTCCAGCCGACGGCTTCGCCCAGAGGCGTGTCGAGCTCTTCCGCGACTCGCTCGGCGACGGTACGGGCGGCGATACGACGGGGCTGGGTGTGCCCGATCATGCCCTTGACGCCCCGCCCCAGCTCGAGACAGATCTTGGGAATCTGGGTCGTCTTGCCGGACCCGGTCTCACCGGCGACGATCACGACCTGGTGATCACGGATGGCCTCCGCGATCGTGTCCTTCTTCTGGCTGACCGGCAGCTGCTCGGGATAGCTGACGGCGGGCACCCGCCCGCGCCGCGCACTGAGCCGCTCCTCGGCCTTCGCCACCTCCGCCTCGATCTCGGCGAGAACGGCGGCATGGGCCTGAGGCTTACGGATCCTGCGCGCACCTTCGAGCCTGCGCCCGAGCCGGTGCGCATCGCGCAGGGACAGCTCGGTCAGGCGGGGGGCGAGAGCGCCGAGGTCGGGGGTGCCCGGAGCGGAGGCGCCGGGGGCGGGGTGCGTAGACATACGCGGTCCAGGATCTCATCCCGGGGAAAATCGTGGCGAACGCTTTTGCGTCGGGGTGGGCCGGCGCCCTGACCGGCGGCAAGGCGGACGTCAAAGGCCCCGTCCGGGTGGACGGGGCCTTCGGGTTGTGGCTGGGGCCGGGGTCGAACCGGCGACCTATCGCTTTTCAGGCGATCGCTCGTACCAACTGAGCTACCCAGCCACGAGGCTTCCGGGGAAACCTCAGCGGTCCTGACGGGATTTGAACCCGCGGCCTCCACCTTGACAGGGTGGCGAGCACTCCAAACTGCTCCACAGGACCAAGCGTTGTGTACGACAGTGTCGCACACGGTGTTGCGTGCCCCCAACGGGATTCGAACCCGTGCTACCGCCTTGAAAGGGCGGCGTCCTAGGCCGCTAGACGATGAGGGCTATCGGCCCGCCTGGGCGCTTCGCAGCGCGTCGGGGACGTGAGAAGCATATGGGATGGCGGGAGGGATCGCCAAAACGGTTTACGGGGAGGCGGGGGTCGGGGCGGAGGACGCGGGCGAGGGAGACGGTGTGGGGGACGGTGTGGGGGACGAGCTTGCTCCGGGCTGGTTCTCCTCGACCAGGTGGCGGCTGACCTCGGCCGTCGTGAGGCCGAGGCCGCCCAGTTCGATCTCGTCCCAGGCCTGGAGGCGGCGCGTGTCGCGGTCCATGTAGAGGATCGAGGCCTCGATGGGGTCCGGGTACTTGCCCTCGATCGCGCGCAGGCCGCTGCCGCCCGTCGAGCCCTCGACGCGCAGCCGGGTGCCCTGCTTCATGACCTCCATCTCCTCGTGGTGGAGGTGCCCGGCCAGCACCAGCGGGACCTCGCCGTCCACCCCGCGGGCCGCCGACGGCTCGTGGGCGATGGCGACGTCGACGGGCGTGCCGGCGGTGTTCTGAGCGCGCAGGGCGGAGGCCAGACGGGCGCCCGCCTGCTCCTGGGACTCCTCGGCGCCGGGCTTGTCGGAGCGGTCGGGGGTGAACTGGGGGTCGCCGATCCCGGCGAAGCGCAGGCCGGCGATGGTCTGGGCCCGCCCGTCGTCCAGGACGCGCACGTTCTTCAGGCCTTCCAGGTAGCGCTGGGTGGTCCGGGAGTCGTGGTTGCCGCGGACCCAGAGGTAGGGGGCGCCGAGGTCCTCGATCGGGTCCAGGAAGCCGTTCTCGGCGGCCGAGCCGTGGTCCATCGTGTCGCCGGAGTCGACGATCACGTCCACCTTGTACTGCTCCACGAGCGACGAGATGATCGGCCAGCTCGCCGGGTTCAGATGGATGTCCGAGACGTGCAGGACCCGGATGGTGGAGGGGTCGGGCGCGTAGGTGGGGAGCGTGGAGGTGGCGTCGTACAGCTTCGTCACGTTCGTCACCAGGCGGGCCAACTCCTTCTGGTAGACGTCGAATTCGGTGACGATGCTGCGGGCGTTGCCGACCAGGGACGGGGCGGAGGAGAGCAGGCCGGAGAACTTCGGTTCCAGGACCGATTCCGGGTTCCAGGTCGCGTACGCGGTTCCGCCGGAGGCGGCCAGGAGGGTCAGGGCGAGGCCGCCTGCCGCCAGGGCTCGGCGGGGGCGGCGGTAGACCGCGAGGCCGAGGGCGGTGGCGCCCGACACGACGGCCACGCAGGAGCGCAGGGCCAGGTCGCGGGTGCCGTGTTCGACGTCCTTGGTGACCTCGTCCTGGAGGCCGGAGAGGCGTTCGGGGTGGTCGACCAGGGCCTGGGAGCGGACCGGGTCGAGCTGGTCGACGTTGACGTCCAGGCGGACGGGGGCGTGGTGGCTGTCCAGCTGGAGGGCGCCGAGCGGCGAGACGTTGATCTTCGTGCCCCCGGTGAGCGACGGGCGCAGGGTCATCGTCGTGTTCATGGGGCCGACCGGGGTCCGCACGTTGCCGACGATCAGCAGCCCCAGCCAGGCACCGAGGACGACCACGGCGACGAGGCCGAGGGCGCGAACCCAGGGGTGGGCCTGGGGGACGAGTTCGAACGACGGGTGGGGCCGGCGGGTGCGGTAGTGACGGGCGAGGGCGCGCGGGATCCTGCGTAGGGAGTTCACGGTGTTCCGGACGGCGACGGGGACGCGGGCCATTGGTCCCGTATGCCCAATTCCGCCCGTGGATATGCGGGCGCACTCACGACTCTCGTACTGCGGCGGCGTACCGGACAATGGGCCTGTGCTGGAGATGACGCGCGAGGAGTTCGAGGAACTGGTCGCCGAGGCGCTGGACCGGATTCCGCCGGAGTTGACGCGGCTGATGGACAACGTCGCGGTATTCGTCGAGGACGAACCGCCGGCGGCGGATCCCGAGCTGCTCGGGCTGTACGAGGGGACTCCGCTGACCGACCGGGGCGAGTGGTACGCGGGGGTGCTGCCGGACCGGATCACCATCTACCGGGGGCCGACGCTGCGGATGTGCGAGTCGCGGGAGGAGGTCGTCGAGGAGACCGAGGTGACGGTGGTGCATGAGATTGCTCACCACTTCGGGATCGACGACGCCCGGCTGCACGCGCTCGGGTACGGGTGAGGCTCCGCTGATACGGGTCGCGTGTCCTCTTGTGGGCGGCGGGAGTTGGGCAGGTTGACTCCTTCATCCTCCACCGGAGGTGGCTGCTCGTGCGCCCCTTGTACGTACCCGTCCGTCTGGCCGCCACGGTCATGGCCGTCGCCGCTGCCGCCGGCTGCATGAGCGTCGGCGACGACGGCGGCGGCGGGAGCGCCGAGCCCTCGCACTCCGCAGGGCACCGGGCCGGTGAGGCGCCCGACGGTGGGGCGGAGGTGTCGGGCGGTGGCCCCGGATTCGGTGCCGCGGCCGAGGGCGGCAAGCACGGGCACGGCAAGGGGAAGAAGGGTGAGGAGGAGTCCGCGCCGCCGTCCGCGTCCCCGCCGGCGGAGGCGAGCGCCTCCGGCTCTGTGGGTGCCAAGCCGGGCAAGGGGAGGGGGAAGGGGAAGCCGGACAAGCCGGGGGAGCCGTTGCCGACCGACGTCGATCCGACGCCCACCCGTACGGCCGAGCCGCAGCCGACACCGACTCCGCCGCCCGCGTCGCCGACGCCCGAGCCGACGGCCGCCGAGCCGTCGTCGTCGGCGCACGAGCCTCCGGGGCCGCAGCTGGGCGAGCGGGAGCCGGCACCCGAGGCGGGTGCGCCGGCCTAGGCTCGTCTGACCTGCGGGTATGGGCTCAGTTTGCCTTGAGGGGCGGTGGGTGCGTATGGTGGTAGATCGTTTGATCCCATTTGCCCGGCGCCAATGCAGAGCGCGCCGTGTGGCGCGTACTCTCCTTTGCCGTGGCGGACCGCATAGAGGCGGTCGTATAGCGAAACACGGAGTTGACGGGCGCGTGCCGACGAGACTCCGGAAGGTTTCGCATACGCATGTCCATTTCCAGTACTGATCACGTCGTCGTGCCCGAGAACGAGGGTACGGAGGACGCTCCCGAGGTCACGTTCGCGAGCCTCGGTCTCCCCGAGGGCGTCGTGCGCAAGCTCGCCCAGAACGGCGTGACCACCCCCTTCCCGATCCAGGCCGCGACCATCCCGGACGCCCTGGCCGGCAAGGACATCCTCGGCCGTGGCCGCACCGGCTCCGGCAAGACCCTCTCCTTCGGTCTGCCGGCCCTGGCCACGCTGGCCGGCGGTCGCACCGAGAAGCACAAGCCGCGCGCCGTCATCCTCACGCCCACCCGTGAGCTCGCGATGCAGGTCGCGGACGCGCTCCAGCCCTACGGCGACGTCCTCGGCCTCAAGATGAAGGTCGTCTGCGGCGGCACGTCGATGGGTAACCAGATCTACGCCCTCGAGCGCGGCGTCGACGTCCTCGTCGCTACCCCGGGCCGCCTCCGCGACATCATCAACCGCGGCGCCTGCTCCCTGGAGAACGTGCAGATCGCCGTCCTCGACGAGGCCGACCAGATGTCGGACCTGGGCTTCCTGCCCGAGGTCACCGAGCTGCTCGACCAGGTTCCGGCGGGCGGTCAGCGCATGCTCTTCTCGGCCACGATGGAGAACGAGATCTCCACGCTGGTCAAGCGCTACCTGAGCAACCCGGTCACGCACGAGGTCGACAGCGCCCAGGGCAACGTCACGACCATGTCGCACCACATCCTCATCGTGAAGCCCAAGGACAAGGCGCCGGTCACCGCCGCGATCGCCTCCCGCAAGGGCCGCACGATCATCTTCGTCCGCACCCAGCTGGGCGCCGACCGTATCGCCGAGCAGCTCTGCGACTCCGGTGTGAAGGCCGACGCGCTGCACGGCGGTATGACGCAGGGCGCGCGTACCCGGGTGCTGGAGGACTTCAAGAAGGGCTACGTCAACGCCCTCGTCGCCACCGACGTCGCCGCCCGCGGCATCCACGTCGACGGCATCGACCTGGTCCTGAACGTGGACCCGGCCGGCGACCACAAGGACTACCTGCACCGCGCCGGGCGCACGGCCCGCGCCGGCCGCACCGGCACCGTGGTCTCCCTGTCGCTGCCGCACCAGCGCCGTCAGATCTTCCGGCTGATGGAGGACGCGGGCGTCGACGCCGGGCGTCACATCATCAACTCCGGTACGGCCTTCGAGCCCGAGGTCGCCGACATCACCGGCGCCCGTTCGATGACCGAGGTCCAGGCCGAGTCCGCGGGCAACGCCGCGCAGCAGGCCGAGCGCGAGGTCGCCCAGCTCACCAAGGAGCTGGAGCGGGCGCAGCGCCGCGCGACCGAGCTGCGCGAGGAGGCCGACCGCCTGGTCGCCCGGGTCGCGCGCGAGCAGGGCGAGGACCCCGAGGCGGCGGTGGCCGAGGCGCAGGCCGCGGCCGCGGTGGCCGAGGTCTCCGTTCCCGAGCAGCCGGCGGCGCAGGACATCGACAAGGCGGACCGGGACGACCGTGGTGGTCGCTCCTACGAGCGCCGTGACGACAACCGTGGTGGCGGCTTCCGCCGTGACGACCGTCGGGACGACAACCGTGGCGGTGGCCGTTCCTTCGAGCGTCGTGACGACCGTGGCGGCCGTGGCTTCGAGCGTCGTGACGACAACCGTGGTGGCGGCTTCCGCCGTGACGACCGTCGGGACGACAACCGTGGCGGTGGCCGTTCCTTCGAGCGTCGCGACGACAACCGTGGTGGCGGGCGTTCCTTCGAGCGTCGTGACGACAACCGTGGTGGCGGCTTCCGCCGCGACGACCGTCGGGACGACAACCGTGGCGGTGGCCGTTCCTTCGAGCGTCGGGACGACAACCGCGGTGGCGGGCGTTCCTTCGAGCGCCGTGACGACAACCGTGGTGGCGGCTTCCGCCGCGACGACCGTCCGGCCCGTTCCTTCGAGCGTCGTGACGAGCGCGGCGGACACCGCGGCAGCGACCGTCCGTTCAACCGTGACCGCCAGGGCGGCGACCGCCCCGGTTTCCGCGCCACCGGTCACGAGCGCCCCTCGGGTCGTCGTGACGAGCACCGTGGCGGCAGCACCGGCACCGGCACCGGCTCCTTCGGTCGCCGTGACGACAAGCCGCGCTGGAAGCGCAACGGCTGAGTGCGTCCCTGAGCAGTGAACGCCGTGGCCCCCCACCAACTGGTGGGGGGCCACGGCGTTCTGGCGTTCCCGTGTCGCCCGCCGTACCGCTCGAAAACGCTTTCCCCGGAACCTGTGTGCAGGCTGTAGGATCAGCCGACTTGTGAGACGGGTGGGGTGACCGGGGGGTCAGGGGCACCGGAGAGCGGTGTGCATTCCGTCTCCTGTTTTCGGGAGGGTCTTCCTTGGCTCGTCATGCCTTCGCACGCCTGCGTCTCGTCACCGCCTCCGCCGTACTGGCGGCCGGTCTGAGCCCGCTGCTGCCGTCCGCCGCCGTCGCGGACGTACCGCAGGAAACGGTGGTGCCGGCGACGCTGCGCGGCACCTATCCCGCGGCCGAGCTGTACAGCGGGTCGACCTACGGCGGCCACGACGGCGCCGGGCAGCAGGGCGTCTTCCACACGCTGGAGGGGTCCGGGCTGGTCTGGACGCGGTACTCGGACGGGAAGTCCGTGCCCGTGACGCGGCCGGAGGGGATCACCGGCACCTGGGGGACCGGCGGTGACGTCCTCGCGTACCGCTACGCGGGCAACCGGGTCGACCTGTGGAACGCGGTCGACGGGACCACCCGCACGATCCAGACCCCCTCGGAGCTGGCGCTGCTCACCGCCTTCAGCGACCTGGCGGTCGGCTACCGCGGAGTGCAGGACGAGAACGGCACGACCCTGCGGGAGATGCACCTGCTGTTCCCGGAGGCCGACGGTTCCACCCGTGACGTGCCGGTCAGCGGACTGCCCGCGGGAGTGAACCTCGGGGCGCCGTTGGGCGGGGACGCCACGGGGCTGCTGTTCCAGGCCACGCAGAACGGGCAGTACCTGTCGGTCATGGTCGACCGCAGGACGGGGCAGGCGCAGACCTGGACGCCGCTGCGCTCCAAGGTCTACCTGAAGGCCCAGGTGACCACCGATCACGTGGTCCTCTTCAACGCCAACGAGGCCACCGTCCAGGTGTATGCGCGCAACGACCTGTCGGCCGCCCCGGTCGAGGTCACGCTCGACGGCGCCACCAGCGTGAACCCCGCGCAGAACCTCGCCGTGGTCGGCGACTGGCTGATCCACCGGCCCAGCGACGGTACGGCGGTCACCGCCAAGCCGATCGCCGGCGGTCCCGTGGTGACCCTGCTGCCCGGGTCGGGCCTGTACACCTCGGCGGTCTCCGACGGCACCGCGGTCCTCATCGGCCGCACCGGCGCCACCCCCGACGACTGGGGTGTCCAGCGCGTTGGGCCGGGCTCCGACGGCAGACCGGTCGTCACCCAGGTCAAGGCGCTGTCCAAGCCGCCGTTCCCGATCCAGGGGCTCTCGCTGAACCAGGGGCGGCTCGTCACCGCGGACTACGGCACCAGCTACGGGACCAAGGGCGAGCGCATCAGCCGTGTCCGGACCGTCGCCGCCACCGGCGCGCCCACGTTCGGCACGTCCTCCCGGTTCCTCCCCTCGGACGGCGCCCTCATCGGCACCTGCGCGGCCGACGACGTCGCCTGCGCCCCGGTGCAGGGCACGGCCGACGGGCAGATCGCCTGGCTGGACCACAACTCGACGTCCGAGCGGATCACCGTCGCCGGACCGGGCGCCTACGACTACTGGTACCGCGACGTGCCCGTCGGCGGGCGGATCACCGACGTCTCGGGCCGGTACGTGCTCTACACGGCTCCGTCCCAGCAGTACGTCTACAAGATCGGTGACAGCGTCACCCAGGTCACCCGCGTCCCGGGCGCGGCCGCTCTCTCCGGCGACGTCCTGTGGACCGCCGGGACGACCCCGGGCAGTGTCACCGCGTACAACCTGACCACCAAGAAGACCGCCGAGACCGTCACCACCGACGCCGGCTGCACGCCCACCGAACTCCAGGCGCTGGGCCGCTGGTTGTACTGGACCTGCGACGGCCGGGCCGGCGTCTACGACCGTACGGCGAAGAAGTCCGTGCCCGTGCCGGCCGACGAGGCCGAGCTCGGCGACGGCTACGTCGTCACGCACGACAGGCAGGACGGGAAGCTGACGCTGACGACGGTCGCGGACGGCACGCCCGCGAGCCGGGTGATCGGCGACCTTCCGGACACGGGCGTCTCGCAGCGTGACGTGCGCTGGACGGTCGACGAGTCGGGCGCGAACGCGGCCTACGTCGACGGCCAGGAGCAGGTGCACCTCGTGCCGTCCGGCGTGCCGCAGCAGCCGCTGCGGCTGCTCGCGCCGGCCGAGAAGGCGTCGTCCGTCGAGGCGCAGAAGATCGACACCACGCCGGACACCCTGACCACCTTGCTGCTCTCGAAGCCGTCCGCGAGCTGGCGGCTGACCGTGCGCAGCAAGGCGACCGGCAAGATCGTGGACACGCGGGACGGCGGTGCTGCCCGCGGCGAACTGAGCGTCGGCTGGTTCGGCACCGACCCCAAGTCCGCCTTCCTGCCGAACGGTTCGTACGACTGGACGCTGTCCGTGACGCCCGCCGACGGCATCGGCGCCGCGCTGGAGGTGACGGGCTCGGTCGCGCTGCGCGGCGGCAGCCCGGTACGTCACGACCACCTCGGCGGCGACGCCATCGGCGACCTGCTCACCCTCAACTCCTCCGGCGGCCTGACCTTCCAGCAGGGCACCGGCAAGGGCACGTTCTCCGGGAAGGTCACCGGGACGGGCTGGGCCACCTCGATCAGGGCGGTCCCCTTCGGCGACCTGAACGGGGACCGCTGCAACGACGTCCTCGTGCGGCTGAGCAGCGGGGCCCTGCGGCTGTACAAGCCGGGCTGCAACGCCGCGCTGAAGCCGTCGACGTCGTACACGACCCTCGGGTCCAGCGGCTGGAACCAGTACGACGTGCTGACCGCGCCCGGTGACGTGAGCGGCGACGGCCGCCCGGACCTGATCGCGCGCAACACCACCACCGGCACGGTCTACCTCTACAAGGGCACCAGCACCGGCAAGCTGTCGGCGCGGGTGAAGCTGTACGACAACTGGAAGACGTACAAGAAGGTCGTGGGCGTCGGCGACCTCGACGGTGACGGCATCGGCGACCTGCTCGCGCAGGACAGGTCGAACAACCTGTACCGGTACTACGGCAAGGGCGACGGCACCTTCGCTGCCCGCGCGAAGGTGTTCTCCGACTGGGGCGGTTCCTACAACGCGATCGTCGGCGTCGGGGACATCACCGGGGACGGGAGGAACGACCTGGTGGTGCGGGACTCGGCGGGGAACCTGTACCGCAACGCGGGCGACGGCAAGGGGTCGTTCGGGGCGCGCGTGAAGATCGCGAGCGGCTGGCAGGGCTACAAGGGCCTTTTCTAGAAGGGAAGGATCCTTTCTAGCCAAGTTGTGACGTGTGTCACGCCCTCGGCGGGGGAATTGCTGGGGGCATGACAGATGACGCCATCGCGAGCGGGCAATCCGACGTCCCGGATCTCTCGGATCTCTCGGACGAGGAACGGCTGGCCCAGCTCGGTTACACGCAGGTTCTCGCCCGCCGCATGTCGGCGTTCTCCAACTACGCGGTCTCCTTCACCATCATCTCGGTCCTCTCGGGCTGCCTGACCCTGTACCTGTTCGGCATGAACACGGGCGGCCCGGCCGTGATCATGTGGGGCTGGGTCGCGGTCGGCCTGATGACGCTGTTCGTCGGCCTGTCGATGGCCGAGATCTGCTCGGCCTACCCGACGTCGGCGGGTCTGTACTTCTGGGCGCACCGCCTGGCCCCCTCCCGGACCGCGGCCGCCTGGGCGTGGTTCACGGGCTGGTTCAACGTCCTCGGCCAGGTCGCGGTGACGGCGGGCATCGACTTCGGGGCGGCGTCCTTCCTCGGCGCCTACCTGAACCTCCAGTTCGACTTCGAGGTGACACCGGGCCGCACGGTCCTGCTCTTCGCGGGCATCCTGGTGCTGCACGGCCTGCTGAACACCTTCGGCGTCCGGATCGTCGGTCTGCTCAACAGCGTGAGCGTCTGGTGGCACGTGCTGGGCGTGGCGGTGATCGTCGGCGCGCTGACCTTCGTACCGGACCACCACCAGTCCGCGTCCTTCGTCTTCGGCGAGTTCGTGAACAACACGGGCTGGGGCAGCGGGGTGTACGTCGTCCTCCTGGGCCTGCTGATGGCCCAGTACACCTTCACCGGCTACGACGCCTCGGCCCACATGACGGAGGAGACGCACGACGCGTCGACGGCGGGCCCGAAGGGAATCGTGAGGTCCATCTGGACCTCATGGATAGCGGGCTTCGTGCTGCTGCTCGGCTTCACGTTCGCGATCCAGTCGTACGACGGTGCCCTCGGGTCGGCGACGGGGGCGCCGCCGGCCCAGATCCTGCTGGACGCGCTGGGCGCGACGGCGGGCAAGCTGCTGCTGTTGGTCGTGATCGGGGCGCAGCTGTTCTGCGGGATGGCGTCCGTGACGGCCAACAGCCGCATGATCTACGCCTTTTCGCGCGACGGCGCGCTGCCGTACTCGCGTGTGTGGCACACGGTCAGCCCGCGCACGCGCACACCCGTGGCAGCGGTGTGGCTGGCGGCGGGCGGCGCGCTGGTCCTGGGCCTTCCGTACCTGATCAATGTGACCGCGTACGCGGCGGTGACGTCGATCGCCGTGATCGGCCTCTACATCGCGTACGTCATCCCGACGCTGCTCCGGCTGCGCAAGGGCGAGGCCTTCGACCGCGGGCCGTGGCATCTGGGCCGCTGGTCGCGGGCGGTGGGTGTGGTGTCGGTGGTCTGGGTCGGCGTCATCACGGTGCTGTTCATGCTGCCGCAGGTCTCGCCGGTGACGTGGGAGACCTTCAACTACGCGCCGGTGGCCGTCCTGGTGGTCCTGGGCTTCGCGGCGATCTGGTGGCTGGCCTCGGCCCGGCACTGGTTCCTCAACCCCGACCACGAGCGGACCCGAACCCTCGCGGCGGCCCGCGCGAACGCCCCCGAACCGGTAGATCCCTAACACTCCGGACCCGCCGGCCCCGGCTGTTCACATCCGGCACGGCCGTGTCCCCGATACCCGATCGGAGACACGGCCTCCTCCGGCTATGCTCGGGGTGGCAACATCACCTGGGCCCTTAGCTCAATTGGCAGAGCAGTGGACTTTTAATCCATTGGTTGTGGGTTCGAGTCCCACAGGGCCTACCGGAGAGCCCCCACGTCAGAGGGATTTGGCGCGGGGGCTCTGGTGTTTCCCGGGGCCGCGATCCGGTAGCCCGCCGCCCGCCTCCGCCCCGTCGGTCATCGCGTCGCGGACCTTGGCCGTGTCCACGAACTGCTCGAAGCGTACGATCCGGCCGCCGCGTACGACGAAGTGGTGGGCGACGCGTACGTCGATGGGCTTGCCGGTCGCCTTGTTGGTGGCGGTGTAGCGGGCGAGGACGACGACGTTCTCGCCGTCGACGACGTAGGTGTCGTCGTGGGCGGTCCAGTCGTCCCACTCCTTGCCCAACTGCTCCATGACGTTGGCGGTGACGCCGTCGGGGGTGCGGTAGGTGCCGGCGAGGGGGAAGCCCGCCATCTCGGTCCACTCCACGTCGGGGGCGAGGGTGGCACGCAGGGCTTCCAGGTCGCCGGCGGCCGAGGCGAGGTACTGGCGGCGGACCACGTCGGCCGGGGCGGCGGAGGTGGCGAAGTCGGGGGCGGTGGTGGCGGAGTGGGCGGTGGTGTCGTCGGTCGTCATGTCGGTCAGCCCCACTTCATTTCGCCCTTGGCGACCTTGGCGCCGATCTGGGCGGCGATCAGCATGCCGTTGCCGGGGTAGCGCTTGACGAGTGCTTCGGTCAGCGCGGTGCCGTCGGCGGCGGTCGCGAGTTCCTCTTCGAAGGCGAGGAGGTAGTCGCGGGTGGCCGTGATGGCGGAGGCGTCGGCGGCGGTGTCGGGCAGACGGTGGCCGGGCACGACCAGCTGCGGGTCGAGGGCGGCCATCTCGTCCAGCAGCCCGATCCAGGCGGAGCGGTCCTCGGGGGCGGGAGTGTCGGCGACCCAGACGTGTTCCTGCTGGAAGAGCAGGACGCCGCCGAGGAGGGCGCGGTGCTCGGCCTGCCACAGGTAGTGGCGGTCGGGCAGTTCGGCCGGGCCGCCCTTGAGCTCGAAGCGGTGGCCTTCCAGGGTGAGGTCGCCGGTCAGCGGGGCGATGTCGACCAGACGGGTGGGCAGGTTCGGCCCGAGGGCCTGCCATGCCTTGAGCTTGCCCTCGTAGGAGTGCTGGATGTGCTCGATGACCTGCGGGGTGGCGACGAAGGCGGCGTCGGGGAAGGCGTCGGCCAGGACTTCGGCGCCGAAGTAGTAGTCGGGGTCGCCGTGGCTGAGGAAGACGGTGGTCAGCTGCTTGCCGGAGTCCAGGACGGCGGCGGCCAGGCGGTGGCCGTCGGCCCGGGTGAAGCCGGCGTCGACCAGCAGCGCCTCGCGCTCGCCGGTGACGAGGGTGGCCGTCTTGTTCTTGCTGCCGGCGGGGAAGTCGAGGTCGAGGACGGTGAATTCGAGCGTGCTCATGCGAGTGCTCCTTCGTTTCGTGGGGGGAGGGGTCAGTGGAGGTCTGCGCTCAGGGCGGCCAGCCGTCGGTCGACCTCGTCGGCGGTGGCGTGGCCGCGGGCCAGTACGGTGACGCGCTCGCCGTCGACGGCGAGGAGAGTGGGGAAGCCGGTGACGCCCAGCGCCGCGGCGCGGTGGAAGTCCGCCTCGGCCGCGGCCCGCGCCTCGGGTGATGCGAACGCGGCGACGACGGCGTCGCCGTCGAGCCCGGACGCCTCGGCGAGCCTTCGGTAGGTGGCCGGGTCGGACAGGCTCTGCCCGTCGACGTAGTAGGCGCGCTGCAGGGCAGTGGCCAGTTCCAGCACCCGGTCGGGTGCGGTGCGGCGCAGGGCGGCCACGCCGCGTGCGGCGGCCTCGGAGTCCATGACGAAGGACCCCTCGGCCAGCAGGCGCCGGTAGCCCTCACCGAACTCGGCGCCGGTCAGCTCCGCGATCTGGTCGTTCGCGCCCCGGACGTGGCCGAAGGCGCTCATCGGGACCCGGCGCTCCCCGGTGAACAGGCCGCCCGAGACCACCTCCACCGGCAGCTCCCGGTGGCGGGAGACGGTCTCGCGCACCGTGCCCGAGAAACCGTGCGACCAGCCGCAATAGGCGTCGAAAACGTAGACGAGCTGCATCGAGGACCTCGACAGGGGGTGTGGCGCCCGCCCAGTGCGAGCGATTCATCTGACTAAACAGTATCTGCTGTGTCAGGTATTTCCGGGCTCGCGTGATCGGCGCCACATTTCGTTCTCCGATGTCAGTGGATCAGGCGCGGCGCCCGGCCGCAGCTCAGGGCAGGCGGGGCAGCATGTCCCGTGCCGCGTGGCTCAAGATGCGCAGATCCTCCGCGAACCGCTCACGGTCCGCCTCGGGCAGGGGCTCCAGGAAGTACCGCTCGATGTTCTCCACGTGCACCCGGGAGGCTCCCACCGCCGTCTGCTCCCCCAGCCCGGTCAGCCGCACCAGCCGCCCGCGCCGGTCGCCGGGGTCCTCGACGCGTTCGACCAGCCCGGCCGCCTCCATACGGTCCACCAGCCGCGTTGCCCCGCCCGTGGTCAGCACCTGCTCCTGGGCGATGGCCCGCATCGACAGACCCGGCTCGGCAGCCCGTCCCAGGATCAGCAGCACCTCGTACATGAGATGGCTGATCCCGCACTCCACCTCCAGGGAGCGCCCCAGGATGTACTCCAGCCGGTTGGCCGCCCCCTGCAACCGCCCGAAAGCCAGGACCAGCTCGTGATTCGCGGCCTCCTTCGCCGTCGAGATCCCCGCGTGCTCAGTCACGGTCCCAGCGTCCTTCCGTCGTCCCCGGCAGCCTTGCACCGATCATGCCGTGCGGGTCCGCCGGGGGGTACCGGCGGCGCCCCTCGTGCCCTCGGGCGTGGCGGTACGGCTCAGACCTCGCAGAACCCGAGGTCTTCGAGGGCCTGGTTGATCTGCTTGCCCTGGGTCTCGGTGGTCGTGACGTCCTTGTACGTGAAGCGCTGCGAGGCCGACCGGTCGAGTCGCTGCGCGCCCCCGTTGATCGCGCCGCACTGGTTGCGCGCGGCGTCCACGGCCTTGTCCTCGTACCTCACGATGTCCGGGTTGGCCGCGGCAAGCGCCCTGAGCAGCCGGACGCGGACCGCCCCGATCGGCTCGGGCGGGATGCCGGCGGCCTGCGCGGCCGAGCTCTGGTCGGTGCTCGGTGTGCTCGAAGTGCTCGGAGCCGGTGCGGGGCTCGTCGGCTTCGCCGTGGTCGGCGTCGTGTCCGCCGCCTTGTCGTCGCCGCTGTCGGACGAGCACGCGGTGAGCGCGAGCAGTGCTGCGGCGCAGAGCGCGGCAGCGGTCGTACGGGTGTTCATGGTCCCCCCGGGGCCGTGATGCCTGAGGGGTCATCATGCCTGAGGGGTCGTCATGCCCTCCGGAGCCGATGGTGTAGCCCGCTACACCTCTGCCCGGGTGCCCGCCCACCCGACCGCCCCCACCTGCATCATCTAGCGTTGCCGCATGTGGAAGACCGTCCAGCGGGCCGCGTGGGCCACCTTGCATCTTGTCGTGGCCGCGGCGATGGCGTTCGGGGTGTGGATATTCATCACCGTTCTGCTGATCACCGCCATCGGAACGCTCGCGGTGGTCGGAGCCTGGATGCTGCCCGAGACGGTGCTGCTGATCCGGCGGATCGCCGGGGCCAAGCGGGCGCTGACCTTCGCATGGACGGGGCGGCGGATTCCCGAGGCGTATCAGAGCATGACCGGGACGCTGCGGGAGCGGCTGGGCATCGCGGTGCGCGATCCCGGCACGCACACCGACCTGCGCTGGATGCTCGCCTACTACTTCTACGGCGCTCTCCTCTTCCTCGCGCTGCCGCTGTGGCCCGTGGGTCTGGTCGTCGACGGGGTGTGGTGCGGACTGCTGCGGCGGCCCGCGGTCGTGCTGCCGCTGATCGTGCGGCTCGCGGACACCGAGGCCGGCTGGACGACCGCCCTGCTCATGCCGTCCCCGAAGGCGCAGCTCGCCGCGCGGGTGGAGGAGCTGAAGGAGACCCGGGCGGACGCGATCGCCGCGCACGGCGCCGAACTGCGCCGTATCGAGCGGGACCTGCACGACGGCGCGCAGGCGCGGCTGGTCGCCCTGTCGATGCGGATCGGGCTCGCCAAGCGGGCCTACGACCGTGATCCCGCGGCCGCCCGCAAGCTCCTGGACGACGCCCAGGACCAGGCCGAACAGGCGCTCACGGAGCTGCGGCACGTCGTACGCGGCATCCACCCGCCGATCCTCACCGACCGCGGTCTGGTCGGCGCGGTGCGGGCCTTGGCCGCGAGCAGCGGTCTGGCCGTGTCGGTGGACGACGGCGGCCTGGAGGAGGGCGTACGAGCGCCCGCGGCCGTGGAGGCCGCCGCCTACTTCGTGATCGCCGAATCGCTGACCAACGTCGCCAAGTACAGCGGCTCGCCCCGGGCCGAGGTCCGCCTCGCCCGGACCCGGCGCAGCCTGACGGTGCGTGTCCGCGACGAGGGCCGGGGCGGTGCCGACGAGTCCTCCGGTTCGGGACTGCTCGGCATGCGCCGACGGGTCGCGGCGCTCGACGGGACGTTCGACATCACCAGCCCCGTCGGCGGGCCGACCGTGATCGAGGTGGAGTTGCCGTGCGTGTGGTGATCGCCGAGGACAACGCCCTCCTTCGGGAGGGCCTTGTGCTGTTGCTGACCTCGGCCGGGCACGAGGTCGCGGCCGTGGTCGGCACCGGGCCCGAGATCGTGCCCGCGCTGCTGGAGCACCGGCCCGATGTCGCGGTCCTCGACGTGCGGATGCCGCCGGGCTTCCGTGACGAAGGGCTGCGTGCCGCACGCGCCGCGCGGGAGGAGATTCCCGGGTTGCCGGTGCTGGTGCTCTCGCAGTACGTCGAGGAGTCGTACGCCGCCGAGCTGCTGGGTGGTGGGAGCAGCGGGGTCGGTTATCTGC
>NZ_LGDG01000279.1 GCF_001279775.1 Streptomyces sp. MMG1533 | reverse complement strand
CGTGGTCACCGAACGGGCGGTCCACAAGCACATCGGCAACGTGTTCCTGAAGCTGGGACTGCCGCCGAGCGACAGCGGACACCGCCGGGTGCTGGCCGTACTGGCGTACCTGGCGCACGCCCCGCAGTGACGCCAGGCACTCCACCGACGGCTGCTACAACGCCGACCGCAGCGTGTGCAGCACCGCGTCCGCCATCCCCCGCTCGCCCCGCTCATTGGGGTGCATCGCCGCCGCGGGGCTGCGCGGTACGAGCGGTTCGATCCACCGGGTGTCCTCCGCGGAGCAGGCGTCGTGGCCCTTGGAGGGCGTGTACGTGTCGACGTACCCCATGCCCGCGGCCTCGGCGCGTTCCCGCAGCATGCTGTTGAGCCGCTGTTCCGTCTCCCGCAGGAAGGTCACGTCGCCGGGTGCGAGGGACATCTCCCGGTCGCATTCGGCGCTCTCGGAGGGCAGGATCGCCGGGTAGCCGACGACGTACACCCGAGCCTGCGGGGCGCGCCGCCGGACCTCGGTCAGCGTGCGGGCGAGCCGCTCGTCCGCCTCGTCGATGCGCTGCCCCACGCTGTCGCCGGAATCGCCGGAATCGCCGGCGTACTGCCGTGCGCACGGGGCGTCCTCGGACACGTACTTCCCGCTCCCGGCGAGCTTGTACAGCGCCCCCGCCCCGACGCACCGCTTGATCATCGGGCTGAAGCCGATGTCGTTGCCGCCGATGCCGACGGTGACCAGGCGGGTGTCGGAGGAGATCGCCTTGAGCTGGGCGGGGTTGGTGCCGTCGTCGGTGGACTGGGAGGTCGTCAGGTCGGTGATCTTGGCGCCACTGCAGCTGACGTCCCGGAAGTCGGCGCCCTTCAGGCCGAGTCCGGCGGCGACGAGGGCGGGGTAGTTGCGGTCGGAACGGTCACAGCCGGCCGGGCTGCCCGTGCGGTCGGGGATCTCCGGCCCGGCGGTGTAGGAGTCGCCGAGGGCGACGTACGGCCCCTTCGACGCGGTCTTGGCCTCGGCGGCCGGAGTGTCGTCGTCCGTGACGCCGACGGCCACCGCGAGGGTGCCGCACGCGAGGAGAAGTCCGGCCAGCATGACCCGTGCATGAGTCGTCATCAGAATGTCCTGCTCTTTCTCGAAGGCGGAGGGCAGTGTCGTGATGAGCGGCTACGGGGAGGGGGACCGAAGAGACGGGGCCGCCGTCGGTGACGGCGGCCCCTGGGGTGCTGCGGGCTAGCGGGCGGAGACCGGCTCGGGTTCGGGCCGCTGTGCCGCGTCCGTGTCGCCGACCGTGTGCCGGCGGCTGAGCTTCTCGCCCTCGACGTCGACGTCGGGGAGCAGCCGGTTCAGCCAGCGGGGCAGGTACCAGGCCTTGTCGCCGAGGAGGGCGAGGATCGCGGGGACGATCGCCATGCGGACCACGAAGGCGTCGAAGAACACCGCGATGGCGAGGCCGAAGCCGATCATCTTGATCATCGACTCACCGGCGCCGATGAAGCCGGAGAAGACGGCCATCATGATCAGAGCGGCGGCCACGACCACCCGGGCGCTGTGCCGGAACCCGGTGACGACCGCCTGCTTGGCCCCGTCACCGTGGACGTACGCCTCCCGCATCCGCGAGACCAGGAACACCTCGTAGTCCATGGCGAGGCCGAAGACGATGCCCACCAGGAAGATCGGCATCATGCTCATGATCGGGCCGGTGGTCTCCACGCCGAGGAGTTCGGCGCCGTGGCCCTGCTGGAAGACCGCGACCACCGCGCCGAGGGCGGCGAGGACGGAGAGCAGGAAGCCGAGCGCCGCCTTCAGCGGCACGAGCAGCGAGCGGAACACCAGCAGCAGGAGCACGATCGCCAGACCGACCACGAGGGCGAGGTACGGGATCAGCGCGGCCTGCACCTTCTCGGCGACGTCGATGTCGACCGCGGTCTTGCCGGTCACCTCGAAGGACGCGCCCGCCGTCCGGGACTCGATGCCCGCCCGCTCGTCGCGGATGGTCTGCACGAGGTCCTTGGTCTTCTCGTCGGTCGGCGCGGTGGACGGGGTGACGGAGAACACCGCGGTGTCCCCGGCCTTGTTGAAGCGGGCCGGCGAGACGGAGACGACCCCGTCGGTGGCGGCGATGTCCTTCGAGATCGTCGATACGGCCGACTTCGCGTCGTCACTTCCCTTGGCGTCCACGACGATCGTCAGCGGCCCGTTGAAGCCGGGGCCGAAGCCCTCGGCGAGGGCGTCGTAGGCACGGCGCTCGGTGGTCGAGGTCGCCTTCGCCTCGTCACCCGGCATGCCCAGCTGGAGGTCCATCACCGGGGTGGCCATCGCGCCCAGGCCCACCACGCCGAGCAGCAGCACGGGGAGGGGGTGGCGTACGACGATCCGGGCCCAGCGCGAGCCGCCGTTCTCGGTCTTCTGCTGCTTCCTGCGGTTGCGCTTGGAGTTCTTGCGGACACCGCGCGAGAGCACCGCGTTCGACCAGAAGCCGAGGACGGCCGGGACCAGGGTGAGGCAGATCAGTACGGAGACCAGGACCGCGCCGGCCGCGGCCAGCCCCATCTTGGTGAGCAACGGGATGCCGACCACCGAAAGGCCGGCCAGCGCGATCACGACGGTCAGCCCGGCGAAGACGACCGCCGAACCGGCCGTACCGGCGGCCAGCCCCGCCGCCTCCCGCGGGTCGTGCCCCTTGGCGCGCTCCTCCCGGTAGCGGGACACGACGAACAGGGCGTAGTCGATGCCGCACGCGAGGCCGAGCATCGTGGCCAGCGTGCCGGTCGTGTCCGACAGGCCGAAGGTGCTGCTCAGGGCCATGATCGAGGCCATGCTGAGGCCGACGCCGAGGATTGCGGTGAGCAGTGGCAGTCCGGCGGCGGCGAGCGATCCGAAGGTGATGAGCAGGACCAGCGCGGCGATGGCGATGCCGATGGCCTCCGCGCTGCCGCCCGCCGACGGCTGGGTGGCGAGTGCGTCCCCGCCGACCTCGACGGTGAGACCGGCGTCCCTGGCCTGGTCGATGGCGGTCTCGAGGTGCTGCTTGCTGGTGTCGGTGAGGTCGTGGGCGGTGGCCTTGAAGGAGACGGTCGCGTACGCCGTCCTGGCGTCCTTGCTGACCGTCTTCGCCTGGAAGGGGTCGACGGCACTCGCGACCTGCGAGCCGTCTGCGGCCTCGTCGACGAGCTTCTCGATCGCCGCCTTGTTCTCGGTGGCGGTGACCTTCTCGCCGGTCGGGGCGACGAAGACGATCCGGGCGCTCGCCCCGTCCGCCGTGGTTCCGGGGAATCGTTGTTCCAGCAGGTCGAACGCCTTCTGGGACTCGATTCCGGGCATCGTGAAGCCGTCGTCGGCGGCGGCGGGTGCCTTGGCGGCGGCGACGCCCACGGCGCCGAGGGCCGCGATCCAGAGCAGCGTGACGAACCAGCGCCATCTGAAGGCCAGTCGGCCTATGCGGTAGAGGAGAGTGGCCATGGCAGGGGATGCCTCCACAACGGCGGTACGGGATCGGATCGGTCCGATCGGTGTGATCGGTGTGATCTCCACGATTCCGTCCGCCGTGCCTGGCCACGAGGGAGTGGGTTCCCGAGTGTGTGGTGTAGCCCGCTACACCGTCAGCCCGCGTGACATCCCGTCAGCTCTCCGAGCGTCAGGGTGTGCTGGGTCTGGACGACCTTCGCACGCAGGTAACGGACGTTGTGCGCGTTCTGGAAGACGCCGGTGGGGACGCGGTCGCGGACGTCGATGCCGAGGTCGCGCAACTGCCCTGCCTTGTCGGGGTTGTTGGAGAGCAGGTCGAGGCTGCCGATCCCGAGGGCCTGGAGCATCTGGGCGGCTGCCGTGTAGTCGCGGGCGTCCTCGGGCAGGCCCAGCGCGGTGTTGGCGGCGTAGGTGTCGAGGCCCTGGTCCTGGAGGGCGTACGCGTCGAGCTTGTTGTAGAGGCCGATGCCGCGGCCCTCCTGGCGGAGGTAGAGCAGGATGCCGCCGCGGTCGGCGATGCGCTCGACCGCCTCGCGCAGCTGCGGGCCGCAGTCGCAGCGGGCCGAGCCGAAGACGTCGCCGGTCAGGCACTCGGAGTGCAGCCGGACCAGCGGGGTGCTGCCGCGGGTCTGGTCGCCGAGGACGACTGCCACGTGTTCCTGGCCGTCGGCCAGTCCGTGGAAGGTGACCAGTTCGGTGTCGACGCTGTAGCCGTCGTGGAAGCGGAGCGGTACCCGGACGCGGGAGCGCGGGGTGGCGGCGGGGAAGTCGGGCATGCGGGTTCTCCCGGGTCCGGGGATCGGAGTCGCAGGTCTGCTGGTCCTGCGGATGGTTCCGCGGATCTGCTTCAGTTTTGAAGCAGATCCACGAGTACGGACCCTACCTCATGCTTTAAATTTGAATCAATCGGTTTGTGGCGGGGCTCACGAACAGGGGGACGAGGAGCGCCTGCGCCACGGGACGCCGTCCGGCGCGGACTGGGCGTCGTCGCCCTGGAGTCCCTGCGCGATCCCCGTGCAGATCTCCTCCAGCTGCTCCACCTGCTCGTCGGTGAGCTGGTCGAACAGGGAGGTCCGGACCGTCTCTACATGGCCCGGGGCCGCGCCCTCCAGTACGGTCATGCCCTCGTCCGTCAGGACCGCGACACTTCCGCGCTTGTCCCACTGGCAGTCCTCGCGCCGCAGCAGGCCGTCCTTCTCCAGGCGCGTCACCGCATACGTCAGCCGGCTGCGGGTGATCTTCAGCTTCTCCGCGAGATCGGTCATGCGCAGCCGGCGCTCGGGCACCTCGGAGAGGTAGGCCAGGATGGAGTAGTAGAGGTGCGGCATGCCGGCCTCCTGCTGGAGCTGCCGGTCGATCGCGTCCTCCAGGAGTTGCGTCGCGGCGATGTACGCGCGCCAGGCGCGCTGCTCCTTCGGGGTGAGCCAGCGAGTCGTCATGCCCCCAGTGTAGGTTTGCTTCAAACTTGAACCAAGAGTGCCGTGCCGCCGACTTCGAGAGGGACCGCGCCGATGCCCCACCCCTACGTCCTCCTCTCCGCCGCCGTCTCCCTCGACGGCTACCTGGACGACACCGGCCCCGACCGCCTGCTCCTCTCCGGCCCGGCCGACTTCGACCGGGTCGACGAGGTGCGGGCGTCCGTCGACGCGATCCTGGTCGGGGCGGGGACGATCCGTGCCGACAATCCGCGGCTGCTGGTCAACTCGGCGGAACGGCGGGCGGCCCGGGTGGCCGCGGGCAAGCCGGAGTATCCGCTGAAGGTCACGGTCAGCGGGTCGGGGGACCTGGACCCGGCCGCGAACTTCTGGCACACGGGTGACGAGAAGATCGTCTATACGACGGAGAAGGGCGCGGCCCGGGCGCGCGCGGCGGGACTGGCCGCGGACGTGGTCCCCCTGGGCGCCGAACTCGACTGGCGGCGGTTGCTGGAGCACCTGCACGACGTCCGGGGGGTCCGGCGTCTCATGGTCGAAGGCGGCGGGCGGATCCACACCCAGCTGCTGCGGCAGGGGCTCGCCGACGAACTGCAGCTGGTGCTGGCGCCGCTGTTCGTGGGCGACCCGGACGCGCCTCGTCTGTTCGGCCCCGGCCCCTACCAGGGCGGACGCCTCCGGCTGGTGGAGACCCGGCCGGTGGGCGACGTGGTGTTGATGCGCTACGAGCCGACGGCACCGGGCGCTGGTTCTCACCCCTGCGCCGCGGACCACCGCTGGCTGGCGCTGGCCTGCGAACTGGCGGCCGCGTGCCCGCCCTCGCGTACGGCGTTCAGCGTGGGGGCGGTCGTGGTGGCGGCCGACGGTACGGAGTTGGCGCGCGGCCACTCCCGGGAGGGCGAAGACCCCGTGGTCCACGCGGAGGAGGCGGCGCTTTCGAAGATCACGCCGGGTGACGCGCGGCTCGCCTCCGCGACGGTGTACAGCAGCCTGGAACCGTGTGCCCGCCGCGCGTCCCGGCCGGCGCCGTGTGCGCGGCTGATCCTGGATGCGGGGGTGCGGCGGGTGGTGACGGCCTGGCGTGAGCCGGACACCTTTGTCGTGGAGGCCGACGGGAGTGGGGTGCTGGAGGCCGAGGGTGCGTCGGTCGTCGTGCTCCCGGAGTACGAGGAGCGGGCCAAGGCGCCGAATCGGCATCTGCTGGGCTGAGGGGGGCGGGGTCATGCCTGCGGCGGCCTGTGCGGGTGGGGTGGGGGTTCGCGCGTTGCGCCTTGTGTCGTGGGGGGTCGGGGCCGTGTCGGGGGGGGT
>NZ_LGDG01000278.1 GCF_001279775.1 Streptomyces sp. MMG1533 | reverse complement strand
ACAGGCGCCCAAGGGCGGCCGGAGCGACCAGATCACCGCCGACGCCGTACCCAAGCTCAACCAGGCCGCGGTCGCAGCCGGCAACGCGGACATCGACGCTGTGTCCGGAGCCACCTACACCAGCGCCGGCTACAAGCAGTCTCTGCAGTCGGCTCTGGACCAGGCCGGTGGCTGACACGGTGACCGACTCGGCACAAGCTCCCGCCGCGGTACGTCATGCGGAGGAGGTCATGGGGACGGTCTTTTCCTTTGACGTCCGCGGCGGGGATCCCGAGGCCGTTCGGGCGGCCCTGCGTGAGGCGGTCGCCGAACTGCACCGGGTGAACGAGGTGTTCAGCACCTACCGTGACGACAGCCAGGTCTCCCGGCTGGCCCGGGGCGAGCTGACCGTCGAGGAGTGCGATCCGATGGTCGCCGAGGTGCTCGAACTGGGCGCGGAGGCCGAGCGGGCCAGCGACGGCTGGTTCAGCATGCGCTACGAGGGCCGCCTCGACCCGACCGGCATAGTGAAGGGCTGGTCCGCGGAGCGGGCCGCCCTGCGGATGGCCGAGGCCGGGGCGAGCGGGGTGAGCGTCAACGGTGGCGGGGACGTTCAGCTGTTGGGCGTGCCGGGGCCGGAGCGGCCGTGGCGGGTCGGCGTGTCGGATCCGTTGCGGCCGGGTGGGCTTGCGGCGGTGATCTCAGCGGCGGGTGTCCCCGAACTGTCCGTCGCCACGTCCGGCACGGCCGAGCGCGGCACGCACATCGTCGACCCCCGAACGGCTCGCTCCGCGGTGACCGACCTGCTCGCGGTCACCGTCGTGGCGCCTCGCCTGACCTGGGCGGACTGCTGGGCGACCGCGGCCTTCGCGATGGGCTCGCGGGAAGCGCTGGGCTGGTTGGAGTCCCTGCCGGACGTGGAGGCACTGCTGATCACGGCGGGCGACGAGGTGCGGTGCACGGGAGGGCTGGCGGCGCGGCTGGGGTGAGGTTTCGCTCACCTGCGCCGGCGGGGTGCCGGTTGCGCCCGCCGGTACCGGCGGGGTGCCAGTTACGCCCGCCCGTGTCGACGGGGTGCCGCTTGCGCCCGCCCGTACCGCCCCGGCGGCACGACTACCCGCAGCTACGCAGGAGACGTGCGCGGACCGACCTCAGGGGCGCGGGGCGGTGTCACGATTGCAGCTCCGCCGGGTGGGCGCGACCGGCCCCCGCTCATCCGCGCCCGGCGCACACCGAAACCAACCCCTCAGTGCCCGTTCCCGTTCTGAGCCAGCCGCAGCAGATGATCCGCCAACGCCTGCCCCCCGACCGGATCCCGGCTGATCAGCAACAACGTGTCGTCACCGGCGATGGTGCCCAGGATGTCGTGCAGTTCCGCCTGGTCGATCGCAGAGGCAAGGAACTGGGCCGCACCCGGCGGGGTGCGGAGAACCACGAGGTTCGCCGAAGCCTCCGCGGAGATCAGCAGCTCCGCGGACAGCCGCCGCATCCGCTCCTCCTTCGCCGACCCGCCCAGCGGCGCCCGAGGGGTACGAAAGCCCCCCTCGCTGGGCACCGCGTAGATCAGGTCGCCGTCGGTGTTGCGGATCTTCACCGCGTTCAGCTCGTCCAGATCCCGGGAGAGCGTCGCCTGCGTGACGCTCAGCCCGTCGTCCGCGAGGAGTTTCGCCAACTGGCTCTGGCTCCGCACCGGTTGCCGGTTGAGGATGTCCACGATCCGGCGGTGGCGTGCGGTGCGGGTCTGCGGTACGGCAGGCCCTGCGGTCTGCTCGTGCTCCTGCGCCTGGCTCATCGTCGACTCATTCTCCGGATCATCCGTCCCCCTTGGCCACGTCCAGGATGCCGGGCAGTGCCTGAAGAAGCGCGTCCACTTCGTCATCGCCGAGGTTCAGCGCCGGCATCAGCCGTACGACATCAGGGGCGGGCGCGTTCACCAGGAAGCCGGCGTCCTGAGCCGCCTGCTGCACCTTCGGCGCGAGCGGCTCGGTGAGCACGATACCCAGGAGGAGGCCCGCACCCCGGACATGTGCGATCAACGGGTGCGCGAGCGACTCGATTCCGTCGCGCAGCTTCTCGCTCTGCCCCTTCACGTTCTCGAGGAGCCCCTCGGACGCGATCGTTTCCAGGACCGCGAGCCCGGCCGCGCAGGCGATCGGGTTTCCACCGAAGGTCGTACCGTGCTGGCCCGGCTGCAGCAGCTCCGCGGCCCGCCCGAAGGCGACCGTCGCTCCGAGCGGCAGTCCACCGCCGAGACCCTTCGCAAGCGTGACGACGTCCGGCAGGACACCCTCGTGGGCCTGGTACTCGAACCAGTGCCCGGTCCGCCCGATCCCCGTCTGCACCTCGTCGAGCACCAGCAGGCTGCCCGTCGCGGCCGTGATCGCCCGGGCCGCCTTCAGATAGCCGGCGGGGGGCACCACGACCCCGTTCTCGCCCTGGATCGGCTCGATGATGACGAGCGCGGTCTCCTCGGTGACCGCGGCGGCCAGCGCCTGCGCGTCGCCGTACGGCACGTGCGTGACGTCGCCGGGCAGCGGCAGGAAGGGCTCCTGCTTGCCGGGCTGTCCGGTGAGGGCGAGGGCGCCCATGGTCCGGCCGTGGAAGCCGCCGTCGGTGGCGACCATGTGGGCCCGGCCGGTCAGCCGCCCGATCTTGAAGGCGCCCTCGTTGGCCTCGGCACCGGAGTTGCAGAAGTACACCTTGCCGTCGCGGCCGAAGTGCTGGAGCAGCCGTTCGGCGAGCGCGACGGGCGGCTCGGCGATGAACAGGTTGGAGACGTGGCCGAGGGAGGCGATCTGGGTGCTGACCGCCTCGACGACGGCCGGGTGGGCGTGGCCGAGCGCGTTGACCGCGATGCCGCCGACGAAGTCGAGGTACTGGTTGCCGTCGGCGTCCCACAGCTTGCTGCCCGCACCGCGCACGAGAGGCAGCCGCGGAGTGCCGTAGTTGTTCATCAACGAGCCCTGCCACCGCTCGGTGAGCTCGGCGTTCGTCGCGGTCCCGGTCGCGGTCCCGGTCATACGGCATCCCCCTCTTCCGCATCCGGCACGACCATCGTGCCGATGCCCTCGTCGGTGAAGATCTCCAGCAGGATCGAGTGCTGGACCCGGCCGTCGATGACGCGGGCGGTGGTCACGCCGTTGCGCACGGCGTGCAGACAGCCCTCCATCTTCGGCACCATGCCGGAGCTCAACTCCGGCAGCAGCTTCTCCAGTTGGGAAGCGGTGAGGCGGCTGATCACCTCGTCACTGTTCGGCCAGTCCTCATAGAGGCCCTCGACGTCCGTGAGGACCATGAGCGTTTCGGCGCCCAGAGCAGCAGCGAGTGCCGCAGCCGCCGTATCAGCATTGACGTTGTAGACATGGTGGTCGTCCTGGCTCCGGGCGATCGACGAGACGACCGGGATCCGGCCGTCGGCGAGCAGTGCCTCGATCGCGCCCGTGTCGATGTCGGTGATCTCGCCCACCCGCCCGATGTCGACCAACTCGCCGTCGATCCGGGGCTGGTGCTTGGTCGCGGTGATGGTGTGCGCGTCCTCGCCCGTCAATCCCACGGCGAGCGGGCCGTGTTGGTTGAGCAGCCCCACCAGCTCGCGCTGGACCTGCCCGGCCAGCACCATGCGGACGACGTCCATGGCGTCCTCGGTGGTGACCCTCAGGCCCGCCTTGAACTCGCTGACGATGCCATGCCTGTCGAGGGCCGCGCTGATCTGGGGGCCGCCGCCGTGCACGACGACGGGCTTGAGGCCGGCGTGGTGCAGGAACACGACGTCCTGCGCGAAGGCGGCCTTCAGGTCCTCGTCGATCATGGCGTTGCCGCCGAACTTGATGACGACGGTCTTGCCGTTGTGCCGGACCAGCCAGGGCAGCGCCTCGATGAGGATCTGCGCCTTGGGGAGCGCGGTGTGCTTGCGAGTGGTGCTCATGACGAGTACGCGCTGTTCTCGTGGACGTAGTCGGCGGTGAGATCGTTGGTCCAGATGGTGGCCGTCTCGGCGCCGGCGGCGAGGTCGGCGACGATGTGCACCTCGCGGTAGCGCATGTCGACCTTGTCCCGGTCCTCGCCGACGCCGCCGTTCTTGCAGACCCAGACGCCGTTGATGGCGACGTTCAGCCGGTCGGGGTCGAAGGCGGCCCGGGTGGTGCCGATCGCGGAGAGCACGCGGCCCCAGTTGGGGTCCTCGCCGTGGATGGCGCACTTGAGGAGGTTGTTGCGGGCGATGGAGCGGCCCACCTCGACGGCGTCGTCCTCGCTCGCGGCGTTGATCACCTCGACCTTGATGTCCTTGCTGGCGCCCTCGGCGTCCCGGATCAGCTGCTGACCGAGGTCGTCGCAGACGGCGCGCACGGCCTCGGCGAACTCCTCGTACTCCGGGGTGACTTCGGAGGCACCGGAGGCGAGCAGCAGCACGGTGTCGTTGGTGGACATGCAGCCGTCGGAGTCGACACGGTCGAAGGTGACCTTGGTGGCGGCGCGCAGCGCCTTGTCCAGGGCCTCGCTGTCGAGGTCGGCGTCGGTGGTGAGGACGACGAGCATGGTGGCGAGGCCGGGGGCGAGCATGCCGGCGCCCTTGGCCATGCCGCCGACGGTCCAGCCGCCCTGGGTGACGACGGACGTCTTGTGGACGGAGTCGGTGGTCTTGATGGCGATGGCGGCCTTCTCCCCGCCGTGCTCGCTCAGGGCCTCGGCCGCCTGCTCGACTCCCGGCAGCAGCTTGTCCATCGGGAGCAGGACGCCGATCAGGCCAGTGGACGCGACGGCGACCTCGACCGGGCCGAGGCCGAGCACCTCGGCGACCTTCTCGGCGGTGGCGTGCGTGTCCTGGAAGCCCTTCGGGCCCGTACAGGCGTTGGCGCCACCGGAGTTGAGGATCACGGCGGAGACCTGGCCGGTCTTGAGGACCTGCTCGGACCACAGGACGGGGGCGGCCTTGACGCGGTTGGAGGTGAAGACGCCGGCGGCGGCGCGGCGGGGCCCGGTGTTGACCACGAGGGCCAGGTCCGGGTTGCCGTTCTCCTTGATTCCGGCGGCGATGCCCGCCGCCTGGAATCCCTGTGCTGCCGTGACGCTCACGGTGCGACTCCGATCGTGGAAAGACCGAGCTCCTCGGGAAGCCCGAGTGCGATGTTCATGCTCTGGACGGCACCGCCCGCGGTGCCCTTGGTCAGGTTGTCGATGGCGCTGATCGCGATGATGCGGCCCGCGGCCTCGTCGTACGCGACCTGCACCTGAACGGCGTTGGAACCGTAGACGGACGCCGTGGCGGGCCACTGCCCCTCGGGGAGGAGGTGGACGAAGGGCTCGTCGGCGAAGGCCTTCTCGTAGGCGGCCCTGAGGGACTCTTCCGTCACTCCCGGGGAGGCCTTCGCACTGCAGGTGGCGAGGATGCCGCGGGGCATCGGCGCGAGGGTCGGCGTGAAGGAGACGGAGACCCGCTCCCCCGCCGCCGCGCTGAGGTTCTGGATCATCTCGGGGGTGTGCCGGTGGACGCCGCCGACGCCGTACGGCGACATGGAGCCCATGACCTCGCTGCCCAGCAGGTTCGGCTTGGGCGCCTTGCCCGCCCCGGACGTCCCGGACGCGGCGACGATCACGGCCTCCGTCTCGGCGAGCCCGGCGGCGTATGCCGGGAAGAGCGCGAGCGAGACGGCGGTCGGGTAGCAGCCGGGCACCGCGATGCGCTTGGACCCCTCCAGCGCGGCGCGGCCGCCCGGCAGTTCGGGAAGGCCGTACGGCCAGGTGCCGGCGTGCGCGGAGCCGTAGAACTTCTCCCAGTCACCGGCGTCCTCGAGACGGAAGTCGGCCCCCATGTCGACGACGAGCACATCCGGGCCGAGCTGCTCGGCGACGGCGGCGGACTGCCCGTGCGGAAGGGCGAGGAAGACGACGTCATGCCGTCGGCCCTGTCCGGCGAGGACGTCCGCGGTGGTCTCCTGGAGTACGCGGTCGGCCAGCGGCAGCAGGTGCGGCTGCAGCGCGCCGAGCCGCTGCCCGGCGTTGGAGTTGCCGGTCAGGGCGCCGATCTCGACCTCGGGGTGCGCCAGGAGCAGACGCAGGAGCTCTCCGCCCGCGTATCCACTCGCTCCGGCCACTGCCGCACGTACCGCCATGGAATCCATCCTCCTCTTGATGGCATGACTATACGTTTCGATGCACGTTTATGCAATCCGATAGCCTCTCGGCATGGGGAACACGTTCGGGGCCGGGGACGACCGTCTGTATCTGCCCAACGGCGGCACCGAGGTCTTCGTGGAGGTGCTGACGCTCGCCGCGTCGGCCCTGGCCGCCCGGGACTGGGACTACCGCTTCGCCGGTCTGCTGGCCCTCCAGGACCAGAGTGTCATGGGGCGTGGCGCGGTCGGGTTCGATCTCGGGGAGCTCGACTGGGGCGGGTCGGACGAGGAGCGAGCAGCCGCCAAGGGTTTCGTGCTGCGCGTGCTCGGCCTGGCCGAGAGACGCCACCGCTGGGACGAGCTGGGCTACGAGCCGCCCCACGCGGCCGCGTATCTGACCAGGTTCCGGGAGATCGTCGAGGCCTTCGAGCCGCCCGTGTCCGCGCCGGGCGCCGAGGTGCTCCCGGAGACCGGGGCGCTCGCCTGCTGCGTACGGCATCGGGTGCTGAGCGCGCTGCCCCACTGGGAGGGATGCGTGTTCTGCCACCGGTGACAGAATCGGCGGACAGCCGATGATCATGCCGGAGGACCCGAGTGACACTGGACCTGGCCGACTTCACCGAGCCGCACGCCGAGCGTCCGCCCGCGCCCGTGCCCGTCGACTGGGCGGCCGTCGAGGCGTGGCTCGGGCTGCGGCTGCCGGACGACTACAAGCGGCTGGCCGACCGGTACGGGCCGGTGGACTTCGGGGAGTACTTCTGGATCCATGTGCCGTGCGTCGAGCAGGGCCGGTTCGAGTACGGCGAGTGGCTGCGGGAAACCCACCGCGAGGCCCGCATCGAGGCGCGCGAGCTGCCCGAGGACGCGCGACCGCCACTGCACCCCGCGCCCGGCGGGCTGCTGGCCTGGGGCACGACCCGCGGCAGCGACATCCTGTTCTGGGACACCTCCGTGTCGGACGACCCCGACGAGTGGACCGTCGTCGTCCATCATTCGGGCGCGATACCCGGCAGCGGCCTGCGGCCCTGGCACCGGTACGACCTCACACTCACCGAGTACCTGCGCCTCACCGTCCGCGACAGCTGGGAGACGCCGTCACCGCCCGGCCCGCTGATGGGTCCCCTGCCCGGCACCCTCGCCCGCACCGCCTTCCTGGCGGGGGCCGAGCCGTGGACCCCGCCCGCTCCCGTCGAACCCCGGCTCACCGGGGCCGAGCGCCGCATCGCCCTGGAGACGGGGTCCGGGCTCGACGCGCTGCGCCTGCTGTGCCCGCCGCCGTCGCGGCCGTATCTCGGCGACGGCACCTGGGAGGGGCTCTTCGGCGAACTGGGCACGCGGCTGCCGCGGGAGTACGTGCGCCTGCTGGACGAGTGGGGCGCCGGCTGCTGGAGCGGCTGGCTGCGCTTCCACACACCGCTGCGGACCGGCGAACGGCGCTTCGTCACGCACGTCGACGACACCCTGAGCGGCTACCGCTCACTGAAGGCCGAGTACCCCGACGACTTCCCCCTCGCCGACTGGCCCGGACCCGGCGGATTCCTCCCGTTCGCCAACTCCATCGACGGCGACTGTCTGGGCTGGCTCACCGAGGGCGAGGACCCGGACGGGTGGCCACTGGTCTTCTGGCCGCGCCACGCCGCCCAGGGGCCCGCGCTGGAGAGCGGTCTGATCGACATGCTCCTCGCCTGGCAGCGCGGCCGGTTCGTCACGCCCGGTCTGTGCGCCTGGGACGAGGAGGACGACCCGGTGGAGTTCGCCGGTTTCGGTGCGTGGGACGACCGCGCCCACTGGTGAGACCCCGCCTGCCCGGCCCGCCCGCCGGACCGCGATGATGATCTCCATGACACCGATCACCGGCCTGGATCTCACCGGCTTCACCGAGCGTGAGCCAGGGCTGTGGACGGACGAACGGGGACTCGTCCTGTCGGTCCACTTCTTTCCCCTCGTCCCCGACCTGCCGGCCCCGCTGGAGGAGCCCGACCGGCTGCGGGCCGGTCTCGCGCACGGCGTCGCCGGGGCGGGCGCGGGCCTGATCGACGCGGAGCTCGGCACGGTCGACGGCGTCCCCGCGGTCCGGCAGGTCGTCAAGGTGCCGCGGCCGAACGGGCGCGGCCAGGTCTTCCTCGGCTCCTGGACGGTCCCGAAGGCCCATTGCAGCACGGTCCTGAAGGTGCAGGCCGCCGAGGGCGCGACGACCGGACACCGCGAGGCGACGGTGATGGCGCAGGTGGGCCCGGACGCCTACTTCCGGCCGCACCCTTACGCGCCCGGCCTGCGCGGTGCGCTGCCGTACCACGTCGGCGACCACGAGCAGTGGGACCCGCACTTCCCCGACCACCCGCTCACCCTGGTCCGCGCCGCGCTGCACCGGATCACCCCCACGGTCACGCTCGACGAACGCTTCAAGACGTTCCCGCCCTTCGGGGCACAGCCGGCCCGCTGAGGCCGAGGGGAGTCAGTCCCGCTCCCTCCCCCGCTTCGCGGCGTACGCCCGCGCCGCCCGCACCCGGTTCCCGCACTTGGTGGTGCACCAGCGCCGGGCCCCGTGGGAGCGCAGGAACCAGCGGGCGCAGCCCTGTGCGGCGCACTCGGTGAGCTGGTCGGCCTCGGGGCCGGTGAGCAGGTCGGTGGCATCCTCGGCGAGGAGGGAGAGCGCGGCGGCGGCCGGATTGCCGACGTCGGGTTCGTCGGCGCGGTGGGGGCCGTCGGCCGTCCAGCCGAGCCGGGGTGTCGAAGGGGCCGCGGCGAGCACGGAGTTGAGGAGGTCGAGGTCGCCTGCGGCGGGCCGCGACCCGGCGTCGTACGCCTCGAAGAGCGCGCGCAGCGCCTCCCGGAGGCCGAGGAGCCTTCCGAACTGCCTGCCGTTCAGCGCCACCCGGTCGGGCAGCAGTGCGTGCCGTACGAGCCACAGGTGCGCGGCCTCGGGGTCGTCGAGCAGGTCGACCGGGCCGTGGCTGAGGGTGAAACGCGTGTTGACCAGGGCCAGCGATGTGTAGCGCTCCTCACCGGGGACCGGGAGCTGGTGCAGGTAGACGGGGGCGTCGTGATCCACGGTTCTCATGGTAATGCTTGCGATTCTCCGTGAGGAGACCTAGCGTGCCTCATGTTGAATGAGGCAGAAAAGCGTGAGAGGTGAGTGGCCGTGGGCTTCGACGTGGACGTGCTGCGCGAGGACTTCCCGATCCTTCGAAGGACGCTGGACGGCGGCGCCCGGCTGGTCTACCTGGACTCCGGGGCCACCACCCAGAAGCCTCTCCAAGTCCTGGACGCCGAACGGGACTTCTACCTCACACACAACGCGGCCGTGCACCGCGGCGCGCACCAGCTCGCCGGTGAGGCGACGGAGGCGTACGAGGCGGCCCGCCGCACGATCGCACGCTTCGTCGGGGCCGGCGAGGACGAGGCCGTCTTCGTCAAGAACACCACCGAGGGCATCAACCTCGTCGCCTACGCCCTGGGCAACGCCCGCCGGATCGGCCCCGGCGACCGGATCGTGGTCACGGAGATGGAGCACCACGCGAACCTCGTGCCCTGGCAGCAGCTCGCCGAGCGCACGGGCGCCACCCTGGACTGGTTCGGCCTGACCGACGAAGGCCGGCTCGACCTGACGCGGATCGACGAACTGCTCGACGAGCGCACCAGGGTCCTCGCCCTCACCCACCAGTCGAACGTGCTCGGCACGGTGAACCCGGTGCGTGAACTCGCCGACCGGGCCCACGAGTCCGGTGCGCTGGTGGTGGTCGACGGCGCCCAGTCGGTGCCGCACCGGCCGGTCGGCGTACGCGAACTCGGCGCGGACTTCGTGGCCTTCTCCGGGCACAAGATGCTCGGCCCGAACGGCATCGGCGTGCTGTGGGGCCGACGCGAACTCCTCGCGGACCTCCCGCCGTTCCTCACCGGCGGCTCGATGGTCGAGGTGGTCGAGATGGACCGCACCACCTTCCTGCCGCCCCCGCAGCGCTTCGAGGCCGGGGTGCCGATGACGTCCCAGGCGGTGGGGCTCGCGGCGGCCGTGGAGTATCTGGAGGCGTTGGGCATGGCGGAAGTGGCGGCCCACGAGGACCGGCTCACCGCGCGTGCGCTGGAACTCCTCGGCGAGATCCCGGGCGTCCGCATCGTCGGCCCCCGCGACCTCACCGACCGCGGCTCTGCCGTCTCCTTCACCGTCGACGGCATCCACCCGCACGACGTCGGACAGGTGCTGGACGACCGTGGCGTCGCCGTCCGCGTCGGCCACCACTGCGCCCGCCCGATCGTCCGCCGCTACGGCATCCCGGCGACGACCCGGGCGACGTTCTACGTGTACAACACCGAGGCCGAGGTCGACGCCCTCGCGGCGGGCGTTCGCGCGGCTCAGGAGTACTTCGGAAAGTGAGTGCCGGGCGTGGGCCGCCGCCCCTCGGACAGCGGCCCGCGCCCGGACCGGTCACCTCTTCTTGATCCTCAGGAACGTGACCGAGTTCGCCGGGAAGGTGTACGTGAACTTGTCGGTGACCCCGAAGAAGGTGGACGCCACCGGCGCCACCGCCGCGGCGGTCTCCGTGTTCACCGCGTCCGGCGCGGCGGCCAGCGTGGTCACCTTCGCCTCGGACGCGACCTTCGCGCCGCCCAGGTCGATCGCCGTACGGGCCGCCGAGGACTGGGCGTTGACGACCTTGACGATCAGGTCACCGGTCTTCTGGTCCTTGGTGACGACCTGCCGGAACGGCTCGGCCGGCTTGTCGTCGGTGAAGCTGCCCCACTCCTGGCCGTCGAGGTAGAGGGTGACCTGGCGGCCCCGCACCTTGACGTCGATGTCGTAGGCACGACCCGTCTCGACCGACCCGGCCTTGGACACGAGCGTCGACTTGCCGCCGTCCACGGCCTGTTCGACGGCGGACTGGGTGTTGTTCCAGCCGCCCAGGTTCCACCAGTAGTAGTTGCCGGTGTCCTTGACGCCGAAGGCGACGAGGAAGCCCTCCTTGCCGGACTTCTTGGTGGCCTTCACATGCAGGTCGTAGTCGTGCCACGCCGGGTCGCCGGCCGAGACCATGGTGTTCTCGGCGGCCACGTCGGTCTGCACGTACTGCCCGTCCTGGACGCTCCAGCTGCCGCCGCCCGTGTGGGTCCACTTCGAGGCGTCACCGCTGAAGTCGTCGCTGAGCAGCGTCGCGCCGTCCGCGCCGGTCACCTTCACATCGTCGTACGCCGCCGTGGTCGCCCACGTCGACAGGCCGACGGCACCGGTGATGGGGGCGAGCAGCGAGGGCGTACCGGTGGCCGTCGAGGGCACCACGCGGTCGCCGACGTTGTTCATGAACAGCTTCTGGACCTCGTAGTTGGCGGAGTTCCAGGAGGCGTGGTTGTTGAACCACACCAGGTCCGGGCTCCACTGCACGTAGTCCTCGTTGGCGTACAGCGGGGCGTAGGAGGCGAGTTTGACGACGTCGGCGTTGCGCTCCAGGCCGGTCATGAACGCGGCCTCGGCGAGGCCGTTCTTGAAGGCGTTGCCCCAGGAGGCGTACTCGCCGAGGAAGACCTTGGGGCCGCTGCGGTCGTAGGAGTCGTAGCGGTCGTTGTTCTGCAGGAACCACTGCGGGCTGTTGTAGTAGTGCTCGTCGACCATGGCGACGTCGGCGTCCCGGTTGAGTTGCCAGGCCGTGTCGAAGGTCGAACCGGCGTCGTCCGGGCCCGAGTTGGAGATGACCGTGATGTCGGGGTACTTCGCCTCGATGGCGGCACGGAACTCCTTGAACCGGGCGAAGAACTCGACCGGGAGGTTCTCCTCGTTGCCGACCTCGAGGTGGGTGAGGTGGAAGGGCTCGGGATGGCCCATCCGGGCACGCTTCTTGCCCCAGGTCGACGTCACCGGTCCGTTGGCGAACTCGATGAGATCGAGGGTGTCCTGGATGTGCCGCTTGAGCAGCGCCTCGTCGACGACGGCCTTGTTCTGGCCGCAGCCGGTCACCAGGGCCGGGACCACGGGCAGGGGCATCGCGCCGATGTCCTCGGCGAAGCGGAAGTACTCGTAGTAGCCGAGGCCGTACGACTGGTTGTAGCCCCAGAAGTTGGCGTTGGTGGCGCGCTCCTCGACCGGGCCGATGGTGTCCTTCCACTGATAGGAGCGCTTGCGCTGGTAGCCGGAGGCCTCGCTGTAGTCCTCCATGGAGCCGGTGTTGACCAGGCAGCCGCCGGGGAAGCGCACGAAGCCCGGGTGCAGGGCGGCGACCTTCTCGGCGAGGTCCTTGCGCAGGCCGTTCGCCTCGTGCTTGTAGGTGTCGCGCGGGAAGAGGGACACCATGTCGAGGGCCGCCGCGGCCAAGGACGCGACGGCGAGCCGGCCCTTGCTGCTGGTGCGGGTCGCGGTGAAGGTGGCGGTGTACTTGGCCCAGCCGCTCTTCGTGACCGCCACCTTGCGGGTGGTGGCCAGGGTGCCGTCCGCGTCCTGGAGGGCGACGGTGAGGGTGGTGCCGGCGGTGGCGCGGGCCCACACCGAGAAGTCGTACTTCTTGCCTTCGTCCACGTGGATGCCGGTGTTGTAGCCGGCGTTCGTGACGGACGAACCGGCGCCCAGGGAGAGGTAGTTGCGGTTGCGCTCGCCCAGCCGGCCGTCGTCGTTCACGACCTGCGCGGTGCCGTCCACCGTCCAGGAGGTGAGGGGCGTGTACGAGGTGTTGTCGGCGGTGGAGTACTCGAAGGACCGGTTCTGCACGAGCTCGGCGTACAACCCGCCGTCGGCGGCCCGGTTGATGTCCTCGAAGAACACGCCGTACATCGTGTCGTCGATCTTCGCGCCCTTGGCGGTCGGGTCGACGGTGATCGCGTAGTCGGTGACGTCCTCGGCGTGCGCGGGTGCCGGGATCAGACCGGCCGCCATCAGCAGGGCGGTGGCCGTGAGACCGAGTCTCCAGCGGGTGCGGGTGCTTGACATGGATACTCCGCGGCTCAGGGGTGTGGAGTTGTACGGTGATGCGGTTCGAAATACCGGACAATGATCAGCAGTTCGAACGGCAAGATAGGGAGGGGGCAGGGACGCGTCAATGGGTCGCACAACAACGGATGAGACGGAGGACGGCACGGAATGGGCGAGTTCTGGCCAGTGCCGGACGTACTGGCGTATCTGGCCGGGAGCTGGCGGGTCGCGCGAGCCGTGCGGGATCTGACGAGCGGCGCCGAGGGCCGCTTCACCGGAACGACGACTTTCAGCCCGCTGGACGACGGCGGACTGCTGCACCACGAGTCCGGCACCTTCACCTGGCAGGGCGTCCCCCGCCCCGCCGAGCGCACCCTGCGCTTCCTGCCGGGGCCGGGGAGCTCACCCGGCACGGCGGACGTACGCTTCGCCGACGGGCGGCCCTTCCACGACCTGGACCTGACCTCCGGACACCACGTCGCCGACCACCCCTGCGTGGCGGATCTCTACCGCGGGGAGTTCACCGTCCGCGACCAGGACCACTGGCGGACCGTGTGGCGCGTGGGCGGCCCCGCGAAGGACCTGGTCCTGACCACCGACTACGCCCGCGAGGGCTGAGCCGGCACTCCGTCGAGCCGGAGGTTCCAGCGCCTCGCCCGGCCGGTGACGACGGCCGTGGACAGCGGGCGGACGTCGATGTTCCAGTACGTCGAGGGCGGCGCCTTCATCGCGTACACCAGGGCGGCACGGATCACCGAGGGCTCGGCCACGGCGACGATCCGGCCGCCGTCCTCGACGGGGCGGGTGTCCAGCCAGTTCCCGACCCGGGAGATGAACTCCCGCAGCGACTCACCGCCGTGCGGCGTGCCGTTCGGGTCGGCGAGCCAGGCGTCCACGGCTTCCGGCTCACGGGCCATCGCCTCCCCGAGGGTCAGCCCACGCCAGCGCCCCATGCCACAGTCCCGCAGTGCGAGCTGCACCAGCGGCGAGTAGCCCAGGGCGTCCCCGGTGGCGCGGCTGCGCGGGGTCGGCGAGCAGTAGCGCAGCTCGGCCGCCGCCAGCGGGATCAGGTCCCGGGCGACCTGCTGCACCTCGTGCCAGCCGGCCTGGTCCAGCGGGCGGTCGTCCTCGAAGCGCTCGGCGAGCAGCGGGGCGCTGCGCGCGGCGGCGACGAACGTGACCCGTAGTTGCATGCGGCGATGGTGAGTCGCGAAAGTCCGCAGGTCAAGAGGTGTTACCTGGGAGTTATCCGAGTCGGCCCGCTAGAGGACCAGCGCCATCCACTGGTCCGGCTTCTCCAGCGGCGCGAACCCCAGCTTCTCGTACACCCCGTGGGCGTCGTGCGTGGCCAGCAGGATCCGCCGCAGCCCGTCCGGCCGCAGGTGCTCCCGTACGGCCCCGACGAGCGCCGTACCGATCCCCTTGCCGCGCACCGACGGGTCGACGTACACGTCGCACAGCCACGCGAAGGTCGCCCGGTCCGTGATGATCCGGGCATATGCTACCTGTTCACCCGAAACCATCTCGTACACCCCGAAGTTGAGTGACCCGCCGATCGCGCGGTCCTGCTTCTCCCGGGTCCGGCCGATCGCCCAGTACGCGTCGGTGGACAGCCAGCGGTGCACGCGCTCGGTGTCGATGCGGTCGGGGTCGGTGGAGATCTCGTAGCCCTCGGCGAGGGGCGGGGTGTCGGTCATGCGGGGAGATTCGCAGCTCACGGCGGGCGGCGTCGAGCGGTTTTCGCCTCGCCGGCGCCTCACCCGGCAGGCCCGTGGAGCACCTCGTCACAGGCCGCACGAAGACGCCGTACGCCTTCAGCGATCTCTCCCGTCCCCGCCACCGCCGCGAAGCTCAACCGCACGTGTCCGGCGGGCGGTTCGGCGCTGAAGTAGGGGCGGCCCGGGGTGATCGCGACGCCCGCGCGCAGGGCGGCAGCCGCCAGGGCGGACTCCTCCGTGCCGTCGGGGAGGCGGAGCCACAGGTGGTAGCCGCCGGACGGGATGTGCGGGAGGGAGAGTTCGGGGAGGCCGAGCCGCAGCGCGGCCGTCATCGTGTCGCGCCGCGTCTTCAACTCCGCCGAGATCGCGCGCAGATGGCGCGGCCAGGCGGGCGAGCCGACCAGTTCGAGGGCCGCCTCCTGCAGGGGCCGGGGCACGAAGAAGGTGTCGACGACCTGGATGGCACGCAGCCGCTCCAGCACCGGCCCGTGCCCGGCAAGCGCGCTCACCCGGAAGCTGGGCGAGGTCGCCTTGGTCAACGAGCCGACGTGGACGACGACGCCGTCGGGGTCGTCGGCGGCCAGCGGGCGCGGCAGCGGTCCCGCGTCCTCGTGCACGAGCCGTCGCACGAAGTCGTCCTCGACGACGAACGCACCCGCCTCGCGCGCGATGCGCAGCACCTCGCCGCGCCGCTCGGGGGCGAGCACGCCGCCGGTCGGGTTCTGGAACAGCGGCTGGCAGACGAAGACCCGGGCGCCAGTGGCCCGGAACGCGTCGGCGAGCAGGGCCGGCCGTACACCGTCCGCGTCGACCGGCACCGGGACCGGGCGCAGACCCGCCGCGCGGGCGATCGCCAGCATGCCCGGATAGGTGGGCGACTCGACGAGCACGGGCGCGCCGGGCGGGGCGAGCGCACGCAGCGCGGTGGTCAGCGCGGACTGGCCGCCCGAGGTGACGAGCACCTCCGCGGCTGTGACCGCACCGCCGATACTCCGCGCGAACCACTCCCGCAGCTCCGGCAGCCCCTCCACCGGCGGCCGCCCCCACGCTCCGGGGCGACGGCCCGCGCGGGACAGCGCCGCGGCCATCGCCCGCTCCGGCTGCAACGACGGATGCAGATAGCCGCCGTTGAACTCGATCACGCCGGATGCCGGGGCGGCCAGCGTGACCAGGACACCGGACGCGTCCACCGAGCGCGGTACGAGCTCCGCGGCGCTGTCCGCACTGAGGGCGACCTCCTGCCACGACGTGTCACCCACGGCGGCGGCCTCCGCGCGAGGCCGGGCCCGGAAGGCGCCGGCACCGGGCCGGGTGACCACCAGCCCCTCGGCGGCCAGTTGCGCGAGAGCCCGGGAGACGGTCACCGGGCTGACCCGGAAGCGTTCGACGAGGGCACGGCTCGACGGGAGCTTTCCACCCGGAGAGTAGCGGTCCAGCTCTCGACGCAGCCGTTCCGCCAGATCATGCACACTGCTACGCTCTTGCATGAGAGCACAGAGTAGCGCTACTACGCCGACCGGGATAGCGGTCACCCCTCCGAACGGAACGACCGGGACCCACGGAACGACCGGAACGACCGGGACCACCGGGACCACCTCCGCGGGAACCCTCCAGGCCGCCCTCGGCGTCGTCGCCTTCTCCCTCACCTTCCCCGCCACCGCCTGGGGCCTGGAGGGCTTCGGCCCCTGGTCCCTCGTTGCCGTGCGCAGCGTCCTCGCGGCGCTGATCGCGGGCGGCTGCCTGCTGGCCCTGCGTGTCCCGCTGCCCGGCCGCCGGCACTGGCCGGGCCTCGCGGTGGTCGCCGCCGGTGTCGTCGTCGGCTTCCCGCTGCTGAGCACGCTCGCGCTGGAAACCTCCACCACCGCGCACGCCGCCGTCGTGGTCGGTCTGCTCCCGCTGACCACCGCCCTCTGCTCCGCCCTGCGCATGGGCACCCGCCCCTCCCGCACCTTCTGGTCGGCGGCGCTCGCGGGTGCCGCCGCGGTGGCCGCCTTCACGGTGCAGCAGAGCGGCGGCGCCCTCGGCACCGCCGACCTCTACCTCTTCGCGGCGCTGCTGGTGTGCGCCGCCGGCTACACCGAGGGCGGCCGGCTGGCCCGGGTCATGCCGGGCTGGCAGGTGATCGGCTGGGCGCTGGTGCTGTGTCTGCCGGCGGCCGTGCCCGCTGCCGCGCTGGCGCTGTCGTACGAACCCGTCCACCTCACCACGCACAGCGTGGCCGGGCTGCTGTGGGTGGCGGCGGGGTCGCAGTTCCTCGGCCTCGTCGTCTGGTACCGGGGCATGGCCGCCATCGGCATCCCCAGGGCCAGCCAGTTGCAGTTGGCCCAGCCGCTGCTCACACTGGTGTGGTCGGTGCTGCTGCTGGGCGAGCACCTGACGGTGGCCGCACCGCTGACGGCCGCGGCGGTGCTCGTGTGCATCGCCGTCACGCAGCGGGCGCGAGGCTGAACGGCGCGCACGCACCGGTCCCGACCGGGCCCGGCGCCGTAAACTCAAGGCCACGGACCGCTGCTCCCGCAGATGGTGAGGAGGCCCGACAGATGCTTGCAACCGTTGGCGACCAGCTTGTCCAGCACGGCAGGGTGGTCGGACAGCACGACAAGATCGGCGAGATCGTGGAGGTGCTGGGCCGGGAGGGCAACCCCCCGTACCGCGTCCGCTTCGAGGACGGGCACGAGGGCGTGTGCTCCCCGGGTCCCGACACCGAGATCCGGCACAAGGAAATGAACACCTAGTCCCGTAGCAGGGTCCTCGCCGGCTGCCCGTAGTGGTCGGCGACCACCCGCGCCATGGCCCCGACGGGGTCCGCCGCCACGTCCTTGGCGGCGAAGAAGACGTGCCCGCCCACCTCCGGATGGTCCTGGGCGAGCGTGAGGTGCCGGGAGAGTTCGGCGGGGTCCTGCCAGGGCGCGGGCTGCGCCGGGTCGCCGGCCTTGTACAGCGCCTCACCGGCGTACAGCTGTGTCCCGGTGCCCCGCGCCACCTCCGCCCACCAGGGCAGCAGCTTCGCGTAGTCGGCGGCGGCGAAGCCGATGTTCCAGTACAGCTGCGGGACGATGTAGTCGATCCAGTTCTTCCGGACCCATGTGCGGGTGTCGGCGTACAGGTCGTCGTAGGCCTGCAGCGCCCGGGTCTGCGACCCGAGCGGGTCGGTGGTGTCGTTGCGCCACACCCCGAAGGGGCTGATGCCGAAGCGCGCGGCGGGCCGGATCGCCTTGATACGGGCCGAGGTCTCGCGCACCAGCAGGTCGGTGTTGTTGCGCCGCCAGGCGGCCCGGTTCGGAAAGCCGCCGCCGTACGTGTCGTAGGCCTCGCCGTCGTCGAAGGTCTGGCCCGCCACGGGATACGGGTAGAAGTAGTCGTCGAAGTGCACGGCGTCGACGGGGTACTTCTCCACCGCGTCGAGGATCGCGTCCTGCACGAAGGCACGGACCTCGGGCAGCCCCGGGTTGTAGAAGAGCTTCCCTCCGTACGTCACCACCCAGTCGGGGTGGAGGCGGGCGGGGTGGGTCGCGACGAGCTTCGCGGGGTCCGTGTGGCTCGCGATCCGGTACGGGTTGAACCAGGCGTGCAGTTCCAGACCGCGCGCGTGCGCCTCCTCGACGGCCGTGCCCAGCGGGTCCCAGCCGGGGTGCTTGCCCTGGGTGCCGGTGAGGTACTGCGACCAGGGCTCGTACGGCGAGGGCCACAGGGCGTCGGCGGTGGGCCGCACCTGGAAGATCACCGTGTTGAGGCCGGTGTCCGCGGCCCGGTCGAGGTGGGCCAGCAGTTCGGCCCGCTGGTCCGCCGCACTCAGGCCCGGCCGGGAGGGCCAGTCCCGGTTCGCCACGGTCGCCAGCCACACGCCCCGCATCTCGGCGACCATTCGCGGCCTGGCCGACCGCCGGCCCGGTGCGGCCGACGCACCGCCCGAGCCCGTCGTGAGCGTCGCCAGCGCGGCCAGCGCGAACGCCCTACGTGACACTCGTCCCATCTGCACACCCCCGAAACACCGCGGATCCGCACGGTCACGGACCGTCTCCGCGCCCCAGGATGCCCGACGGATTGCCCGACCCCGGCGATCGATCATCGATACTTGGCGGTAACGTGCACGAACGGAGCAGGCACCGGAACCACCGGACCCTGCGATGCCCGTAGACCAGCGAAAGGGACGATGTGACCGACATCGAGCGCGTCGGAGTGGTCGGCTGCGGCCAGATGGGAGCGGGCATCGCCGAGGTGTGCGCCCGCGCCGGCCTGGACGTGATGGTCGCCGAGACCACCGGCGAGGCCCTGGAAATCGGCCGGACCCGGCTGTTCAACTCCCTGGCGAAGGCCGCCGAGCGCGGCAAGATCTCCGAGCAGGAGAGAGACGCCACGCTGGCGCGCCTCAGCTTCACCACCGACCTCGGCGAGTTCGCGGACCGCGACCTGGTGATCGAGGCCGTCGTCGAGAACGAGCAGGTCAAGACCGAGATCTTCCAGGTCCTCGACCAGGTCGTGACCCGGCCCGACGCGATCCTGGCCTCCAACACCTCCTCGATCCCCCTGGTGAGGCTGGCGGTCGCCACCTCCCGCCCCGACCACGTCATCGGCATCCACTTCTTCAACCCGGCCCCGGTGCAGAAGCTCGTCGAGCTGATCCCGGCGCTCACCACCTCCGAGGGCACGCTCGGCCGGGCCCAGGTCTTCGCCGAGAAGGTGCTCGGCAAGCACGCCATCCGCGCCCAGGACCGCTCCGGCTTCGTGGTCAACGCGCTGCTGATCCCGTATCTCCTCTCCGCGATCCGGATGTTCGAGTCGGGCATCGCCAGCCGCGAGGACATCGACAACGGCATGGAGCTCGGCTGCGCCCACCCGATGGGACCGCTGAAGCTGACCGACCTGATCGGCCTGGACACGGTCGCCTCCGTCGCGTTCTCGATGTACGAGGAGTACAAGGAGCCGCTGTACGCCGCTCCCCCGCTGCTGCAGCGCATGGTCGACGCGGGCCGGCTGGGCCGGAAGTCGGGATCGGGCTTCTACACGTACGCCTGATCACGCACCGTGGCTTGAAAGGGCCCGGCACTCTGCGGAGTGCCGGGCCCACTGCATTCACACACCGTGTGCGCACCGGGCTCGCATATGCCCCTCGCACACTCTCCCCACGCGCCCACCAGGCGAGTTGACTCTTCATGCGCATGCAAGGGATGAGACGACTACAGAAAGGAACGGACTCGTGACCACCGACCCCGAGCATCCCGTGGTCCATGGTGAACTCGCAGAGTTACGCCGCCGCCTCGACGTCGCCTACGCGCGGGTCGAGGGAGGGCTGGCTCTGCTCAGTCATCGCACCGAGGAGACGGACAAGGAAGTCGACGACCTGAGCACCCGGATCGTCGCCCTGGAGCACGCCCGCTGGCCGCTGCCCGCGGTAGCGGTACTCACCGCCATGGGCGCACTCGTCGTGACGGTCTGGCAGGCCCTGGGGCACTAGTACGGCTCCAGGACGCGGTGGGGGAGTCAGGGCATGGCGTCCTGCCCGAGCCGGAGATGATGCAGCAGCAGTAACGCGGCCGCCATGTTCGCGGCCGGGACCTCGCCGCGGGCGACCATGTCGGGAACGAGCTTGAGGGGGACCCACTCCCGGCGGTCCGACTCGAAGTCGTCCACGGGGTGTCCGAGGTACTCGCCCTCGTCGGCCCAGTAGATGTGGTGCCTGGCGTCGGTGAGCCCGTTGGACGGCTCCACGCTCATCAGGTGGTGCAGGGGTCCCGGCCGCCAGCCGGTCTCTTCCTCGAGTTCCCTGGCGGCCGCGACGGCGATGTCCTCCCCGTCCTCGACCACACCCGCCGCGAGTTCCCACCCCCAGCTGTCGGTGATGAAGCGGTGGCGCCACAGGAGGAGGACTTCATTGGCCTCGTTGACCACCGTGGCCACGGCAACGGGCCGCAGCCGTATCAAAAAGTGATCGAGGTGCCGACCGTCCGGCAGCTCGACATCCGCGAGATTGACGCTGAACCAGCGGTTCGCATACACAGTTTGCTCGTTCTGTTTCGTCCACTGCACGGTTCTGCCACCTTCCGTCGAGTAAGTGGCAATATCGCAGCAGGAACGATGAGGTGTCGGTGGCGGTGCGTCCGTCTACAGCGGTACGCGCAGTGCACCGTCGATGAGTGCGGCGGCCTCGGCGGTGCCCGCACAGCCGCTGCGCACGAGGTGTTCGCGCACCGCCCGGAGTCTGTCTCGCAGGCGCTGGGACTCCATTCCCCGCGCCTGTTCCGCCATCTGTACGGCGATGGCCACCGCCTTGTCGGCGTTGCCCTGGCGCAGTTCGATGGTGCTGAGCATGGCGAGCCGGTGCACCCGGCCGCGGTCGTGGGCGGGGTTGTCGACGGCGGCCATGGCGTGCTCCCGCGCCGCCGCCACTTCGCCGAGGCTCAGGAGCGCCTCCGCCACCTGGACGTTGACGAGTCCCGGCTGGACATAGCCCGTTTCGTCCGGCTCGTATCCGCGCCGGATGCGTTCGGCGGCCTGTTCGGCCCGCCGGATGCAGGACAGCGCGCTCGTGCCGTCGCCGAGGTGCGCGTACGCCTTCGCCTGCATCGCGTACAGATCGGAGGCGAGCGCCGGGGTGATGTGCCGGCCTGCGGCGCGCAGCGCGGCCTCCGCGAAGGCGACGGCCTGGCGGTACTCCCGCATGAACAGCGCCTGGTTGACGAGGAGCGCGATCACGTACGCGCCCAGCCCCCGGTCCCCGCTGGCCTTGGCGAGCCTGAGCGCCTGGTGGAAGTAGCGCTGGGCGAGGCCGTGCGCGTCCGAGTCGTACGCGCAGATCCCGGCGACCGCCACCAACCCGCCGGTGGCGCGGTGCAGTTGACGGCCCGTCTCGTCGGTGTAGCTGCCGCGCAGCAGCGGGGCTGCCTCGGCGTTCAGGAAGCCGACGATCCTGGTGCGGGTCGCGACACCGCCGGCCTTGCGGTACATCTGCTCGTAGTGCGCACGGGCCGCGCGCAGCATCTCGATGTCGGCCGAGGTGACCCGGTGCCGGCCGCCCCGCGAGACGTCGACGTCCTCGGGCGGGTTCTCCCACTCCCACACGGGCATGACGGCGGGCGTGCCCGTGACCGCCGGAGCGCCCAGGATGTGCGGGCGCTGCTGCTCGTCGGAACGCCACAGGGCGGTGGCCCGTTCCACGAACCCGGACAACGACGTGCCGTGCGGGGCGGACGGCTCGCCGGGCACGCCGAGGCCGATGTCGTCGAGGGTGACGGGGCGTTGCAGCCGGTTGGCGAGCACCTCGCAGATCAGGTCGGGCACCTGGCCCCTCGGCCGCTGCCCCTTCAACCACCGTGCCACGGCGGTGTGTTCGTATCTGAGCGCGAGACCGCGCGCCCGGCCCGCCTGGTTCACATGGGCGGCGAGTCCCGCGTGCGAGATGCCCGCCTCGTCCAGGATCGCGTCGAGCAGAGTGTTGGGCTGCATGGGATGCCCCCCGGGTGCCTCGGTGCCGTCAGAGTAGTGGTTCCGCCTTCACACGGGGTGTGAACGGAGTACTCGAATCCGCGCTGTATGCACACTGTCGCGGAGAGTTTCCAGCCGGTTGACTGAAATGCCTCGCAAGAGGCCGGCCGGGCCGCCGGCTCCCCCTCGTACAGTGCGGCGGCCCGTCTCCGCGCCGTCCGCCCAGCTGCCTGCCCGACACTCCGTGGCGGGGCGGACGGCTCCGCCGGCCGGGCCGAGTGGGCTCAACGCCGTTCAGCTAGAGGTGCCTTGTCGGCTGCGGGTTGGTTGTGGCTGGTCGCGCCCGTGCGGCGGAGCCGCAGGTGTCACCGTCCCGCGCCCCCGAGTCATGCGATACCTGGCGGTCGTTGCGAAGTACCAGTAGGGCGACGTCGTCCGCGGGGGCGCCGCCCGTGTGGCGCAGGAGCGCGGTGAAGACCGAGCCCAGTACGGCCTGAGGAACGGCGGCGGGGTTGCCACGGACGACCTCCGACAGCGCCTCGGACAGGGGGAAGAACGAGCCACGCGCGTCCCTCGCGTCCTCGGCTCCGTCCGTGTGCAGGACCAGTGCCTCGCCGGGCAGCAGAGGGCCGCAGCGCAGGGCGGACAGTTCGGACGGGAGCGGGAACGGGCCGAGAGGTGGCAGGGGATCCGCGCGGGCGAGAGGTTCGACGCGGCTGCCGCTGAGCAGATACGGCCACGGGTGGCCGCAGTTGAGGGCATGCACCTCCCCGCCCCGGCCGATCTCCAGCAGCAGTACGGTCACGAACTCCTCGGCGACCGGGTTGTCGGGCTCCGGTCCGGCCGAGGGGTGCTCGGCGCGGGCGCGCTCGCGCAGATGCCGGGCCAGCGCGCGTTCCAGCCGGCGCAGCACACCGTCGAGTTCGGCCTCGTCGTGGGCGGCCTCGCGGAAGCTGCCGAGGACGGCGGCGGCCGTGCCGATCGCGGCCAGCCCGTGTCCGCGGACGTCGCCCATCACGACCCGTACGCCGTGCTCGGTGGCGACGACCTCGTACAGGTCGCCACCGATGGTGGCGCCGCGGTCCGCGGACAACTGGGCGGCGGCGATGTGAAGCCCGTCGATGCGCGGGGGCAACGGCCGCAGCAGCACGCTCTGGGCGGCGCCGGCGACCTGACGGGCCTGCCGGAGTTCGCGCAACAGGGTGCGGTGGACGTGGAGTATCAGTCCGGTGCCGACGAAGAAGAAGACGGCGCTGGTGACCGCACGCGCGCCGAACCCGTTCTGCTGGGCGAGCGGACAGGCCAGCTTGTACGTGATCGCGACGGCTCCCCAGACCGTGGGCAAGCCGAGCGAGAGCGCCCGGCGCAGCGGCCTGCGACAGGGCCGACGGGTGCTCGTCCGGAGCCATGCGGGCAGGCCCCGGTGGGTGGGCCCCCGTGAGTCCGTCCGGGTCCGCCCCACCCTGCGGGGCACCCCAGCCTTGATGCGGATCATGCCGATGGGCCCCCCAATTAGGCCTGACAGCGCAATCGGACCGACCCCGAAAGGCCGGTCCGATTCTGTCGACCGCATGGCCGGATCGGGCCAGTTCACCCGGACATCTCACCCGATCGAGTGAGATGGAGGGACAACCCGCAGCCGGCCGACCACAGCGGCCCGCACGACTAGCCCCTCAGCACAGCCCCCGTACGCTCGCCCGCGAGGGCAACCGCCGCATCCCGAGCCGCCGACGCCTCATCCACCGTCAGCGTCCGATCGGACGCCCGGAACCGCAACGCATACGCGAGCGACTTGCGACCGTCCCCGAGCTGCTCCGCGTTCTCATATACGTCGAACAGCCGGATCGCCTCCAGCAGTTCACCCGCGCCCTCACGCAGCGCGGCCTCCACATCGGCGTGCGGTACGAACTTGTCGACCACCAGCGCGACATCCTGGGTGGCGACGGGGAACGTCGAGATGCCCGGCGCCTGCGGCGTACCGTCACCGACCTGCTCCAGCGCGTCTAGGTCGAGCTCCATCGCACAGGTGCGGGCAGGCAGCCCGAGCGCCTTCACCACACGCGGGTGCAGCTCACCCGCGTGACCGACGACCCGCTCGGCACCGTCCGCGACGACGACCAGCTCGGCGCACCGCCCCGGGTGCCACGGCCCGTACTGCCCACCGCGGACCACCAGTTCGGCACCGGCTTCACGCGCGACCGCACGCGCTGCCTCGACCGCGTCGGCCCAGTCGGCCGGACGGCCCTTGCCCCACCAGCCGGCCTGCTCGCGGGCGCCCGCGAGGACGACGGCGACGTGACGCGGCTGCTCGGGAAGCGCGGCGTTCAGCTCCGCGATCTCCTCGTCGGTCGGACGCCGCTCGACGGACAGCGACACCGCGACCCGCTGCTCCTCGCGCGGGAGGAAGACCAGGCCGGTCTCGAACAACGCCAGGTCGTGGGAGCCCCGGCCGTCATTGCGCCGCAGGGCACCGAGCAGGCCCGGCAGCAGCGACGTCCGAAGGGCCGGCTCCTCGTCGTTGAGCGGGTTGACCAGCTTGACGACTCGGCGGGCCGGGTCGTCCGCCGCGAGGGCGAGCTGGTCGAAGACCTGCTCGCTGACGAACGGGTAGTTCGGCGCCTCGACGTATCCGGCACCGGCCAGGGCCCGGCCGACACGGCGGTGCAGCCGCTGCCGGTGGGTCAGGCCGCGGCCGGACGGCGGCTTGGGCAGCGTGGAGGGCAGGTTCTCGTAGCCCTCCAGGCGGATGACCTCTTCGGCGAGGTCGTTGACCTCGGCGAGGTCGGGCCGCCAGGACGGCACGGTGACGATCAGCTCGTCCTGCCCGTACACGTCGCAGCCGATCTGCTGGAGACGGCGTACGACGGTCTCGCGGCCGTACTCGACGCCCGCGACCTTGTCCGGGTGGTTCGCCGGGACGGTGATGGTGTGCGGCGCGGACGGCGCGATCACCTCGGTGACGCCGGCCTCGGCGGTGCCGCCCGCGAGCAGCACCAGCAGGTCGACCGTGCGCTGGGCGGCGGCGGAGGCGGCCTGCGGGTCGACGCCGCGCTCGAAGCGCTTGGACGCCTCGGAGGACAGCTTGTGGCGGCGCGCCGTACGGGCGATGGAGACCGCGTTGAAGTGCGCGGCCTCGATCACGATGTCGGTCGTGCCCTCGGCCTCGGTGTGGTCGGCGATCTCCGTGTTGGCGCCGCCCATGACGCCGGCGAGGCCGATCGGGCCGCGCTCGTCGGTGATCACCAGGTCCTCGGCGTGCAGGGTGCGGGTGACGCCGTCGAGGGTGACGATCTTCTCGCCCTCCTCGGCCCGGCGGACTCCGATGGTGCCCTGGACGAGCGTGCGGTCGTAGGCATGGAGCGGCTGGCCGAGCTCCATCATCACGTAGTTGGTGACGTCGACGGCGAGCGAGATCGGGCGCATGCCGACCTTCTGCAGGCGGCGCTGCAGCCAGATCGGGGAGCGTGCCTCGGGGCTCAGACCGGTGACGGTGCGCGCGGTGAAGCGGTCGCAGCCGACGGGGTCGGAGACCTGCACCGGGTAGCCGAAGGCGTTCGGGGCCGGGACGTCGAGGAGGGCCGGGTCGCGCAGCGGGAGGCCGTAGGCGATGGCGGTCTCGCGGGCGACGCCGCGGATGGACAGGCAGTCGCCGCGGTTGGCGGTGACGGCGATGTCCAGGACCTCGTCGACCAGTTCCAGGAGCTCGATGGCGTCCTTGCCGACCTCGGTCTCCGGCGGCAGCACGATGATGCCGTGGCTGCCGTCGTCGCCCATGCCCAGCTCGTCGCCGGAGCAGATCATGCCGTGGGACGTCTTGCCGTACGTCTTGCGGGCGGCGATCGAGAAGCCGCCCGGCAGGGTGGCGCCGGGCAGCACCACGACGACCTTGTCGCCGACGGCGAAGTTGCGGGCGCCGCAGACGATCTCCTGGGGCTCGCCGGTGCCGTTGGCCTGGCCGACGTCGACGGTGCAGAAGCGGATCGGCTTCTTGAAGCCCTCCAGCTCCTCGATGGTCAGCACCTGGCCGACGACGAGGGGGCCCTTGAGGTCGGCGCCGAGGTGCTCGACGGTCTCGACCTCCAGACCGGCCGAAATGAGCTTGGCCTGGACGTCACGTCCGGTCTGAGTCGCCGGCAGGTCGACGTACTCCCGCAGCCAAGAAAGCGGGACCCGCATCAGATCTCCATCCCGAACGGCCGGGTGAACCGGACGTCACCCTCGACCATGTCTCGCATGTCTTCGACGTTGTGGCGGAACATCAGCATCCGCTCGATGCCGAACCCGAAGGCGAAGCCGCTGTACTTCTCCGGGTCGACGCCGCAGGCGGTCAGCACCTTGGGGTTGACCATGCCGCAGCCGCCGAGCTCGATCCAGCCCTCGCTGGAGCAGGTGCGGCAGGGCCGGTCGGGGTTGCCGACGGACTCGCCACGGCAGACGTAGCACACCATGTCCATCTCGGCGGACGGCTCGGTGAAGGGGAAGAAGTTGGGCCGCAGCCGGGTCTTCATACCCTCGCCGAACAGCGCCTGCACCATGTGGTCCATGGTGCCCTTGAGGTCGGCCATGGTGAGGCCCTCGTCCACGGCGAGCAGCTCGACCTGGCGGAAGACGGGCGTGTGCGTGGCGTCCAGCTCGTCGGTGCGGTAGACGACGCCGGGGCAGATCACGTAGACCGGCAGCTCGCGGTCGAGCAGGGAGCGGATCTGCACGGGCGAGGTGTGGGTGCGCAGCACGACGCCGGACTCGGTGCCGCCGTCAGGGCCCTGCACGAAGAACGTGTCGGCCTCGCCGCGGGCCGGGTGGTCCGGGCCGATGTTCAGGGCGTCGAAGTTGAACCACTCGGCCTCGACCTGAGGGCCCTCGGCGACCTCGTAGCCCATGGCCACGAAGACGTCCTCGATGCGCTCCGAGAGCGTGGTGAGCGGGTGGCGGGCGCCTGCCGGTACGCGGTCGTACGGCAGCGTGAGGTCCACCGCCTCCTCGACCAGCACCCGCTGGTCGCGCTCGGCCTCGAGCTCGGCCTGGCGGGCTGCCAGCGCCTTGCTCACGGCGCCGCGGGCCTGGCCGACGCGCTTGCCGGCGTCGGCCTTGGCGTGCGGGGGCAGGGCGCCGATCTCGCGGTTGGCGAGGGCCAGCGGGGAGGTGCCGCCGGTGTGGGCGACCTTGGCCTCCTGGAGCGCGTCGAGGGAGTCCGCGGCGGCGAAGGCGGCGAGCGCCTCGTCCCGCATGCGCTCGATCTCTTCCGGTTTCAAGGCCTCGACCTCTACAGGGTCGTACGACTTATTCGGTGCCGACATCTCTTCCCGTGCTTCCGATTGGCTGGCTGAAGGTCCCCGTCACCGACTCACTCAGAGGTCAGAGGGCCGTCTGTGGGACACAAAGGTGCCAAAGGCCGAGTCTAACGGGGTGGAGGTGTACGAATGCGCCCGCGGGCTGCTCAGGTCAGATAGGCCGGAGCGCTCACGGGCAACGTAAATCGGAACTCGGCGCCGCCGCCGGGGGCGCGGCCGACCGTGATGGTGCCGCCGTGGGCCTCGACGATGCCCTTGACGATGTAGAGCCCGAGGCCGGTGCCGCCGCGCTTGCTGCCCCGCCAGAAGCGGGTGAAGACGCGGTTCATGGACTCCTCCGGGATGCCGGACCCCTCGTCGCTCACCGTGACCGACGTGGCAGCGTGTTCATGGCCTTCCCCTTCGCGCGGGGACGCCGTGGGCGTGATGTCAATCGTGACGGTTCCCTCGCCGTGGCGCACCGCATTTTCCAGGAGGTTGCTGAGCACCTGGTCGATCTTGTCGGGGTCGGCCCACAGGGCGGGCAGCGGCTGCTCCAGGCGCAGCAGGAACCGGTCGGCGGGCAGGCCCGCGGCGACGTACGCCTGGATGTGGCGCCCGACGGCGGCGCCGATGTCGACGGGCTGGCGCCTGACCTCCAGCCGCCCGGAGTCGATCCGCGAGATGTCGAGCAGCTCGGCGATGAGCCGGGTGACCCGGTCGGCGTCGGCGTCGACGGTCTCCAGCATCAGCCGTTTCTGGTCGTCGGTGAAGCGTTCCCACTTCGCGAGCAGGGTGGCCGTGAACCCCTTGACCGAGGTGAGCGGGGAGCGCAGCTCGTGGGCGACGGTGGCGATCAGCTCGGCGTGGCTGCGCTCGGTGCGGCGGCGGGCCTCGGTGTCGCGGAGGGAGACGACGACCCGGCGGACGGGGCCGGTGGGGCGCGTGCGCACGTACTTCGCGGAGACCAGCACCTCACGCCCCCCGGGCAGCAGCAGATTGCACTCGGGCTGCCCCACCCGGATGGCGAGACCGCCGTACGGATCGGTCAGCTGCCACCAGCGCCGGCCCTCCAGGTCCTCTAACGGCAGGGCCTTCTCCAGCCGCTGTCCGAGGGCGTCCTCGGCGGTGCGGGCGGTGATCCGGGCCGCGGCGGCGTTGAAGCAGATCACGAGCCCGTGCTCGTCCGCGACGACCAGTCCGTCGGGCAGCTGGTCGGGATCGATGCCGAGCTCGGCGAGATCACCGGGCCGGGACGCGGGCGGACGCCGTACGTCCCGAGCGCCCGGTGCGCTGCTCGTGCCGACACTCATCCCCGTACCCCACCTCTCAGGCGTCTGAGGGGCTCCCGAGCTGGTCACCCTACTAGCTCTCGGTGACGGAGCGGCACCCTCCGGAGGCGCGCTGTGCACGGGCCGACGCATAGAGACATACGGCGGCGGCGGTGGCGAGGTTCAGGCTCTCGGCCTTCCCGTGGATCGGGACGCGCACCACCGCGTCCGCGAGTGCGCGGGTCTCCTCGGGGAGCCCCCAGGCCTCGTTCCCGAACACCCAGGCGGTCGGCCCGCCCATGGTCCCCTTGTCGAGTTCGTCGTCGAGGTCGTCCGAACCGGCGCCGTCGGCGGCGAGGATGCGGACGCCGACTCCCTTGAGTCCCTCCACCGCCTCCTCCACGGGGACGCCGACGGCGACGGGGAGGTGGAACAGCGAGCCCACGGAGGCCCGTACGGCCTTGGGGTTGTAGAGATCGACGGAGGCGTCGGTCAGTACGACGGCCTCGGCGCCGGCGGCATCGGCGCACCGCAGCACGGTGCCGGCGTTCCCGGGATCCCGTACGTGCGCGAGCACCGCGACGAGCCTTGGGCGGGCCGCGAGGATCTCGGCGAAGGGCGTGTCGAGGAACCGGCAGATCGCGACGAGTCCCTGCGGGGTGACGGTGGTGGAGATGTCGGCGATGACCTGCTCGTCGGCGAGGTGGACCCGGGCCCCGGCGTCACGTGCCTCACCGATGATGTCGGCATATCGCTCCGCCGCCTCCGGCGTGGCGAACAGCTCGACCAGCGTGGACGCGTGCGCCGCCGCCTCCCGCACGGCCTGCGGCCCCTCCGCGAGAAACAGCCGCTCCTTCCCCCGGAAGTTCCGCTTGGCCAGCCGCCGGGCGGCGGTGACGCGGGGGGAACGGGGGGAGATCAGCTCGGGGGTGGCGGGGGGCATGGAGTCACCTCAGGCAGTTCAGGAAACAGCGGACCCGCAGGCTTCAGCAGCCTGCGGGTCCTTCAGTCACGTCGACTCGAGGTCGGCGGCAGCGTCACGCAGCCTTCGGAGCGTTCACATCCGACGGCAGCGCCTTCTGCGCGACCTCGACGAGCGCCGCGAAGGCGCCCGCGTCGTTGACGGCCAGCTCGGCCAGGATCTTGCGGTCGACCTCGACGTTCGCGGCCTTCAGACCCTGGATGAAGCGGTTGTACGTGATGCCGTTCGCGCGGGCAGCGGCGTTGATGCGCTGGATCCACAGCTGGCGGAAGTCACCCTTGCGCTTCTTGCGGTCGTTGTAGTTGTAGACCAGCGAGTGGGTGACCTGCTCCTTGGCCTTGCGGTACAGGCGCGAACGCTGACCGCGGTAGCCGGAAGCCTGCTCGAGGATCGCCCGGCGCTTCTTGTGGGCGTTGACTGCCCGCTTGACGCGTGCCACTTGTTAACTCCTTGTAGCGGGGCCGTGGTGGTCTTCACACGGCCCGAAATCGATTGGGTCCCGGTCCAGACGTACGGCGTTCGGTGATCGGAGGATCAACCGCGCCGGTGCGTCACTTGCCGAGAAGCTTCTTGATCTTCTTGGCGTCGCCCGGGGCCATCTCGGCGTTGCCGGTGAGGCGGCGCGTCACGCGGGACGACTTGTGCTCGAGCAGGTGGCGCTTGCCGGCGCGCTCACGGAGCACCTTGCCGGAGCCGGTGACCTTGAAGCGCTTGCTGGCACCGCTGTGCGACTTGTTCTTCGGCATAGCGCCGTTCTCTCCTCGTCGGTGGCGCTCCGGTGCCCGGTCACGAAAACCGGGCACTGTGGAGCGTCGCTCTTGTATCGGTTACGTCCTGGGGACTCGCGTCCCCCGGGATCACGCCTCGGCGGGAGCCTCGGCCGGGGCCTCGGCTTCGTCCTCGACGCTGTCGGTCTCCGCGAGGTTCTGCGAGCGGCCGGGGTTGGCCTTCGCGTCGGCCTTGCGGGCCTCCTGAGCCTGGCGGGCCTCGGCCATCGCCTCGGTCTTCTTCTTGTGCGGACCGAGAACCATGATCATGTTTCGGCCGTCCTGCTTCGGGTTCGACTCAACGAAACCGAGGTCCTGGACGTCCTCCGCGAGACGCTGCAGCAGTCGGTAGCCCAACTCGGGCCGGGACTGCTCGCGACCACGGAACATGATCGTGATCTTGACCTTGTCGCCCTGCTTGAGGAACCGAACGACGTGACCCTTCTTGGTGTCATAGTCGTGCGGGTCGATCTTCGGCCGGAGCTTCATCTCCTTGATGACCGTGTGCGCCTGGTTCTTGCGCGCCTCACGGGCCTTCATGGCCGACTCGTACTTGAACTTCCCGTAGTCCATGAGCTTGCACACAGGCGGACGGGCGGTCGCCGCCACCTCGACCAGGTCCAGGTCGTACTCCTGCGCAAGCTCCAGTGCCTTGGCCAGCGGGACAATGCCCACCTGCTCGCCACTGGGACCGACAAGTCGCACCTCTGGAACGCGAATCCGGTCGTTGATGCGGGGCTCGGCGCTGATGGATCCTCCTCGGTTAGCACCACACGGCCATCTGGCGGACGGCCGCGTTTGTCTCTGTTAGACAGACCTAACCGCGCCGAAGCACAAAAAATGCCCCGGACGATCACAGGCGGGGCTCCTGGCACTACCGGAGCACCGCCGCGGTGATGCCGCGGGGCGCACATTCGGGCGACTCCATCGTCCGTACGGAACGATGGTGGCCGCCTGACCGGGGTGACCCGCCGCCCCGAAGGACGGTCAGGTGGGAGATCGGAGCCTCCACTTGTGGGCCAGTCACACTTACACACGTGTGTCCGGCCGGTCGTCACACAAGGTTAGCAGCTAGTCGGGGGTGGTGCGAACCGTCGTACACCGGGGCCTATCGTGTGGGGCATGAGTGACACCCCTGCTGAGTCCGCCGAGTCCGCCGCGGGCCCCGACTTCGACGAGATGACCCGCGACATCGCCGAGGTCCCCGCCGTCGAGGTGATCGTGACGGTCGCCGTCAACCTGATGAGCGCCGCCGCCGTGAAGCTCGGCCTGACGGAGGAGGGCGACAAGTACAAGGACCTGGACGAGGCCCGCAAGCTGGTGCACGCGCTGGCCGGCCTGCTGGACGCGAGCGCGACCGAGATCAGCTCCTTCCACGCGGCCCCGCTGCGCGACGGCCTGAAGTCCCTCCAGCTGGCCTTCCGTGAGGCGTCGCTCGTCCGGGACGAGCCGGGCCAGGGTCCGGGCGAGAAGTACACCGGCCCGATCTACGGCTAGTTCCCCCCTGGTTCCCCGGCTAGTTCACCCGCGTACGTACAAGGGCTCGCCCGGTGGCGTCGCCCCCGCCGGCAGCAGTGCCAGGTCGAGGCCGCGCACCAGGCGGGCCCTCAGCGTCTCGTCGGCGGCGAGCCGCTGCGCGAGCGCACGAGCGGCCTCGGCGGGTGGTGCGGCGGGGTCCAGGACCAGGGCGAGCGTGCCGTCGGCCTGCCCCGGCCCGAGGTGGGCGCGCAGTACCGCGGGCTCGGCGGCCACGGCGTCCCGTACGGCCTCGACGACGGCCGGGTCGGCGAGCGGATCCGTGGTCGTACGGCCCTCCGCAAGCGCCAGCAGCGCGGCCCCCGTCAGCTCGAACGGCACCGGACCGGCCATGTCCAGCAGGACCGTGTCCGCCTTCTCGTGCGCGGCGGCCTGGAGCGCCTGGTGCAGCGGTACGGCGACGGGGCGGGCCGCCGGGTCCCAGCGGGCCAGCGACTCGGTGGAGGTGAAGGCGGGCAGGGCGGTGCGGGAGCCGGCCTTCAGGGTGGGTACGGCCATGTCGCTGGTCTTCTCGCGGCGCAGCCCGTTCTCGTCCTCCTCGACCTCGCCGAGCACGGCCACGACGGGGACGAGGAGCCGGGCGCCTTTGAGGGCCTCCAGGACGGGTCCCGCGGCGGTGCGGTCCTCGGCCCAGGCGACGAGCGCCGCGCTCAGCGCGGGGTCGGCCGAGCCGTCGTCGTCGGAGAAACCGGGGTCGGGAATGTTCTTGTTCGCCACGGTCACCGACCCTATAGGGGGGATGCTGCTGCGCTTGTGCGGGCCCGGAAACCTGCCCGTGACGACTTTCACGGGTTTCTCAGATATCCCTGACACACATCTAACGTTCGTCTAACGGCCCGCACAGTCGGCACCCCGACCATCGCGGGCATGGAGTCTTCCAGAGCCGACCGCAGCCGCCGCTCCCGTCCGTTCCGGCACCGGCCGTTGCTGTACACCGCGCTCGCCTCCGTCGCCGTCCTCGGCGCCACGGCGGGCGGGACCGTGTACGTGAAGGCGCAGGCGCACTCCGGTGCGGGCGCCGTATCGTCGGCGGCGACGCCGTCGGCCTCGTCGTCGGGGTGGGCTGCGGCCTCCGCTTCGGCGAACGGGGAGACATCGGTGGAACCTGTGGCGGAGCCGACCGTCGACCACGACGAGCTGCTGGCCGATGCCATGAAGTCGGTGAGCGTGGAGGACGGCGCGGAGGTGTCCGCGGCCGTGCTCGACCTGGACTCCGGCGAGAGCGCCTCGTACGGCGACGGCGTCTTCGACACGGCGAGCATCGTCAAGGTCGACATCCTGGCGACGCTGCTGCTCCAGGCTCAGGACGCGGACCGGCATCTCACCGCGCAGGAGAAGTCGTACGCCACCGCGATGATCGAGAACAGCGACAACGCGTCCGCGTCGGCCCTGTGGCGGATCATCGGCAAGGCGGAAGGTCTCGACGCCGCGAACGAGCGGCTCGGGCTCACGGACACCGCGGGCGGCGACGACATGCTGTGGGGGCTGACCCAGACCACGGCCGACGACCAACTCACCCTGCTCCGGCAGGTGTTCGGGGACGACTCGGAGCTGAGCGAGGCCTCGCAGACGTACGTCCAGGGGCTGATGGGGCAGATAGCCGTCGACCAGCACTGGGGGGTGTCTGCCGCGGCCGACGGTTCCGGGTGGGCCCTGAAGAACGGCTGGCTGCCACGCAGTACGACCGGGCTGTGGGACATCAACAGCATCGGGCGGGTGACGGCGGACGGCCACGACTATCTGGTCACCGTGCTGTCGAAGGGCAACTCGACGCAGGCGAAGGGGATTTCGCTGGCGGAGGCTACGGCAAAGGCGGCGGTGTCGGTGTTCACGGGAGACGGCGCGTCGGCTTCGCCGTCGCCAGCCGCGTCGGCGGCCGGCTCGAAGTAGCCGCCCGGCGGTCGCCGTACGCCGTCGTAGCCGCTAGAAGTCCTCATACCGCTCGCGTCGGCCGCGCCACAGGACCACCGCCCCGATCAGGAGCACTCCGCCGAGGCCGCCCGCGAGGGGGGCCGCCCAGCCGGCGGTGTCGTTGCCGGTCTCGGCGGTGTCGGGGCCGGAGCCGAAGTACTTGTCGCCGTAGGCGGCGGCCCGCAGGCCCTCCGGCTTGAGGCGGTCGGCCTCGGTGAGGGCGGCCGCCGGGTCGATGAAGCCGAAGCCGCGGGAGTCGTCGCGGCCGCCGGCCGGGGCGTTGCGGGCCGTGTCCTCCAGGAGCTTCTTGACCTGGGCGGGGGTCAGCTCCGGGTGCGCGGCCTTGACGAGCGCGACCGCGCCGGAGACGAAGGCCGAGGCGGCGCTCGTCCCCCAGCCCTCGTAGTACTCGTGGTCGGGGTCGGCGATGACGACGTTGACGCCGGGGGCGCTGACCGTGGCGTACCAGCGGCGGGTGGAGAAGGAGGCGCGGGTGCCGTAGCGGTCGACGGCGGTCGCGGCGATCACGCCCGGGTAGGCCGCGGGGTAGGAGATGTGGTCGCCCTTCTCACCGCCGTTGCCGGACGAGGCGACGACGACGGCGCCCTTCTTGAGGGCGTACTGGACGGCCTCGTCCTCGGCGGGTTCGGGATGGGCGGAGACCGAGTCGTCACCGAGGGAGAGGTTGATGACGTCGGCGCCGTGGTCGGCGGCCCAGCGGATGCCTTCGGCGAGGGCGTTGCCCCGGGTGCTGCGGGCCTTGGCGCGGGCCGGGTCGCCGTCCTCGAGGATCACGCGGACGGGGAGGATCTTCGCCTCGGGGGCGATGCCCATGACGCCGTCGGCGTTGCCGGCGCCGTGTCCGTGGCCGGCGATGATCCCCGCCATCGCGGTGCCGTGCCGGGCCCAGGCGCGGTCTCCGTCCTTCGCGCCGAAGCCGATCATGTCCTTGCCGGTCAGGACGTTGCCGTCGAGGTCGGGATGGTCGGCCTCGACGCCGGTGTCCAGGACGGCGACGGTGATGCCCGCGCCCTTGGTGGTGCGCCAGGCCTGCTGGGTGTGCATGGCGTCCAGGGCCCACTGCTGGGCGCGTATGCCGTCGGCGTGCGCGACAGTGGGCGGGACGAGGGCGACCGAGGCGGCGAGGAGGACGCTCAGGAGGCCGGCCCTGCGGGTCGTGCGGCTCATGGGACGCGTGCGGCTCATGAGGGCTTCTCCGTGGGCGAGTTGACGGTCTTGCGCAGTCCGCGTTCGACACGGTCGGCGAGGCCCTGCGCCTCGTTGCCGAGGCCGGCCTGGGCGGGCGCGGTGGTCGCGCCCGATGCCATGGCCTCGGCGGCGGGCTGCGGGGTGTCGACCGTACGGCCGTCCGCCCAGCCGGAGACCGCGTAGACGACGACGGGGGCGTCGGTGAGGACGGAGACCGTCCAGGAGGCGCGCTGCTTGGTGCCGAAGTCGGCGGCGACGGTGTCCTTCGCGGCGTACGACCGGGGCATGAGGTCGGTGCGGCTGCCGAGGCCCTCGTCCTTGAACCGTTTGCCGAGGGTGCTCATGGCGGCGGCGTCGGCCTTGGTGAAGAGAAGGCCGACGGTGGTGACGTAGCTCTGGGTGGCGTCGGTGTAGGTGGCGCGCAGGAGGCGGGCGCAGCCCACGGTCGAGAGAGCCTTGCGCAGCAGCGGGTCGAAGGCGTCCTGGCAGCCGCTGTCGGGGGCGACGGCGATTCGCGTCCAGGTCCGGTCGGCGCCGCCGGGGCCGGCGCCCTGGCCTTCCAGCGTGGGCGGGAACAGCTGATCGACCGGGATGCTGTGCCACAGCCCGCGGGCGCCGGCGAAGGTGTCGCCCGCCCCGGCCTCCCCCGGTTCCCCGAGGAGCCAACTCCCGGTCACGGCGCCGCCGATGAGCCCCAGCCCGAGCACGACACAGGCGGCCACGACGGCGATCCGCGACCGCCCCCGGAGCGACCGCGGCCGCGCCCTGCCGTCATACCCCTCCGGCTCCCCGAAGGAAATCACCGGCCGCCCCGAACCGGGCGCCCCACCCGGCGCCATGGGGGCGCTCCAGGAGAGGGCGGGGTCCGGGGACAGGGTGGTGGCTTCGGAGGGCGGGGTGGTGGGCCGCGAGGGGATGCGTGGGGTGCTCGGAGGGGCGGTGGGCGGCGAGGGGATGCGGGAGGCGCTCGCGGGAGCGGGGGGTGCCGAGGGAATTCCGGAGGCGCTCGGCGGAACTGCGGGTGCCGAAGGGATGCGGGACGCGCTCGCGGGAGCGGGGGGCGCCGAAGAGGTACGCAAGCTGTTTCCGGGGCCGGTGGCCGACGAAGACGTACGCGGGCCGCTTTCCTGGTCGGCTGACGCCGGGGACGTGCGGGGCGGGTGGGTGCGGCCGGGGACCGGTGCCTGGTGCGCGGGCCGCGGGGGGAAGTCGGGGCGGCGTGCGGGCTCGGCGGGCGTCGTACCCCGGCGAGCGTCCACCTCGGGGGGCAGCTCCGCGGGAATCGGACGCAGCCGGAAGGTCGTCTCCGCCGCGGTCTCGGCGGGTGCGCCGGTACGGCGGGGCGGTATCGGGGGGCGATGGCCGGGGCGAGGAGGTACCGAGCCCGAAGCGGGGGCCGCGGCACTCGGGCGAGACGGCTGCGAACCCGACGCAGAGGGCTCGGCACCAGGCCGGGACGGCACGCCGCCCGAGCCAGAGGGCTCGGCGCTCGGCCGGGACGGCACGGAACCCGGCGCACCGGTGTCACCGCTCCGGCGAGCCGACACAGAACCCGACGCAGGACCCCCGACACCACGTCGAGACGGCACGCCGCCCGACGCAGAGGGCTCGGCGCCACGTCGAGACGGCACGCCGCCCGGGGCAGAAGGCTCGGCATTCGGCCGGGACGGCACGGAACCCGGCGCACCGGTGCTCCGCGGGTGTGGCGGGGAGGTCGGCGTTCCCGTCCCGGTGTTCGACCCGCTCGTCTCGCGGCCCGCAGTCGGCGGGGTGTCGGGGAAGCGGGCGGAGGCCTGGGGCGGGGGCGGGGGACTGGTCCTGCTGGAG
>NZ_LGDG01000277.1 GCF_001279775.1 Streptomyces sp. MMG1533 | reverse complement strand
CGTCCACCCCCACCACCCCCACCACCCCCACCACCCCCGCTCCACAGTCACCCGACCCCATCGGCCGGCCCGGCTCACGGGAGCCCGGCTCCGAGGGCGGCTGGAGCCGGTTGGTCAAATGGATGAGAGGCTCCGCATGAGTACCTACTGGCCCTGGTGGGCGGGGGCCGTCGGGCTGGCCGTGCTGACCGTCGGCTACACCCTTGCCACCGAGCGGTCCTTCGGCGTCTCGGGCGCGTGGGACCGCGTGCTGCACTGGCGCCGCGAACGCGAACTCGAGCGGACGGAAGAGGAGTTCGCCGACGAACGGGCTCTCACCGCCGCGCTCGCCAAGGCCGGCGCCGACCATTTCTCCACCCTCCCGGCCGAACCGGCCCCACCGCGTCAGTCGCATGTGGAGCCGTCGTCGGTGCCGCCCGCCCAGCCTTCGGCAGCTGCGGACCCGGCAGTCACGCGTCAGCGCCCGGCCCCGTTGGTCACCCAGGCTGCCCTGCTGATATCGATCTTCCTCGGGGGGTTGATCGCCTCCCTCGCCTCCGGGCGGTTCCACCTCCGCCTCGACATGGGACCGGGTTTCCGGAACCTGGTCACGGCCGACCCCGTCGGCATGGTCGTCCTGCTGTTCACGGGAGGCGTGCTGGTCGGCTTCGGTACCCGACTGGCCGGTGGTTGCAGCTCCGGCCACGGGCTCAACGGCTGTGGTCGGCTCGACCCGGTCAGCATCGTGGCGACGGCGACATTCTTCGGTACCGCCGTCGCCGTGTCGTTCCTGCTGTGGAAGGTGATCTGATGCGTACCCGGGGCGGAATCCTGCTGGCCAACATCGTCACCGGGTTGGCGCTCGGCTTCGTCGTCACCAGCATCGGCTTCGGTGACTACACGGAACTGAACCGCATGTTCACCTTCCAGGACCTGCGGATGTTCCTGTCGTTCGCCGGAGCAGTCGTGATCATCGTGTGCGTGTTCGCTCTGCTGCGGGTCCGTCGCAGCCCGGGGCGCATCCACGCCGGAGTGATCCCCGGCGCAGTACTGTTCGGCACCGGCTGGGCGATCTCCGGCGGCTGCCCGGCGATCCCGATCATCCAGGTCGCCGGCGGTTACCTGCCCGCACTGGTCACGATCGTCGGCATCGTCGTCGGCATCCGGCTGTGCCGCTGGGCCAGGGGCCGGTACCTTCGCATCGACAGCGGCTCGTGCGAACTGTGAGACCCGGCCGGAGCCGAGCCGCCCGTCATGACCGAACCGGGCAACTCCCGTCGGGCTCATGGCCTCGGCACGGCAGCACCGCCGCTCCGGACGGGGCTTCGACCACCGCGGTAGCATCCCGTACGGAACACGACGTCCGGGCCGCGCCCACGCGTCGGTCGAGAAGGACGAGCGGTCAGGGAAAGAGTGGGTGTGGAGCCGCTTCGCAACAAGGGGATCGGTGGCTCCGTTGCGGCCAGGCCGGGCCGACCGCCGGTCAGTTCGCGGAGTTCTCTCGAGCGGCTCGGCTTCGAGCTGTTCGCCCGTCAGGGATTCGACGGCACGACCGTGGACGACATCTCCGCCGCCGCGGGCATCGGCCGCCGCACTTTCTTCCGGTACTTCGGCTCCAAGAACGACCTCGTCTGGGGCGACTTCGAAGCACAGCTCGTCAGGCTCGAGGACTTGCTGGGCGCGGCTGATCCCACCGCCTCGATGATGGACGCGCTGCGTCACGCCGTGGTCGAGTTCAACCGGTTCGACCCCGCCGAGGTGCCCTGGCACCGGCAGCGCATGGAACTCATTCTGCGGGTTCCCACCCTGCAGGCCGATTCGACTCTGCGCTACGCGTCGTGGCGGGACGTCGTCACCAGGTTCGCGGCCACGCGCACGGGCCTGTCGGCATCCGACATGCTGCCTCGCCTCGTCGGCCATACCGTGCTCGCGTCCTGCATCGCTGCGTACGAGCACTGGCTGACGGAGACGGACGCCGACCTGGGCCAGCTGCTGGACGCGGCGATGCGGGAGCTCACGGCCGGTTTCGGCCGCTACTGACTCCCCCGGCTCCGAACGATGCGCGGGCGGAGCGATGTGGTGGAGCGCCCTCTGACAGCGGAGAGCCAGACGCCGGCGCCGTAGGCCAGATCGTCGAGGCGGCGGGCGATGCCATAGCGAATCGGATCGAGGTGCGCTTGATCCCGACGGTATTCGAGGGCGATGTCCGTCAGGGCGGCAACGGCCGCGGCCCTGCGAACCCGGCCCGACACCGTGCAGCCGAGCACTGTCAACGGCCACCAGTGCCGGTTCAGCAGCGCGGAGGTCTGGCCCAGCGCGCTGACGGCTCCGTTGGCCGTGAGGCGCAGGGCCAGCCGATACGGGTGCTCGGTGCTGTCGAGCTTCCGGGCGATGCTCGCGGTGGCAACCCCGAGGGCCGCGCCGGCGACGGGCACCGACCAGCGCCGCTGCGCGAGCAGTGCGAGAACCAGGGCGGTGCTCCACGGGGCGAACACCGCGGGGGCGATGAATTCGGGGTGCCGTCGGGCGAGAGGGTCCGCCCCGGTGCCGTACACCGCCTTGCGCAGGAACCAGTCGTCGAGCCGTGCCCGATGTTCATGAGCCGCCTCGACGGTCGGCTCGTAACGTACGCGCCAGCCGCTCTCGATCAGCCGCCAGCACAGGTCGACGTCCTCCCCCACGCGCATTGTCGCGTCGAAGCCGTCCCTCAGGGCGTCGACACGTGCCACGACGCAGGCCGTGCTCGCCCAGGAGACCGGCGTACCCGGGCGTACCGCGGCCGGATTACGTCCGAGGTCGAGCGACGAGCGAACTTCCTCGTAGCGGCCGATCCAGTTCGGAGCGACGGCGTTCGGCAGGCCCGAGATGCGTGGTACGGCCATGGCGACCCTGGGGTCGGCGAAGTGTCCGAGCAGTGTCGTGACGGTGGCAGGGGTCAGGACGACGTCGGAGTCGGCGAAGACGACGTAGGGGGTGGTGACCTGCCGCAGTCCCGCGTTGCGTGCCCCGGCGGGGCCGAGGTTGACGGGCAGGGGGACCAGCCGGGCGCCGTGCTTGGCCGCTACGGCTGCCACGTCCTCGGGGTGGTGCGAGGCGTCGTCGACGACGATCACGGGGTGGTCCGTCCCGAGGCCGGTGAGCACACGGTCGAGTTGGCGCGCGCGGTCACGGACCGGCACGACGACCGTGTACCGGGGATCGGAGCCGGGCGGCAGTGCCTCGACGACCGGGTTGGCCATGCCGCAGTCCAGCAGCCGGTCCGCCAGGACGGCGCTCGCCCGGTCGGTCACGCGCAGTGTCTTCCCGGTCAGCAGGGGCCGGGCGCGCGGGGTGAGGCGGAGCAGGCGGGTGGGGAAGCCGCCGAGGAGGGCCCGGCCGCCGTCGAGGACGCGGGTGTGCCGGTCGAGGGTGACCACGAATCCGTTCGGCAGAGGCATCAGCGGGCGACCTTGCGCTCGGAGGGCTCCATGAGGTGCCCCCGGCCATCGGCGACGCCCGCGGTGATGTGACGGACGGTACGCGAGACCATCACGTCCATCAGCCCGCGGCCCTCCTCTGCCGAGGCGCCGGTCGGGTCGCCGAGCACGCCGGAGGGAGAGACCGCGCGGACTCCGTGCGCGACCAGGTCAGGCATGAGGGAGGCGATCGGCCGGGTGTCTCCGGCGACGGCCGCGTCCAGCCGTACGTCCTGGGGAGCCAGGTGCAGCATCAGCGAGGTCTCCGTGCGGCCGGCGTGCGCGTCCCCGCCGGGCACATGGCAGCCGGTCCAGGCCACGTCATGGCCCTCCTCTCGCATCTGCGGGACGGCAGTGGCCAGGCTCGCCACATTGCCGCCGTGGCCGTTGACGAAGACGACGGACCCGGCCCACAAGGACAGGGAACGCGTCAGCTCGACGAGCACCGAGCGCAGCGCCTCGTGCCCGATCGAGACGGTTCCGGGGAAGTGGGCGTGCTCGCCGCTGGCGCCGTAGAGCACGGGCGGTGCCACCAGGCAGGGGCCGGACAGTGTGTTCGCCGCCTCCACGGCGACGGCCCGGGCGATCACGCTGTCGGTGTCGAACGGTAGATGCGGGCCATGCTGTTCCGTCGAGCCGACCGGCACCAGGACCAGGGGCTTCGGCGGAACAGCCGGCCAGACGGCGCGCGCCAGGTCCCGGGAGGCTGCCTGAGGCATGGTCACCCAGCGCCCGTGTCGGCGCCCAGCGTCAGGGCGAAGCCGGGCGGGACGACCAGGTCGTCGGGCGAAAGTTCGTGAACGGATGCGCGACCGAGGCCGAGGACGGCGGAGTCGAGGCCACCGCGCATGATGTCCAGCACGTTCTCCACGCCCGCCTGGCCGTTCGCCGCCAGGCCCCACAGGTAGGCCCGTCCGATGAGGACGGCACGGGCGCCGAGAGCAAGGGCCTTCGCCACATCACCGCCGCGGCGGATGCCGCCGTCGAGCAGGACTTCCACCTCGTCACCGACCGCTTCCGCGATCGAGGGAAGGATCCGGATGCTGGCCGGAGTCGTGTCCAGGTTGTTCCCGCCGTGGTTGGACACCGACAGCGCCGTGACACCCGCGTCGACGGCCCGCTTGGCGTCGTCCACCCGGCTCACGCCCTTGAGCAGGAAGGGGCCGCCCCACTCCTCGCGCAGCCACTTGACGTCGTCCCAGGTGGGCGGGGTGGTCTGCATCCACTCGTAGTAGGCACCGAAGAAGGTGGGGGCCGAACCGCCGTCGGACGGCCCCAGGTTGGGAGCGGTGAGGTCCGGGATCCCACCCGACTTGGCGAACTTCCACAGCCAGCGGGGCCTGGTGATGACGTTCGGGGCGAACCGTGCCATCGTCTTGAGGTCGACCTTCTCGGGGATCGCCGGGCTGCCCCAGTCGCGCCCGTTGGAGAAGGACCAGTCGAGGGTGACGATGAGTCCCTTGGCGCCGGCGGCCCTGGCCCGGTCCATGCGCTGCACCATGGTGTCGCGGGTGCCGCTCCAGTAGAGCTGGAAGAAGGTGTTCGGGTTGGCCTCGACGACCTCTTCCACCGGCTTGCCGGCGAACGAGCTCAGGCCCATGATGACGCCCTTGTCGGCGGCGGCGCGGGCCACGGCCACCTCGCCGTCCGGGTCCACCGCCTGGACGCCGGTCGGGGATATGACGACGGGCATCGTCGTCTCCACTCCCATCACGGTCGTCGACAGGTCGCGCTGCGCGTGATGCCCCACCACACGGGGAGCGAAGCCGAGTTCGGCGAAGGCGCCGGTGTTGTCGTCGATGGTGCGACCGCGTTCGGAGCCCGCCACCAGAGCGCCGTAGACCGTGCTCGGAAGATGCTTCTTGGCTCGGCGCTGCGCCTCGGCGACCGTCTCGAACCAGGGATTCCTGCCCATGTGTCCTGTCCTTCTCTTCAGGGTCTACGTGAAGCGCAGTCCTGCCAGCGGGTGCTCCGCGCACTCGCTCACCGGGGGCTGTTCCAGGTCCTCGCGGCGGCGTGCGAGCGTCACGTCCACGGGCTTCTGCCGCGCTGCCCGGGAAGTGCGGTGGGAGTGGTCCACGGCGGGCTTGGGCAGGTCTGTCCTGTCCTGCGGGCGCCGGGCGAGGAGTTCCTCGCCGTAGCCCTGTACGCACTCGGGGTCCGGGCCGTCCAGTGGCAGCCCGGTGAAGAACTTCGCGGCCATGCAGCCGCCCTTGCAGGTGTCGTAGAACGCGCAGGAGCTGCAGGCTCCCCCGTTCTGCGGGGCACGCAGGCGCTGGAAGAGCTCCGAGCCGCGCCACACGCCGGCGAAGCCACCCGGCTCGCGGACGTTGCCCGCCAGGAACTCCTCGTGGATGGCGAACGGGCAGGCGTACACGTCGCCGACCGGGTCGATCAGGCAGACGACCCGTCCGGCTCCGCACAGGTTGAGTCCGGGTAGTGCTTCGCCGTACGCGGAGAGATGGAAGAACGAGTCCCCGGTGAGCACGCTGTCCCCGTGCGCCACCAGCCAGTCGTACAGCTCCCGTTGCTGCGCCGGGAGCGGGTGCAGCTCGTCCCACACGTCGGCGCCGCGCCCGGACGGGCGCAGCCGGGTCAGGCGCAACTGGGCGCCGTAGCGGTCGGCGAGGGTCTTGAACTCGTCCAGCTGCGGGATGTTGTGGCGGGTGCACACCACGGAGAGCTTGAAGTTCTTCATCCCGGCTGCGGCGAGGTTCTCCATGGCCGTGAGCGCCGTGGCGTACGAACCGGCGCCGCGGACCGCGTCGTTGACGTCCGCGGTCGCGCCGTCGAGCGAGATCTGGATGTCCACGTAGTCGTTGCGGGCCAGGCGCTCGGCGACCTCCGGGGTGATCCGTACGCCGTTGGTGGAGAACTTCACGCCGACGTGATGGCTGGTGGCGTAGTCCAGCAGCTCCCAGAAGTCGGCGCGGACCGTGGGCTCGCCGCCGCCGATGTTGACGTAGAAGACCTGCATGGCCTCCAGCTCGTCGATGACGGCCTTGGCCTCCGCGGTGCTCAGCTCACGCGGATCGCGCCGGCCGGAGCTGGACAGGCAGTGGCTGCAGGAGAGGTTGCAGGCGTAGGTCAGTTCCCAGGTCAGGCAGATCGGTGCGTCAAGGCCGTATTCGAAGAGGTCGACCAGCCTTGAGGTGCCGGGGGCTTGTGGAGCTGTTGTCATGAGGTTCTCCCGACGACCATCGACGAGTGGGCGAGGGCGGCCAAGGCCTTGCCGTAGCGCGGCAGTTCGGTCTCGCCGATGCCTGCCGCCAGGCAGGCGGCCCGGGCTGTGGGCGCGTCCGCGAGGGACTGGACGACCGTCAGCAGACGGCGGTCCTTCAGGAACGACAGCTTGCGCGTGCCGAAGTGGTAGAGCAGCGCACCGAACGGTTCCGGCCGCACCGAGACCTGCGGATGCAGGTCCCAGGCGCTGTCGAGGTCCATCGTCGTCATGCCGGGCTGCCTAGTAGACGCCGCACATGCCGTCGATCGAGACCTCTTCGATCAGGTCGTCGGCTTCGATCAGCGGCTCGGGAGTCGTGGCCTCCTCGGCGGGAGCCTCGACGGTCTGGGTGGGGTGGAGCTCGGTCATGGGACCTCCTCGATGGCATCCGGCGACTTCACGGTCGCGGGCGTGGAACCCCCCGTTATGCTGTCCGGAGAGTAATGGCACCAAGTGCCAAAATGGAAGGGGCTGGTGGCCATGGGTTTTCCGGTGAAACGCTCGGACGTGATCGTCGTGGGCGCCGGGGCCGCCGGGGCCGCTCTCGCAGCACGCCTCAGCGAGGACCCCGACCGCACGGTGCTGCTGCTCGAAGCCGGGCCGGTACCCCGCCAACGGGCCGACTTCGAGCCCGACTTGCTCGACGCCCGGCTCGTCCCCGGCGCACAGCCCGGACATCCCGCGGTGCTGCCCTACGCCGTCCACCTCACCCCGGACAGGCCGTACAGCGCGCCCCGCGGCCGCATCCTCGGCGGTTCCACCACCGTCAACGGCGGCTATTTCGTCCGTGCCCGGCGTGAGGACTTCGACCGGTGGTCGGCCGTGGGTGGCGATGCATGGTCGTACGACAGTCTGCTGCCGCTGATGCGGCAGCTGGAGAACGATCTCGACTGCGGCTCCGACGAGTTGCACGGCGGCACCGGGCCCGTGCGCATCCGGCGCACGGATCTGAAGCACCCGGCCGCCATGGCGTTCCACGCCGCGGCGCGCGAACTCGGCTTTCCCGAGGAGGCCGACAAGAACGCTCAGGGCACGCCGGGGTTCGGCCCGGTGCCGTCCAACTCGGTCGACGGGCTGCGCATCAACACCGGCATCGGTTACCTGCTCGGCGCACTCGACCGCCCCAACCTCACGGTGGAGGGCGACTGTTCGGTCCACCGGGTCGTCGTCGACCGGGGTCGCGCCACCGGTGTCGTCGTCCGGCGCGGTGGACAGCGCATCATGCTCGATGCCGGTGAAGTCGTCCTGTGCTCCGGCGCGTTCGCCTCGCCCCATCTGCTGCACCTTTCCGGGATCGGACCGCGCGACGCTCTCGAACACCTCGGCCTTCCCGTCGCCGCCGACCTCCCTGCCGTCGGCGCCGACCTCAGCGACCACCCGCAGGTGGCCCTGGAATGGCTGCCTCGGCAACCCCAGGAAGCGCCCTCCGACTCGTGGCTCGGCGGCGCCCTGCACCTGTCGTCGCCCGAAGGCGCGTACGCGTCCGGCGACCTGGAGATCCTTCAATCGCTGGTCCCTCTCGCGGGGTTGGTCGGCGGGACGCCGACCGTGACCGGCGCGCCATCGGCGTTCCTCGCGTCCGACCTGTCACCGCGATCGAGCGGCCGACTGGTCACGCACTCCGCGGATCCGACAGTGCTCCCCCGGATCGAGTACGGCTATCTCCGTACGCCCGATGACAGGCGCCGACTGCGCGAAGTGATCCGCACGACCGCGGCTCTCGTCGCCAGTCCCGCCTTCGACGAGATCTCCCTGGGGCTGCTTGAGCCGGGGCCCGAAGTACTGAACGACGACGACGCGTTGGACCGGTGGGCGGCGGCCCGCCTCGGCACGTCCCAGCACACGTGCGGCACCGTGCCCATGGGTCCCGCCGTCGACCACTACGGCAGAGTGCGTGGTGTCACCGGTCTGCGCGTGGCGGACGCCTCGATCCTGCCCACGGCCCCGCTGCGCGGCCCGGCCGCGACCGCCGTCCTCGTCGGCGAGCTCGTGGCGCACGCCATGCGGAACGATCTGCCCTGAGACCTCATCAGACGTCATGACGCGTCGTTCACGAGCACTCCGATCTCCGGCAGTTCGATTTCGCAGAGTCTCCGGCGCAGACGTCTCCGGCGCAGACGTCTCCGGCGCAGACGGCGGCGGCTTCGGGGCCGGGCACGTCAGGCGTCGACACGGCGAGTACGTCGCCCGGTTCCAGGTCGGTCCAGGAAGAGCAGTGGGCAAGCAGCTCCCACAATCGCTCCGCCAGGGGCTGGACGGGGTGCCGCAACACCGTTCGGCCGTTGATACGGGCCAACAGCTCCTGTTCGGCAGTACCGAGGAACTCGTCCGGAGTCAGCAGCCACGGACCGAACGCCGCGGCGCCGCTCAGCCCCTCCGGTGGTGCGGACTTGCCCGGGCCCGGACGCCCCCCACGACCCCGTCGCCACGGGGCTACCGAGTTGCGGCTCAACCAGCAGTCCATTGTGGCCGGTTCCCCCCGGCCGTTCCCTGCTCCGGTCGATGAACCGCTCCGTCAAAGGACCCATACGAAAAGGGCCTCCACAGGTGTTCACCTGCGAAGACCCTTCACACCGTCGGGACGACAGGATTTGAACCTGCGACCCCTTGACCCCCAGTCAAGTGCGCTACCAAGCTGCGCCACGTCCCGGTGCGCTCTCCACTGCCGACCACGTGAGGCCACCCGTGTGAGCGCGCAGGTCAACCCTACCTCATGTGCGCAGGTCGACCCGCTGTGTGCGTGTCAGCCGTGGGCCACGGTCTCCTGCTCCACGACGGTCGCCCCGCTCGTGGCACGCGCCCCGCCGGTCGTACGTCCGCTGCGCCGGACCGGCACGAGCAGCGCGGCCAGGGCGGCGGCCAGGCAGAGCGGGGCCGGCAGGGCAAGGCCGTGGGTACAGCCGGAGGCGTACGGCGGGCCCGAGGGCTGGAGGCGGCCGGTGACCAGGACGCTGGTGACGGCGGCGCCGATGGATCCGCCGATGGTGCGGATGCTGGCGTTCATGCCGGTGGCGGCGCCGGTCTGGTCGGCGGGGACGCTGCTCACGATCAGGTTGGCTAGCTTTTTATTGCCTGACTCAAGTAAATTCTTTCCATCAGGCGCAGCCCTCCCCCGGGCCGCCGCAGTCCCAGCGAACGGAGCCACATGTCCCTCCTGGCCCGCCCGGCGGTGGCCACCCTCGCCGCCAAGACCATGCAACGGATGAGCCTGCTCGCCGACCGGCGCTCCGGTGGGCGCGGTTCCGCGGCGGCCTCGCACGCCCGGCTCCCCGAATTCCCGCGCACGGTGAAGGAATTGACCATCCCCACGTCCGTCGCCCCGGCCCGGGTGACGGTGTACCTCCCCGCGACCGACAAGACCGGTGAGGCGGCGCCGCCGGTACACGTGAACTTCCATGGCGGCGGATACGTCGTCGCGCTCACGGAGCTGGACGACCCGCTGTGCCGCTGCCTCGCCGCGGAGGCGGGGGTCGTGGTGATCAACGTGGACTATGTGGTCGCCCCGCAGCACCCGTTCCCGGCTCCGCCGAGGCAGGCGTACGAGGTCGTTCGCTGGGTCGCCGAGCACGGCGCCGAACACGGCTGGGACGGCAGCCAGCTCACCGTGGGCGGGCAGAGCGCGGGCGGCGGACTCGCGGCGGCCGTGGCACGCCAGGCCCTGGAGGAGGGCGGCCCCGCGATCGCGCTCCAGGTCCTGCACTATCCCCCGCTCGACCTCGCGACCGGTGCCCGGCAGAAGCGCGCCGCCGTCGACCGGCCGATGCTGCGGCCCTGGATGGCGGACGTCTTCGACACGTCGTACGTCCCGGATGTCCGGCTGCGCGCCGACCGGCTGGTGTCGCCCGCCCATCCCTCCGACACCGCGGATCTGACGGGCATCGCCCCGGCCTTGGTGGTCACGGCCGAGTACGACCTGCTGCGGGCGGAGGCCGAGAGCTACGCCGACCGGCTGCGGAAGACGGGGTCCCTGGTCGGGCACCACGACGTGGCCGGTGCCGACCACGGCTACGACGGCTCGGACGACGAGAAGGCCCGGAGGACATACGCCCTGATCGCCCGCCATGTGCGGGAGGCCGTCCACTCCTGAGGAGACGGAAGCCGCCGGCCGTCCCCTCCGACGGCCGGCGACCCTACGGTCCCCGCGTTCCCGTCAGCCGACCGGCGTGGGCGGAGTGATCCCGAACTTCTCGGCGTTCTCCGTCAGTTCGCGCCACACCTTGGGCGCCACCGGAATCCCCTGCTCGGCCCGCTCCACGGCCACGGCGGCGCTGCGCTCGCCGGGGTAGTAGACGCCTTCGGCGCCGTCCGCGACCGGAAGGCCCTTGAGCGTGGAGAGCGTGGCGTCGACGCCCTCGGTGAAGCCCTCCGCTCCGCCGAAGGCGGCCGGGTCGACGGCGATGAGCAGGGCGTTCTGGCGGTGCTTGCGGCCCCCCGGGTCGTCCGAGTGGAACGCGGCGAAGATCGGCGCGCCGACCAGCACGCTGGTGAGCAGCTCGAACGCAAGAGACATGCCGGACCCCTTCACCCCACCCAACGGCAGCGGCATGACCGCCTTCTCGGGGTCGGTGGTGGGGGTGCCGTCCTCGGTGGCGGCCGCACCCTCGGGCAGCGGGGTGCCGCTCGCCTTGGCCTGACGGATCTTGCCGAGGGCGATGGTTGCGGTGGCCATGTCCAGCAGCAGCGGGGCGTGACCCGACGACGAAGCGGTGGGTACGGCGATGGCGAGCGGGCTGGTCGCCACGGCGGCGCCCTTGACGCCCGTGTAGCCCATGTTCGGCATGCCGGCGACGAACCCGAGGCCGACCAGGCCCTGTTCGGCGATCTTCGAGACGTAGTAGCCGATGGCGCCGGTGTGCACGGTGCCGCGCACGCCGACCGAGGCGATGCCGGTGGTGCGTGCCCGGTTCACGGCCTCGTCGGCGGCGGCACTGAGTGCCACCGGGCCGGGTGCCCGGTCGGCGTCCAGGACGGCGGCGGCCGGCGTGGTCGACTCGACCCTGATCTCGGCCTGTGCGTTGGCGACGCCCTTGGCGAGCAGCTCCAGGTAGGCGGGGACGCGGGCGATGCCGTGCGAGTCGACGCCGCGCAGTGCGGCCCAGACGAACACGTCGGCGGTGGTGGCGGCGCGCTCCGGGCTGAGGCCGCCCTTCTCCAGGAGGTCGGCAGAGAAGGTGCGCAGGTCCTCGGCGGCCAGGCGCACCTTGCCCGGCTTGGGGGTCGGTGTGTCGGTCATGATGGCGGGTGCCTCCTGGGTCAGCGGGTGACGAGGACGTCGACGACGGCGGTGGTGCCCTCGGACACGGCCTTGAGAGCGCGCTCAAGGGCGGGCGCGAGCGCGTCCGGCGCGTCGACGGTCTCGGTGTGCATGCCGAACGGCTCGGCGAACTGCGCGAGTCGGGGCAGCCGGTGCAGATCGGTGCCGAGCCACTCCCCCGTCTCGGCGGCGGCGCCCTCGGGGTAGAACCTGCGATGGTTGAGGTTCATCGACTTGTAGACACGGTTGTTGAACACCACGATCAGCAGCGGGAGTTCGTACGCCTTGGACGCGTCGTACGACTGGATGACCGGGTTGTACGCGAACGCGCCGTCGCCGATGGTGAGCACCACCGGCCGCTCCCGGGCGGCGAGTTTGACGCCGAGCGCGACCGCGATGCCCTGGCCGAGTCCGCCCTGCACGTAGAAGTACGAGTCCGGGGCGTCGGTCCGCACATGGCGCTTGACGACCCGGCTGTGCGTGATGGTCTCGTCGACGACGATCCCGTCCCGGCCGTCGAGCAGCTTGCGCAGGGTGGCGGCGACGAGTACCGGGTCGATGCCGTCGGCCTGCTCCGCCTTCGTCTCGGCTCCGGCGATGGCCGCCTGCTCGGCGGCGTGCCGCTCCTGCTGCGCGGTGCGTCGTACGGCGACGGCGGCCTCGGATGCTTCATCCGCCAAGGCGGCCTTCGCCCGCTTGGCGAGCTGGCGCAGGGTGTTGGCGACGTTGCCTTCCAAGTACTTGTCCGCGAACAGGACTTGGTAGACGACATGCGGGCGCTGCGGTACCTCGTCGATGACGACGACCTGCGCCTTGGAGGGGCGGCGGGACGGCGGGTAGAACGGGGCGCGGCAGTTGACGAGGAGGATCAGGTCCGCCTCGTCCATCCACGGGCCGATGTCGCTGCCGGCGTGCAGCGGATGGGTGCGCGGGAAGTTGCCGCAGACCGCCGAGTCGGGCTCGACGACCGGGATGTTCCATGCCTCGGCGAAGGCGACGAGTGCCTCGAAGCCGCCCGCCTCGCGGCCGGACGTCTCGGTCACGATCACGGGGTTGCGGGCCTCGCGGATCATCTGCGCGACCGGGTCGACCTCTTCGGGCGAGCTGTGCGTGGAGCCCGGCGGCACGATGGTCTTGGCCTCGCGGCCGTCCCACTCCTCCAGGAGGATCTCCAGCGGGATGTTCAGGTACGCGGGGCCGGCGGGGGCCCGCCAGGCCAGTTCCGCCGCCCGCGTGATCATGGTGGGCAGGGTGTGGACGCTGGCGGCCTCGTTGGACCACTTGGTGAACGGCCGGGCGACGCCGTGCGGGCCGCCCACGATGGACAGGTTGCGGTACCACTGGCCGCCCGGGTCCTGCCCGGGGCCGTCGCCGTAGGTGGTCGACTCCGAGGAGCTGACCACCATCGGGACGCCCGCGAGCAGCGCCCCGTGGACGGCCATGGAGCCCTGCAGCAGACCGGGGGCCGCGTGCAGCAGCACGCCCTGCGGCCGCCGCCTGACCAGGCCGTAGCCGGTGGCCATGCCCACGGCGACGGTCTCGTGCGTCAGGTCCAGGTACTCGGGGCAGGGCAGCCCGTCCCGGTGGCGCCGGGCCAGGGACTCCCACACCGGGGCCCACTCGGAACCCGACGAGCAGAAGAGGTAGTCGGCGCCGACGGCGTTGAAGGCGGTGACGAGAGCGTCGCCGCCGTCGGCGCCCGTGGAGTTGGGGGTGTCGGTCATCTCTCGTGCTTCCTCAGCCCTCGATCGGCCAGTTCAGGACCTCGGAGATGCCGCGGCCCATGATCCATTCAAGCTCCTCGGGCGTGAACTCCCAGTGCTTGGTGAACTGCTCGATCGTGTCGGTGTAGGTGATGCCGTGGCCGAGCAGGCGGGTGATGTCGGTGCCGTAGAAGCAGCGCTGCGGGCCCATCTTGTCGACCATCTCGCGCACGTACTTCTGGATGTTGTTGTTCGGGAAGGGCTGCGTGGAGTAGCCCGGGAGCGCCGAGACCTTGACGTAGATGTTCGGGTGGGCGGCCAGGTCGGCGGTCTCCTGGACCCAGTAGCCGATCGCGTCGTCGACGCAGCGGGCCATGATGCCCATGTGGTCGATGATGATCTTCAGCTCGGGGTGCTTGGCGGCGATCTCGCCGAGCTCCCGCTTCCAGATCGGGGCGTGGACCATCGTCGGGATGCCCAGCTCCGCGGCGATCGGCCAGTACCAGTCGTTGGTGCCGTCGATCATCCAGTTGCGGTCGATCGGCCGGTGGAAGGTCAGCCGGGTGCCCTTCACGTGCGGGTTCTCGGCGAAGTCCTTCAGCATGGCCTTGCCCTCTTCGGGCTTGTTCTGCGGGATGCGGGCCATGATGCCGAAGCGGTCCGGGTGCGCCTCGCACGCCTGAAGGGCGTAGTCGATGCGGTCGCCCTCCCAGGACGGCGGCAGGATCAGGGCCCGGTTGACGCCCGCCTCGTCCATCAGCTCCAGGGCCTCCTCGTACGAGAAGGGGTCCTCGCGATGTCCGTTGAGGCGGATGCGCTCCCGCGCGCCGGGGACCCAGGGGCGGTCCGGGGTCTCTTCCTTCCAGATGTGGATCTGGGTGTCGACGACGAACATGCTTTCAACTCTTTCTCTAGAGGTGCGTGGTGGGGTGGTGCGGAAGGAACGCTAGGCGCGACGCGAGGCCTTGCAGAGCCCTGGGGATGCAAGCAGTTGTTGCGCGAAACACCGCTGCACGCAGGGCATTTACTGATTGCTCCACGCGTCGTCATGCGCCGTCACGCGTCGGTGAAGACGGCGTCGACGATGTGTCCGGCGATCGCCATGGAGGCCGTGGCGGCCGGCGAGGGGGCGTTGCGGACGGCGGTGACCCGGCCGTTCTGATGGATGCGGAAGTCGTCCAGGAGCGTGCCGTCCCGGTCCAGGGCCTGGGCGCGCACACCCGCACCGCCGCGCACCACGTCCGACACGCCGACGCCGGGGACGTACTGCCCCGCGTCCTTCATGAAGGCGGCCGTGGAGAACGAGCCGCGGTACTCCTTGATGCCGGTACGCCAGTGCCGGGCAGCCATCTTCCAGGAACCCGGGTAGCCGGCGAGGCCGATCAGGTCCCTGGGCGAGATGCGGCTGCGCTTGTAGCCCTCGCGGGCCAGGGCCAGGACGGCGTTCGGGCCGACCTCGACCGAACCGTCGACGCGGGGTGTGAAGTGCACGCCGAGGAAGGGGTAACGCGGGTCGGGCACCGGATAGATCAACCCTCGTACGAGATCCGTCTTCTCCGGCTTCAGGAGCATGTACTCGCCCCGGAACGGGATAATCCGCGGTTCCTGCTTGTCCTGGGCGAGGTGGGCGACGGCGTCCGAGTGCAGCCCGGCGCAGAGGATCAGCCGGTCGACGCGGATCCGGTCCTGGCCGGAGGCGACCTCGATGCCGCCGGGGACGTCGGTGATCGAGGTGACGGGGAAGCGGAGGCGTACTTCGCCGCCGGAGGTCTCGATGTCCTTGGCGAACTCGCCGGCGATCGCCTTGTAGTCGGTGATCGCGGTGCGCGGGGAGTGCAGGGCCGCGATGCCGCCGGCGTTCGGCTCGATCTCCTCGATCTCCTCCTTGGAGATCTTCCGCAGCTCGGGCACGTGGTTGTTCTTGGCCCGCCGGTAGAGGTCCTCCATGCGGTCCAGCTCGTCGGCGCGTACGGCGACGACGAGCTTGCCGATCTCCTCGTACGGCAGTCCGCGCTCTTGGCAGTACTCGCGCAGCAGGGACACGCCCCGTACGCACAGGTCGGCCTTGAGGCTGCCCGGCGCGTAGTAGATGCCCGCGTGCACGACGCCCGAGTTGTGGCCGGTCTGGTGGACGGCGACCTCGTGCTCCTTCTCCAGCACCACGACCCGGGTGCCGGGGCGGCGCAGGGCGATCTCCCGGGCCGTGGCCAGGCCCACGATGCCGGCGCCGACGATGCCGACGGTCTCGTCAGCCATGGCTGCCTCCTTGAGGTACGGGCGTCACGCGCCGAAGTGGACGGCGACGGTCTTCACGCGCGTGGAGAAGCGCAGGACCTCGTCGCCCTGCTCCTTGTAGGCCGTGCCGGAGTCACGGAACCCGCCGAAGGGCAGGTGGACGTCCCAGCCGGTGGTGGTGGTGTTGACGGCGACCTGGCCGCACTCGGCCTCGTCGGCGAAGCGGTACGCGCAGGCGAGGTCACGGGTGAAGACGGCGGCGGCGAGGCCGAAGTCGGAGTCGTTGACGGCGTCGACAGCCGCGGCGAAGTCGTCGACCACGCGCACGGCGAGGACCGGGCCGAAGACCTCCTCGCGCCAGATCGCCGTCTCGGGGGTGACGTCGCCGAGGACGGTCGGCCGGACGTAGCAGCCGTGCGCCCGCTCGCCCTCGGTGTCCGCCGTGCCGCCGGTGAGGACGACGGCGCCCTGCTCGACGGCCTTGTCGACGTCGGCGAGGACGCTGTCGCGCTGCCTGGGGCTCGACAGCGGGCACAGGGTGGTCGTCGGGTCGCTGCCCGGGCCTATCTTCAGCGCCTCCACCTCCGCCACCAGCAGCCGGGCGAACTCCTCGTACACCGGCTGCTCGACGACGACCCGGCTGGTGGCGGTACAGCGCTGGCCGGCCTGGCCGAAGGAGGCGGCGACGACGGCCTTCGCGGCGGCCGGCAGGTCGGCGTCCTTGAGGACGACGGAGGCGTTCTTGCCGCCGAGTTCGCCCTGGAAGCGGACGTTGCGGTCGGCGAGGCGGCGGCGGATGCGGCCCCCCACGGCGTTGGAGCCGGTGAAGGTGATGCCGACGATCCGCGGGTCGTCGAGGAGGGCCTCCTCGATCTCCGCCGTACGGCCGGTCACCACGTTCAGGACACCGGCCGGCAGGCCCGCGTCGTGCAGGGCACGGGCGAAGTGCAGGCCGGCCAGCGGGGTTTCGGTGGCCGGCTTGAAGACTGCCGCGTTGCCGGCCGCGAGCAGCGGGGCGAGTTTGCGGGCCGGGGTGATCAGCGGGTCGTTCCAGGGGCTGATCACCAGGATCACGCCGATGGGTTCGCGCTGGGTGTGGGTGCGGTGGTTCGGGCGCACGTCGTGCAGCAGGGTGCCGTAGCCCTGGCGGGCGAGACCGGCGTAGTACTCCAGGAAGTCGGCGGCCTTGAGGGTCTCGCCGGTCGCCTCGGTGAGCGTCTTGCCGTTCTCGGCAGTGACGTCGGCGGCGATCTCCTCGACCCGGTCGCGGATCAGCCGGGCCGCGTCGGTGAGGATGCGGGCCCGCTCGAAGGGGCTGGTGCGCTTCCACACGGCGAAGGCGCGCTCGGCGTGGTCGTAGGCGCGGGTGACGTCCTTGGCGGCGAGGGCGGGGACGCGGGCGATCGGGGCGCGGACGTCGGCCGGGTCGTGGACGTCGATCCAGTCGCCGGTCGTCACCCACTCCCCGCCGGAAAGGGCTTCCACAGTACGCATGAAGATCACTTCTTTCGTCCGCCGCGGTGACGCGGTCTGCACAGAGAACGGCCGTGCGGGCCGGATGCGACAACACAGCATTTCGGGACAGGCCACCAGCCCCGCGGCGGCAGGCATTGCTTGCGCCGCGCGCAGGTCGGCGGGTAGCTGATCCGTGCTGGAATCGGCAGGCCGGAGGGCCTGTGCGAGGCGCCCCGGGAGCCGAGACCCCCGCTAAGGAGCAAGACACATGGCCTACGCAGTCATCGCCCGCTACTACTGCGACCCCGCCGACGAGGCCACGGTGCGTGCCGCGCTGCTCAAGGTCCGCGAGCACACGCGCGGGGAGCCGGCGAACCTGGCGTACGAGGTGCACGCGGAGGCGGACAAGCCCGGCATCTTCGTGCTGTACGAGCAGTACGCCGACCGGGCCGGCTTCGAGGCGCACAAGGCGGCCGGCCACTTCCGGGAGCTGATCGTGGAGACGGTGTGGCCGCTGCTCACCGACCGGTCGGTGACGTTCGCCGACGTGCTGTGAGCCAAGGGCCGGGCAGTCGCTGCCCGGCCCTTCGCGTCGTCAGAACTCGTTGCCCCAGCAGTACCGCGCCAGGGTCTCCACCAGGACCAGCTTCCTGCGCTGCTCCTCGGCGCTCAGCAGCGGCCGGCTCGCCACGTCCGCGAAGCCCCGGGACGGTGATACGGCGGCGTCCTCCAGGTCCTTGAACTCGCCCACGGCGTCGATGCGGGCCATCACCGTGTCGATGTCCTCCAGCTCGGGCACGGTCGCGTCGACCACGCCCAGGCACACGTCCCGGTCCTTGGGCAGTGCCCTGACCAGGTCGAGTTCGGCCGGGGTGCCCTGGTCGAAGGGCAGGATCCAGCGGTCGGCCGGGACCTCGGCGTACAGGTGCTCGGCCGCCGCCCGGTCCACCGAGGCGGGGGCGACCCACCCGGGGCAGACGCCGATACGTACGCCCTCGGGGCGCTCGTTAAGCCGTACCGCCAACGCCTCGACGGCGAGCGCGTCCTCGAAGGACAGCGCGCCCGGCTCGGCCGGGTCCGTGGCCAACTGGCCCAGCAGAAGCGGGTTGTTGAGCTGGATCAGGCGAACGCCCTTCGACACCAGCAGCTCGATCTCCGCCCGGATGATCTCCGCGAGGGCCTCGCCCAGTTCACGCGCGGAGGGGACGCCGAAGCCGGGCCGGAAGGTGGTGGCGGCGAGGTACGCCGGGGAGGGCAGGGACGCTTTCGGGGCGATCAGCGTCAGCTCGGTGAGCCTCGCGGCCCAGTCGGCGAGCAGCGGGCCGTTGGCCTTGGGGAGGGACTCGGCGACCCAGCGGGTGAGGCCGTCGGCGTCGGTCTCCTCCGTAGGGCGGAAGGCCGGCACCGCGTCGAAGACCGCGCTGCGGAAGTCCTCGCGGGGGAAGTCGCCGTCGGTGACGACCGTGGTGCGCAGCTTGCGCTGGAAGGCGACCGCCTCCTTGACGGCCGTGTGCACGGCCTCGGCGTCGCCCGCCGCGCGGGCGGCGGTGAGTTCGGCGGGGCGGACCAGGCTGCCGTGGTGGTCGATGCGGTAGTTGAAGGTGTCTGCCATGGTTCACGCGTCCTTTCCGGCGGGCTTGCCCTCCCCCACTCTCGGCTTCGCTCGAGCGGGGGGACCCCCACCGCCCCAGGCGGCGAACTCCAGCTCGTAGCCGAGGGATTGGAGGACTTCTTCGGCGATCTGCTGGTCCTCGTCGGCGGTGCCGCCGGCGATGCCGAGGCCGCCGATGATCTCGCCGTCCTTCTTGATGGTGACGCTGCCCTCGGTCGCCATGATCGGCATGGCCGCGCCGGGCAGTTGGGAGAGCTGGGAGAAGAACACCGGCTGGCTCTCCTGCCACTTCTTCAGCATCTTGCCGGGGCGCTGCATGATCGCCGCGGTGTAGGCCTTGGCGCGGGCGATGTCCGGGGTGAGCGGGCGGGCTCCGTCGGGGCGGCGGATGGCGATGGGAAATCCGCCTGCGTCCACGACGGCGACGCTCACGGCCTTGCCGATCGCCTGGGCGCGCTTGTGGGCGGCGTCGATGATCTCCTCGGCGGCGTCCAGGGTCAGGCTGCTCATGCTGCTTCCTTCGGTGCGGGGCTCATGCGGCTTCCTTCGGTGCGGGGCTCATGCTGCTTCCTTCGGTGCGGGGCTCATGCTGCTTCCTTCGGTGCGGGGCTCATGCGGCTTCCTTGGGGGCGGTGAGGGTGCGGCGCAGGCGGGCGACGGCCGCGTTGTACTTCCGGGGCGTCTCCCAGTACATGGAGTGCGGGGCGCCCTCGACGATCTCCAGGTGGGAGCCGGGCAGCAGTTCGTGGGCGCGGGTGACGGTCTTCACGCTGAGGACCGCGTCCTTCTCGCCGGCCAGGAAGGCGACCTGGACGCCCGAGTGCCGGATGTCGTCCAGGGAGGGGCCGTTGGTGTCGAGGTTGCGCAGGTCCTGCATCCTGGCGACGTTGAAGGTGCCCATCTGCTGGAACAGGAAGGTCAGGTCGGCACGCTCCTGCTGGAACCGCTTGGTCAGCAGACGGTCGATGACGGGCAGCTTGACGGCCTCGGCCCGGTCGGCGGCGGCCAGCTCCTTCAGTTCGGGATGGCTGATGCCGCCGAGGGAGTGGCCGAGGACGACCGAGCCGACGCGTTCGGGGCGCAGCAGGCCGGCGCGCAGGGCGGCGACCGAGCCGATGGACTGGCCGACCAGCATGACGTCGGTCAGGTCCTCCTGGTCGAGGACGGCGACCACGTCACCGGGGAAGTCCTGGCCGTCGAACTCGGGCTTCGACGAGTGCGGAGAGATGGGGGCGTCGGACTTGCCGAAGCCGCGCAGGTCGATCGTGACGATCGTGAACTCGTCGCGCAGCGCGGCCACTTGCTGCCACCAGGCGGCGTGGTGGCCGCCGCTGCCGTGCACGAACAGGATCGCCGGGCCGCTGCCGTGGCGCTCGTAGTAGATGGCGGTGCCGTCGGAGTCGGCAATGGGCATGAGGATGAACTCCTGTACGCGACGGGTCAGTTGGGGCGCTTGCCGTGCCAGACCAGCTCGATCATGGTGTGGTCGGGGTCGTGGATGTAGCAGAACTTCGACTGGTTCTCGGGGCGCTGGATCGGGCGGGTGTGCCGGATGCCCAGCTCCTTGAGGTGCTCCAGGAAGTCGTCCCAGTCGTCGACCTCCACGGCGAAGTGGTAGGGCGCCATGCGCTCCATCTCCTCGACCGGCGTGAAGTGCAGGTCGAAGTTGCCGCGCGTCATCAGCACCACACGGGTGTTGGACTTGGGCATGATCCGCTTCATCCCGAAGACCTTGGTGTACCACTCGGCGGTCCGGTCGGGGTCGGTGGTCGGGAAGTTGACGTGGTGGATGTAGCGCGGTTCCTTGCTCATACTCGATTCCCTTCGAGTTGTACGGAGTTGGACAGCACACCGATGCCGCTGATCTCGACGTCCACGGTGTCGCCCGGCTCGATCCGGCAGGTCGACTCGGCGCCCATCCACAGCACGTCGCCCGGATGCATGGTGATGTGCCTGGTGATCTCGACGATGTAGTCGAAGGGATCGAAGACCATGTCGCCGGTGGGGAAGGAGGCCAGCTCCTCGCCGTTGACCCTCAGGGTCGTCGTCTGGGCCAGCGCATCGACGTCCGTCTCGATCCAGGGCCCCATCGGCTTGAAGGTGTCGCTGTTCTTGCTGCGCCAGAACGTGCGGTCCTGGTGCTGCCAGGTGCGGGCGCTGACGTCGTTGCCGATGGTCCAGCCGAACACGGACGTGCGGGCCTCCTCGCGGGTGGCGTGCCGGATGGTCCGGCCGATGACGGCGACCAGTTCGGGTTCGGCCTCGAACCGGCCCTCGACCTCGACCGGTTTGACGATCGGCGAACCGTGCCCGGTCAGCGCGTTGTTGGCCCGGTAGCCGACCTCGGGCCGGTCCGGAGTCTGCGCACCCGCATGGGCGATGTGCCGGGGGTAGTTCATGCCGACCGCGTAGAAGACGGGGGGCACGACCGGCGGCAACCATGTGGCTGTCGCGCGCGGGACCGTGCCGATGACCTCCGGGCCGCTCTTCAGAGGGGAGCCGGACAGCAGCTCGATGTCCTCCTCCCCCACCCGGCCCCACACCGCCCGGCCGCCGACCGAGACGCGCGTGTACCTCATGGCACCAGCAGGTGGGAGACGCGCTTGGTGATCAGGTAGGCGTCCAGGGCCTCGGGCCCGCCTTCGCGGCCGTACCCGCTGTCCTTCACCCCGCCCGACGGCGCCTCGTGGACCGATCCGCCGCAGTGGTTGATCGAGAGGATGCCGGCCTCCAGCTCGCCGGAGAGCCGCTCGGCCGTCGCCGCGGACTGTGTGAAGCCGTACGCGGCCAGGCCGTACGGCAGCCCGTTCGCGGTCGCGAGTGCCTCGTCGAGGCCGGTGAAGGGGACGATCGGTGCGAGCGGTCCGAAGGGCTCCTCGTGCATCAGCTCCGCGTCCGCCGGTACGTCGGTGAGGACGGTCGGCGCGAAGAAGTACCCGGCGCGGTCGAGGCGTTCGCCCCCGGTCAGGACCTTGGCGCCCCGTGCGACGGCGTCGGCGGTCAGGCGCTCCATCGACTTGAGCCGGCGCTCGTTGGCGAGGGGCCCCATCTTCGTGCCCTCCGCCAGCCCGTCCCCGACGACCACGGCCTCGGCGGCCCGCACGAACTCGGCGGTGAAGTCCTCGACCAGGCTCTCGTGGACCAGGAAGCGGCTCGGCGAGGTGCACACCTGACCGGCGTTGGCGAACTTGGCCTGCGCGGCCTTGCGGGCGGCCGTCACGGGGTCGGCGTCGGCGCACACGATCACCGGGGCGTGGCCGCCCAGCTCCATCAGGGAGGGCTTCATGACCTTGCCGGCCTCGGCGGCGAGGAGCTTGCCGACGGGGACCGAGCCGGTGAAGGCGATGAGGCGGGTGATCGGGGAGGCGATGAGGTGGGCGGAGACCTCGGCGGGCTCGCCGAAGACGAGGTTGAGGACACCGGCCGGCAGGCCCGCGTCCGCGTAGCACCGGACCAGGGCGGCGGCGGTGGCCGGGGTCTCCTCCGAGCCCTTGATGACGAGGGAACAGCCGGCCGACAGCGCCGAGGAGATCTTCCGGTTGGGCCCGCCCACCGGGAAGTTCCACGGGACGAAGGCGGCTACGGGACCGATCGGCTCACGCCGCACGGTCAGCACGGTGCCGGGCTCCGAGGGGATGATGCGGCCGTAGGCGCGGCGGGCGTCGTCGGCGTGCCAGCGCAGGGTCTCGGCGGTGCGGCGGGCCTCGCCGGTCGACTCGGCCAGGGGCTTGCCCTGCTCCAGGGTCATGACGCGGCCGATCCCGGCGGCGCGCTCGCCGATCAGGTCGGCGGCGGCGTGCAGGATCGCGGTGCGCCGGGCGACGGGCGTCCCGCGCCAGACGCGGAAGCCTTCTTCGGCGGCCGTGAGCGCCCGGTCCAGGTCGGCGGTCGTGGCCAGCGGTACCTCTCCGATCACCTCCTCGGTGGCCGGGTTCACGATCGGGGCGGCGGTGCCGGTGCCGCCCTGGCACCACTCGCCCGCTATGTACATGCGGACGGCGGGGTAGCCGTGGTCGGTGGTCATGGGTGGGTGCCTCTCAGGCTGGCTCTCAGGCTGGGGTGGTGGTTCAGGAGGCGGGGGCGTCCTGGTCGCGGTTGGTGCGCAGGGCCCAGATGTGGTGCGGCGGGGTGGTTTCGTGGACGCGGGTCTCGTAGCTGTCGTCGACCCGGTCCATGTCGGCGGCGTACTCGACCCGGCCGCCGCACGGGGCGTGCAGGAAGCGGAAGACGTTCGAGCCGATGGTGTGGCGGCCGAGCCTGCGGGCCTCCCGCCAGCCGCGCTCGATCATGTGGTTGCCGCCTTCGATGACGTCGTCGAAGCCGGGGACCTCGTAGGCGATGTGGTTGATCCCGGCCCGGTCGGGGCGGTGGCACAGCAGCATGGTGTGCTGGTCGTCGTCGCCCGGGGCCTGCATGAAGACGCCCATCGGCTCGACCACGTCGGTGGGCCGGAACCCGAGCCGCCCGGTGTAGAAGGCGACCGCGTCCTCCTTGCCCGGCTTGGGGATGTTGAGGGCCACGTGGCACATGCGCAACGGGCGGGCCCGCTCGATCGGTTCCAGGGCGGTGTTCCAGCGGTTGACGTCGCCCAGTGCGTTGGCGGGCCGCGGGACGACGGGTGCGGCCTTGGGGCGGGCCAGGGCCAGGCCGACGCCGAAACCGGTCTCGTCCACGGTGTGGTGGACGCCGTCGGCGCTCTCGCGGACCTCGCGGTCCTTGCCGGCCGCGGCCACCAGGCGCTGCAACTCCTCGGCGGTGTCGACCCCCCACACGACCTCACGCAGGGTGGGCCCCTCCTCCACCGCGGGCGGCAGCAGCGGTGCGGGGCGGGTGTCGAGCTGGAGGGTCTGGCCGGTGAGCGTCTCGAACACCGCGTGCTCGTCGGTCCGCTCCAGCAGGAACAGCCCGAAGTCGTCGAAGAACCGGACGCATTCGTCGAGGTCGTCGATGCCGTAGGTGACCGATTCGATTCTCTGGATTCCCATGGATTCCTCGTTTCCGGGGCGCCTCGTGAGCGTAGGTTTCGGGGCCCGAAAGCCTCAACGGCCCGAGCTCTACGAGGTACGCAATCGTTTCTTGCGCGGTTACGGCCGGATCGCGGGGATGGGATTCTGCGAGAACCACTCGGCGAGGAAGTCCAGGAACACGCTCACCTTGCGCGGGGTGTCCTGCCCGGGGCCGTAGATCGCGTACAGGGGGCGGTCGGGGACGGCCAGGTCGGGGAGCAGGACCTGGAGGGCGCCGGAGACCAGGTCGTCGTAGACCGGGCGCTGCGGGAGCAGGGCGATGCCGCGGCCGTGGACGGCCGCCTTCTGCAGGGCGATGTAGGAGTTGGACGAGAAGGCGATGTTGCGGATCTTGTGCAGCGTGCTCGCGTGTCCGTGGCCGATGCGCCAGACCGGGTCGTTCACGTGCACCAGGCAGTCGTGGGTGGCGAGGTCGTTCGGGTGGGCGAGGGCGCCGAAGCGGTCGATGTACGACTTCGACGCGCACAGGACGAACGGCAGCGAGGAGATCTTCTTCAGGCGGACGCTGGAGTCCCTGAGGTCCCTGGTGTGGAAGGCGACGTCGAAACCGCTGTCCAGGAAGTCGTACGTCCGGTCGGACATGCCGCCGAGTTCGAAGCGGACCTGGATTTTCGGATGCGCGGCGGAAAACGCGGCGATGGCGTCGCCGAGATCCAGGCTGCCTATCCATTTGGGACAGATGATGCTCAGCGTGCCTTCGGCGCGGTCGTGGAGCTGGGCTATGCCGGCGTCCTCGGCCTCGATCTCGTCGAGAATGCGGGCGGCGAATTCCGCGTACCGCTGACCCGGTTCGGTGAGACTGACGGACCGGGCCGTGCGATTGACCAGGCGGACGCCCACCTGTCGTTCCAGTTCGGCGACGTGCCGTGACACCAGCGAGCCGGAGGAACCCAGCTTCTTGGCGGCCCCGCTGAAACTGCCGACCTGCGCGACGGTGACAAAGCTGTGCATGAGGAGCAAGCGATCCATGTTTTCCTCCGGGGGCTCCCGCCCGCTCACGCGAATACCGGGAGCGGGGGGTGCAAATGCGGCTCGGACACGGTGAGGCAGGCACCGCTTCCCGGTGGGGCCCGCTACTTGGGGCAGTACTGGGGTGCTTCGCTCACGTTGTCCTTGTCGACCAAGACAAGAGGAATGTTGGCAATCTTGTCAACACCTTCCTTCTTGTCCAGGAGGCCGATCGCGTTCTTCACCGCGGTCTGGCCGATGGCCATGGCCGAGTTGGCGACGGTCGCGGACAGCTGCCCGCTCTTCACCGCGGCGATGCCGTCCTCGGTGCCGTTGGCGGAGACGATCTTGACGTCCTTGGCGCCGGCCGCGTCGAAGGCCTTGCGGACGGCGAAGGCCATCTCCTCGTTGGCGACGAAGGCGTAGTCCAGGTCGGGCTGGGCCTGGATCATGTTCTCGGCGACGTCCTGCGCCTTGGCCGGGTTGAACATGCCCGGCTGGTTGGCCACGACCTTCGCGTTCGCGGGCAGCGCGTCCTTGAAGCCGCCCACCATCAGGTCGGAGGCGGCGCCGGGGGCGCCCGCGACGATGCCGACCTTCACGGCCTTGCCGGCGGCGTCCTTCTCGATCCAGCTCGCGTCCAGCGCGCCCAACTTCTTCAGGTCGACCTTGGCGACGCCCAGCACGTCCGACATGTCGGAGGTGGCCACAGAGGTGAGGTAGATCGGGATGCCCGCGCTCTTGGCCTTGGCTATGTCGCCTTCCAGGGCGTCGACGTTGACGGTCTGGACGATCAGGGCGTCCACGTTGCGGGCGATCATGTCCTCGATGTTGGACAGTTCCGTACCGGCGTCCTGCTTGGAGTTGGCGGAGTAGACCGTGGCCTTCTCCGCCTTGCCCGTCTCCTCGACGGACTTGAGCAGACACTGGTGGAAGTGCGTGTTGGCGCCGTTGACGAACCCGAGGGTGACCGAGCCGTCGACGTCGCCCCCGGCGCCGGACTCGGAGCCGCATGCGGAGAGCACCAGGGCGGCGACGCCGGCGAACGAGGCCGCGGTGTGGCGGCGGGACCGGGTGGTGGGCTTCATGGGGTTGGCCTTTCCTGCATCTTCGAAGAGAAGGTTGTGGAGTGTGGGGGCGCACCGGGGGCTGCGGAAGAGGGGGACGGGCTCGTCGCGCGGCGCTAGTGACCTGGCGCGGACTTGCGCTGGAACTCGTTGACGATCGCCGCGACGAGCAGCACCCCGCCGGTCACGACGTACTGGTAGTAGCTGTTGACCTGGAGCAGGTTCAGCGCGTTGGCGACGACACCGAGCAGGACCACGCCGAGGACGGTGCCGACGACGGTGCCGTGGCCGCCGGCCAGCGAGGTGCCGCCGATGACCACCGCGGCGACGGCCGTCAACTGGAGCTGGAGACCGCCCGTGTTGGGGGCGGCGGCGCCGAGCCGGGACAGCAGCATCAGTCCGGCCAGACCGGCGAGGCCGCCGGCGAGGGCGTACAGGGCGAGTTTGCGGCCGGAGACGTTGATGCCGCTGAGGCGGGCCACGTGCTCGTTGCCGCCCATCGCGAAGGCGTCCCGGCCGAAGGTGGTGAACCGCATGGCCAGCCCGATCGCCGCGAGCACGAGGATCGCGAGGACGCACAGGTAGGGAATGCCGAGCACCTTGTCGTTGCCGAGGGCCCACATCCGCTGGCCGATGGTGATCGACTCGCCGTTGAGGACGAGCAGGGCGACACCGTCGAGGAGCATCGCGGAGGCGAGGGTGGCGACGAACGGGGCGACCCTGGTGAAGGTCACGACCAGGCCGTTGACCAGGCCTGTCAGGGTGGCGAGCAGGAGCGTGACGACCACGGTCACGGCGGTGGGCCGGCCGTCGTGCAGCAGAGTCGCGCCCACCGACACGGTGACGGCCGCGTTGCTGCCCATGGAGAAGTCCATGCCGCCCGCGGTCATCAGCAGGGTCAGCCCGGCCGCGATCACGGCGGTCACGCTGATCTGCCGCAGCACGTTGAGCAGGTTCTGCGAGCTGGTGAAGGAGTCCGCCTGGAGGGCGGTGAACAGCGCCACCAGGACGAGGACCACGATCAGGCCACCGTGCGGAATGCGCAGCAGAGCCTGGGGCGTCAGCCGGGACGCGGTGCGCTGCGGCGGGCCGGCCGCGACGTCCGGGGCGGCGGAGGGGGTCTTGAGGCTCACTGCGGCTGACCTCCGAGTGCGGTGGCGACGAGCTCGTCGCGGGTGATGGCGGTGATGTCGTGTTCGGCGACCGTGCGGCCGGCGCTGACGACCACGACACGGTCGGCGAGGCGCATGACCTCCTCGGCGGAGGAGGAGGCGAGCAGCACGGCCACGCCGCGCGAGGCGAGCTCGTCGACCAGTGTGTGGATGTCGGCCATGGCGGCGACGTCGACACCGTTGGTGGGGTCTTCGAGGAAGCAGGCGACCGGTTCGGTCTCCAGCCACTTGCCCAGCAGGACCTTCTGCTGGTTGCCGCCGGACAGCGCTCCCACCGGCGGGTTGCCGGCAAGGGCGACCACCCCGTAGCTGCTGCGCAACGGGGCCGCACGGCGGGCGAGTTCGCTGCGGCGGTGCAGCCTGCGGCGGGCGAAGCGGTCACCGGCCAGCATCAGGTTCTCGTCCAGGGTCATCCCCTGGACCAGGCCGAGAGTGCGGCGGTCGCCGGTGACGCAGCGCAGCCCGCTGGCGAGCGAGGCGGGGACCCTGCCGAACGGCACGGCCCTCCCGTCGACCCACATCTCCCCCACGTCCGGGCGCTGCCGTCCGGACAGCAGGTCGAACAGCCGTGACTGGGCGTCTCCGGCGGGCCCGAGGACGGCGACGATCTCGCCCTTGCGCACCTCGACCGTGAAGTCCCGGACGGCCCGGCCGTGGCTCAGGCCGCGCACGACGAGGCCGCTGTCGTCCTTCGGGGCGGGGCGCTCGGGGCGCTGCGAGACGACATCCCGGCCGACCATGCTGCGCACCAGAGAGGCGGGGTCCATCTCCGCGGCCGGGGCGCTGGTCACCACGGCGCCGTCGCGCAGGACGGTGAGGCGGTCGGCCACGGCCATGACCTCGTCGATGTAGTGCGAGATGTAGACCACGGCGACGCCGTCGTCCCGCAGCGTCCGCACCAGCGAGCGGATCCGGTCCGCGTCCTTGGCGCTCAGACAGGCGGTCGGCTCGTCGAGGATCAGGATCCGGCCACCGCGGCGGACCTCGCGGGCCACCTCGACCATGGTCTGTTCGGCGACGGTGAGGGTGCCGGCGACGCGCTCCACGTCGATGTCGATGCCGAGGCCGGTCAGTGCCTCGCGGGCCCCCTGTCCGACGGCCTTCCAGCGCACGGTACGGCCCCGGGTGGGCAGGTCGCCGAGCATGACGTTCTCGGCGACGGTCAGCCCCATGGCCAGCTCACGGCGCTGCGGAACGCAGGCGATGCCGAGCCTGCGCGCCTTGCGCACGGTCAGCCCGGAGTGCGCCTGCCCGGCCACCTCGACGGTGCCGCCGTCGGCCTGGTGCGCGCCGGAAAGGACCTGCACCAGGGTCGACTTGCCGGCTCCGTTCATGCCCATCAGCGCGTGGATCTCACCCGGGTACAGGTCGAGATCGACGCCTTTGAGGGCGGCGGCCCCGCCGAAGGTCTTGGTGACGCCTCGGACCCGGACCACGGCCCCGGGAGCCCGGTCGGAACGGGCTGTCACGGCCGCGGCCCGTCGCCGTCGGGGACGACCCGCCCGTAGCCGCGGACGTCCGGGAACGGGGGCTCCTTGTCCGCCTGCAGGTCCACCTGGAAGGTGTTCAGGCACATGCCGAGCATGGTGAAGTTGCCGAGCGCGCCGATGGTGTCGACCAGGCCCTTGGAGCCGAAGTGCTCCAAGGCGCGGGCGAAGGTCTCGTCGGTGACGAAGTGCTCGTCGAGGATCTCCCGGCAGAACTGGTAGAACGCCTGGTCCGCCTCGTTGTCGAAGACCGCCTCGCGCTTCTCGGCCACGGCCTTGACGGCGGCCTCCGGGACACCGGCCTCGATCGCCTGGTGGACGTGCGCGTTCCAGGAGTACTGCGCGTCCCAGTTGCGGGCGGCCATCAGCAGCGAGAGCTCGCGCAGGTGCTTGGGGAGGCTGCAGTCGAAGCGGGCGAAGGCGCCGAGGGACTCCGCGCGCTCGCACATCTCCGGGCTGTGCAGCCAGACCCGGAACGGGCCGCGCACGGCACCGCGGCGGCCGGCGATGCGGGCGGCCAACTCCTGCTGGCGCGGACCCATTTCCTCTTCGCTGAGAACGGGGAGCCTCATCTGGCCGATACCTGCCTTTTCTTTCCGGCGCGTTTCCGGCACGGATCCGAAATCCGTGCGGTGCGAGCCGACGGTACAGCCGGGCCGGAAAAGCTCACCCCTCCCGGAATGCAAGGTAAAACTGCACGCTGGAGGGCACCCATTCACGCGGGCGCGACCTAACGTCGTTCGACGCAACAGCGTGAAGTGGAGAGGAACCCCGGATGACCACCATCATCAAGGTCGCGTCGGTGCCGCTGCTCGACCGAGGCGGAGCCGTGGTGACCACGCCGCTGATCACCACGCCCTCGGCGGGCGGGGAGAACCGGATCACCAGCGGGATGAGCGTGTACCCGGTCGGCTCGGGGGCGCCGTTGCACTCGCACAACTGCGACGAGCACGTGACGGTCCTGGACGGCGAGGCGGAGGTGTGGGTCGACGGCGAGGTGACCAAGCTGGAGCGGTTCGACACCACCTACATCCCGTCGCCGATCCCGCACCTCTTCCGCAACATCGGGAACACCCCGCTGCGCATTCTGTGGGTGTACTCCTCGGGCCATGTGACACGGACGTTCACCGAGACCGGAAAGACGGTGGAACACCTGTCCGCCGAGGACCAGATGGGCTGAGAAACCTCGGGGTTCAGGCCCCCGAGGTCGCGGCGACCGCCTCCACGACGACGTCGGCGACCCGTGCGGACTGTTCGACCAGGACGGCGTGTCCCGCGTCGGGCACCGTGACCATGTGGATGCGGGGGCAGGCCTCCAGCTCCAGCCGCTCACCGTCCGTCAGACCGATCTCGTCGTGGTCGCCCCGGACCACCCAGGCGGTGGCGCCGGAGTCGCACAGTCGCGCGACCAGAGACGGGTGCAGGTCGAGGTACTCGTAGTAGCGTCGCACGATCCGCCGGCACGTCTCCGGGTCGTTGTGGCCCATGTCCGCCGCCAGCGCCTCCGCGCGCCCCGGCGGCAGTTCGTGTTTCATCGCTCGGGGCAGCAGCTTGAGCATCGTGGCCCAGGCGGCGGTGGAGAGCACCGGCACCCGTCCGACGGTGTTCATCACGCCCAGGAACTTCGCCTCGTCCCCGCGCGAGAACGTCGGCGACAACAGGACCAGCGGCCCCGGGAACAGGCCGGCAGCCGCCATCTCGATCGCCACGTTCGCCCCGAGGCTGTGGCCCACCACCACGTCGCAGCCGGATTCGGCCGCGAGCCCGGCCATCAGCCTGGCGTAGTTGGCCAGGGTGACGTCCTCGGGTGCCGAGGTCCCTCCGAACCCCGGCATCGTCGCCGCCACCATTCCCAGCCCCTCCACCGCCGGTTCGGCCATCACGTCCGCGTAGAACTCGGTCGTGCACAGACCGCCCGGAATCATCAGCGCCCGGTGTGGGGCCTCGGCCGGCCCCGCGCGGCGGACATCCCAGCTCTCGCTCATACTCCGAGCGTGACGCCGGACGCCGGCGCCCGCATCCCGGGCGGTGGGCCGGCGTCCGTCCTCGCTCCCTCGGGCGCGGGTCCGCTCCCGTCAGTGGGCGCTGATCAGATCCTTCTCGGCGCTGTTCTTCGGCGTCTGCCCGGCGCCGCGTATCGCGGCGATGCCGATGAAGACCATGGACGACAGTCCGGCGAGGGCGAAGGCGGTGAAGCCCCAGTCGCCGTTGCCCGCGGCGAGGAGCTGGCCGCCGAGCCACGGGCCGAAGACGGCACCGAAGCGGCCCATGCCGGAGGTCCAGCCGACGGCGGTGGCACGGTTGTCCGCGTGGGAGCGGATGGAGACCGTCGCGTAGATCATCGTCTGGGCGCTGTTGAGGAAGACGCCGGTGAAGAAGACGACGATCATCGTCACGCTCATCGGCATGTGAACGCTGAGCAGGAAGACGCCCACGGCGGTCAGCGCGAACCAGATCGCCGAGATGCGCGGGGCGCCGAAGCGGTCCGCGGCCCGGCCGGCGGCCAGCATGCCCACGATGCCGCCGAGGTTGAAGACGACCACCAAGGACAGGGCGGAGCCCAGTTCGTAGCCCTCGGCGCGCATCAGGGTGGGCAGCCAGGTGGCGACGCCGTAGACCAGCAGCAGACCGCCGAAGGAGGCGAGCCAGTACAGCAGGGTCTGGACCCACTCGCCGCCGCGGAACAGGTTCACCAGGTTCGTCCAGCGGTCGGCCGCACCCGGCTGGTCGGACTTGGCGGCGGGCAGCTCGACGTCGTAGCGGGCGGCCAGCTCACGGGCTTCCTCGGTACGGCCCTTTGCGACCAGGAAGCTCAGCGACTCGGGCAGGAACTTGGCGAGCACCGGGGCGAAGAGCAGCGGCAGCACGCAGACCCAGAACGCGGCCCGCCAGCCGACCGGGTCCACCAGCCACTTGGCCACGTAGGCGGAGAGGATGCCGCCCGCGTGGTGCGCGGTCATCAGCAGGCCGATGATGATGGCGCCGCGCCCGCGCGGGGCGTAGTCGGAGACCATGCTGATCGCGGTGGGCAGCAGACCGCCGAGGCCGACGCCCGCCAGGGTCCGGCCGAGGCCGAAGACCGCAACACTGTCCGCCATCGCGCATACGCCCGAGGCCAGTGAGAACAGGACGACGCAGGACACCATCAGCTTCTTGCGCCCGATCCGGTCGGCGATCGTACCGGCGGTCAGGGCGCCGACCAGCATGCCGAAGGTGGCGTAGCTGCCGAGGTCGCCGGCCTGGTCCGGGGTGAGGCCGAAGGTCTTCGTCTCCAGCAGGTGCGGCAGCACCGAGCCGTAGATGAACATGTCCAGACCGTCGAAGAGGACGGCCAGCCAGCACAGGCCGACGACCAGAAGGGCCAGTCTGCTGCCGCGGGCGGACAGCGCGGGGGAGGAGGACATCGTTGTTTTCCTCTCGTCCAGGGGACGTCCCTGGAGGGGATCAAATGAGGCGGGTCCACGCGGCTCGAGCGGCTGACCCGGTGTGCGCTAGACGCTAAGGATCCGTTCCAATGGTGTCAACGTTTTTGTCAACAATCTCATCAACGATCGACGATCCTCAGGGAACTGACGGGCGGGGCACGGAAAGGGGTGGGCGCGCACGGCAGTGTGCGCACCCACCCCCCTGGTACGACCCCTCGTTACGCGACCGGCGGCGTGCCGTGCGTGTGGAAGGACTCGATGGTCTTCAGGCCCCAGGCCTGCCCCTTCTTCCGCTCCTCCTCGGTCCAGGTGATCAGCGGCCAGTCGGGCGCCAGCACCAGCCGGGTGAGCGGGTTGCACAGCTCGATCCGGTTGCCGCCGGGCTCGTAGACGTACAGGAAGAACGTCTGCTGGATGGCGTGCTTGTGCGGGCCCGTCTCGATGAACACGCCCTTGTCGATCGCGAGATCGGCCGCGCGCAGGATGTCCTCGCGGGTGTCGGTCGCGAACGCGATGTGGTGCAGCCGTCCGGCCGAGCCGGTCCAGTCCGAGGTGTAGACGACGTCGTACGACTTGTTCGTGTACGTCAGCCAGCGCGCCGCGATCCTGCCCGTGTCGAGCCGGATCTGCTCGGTGGGCCGGGCGCCGAGGACGTGTTGCTGGAACTCGGCGTTGGCGCGCACGTCGGCGGCGAGGAAGTTGATGTGGTCCAGGCGCCGCACGCCCACGCCCCGGTTGGGCTTGGCCTGCGGCTGGTTCTTCAGCGCCGGCTTCAGCTCGTCGGGGGCCCGGTAGTGCTCGCTCTCCCAGTACAGGGCGTGCTCGTGGCCGTCCGGGTCGGTGGTGACGTAGAGCTTGCCGAGGCCGGGCTCGTCCTCGACCCAGCGTCCGGTGCCACCCGTCTCCTCGATCACCTGGACACGGCGCTGGAGGGCCTCCTCACTGGAGGTGCGCAGGGCGAGCCGGCCGAGGCCGGGCTGCTCGCGGGCGGTGAGGACCAGACTGTGGTGCTCGTAGTCGTCGAAGGTCCGCAGGTAAACCGTGTCGCCGTCCTGCCCGTTGACGGTCATCCCGAGGTAGTCGGTGAAGAAGGCGACACTGGCGTCCAGGTCCGGGGTGAACAGCTGGGCATGACCGATGTGCGCGATGTCGCCGAGCGGCGGAGTCATCGTCGACCTCCTTGGGCGTGCGGGGGAATCGGTGCCGTCTCGGCGGACCTGGGGAACACGGTGCCGTCGAAGATCTTGCGGGCCGTGCGGACCACGGCGGTACGGCGGGCGGCGGGCAGGCCGTCGGGGGTGGTTCCGAGGCTACTTTCGATGTCCAGGAACCCCGTGGGATGTTCTATGCGAATTCGGTCACTGTCGGCGCCAGGTGCACCGAGCTCGGCGAGGTCCGCCCCCACGCCGCCTTCGATCCGCAGGCCGGCGGCCACACTGGCCGCGCCGAGCACCCCGATCGACGTGTGGCAGCGCACCGGAATGAAGGTGCGGGTGGTGACGGCGCCGCCCTCGCGAGGCGGGGCGAGCAGCGTGAGCTTGGGCACCGTGGCGCTCGAGATGTCGCCGAGGCCCATCAGGCGGCCCGCCTTCAGGCGGATCGCATGGAGCCGGTCGGTCAGCTCCTCGTCGGCCTCCAGCTCGGCGGGCGACTCGTAGCCGGTGACCTTGAGCGAGGCGGCCTCGATGAGGACCGTCGGCATGCCGTTGTCCACGCAGGTCACCGGCACGCCGTCGAGTTCGTCGCGGATGTTGCCGGTGGGCAGCAGCGGGTTCGCGCTCGGCGGGAACTCGATCACGACCGGTGCGGCCGTCCCCGGCACGCCCGAGATCTCGGCGTCGCCCGCGTAGTCCACCCGGCCGCCGGGGGTCGGGAAGGTCGCCGTCGCGTGGTCGCCGGTGTTGACCATGCGGACACGGACGGAGGTCTCCTCCTCCCCCGCCGGGACCAGCCCTCGTTCGACGGCGAACGGTCCGATGCCGGCGAGGATGTTCCCGCAGTTCTGACGGTCACTCACCTCCGGCTTGTCGACGCCGACTTGGAGAAACAGGTAGTCGACGTCGGCCTGCGGGTCGGCGGAGGGCGAGACCACGGCCACCTTGCTGGTGACCGGGTGCGCCCCGCCCAGGCCGTCGATCTGCCGCTCGTCCGGGCTGCCCATGATCCGCAGCAACAGCTCGTCACGCAGGGCCGGTTCGGCGGGAAGGTCGTCGGCGAGGAAGTAGGCGGCCTTGGAGGTGCCGCCACGCATCAGCATGCAGGGCACCTCCTCGGGCACGCGGGTCACGACCCCTCCCCCTCGTACTCCTCGTACGTCTTGTACTCGACGCCCAGCCTCTTCAGCGTCTCCCGCAACCCGTAGCGGTCCAGGCCGAGTTCGCCGTCGATGAAGGCGGCGCGGGCCCCCGCCTCCTTGGCCTCGCGGGCCTCGGACGCCTCAACCGTGGCGCGCACGCGCTCGCGGGGGACGACGACCACGCCGTCGTCGTCGGCGAGGATCACGTCGCCGGCCCGGATGACCTGGCTGTCGACGGCGACCGGCACGTTGACCGAGCCGCCGGTGGCCTTGACCGTGCCTTGCGCGCTGACGGCCCGGGACCAGGCCGGGAAGTCCATCTCACGCAGTTCTTCAGTGTCGCGGATACCGGCGTTGATGATCACGCCGCGCACGCCGCGCCGCTGGAGCGCGGTGGCGAACAGCTCGCCGAACATGCCGTCGGTGGACGGGGAGGTGGTGGTGACGACCAGGATGTCGCCCTCGCCGCACTGCTCCACGGCAGCGTGGATCATGAGGTTGTCGCCGGGCCAGCTGAGCACGGTGACCGCGGTGCCCGCGACCCGTACGCCCTGCTGGATGGGGCGGATCTCCGGCCCGAGCAGACCGGTGCGGCCCATGGCCTCGCTGACCGTGGCCACGCCGTACTGCGCGAGGGCGTCGACGTCCTTGGCGTCGGCCTTCGGCGGGTTGGTGACGATCACGCCGCTCATGCCAGCTCCTTCGCGATCTGCGGGTACGGGCGCATGTACGCCTCGGCCATGGTCTTGTGCGCGAGGCCCAGGTTCGGGCCGGCGTTGCGCTTGAGCTGCACGCCCCGGCGGACGGCGAGGTCGGTGTAGTAGTCCCACAGGTGTTGCTGGGCGCCCAGGCACTCCATGGCCTTGCGCTTGGTCTCCCACACCTCGGTGATGTCGAGCAGGACCTCGGGCTTGAAACCGCTCATCTCGGGCTGGTGCGGCTCGAAGAAGAAGACCGGCGGGGCGCCGATGATCTCGCCGGGCCCGGGATAACCGATGGCCTGGGCGAGGACCCGGGCCTCCAGGGCCATGCGGTTGGCGGCCGGGTGGTCGCCGTTGTACGGGTCCTCGGTCGGGTGGGTGAGCACGACGTCGGGCTGGGTGTCGCGGTAGACCTCGACGAGCCGGTCGGTGAGCTCGGGGGTGACGAGCAGCGGGTAGTCGCCGGCGTCGAAGAAGCGGACCTTGGCGCCGAGGGTGGCGGCGGCGCGCTCGGCCTCGTCGCGGCGTATCGCCTTGATCTCCTCGAGCTTCCTGCCCTCGCGCCAGGCCTTGGCGGACTCCCCCCGCTCACCGAAGGTCAGGCAGGCGATGGTGATCTGCTCGCCGCGGGAGGCGGCCAGGGCGATGGCTCCGCCCGCCCGCCACACGAAGTCCCCGGCGTGCGCGGTGATGACGAGTGTCGATCGTGGGACGGCGGGCGCGCCTGGGTGCGTCATTGCTCAAATCTCCTTGGAGTGGACAGGTGTGCGCCCGCCTCGCACGGCTCAGTCGCGCAGCGCCTCGATCACGCTGGTGAGGTGGGCGCGGACGGCCGTCTCGGCCGCCTGCGGGTCCCTGGCCCTGATCGCCTCGATCATCGCCAGATGCTCATTCAGGGACTGCTGTGGACGCCCCGGCCTCAGCGCCAACTGGAAACGGTGGCGCACCAGTTGGGCGTTGAGCCGTTCCAGGAGTTCCAGGGCGGTCTGCTGCCCCGAGAACTCCCGGATCCTGGTGTGCAGTTCGTGGTTGAGGTCGGAGTAGGTCACGGGCTCGCCGTCGGCCACGGCCTTGGTCATCGCCGTGCCCAGGTCCGTCAGTTCGGCCAGCTGCTCGTCGCTGGCCGCGACGGCCGCCTTGGCCGCGCACAGTCCTTCGAGGACCATGCGGCATTCGGTGATGGCGACCGCTTCCTCCACGGTCACCACCCGCACCCGCGAGCCGCGGTTGCGGATCCGCTCGACGAGTCCCTGGGACTCCAGATCGATCAGTGCCGCACGGATGCTGGCCCGTGTCACACCGAACTGCTCGGCGAGCTCGTTCTCCACCAGCCGCTGCGCCGGTGCCATGTCGCCGTGCAGGATCGCCTGCCGCAGCTGCGCGAACGCGTGCTGTTTGGCCTGCTCTCCGGTGCTCGGACGGGCTTCTTTCGGCATCGTTGCCCTCCCTGAGTGAGTGCCTGTCGAACCTAAATCTAGCCAAACAAGATTGTCAACAATTTTGTCCGCTGTATTGCGGGCATGGATCTTCCCAGGAATGTCCCACAGGGCACCCGGGGACCGATTCAGTGGGTGGCGCAGCCGAGCCAGTACCCGAAACCACGGCGGGTGTGGATGAGGGCGGGATCCTCCTGGTCCACCTTGCGCCGCAGCCGGGAGACGAGCTTCTCGATGGCCTGGTCGGCGCGGTACTCGCCCCAGACGTGCCGGCAGATCTGCTCCTTCGACAGCACATGCTCAGCGTTGGCCAGCAGATGGTGCAGGAGGCGGTACTCGGCGGGCGTGAGGTCGAGGGGGCGCGGCCCGCGGCTCGCCCGGCACGTGGCGTCGTCCAGGACCAGATCGCCGTAGCACGGCACGTCCGTGGGCGCCGCGGGGCGCCGGCCGCGCAGCAGGACGTGGACCCTGGCCAGCACCTCGGCGATCCGGACGGGCTTGGTGACGTAGTCCTCCCGCCCCGGACCCAGTTCGGGGACGAGGCGCTGCAAGGCGTCACAACTGGCCAGGAAGAGCAGTGGAGGGCGGTCCAGGGGGGCGCTCCGGCGACCCCGGGCGAGTTCCCTCAGATCGGGCAGACCGGTGTCCCACACCACGAGGTCGAACCGGTGCCGCACCAGGCGGGCCATGCCCTCGGCGCCGGTGCCCGCGGTGCCGACCCGGTAGCCGGCCAACTCCAGTGTGGTGGAAAGCAGTTCGGTGTCGCCGGGATCGTCGACGACGACCAGGAGGTGCTGGCCGTTCCCGCGGGGAGGCCTTGGGCCGGGGTTCCCGTACATCCCGTACATGGCGAGACCATTCGTGTGGGGACTGCGCTTCACGGCGACGGCCCGGTCGATCAGGGGGCGGCGGGCGGGACGTCGAGCCGGTCCTCGGCGTGGGCCACGAAGTCGCCGACCATCCGGCGGAAGAGCGCGGCGAGGTGCTCGAGGTCCTCCTCGGACCAGTCCGCCAGGGCCATCTCCATCCCCCGGCGGCTCACATCCCGTATGCGCTCGACCGACGCCAGGCCGAGGTCCGTGATCTGGATGCGCTGAGCGCGCCGGTCGTCGGGGTCGGCGACCCGGATCACGTACCCGCCCTGCTCCAGCTGCCGTAGCTGCCGGGTGACATGGGACGCCTCCACCGACAGCCGGACCGCCAGCACCCCGGGGCGCAGCGGCTCGCTCTCCGCGACGTGCCGCAGGATGGCCACGGCGGCCCGGTCCAGCGCCAGCCCGGCCACGGCCATCAGGCGCTCGTGCTGTCGGGCGCGGCCGGCCAGGTACGTGACGCGAGTGAGGATTTGTTCGATCTCGGCGACGTTCACGGAGACGGGCGCTGCGGCGGGCGACTGTGCGGGCATGCGATCACCTTAGAGGTAGTTGCCTGACTTAAGCAATGCAAGAAGGTTGCTTGACTTAAGTAACGCCCTTGTGCTTGCCTAAGTCAAGCAAGACGACCTCGGACCGGGGCCGCCCCGAGCGGAGGCGGCTCCTCTCGCGCCGAGCCTGTGGGGACAGGCGCGGCGTGGTCGCCGGGCCGGCAGGCGGAGCACTCCCCCATCCGCCGCCGGCCCGGCGACGCAAGCGGACCGCCGGTCGGATCACCGCCCTGCCCCGCCTGTCAGAGCTCGCACGAGCCCGGCAACACCCGTCACAGAGCCCCTCCAGAAAGAGAGCCCCTCCATGGCCACGATGAAGTCCGTCCTGACCGGCGCCGAGAACAAGATCGACGTGGTGGATGTCGAGCGCCCCGTGCCCGGCCCCAAGGACGCCCTGGTACGGATCCGGGCGTGCGGCATCTGCGGCACCGACACCTTCTTCCTCCACCTGGGCGGCATGCCGACCGGCGCGGACGGCTCGCGGCGCGCCATTCCGCTGGGCCACGAGCCGGCGGGCGAGGTCGTCGAGGTGGGCGCCGAGGTCACCGACCTCAAGGTGGGCGACCGCGTGGTCGTCAACCCGCAGGACGCCCCGAGCGGCATCATCGGCTGCGGCGGCGAGCGCGGCGGCATGGACGAGTACCTGCTCATCGAGAACGCCGAGGTCGGCAAGAGCGTCGCGGTCTTCCCCGACCACGTGCCCTTCGCCGTCGCCGCCCTCAACGAGCCGATGGC
>NZ_LGDG01000276.1 GCF_001279775.1 Streptomyces sp. MMG1533 | reverse complement strand
GGTCGTGGCTCCTGCGGCGGGGGCTCCTGCGCCAGGAGCAGCGGCCGTTGGAGCTGCGAACGCCGAAGCCACGGCGGCTGGAGCTGCGAACGCCGAAGCCACGGGGGCCGAAGCCGTGACCGCAGCCGCGGCGGCTGAAGCCGTGACCGAAGCCACGGGGGCCGAAGCCGTGACCGCAGCCACGCCGGCCGAAGCCACGACCGCTGAGGAAGTCGGCAGGCGGCGCCGCTCGCAGAGATGGCGGCGTGGCATCCTCGCCGGCCTCATCACCGCCGCAGTCGTCGCTCCCCTCTCCGCCGCGGCCCGGCCCCAGGTCCCCGCCCCGGCTCCGGCCGCCCTCGCTTCGGTGACGGCGGCCACGCTGGACGAGGCGTACGCGGCGAACCGGGCCAACGCCGAGGAGGCGTCCGGCATGGCCGCTGCCCACGGCGACCGGGAGCGCGCCGCGGCGGACCGTGCCATGGCCGGCCCGTCCCGCGACTACCTCGCCTTCGACGGCCGCGGTTCCGGCCGGGCGACGGAGGTCTTCGGAGACCTGGCCCACGCCGACCGCATAGCGGTCCTGGTCCCCGGCTCCGACACCTCACTCGACACGTACGACCGCTTCCGCGCGACCGCGGCCCACTTGCAGAAGGAGCTCGTACGGCAGTCCGCCGCGGCCACCGGCCCCCGCACCGCCGTCGTGGCCTGGCTGGGCTACGAGACGCCGGGCACGATCAGCGCGACGGTCACGACGACGGGCCGAGCCGAGCAGGCGGCCCCGCATCTGCGGGAGTTCATACGGCAACTGCGCGGCATCGTCGGCCGGCAGGCGCAGCTCTCCCTGCTCTGCCACTCGTACGGCTCGGTGGTCTGCGGCAGTGCGGCCTCCGGCGCCGCTTCCTCGCTGGACGTGGACGACATCGCCCTGGTCGGCAGCCCCGGCACCGGCGTCGACTCCACGGCGGCCCTGCACACCCGGGCCCGCGTCTGGGCGGCCCGGGGCAGTGACGACTGGGTGCGGGAGGTGCCGCACATCAGGGCGGACCTGTTCGGCACGACCGTCGGGTTCGGCACCGACCCCGTCTCGCCGTCCTTCGGCGCCCGGGTCTTCGCCGCGGGCGACGGCGGCCACAGCGACTACTTCGCACCGGGCTCGGTCGCCCTGGCCAACCTTGCCCGGATCGTCCTCGGCGAGACCTCGGAGGTGACCCATGCGTGAGACGACCCTGCGCCGCGCGTGGAAGGGCATACGACAGGGCGCCGACCGGGTCGACGCCGCCACCCCCGCCGACCGGGACCGCGCGGTCGACGCCCTGCGCGCCTTCGCCATCCTCGGCGTGGTCCTCGGCCACTGGCTGGTGACCGCGCTGGTGGCGGACGGCGGCGGACTGCACACCGCGAGCCCGCTCCAGCACATGCCCTGGCTGGCCCCGATCTCCTGGGTCTTCCAGACGCTGGCGGTGTTCTTCCTGGTGGGCGGCCATGTGGCCACACGCGGCTACACCTCGGCACGCGCCCGTGGCACGACATACGGCCAGTGGCTGACGGCCCGTCTGTCCCGCCTGTTCAAACCGGTCGCGGCCGTCCTCACCCTGTGGACGGTGACCGCGACGGCGCTCCTCCTCACGGGCGCCGAGTCCGAAACGGTCCGCGCGCTGGTCAAACTGGCGTTGTCCCCGCTGTGGTTCCTGGCGGTCTTCGCCGCCCTGACGGCGGCGACGCCCCTTCTGCTCCGGCTCAACCCACTCTGGCCCCTGGCCGTCGTCCTCCACGTGGACCTTCTCCGCTTCGGCCTGGGCGGCCCGTCCTGGCTCGGCTGGGTGAACGTGGCGGCCGGCTGGCTGGTGCCCTACACCCTGGGAGCCGCCTGGACCCGCGGCGAGTTGGACAGCCGTCGCGCGGGCTGGCTCCTGCTGACCGGCGGGGCGGCGACCACGGCCCTGCTGGTCGTCCTCGCCCACTATCCGGCGTCGATGGTCGGCGTCCCCGGCGCCGAGGTCTCCAACCTCAACCCGCCGACCCTGGCCGCAGTCACCTTCGGCCTGGCCCAGTGCGGCCTGGCCCTGCTCCTGCGCGACCGCCTGCGCCGGGCGATGCGCCGCCCCCTGGCCTGGGCGTCGGTGGCCCTGGTCAACCTCTCCGCGATGACGATCTTCCTCTGGCACCAGACGGCCCTCATGGCCACCACGGCCACGGCCCTCCTGGCAGGCCACCTCCCCGGCCTCCACACGCCCCCCGACGACCTGACCTGGGTGGCCACCCGCCTGACCTGGCTCCCTCTGTTCGCCCTGACCCTGGCCATCTGCTGGACGGCTTTCCGCTCCTACGAACAGGGGCCCCGCCGCCCCCACAACCGAACGTCCCGAGTAATCCGCTCCCACCCTCACCCGAAGTCCAGGCAAGCGAAGGCATCCCGCGGTGCCTAGGGTTGGCGATGTGAACGGCGAAGGGGACGCGAACGGCGAAGGGAGGCCCGCCGACGGCACCAAGCCCCTTCAGGGGCCACCCGTACCCACCCCCACCCCTACCCCCGTTCCCGCTCTCTTCCCCGCCCACCGCCGGCTCCGCCTTCTCACCTACCTCCTGCTCCTGTGGGCGGCACTGGGCATCTTCCTGGCCGGCGGCAACGAGATCAGCGCGGACTACCAACTCAGCACGGCAAAGGGCCTGTTCGCCGGGGCGCTCCAGGCCGCAGCCGTCCTGCTGGCCATCCGCCGCCCCGGCAGCGCCTGGGCCCTGTCCCTCGCCACCACGATCGTGACCGCGGCAGCCGTACGCCCCAACCTCGCGGACACCCCTCTCCCGGGCCCCAACTGGCCCTGGACCACCCCCGCTGTCCTGGCCCACGCCCTCGTCTTCCTCCTCCTCGCCCTGCGCCTGTCCACCCGCAGAGCGGCAGGAGCCCTCGCCGTTACGGCCCTCGCGACCTTCGTCCTCCAGGGCGTCGTCGGCGCACAGCGGTACTCCGGGACCGGCACGGTCGCGATCGCCGTCTTCGCAGCGACCGTCCTCGTCGGCATCGCCCTGCGCGGCCGCAGCGAGGCCCGCAGCCAACTCGTGGAGCAGGAGACGATCACGGCGGAGGAACGGGCCCGCCGCACCCTCCTGGAGGAGCGCAGCCGTATCGCGCGCGAACTGCACGACGTGGTCGCGCACCACATGTCGGTGATCTCCATCCAGGCCCAGGTCGCCCCGCACCTCGTGGAGAACCCGTCCGAGGAACTGAAGGAGAACCTCGCCGGCATCCGGGACAACGCCCTCGAGGCGCTCGCCGAACTGCGCCGCGTCCTCGGCGTCCTGCGCTCCGAGAACCCCGAGGACCCCTACGGCCTGGGCGAGGCCGCCACCGGCTCCGCCCCGGACTCCCCACAACCCACGCTCGACCGCCTCGACGCCCTGATCGAGAACACCCGTGCCGCCGGGCTGGACGTCGTCACCAGCGTCGAACGACCCGAAGGGGGCCCGCCCGCCTATCCGCCGGGGCTGGAGCTGTCGGCGTACAGGATCGTCCAGGAGGCGCTGAGCAACGCGCTGCGGCACGCACCGGGCTCGACCGTGCGCGTCGAGATCCACCACTTCCCCCGCGGGCTGTACATCGGAGTCATCAACTCCCGCCCGCAGCAACCCGTCCCGCCCTCGCCCGGCGTCGGTCACGGCCTGCTCGGCATGCGCGAGCGCGCCGCGATGCTCGGCGGGCACGTCACCGCGACCAGGACGCTCCACGGCGGCTTCGCGGTCACCGCGTTCCTCCCGAAGGACGGCGCGCAGGACGGCGCGCAGGCAGCCACCGACGCCGGTGGGCGGAACGACGCAATCACACCCCCGACAGGAGAAGAGACCCCATGACGAGCGGCACCGGCGGCACCATCCGCGTACTCATCGCCGACGACCAGCAGATGGTCCGGCAGGGCTTCACCGTGCTGCTCAACACCCAGCCCGACATCGACGTCATCGGCCAGGCGGTGGACGGCCTGGACGCCGTCGCCAAGGTCGCCGAACTCGCCCCGGACGTCGTCCTCATGGACATCCGCATGCCCGAGCTGGGCGGCATCGAGGCCACCCGCCGCATCACCGCCGAGCTACCGCACATCAAGGTGCTGGTGCTCACCACCTTCGACCTCGACGAGTACGTGTACGAGGCGCTCAGGGCCGGCGCCTCCGGGTTCCTGCTCAAGGACGCGTCCGCGGACAAGCTCGCCGAGGCGGTGCGGATCGTGGCGGCCGGGGACGCGCTGCTCGCGCCGGGCATCACCCGGCGGCTGATCGCCGAGTTCTCCCGCCTGGACGACAGACCTCGCGCCCCGCTCAAGGAACGTGTGGGCGGTCTGACCGAGAGGGAGACGGAGGTGCTCGCGCTGATCGCCCAGGGCCTGTCGAACGCGGAGATCGCCGAGCGGCTCGTCGTCGCCGAGCAGACGGTGAAGACCCACGTGGGCCGGATCCTGGTGAAGCTGGGCCTGCGGGACCGTACCCAGGCGGCGGTGTTCGCGTACGAGTCGGGCCTGGTGCGACCCTCCGGCTACTGACCTGCGCCGACCCGTGTCGGTACGCGTAGTACCTGAGAGGGATGCCGAAGGACCCCTCTCACTGGTGACGACCGCTACCCGGGCCTCCGCCTACCGTTCTGTATGTGACCGAGACGACCCAGACGCAGCCGCCGCAGCCGACGCCGCACGACCCGTACGCCGCGTACAAGCAGCGCAGCCCGGAGTTCCGGCTGGCCGCGGACGCCCTGCGCGGGCTGCGGCAGGACCTGTTCCACGACGCCTTCGCCTACCGCCCGCTGCCCCGCATGAGCGTCGACGGCCCCCTGACCAGGCGGCTGCCCCCACGCATCCGGGAGTACACGGCCTGGACACCGCACGCCGTGGTGCTGGCCGCCGGACTGCTGGCGGCGACCATCGCCGCCTCCGCGGCCGAGGAGCAGGGCGACATCGGCTCGCTGATCAGCGCCCTGCTGGCCGTGTGTCCGGTGTTGCTGGTGCTGCTGCGGCCCGTCGGGGCGTTCTGGTTCTCCGTTGCGGCCGCCCCGGTCGCCGCGGTGTTCGGCAACAGCTGGGACGACTGGCCGTGGCGGGCCGGCAGCTTCGCCGGCCACCTGATCGTGCTGACGGTCGTGGCCGTGCGGACCAGACCGCGTACGGCGGCGTGGATGTGGGTCCTGACCGGGGTGTACGGCATCGGCGCCGAGACCGTCCTCGGCGGGGGCCACTACTCCTCGAACACCGGGCCCATGATGGTCGTCTCCGCGCTGGTCTTCCTCGCCGTCACCGTCTGGCACATACGCCGGGACGCCGAGCAGGAGGTGACCGCCCAGCAGACGGTGACCGCGCACGAGCGCTCCCGCCGCACCCTCCTGGAGGAGCGCACGACGATCGCCCGCGAGCTGCACGACGTGGTCGCGCACCACATGTCGGTCGTCGCCATCCAGGCGGAGGCCGCCCCCTACCGGGTGGAGAACCCGCCGCCGGAGCTGGAGCGGGCCTTCGTCACCATCCGGGAGAACGCGGTCGCGGCCCTCACCGAACTGCGCCGCGTCCTGGGCGTCGTCCGCGCCGAGGACTACGAGGCCCCGGACGCCCCGCAGCCGACCCTCGCCGACCTGGACGCGCTGCTGGCCAACGTGCGGGACGCGGGGCTGGCCGTCGACAAGACGGTGACCGGAGCGGTGCGCGAACTGCCGCAGGGCGTCGAGCTGTCGGCGTACCGGATCGTGCAGGAGGCACTGAGCAACACGCTGCGGCACGCGCCCGGTGCGGGCGCCCGGGTCGAGATCGGTTACGTCCTCGGCGGGCTGGGCCTGCGCATAGTCAACGACCCGCCGCCCGCGCCGGCCCTGGTGAAGCCCTCGCCCGGCGCCGGGCACGGCATCACCGGCATGCGGGAGCGCGTCTCCATGCTCAACGGCGAGATGACGGCGGGCGCGACGGACGCTGGAGGATACGAGGTGACGGTGTTCCTGCCGGTGCCCGTCGTGAGCGAGGGCGACGCATGACGCAGGGCACGATCCGTGTGCTGATCGCGGACGACCAGATGATGGTGCGCGAGGGTTTCTCGGTACTGCTGAACGCCATGCCGGACATCGAGGTCGTCGGCGAGGCGGTCAACGGACGGGAGGCGGTCGACCGGGTGCGTGAACTCGCCCCGGACGTGGTCCTGATGGACATCCGCATGCCGGAGCTGAACGGCATCGAGGCGACCCGCGAGATCGTCGCCGCGGACGGCACCGCGAAGGTGCTCGTCCTCACCACCTTCGACCTCGACGAGTACGTGTACCAGGCGCTGCGAGCGGGAGCCTCCGGCTTCCTCCTCAAGGACGCCTCGGCCCGCCAACTCGCCGACGGGGTAAGGGTGGTGGCGTCCGGGGAGGCCCTGCTCGCCCCCACGGTCACCAAGCGTCTGATCACCGAGTTCTCGAAGCTGTCCGAGGCCCCGCGCCTCATGCCGTCCGCGCAGGCGGCGTACGGCGACCTGACCGAACGGGAGACGGAGGTACTGGTCCTGATCGCCCAGGGCCTGTCGAACGCGGAGATAGCGGAACGGCTGGTGGTGGCCGAGTCGACGATCAAGACCCACGTCAGCAGGATCCTGGTCAAGCTGGGCCTGCGGGACCGCACCCAGGCGGCGGTGTTCGCGTACGAGGCGCGGCTGGTGACGCCGGGGTGAGCGGCCTTCGCGGCCGGGAGGGGTGGGCGAAGTACCGTGATGGCATGGAACAGCGCATCACTCTGATCACGCTGGGTGTTTCCGACCTCGCCCGGTCCAAGGCCTTCTACGAGGCTCTGGGCTGGCGGGGGCAGGAAGTCGAGGACACCGTCTTCTTCCAGGCGGGCGGCCTGGGGCTGGTTCTGTGGAGCCACGCGAAGCTCGCCGAGGACTGCGGTCTGGAGCCCGGGCCGAGGGCGGCCGGCTTCGGTGGGATCGCCCTGGCCCACAACGTCCGGTCCGACGAGGAGGCCGACGCGCTCCTCTCGGTGGTGGAACAGGCCGGCGGCACCATCACCAAGCCCGCCGCCGTCAACGCCATCGGCTTCTACTCCGGCGCCTTCGTCGACCCGGACGGCCACGCCTGGGAGGTCGCCCACAACCCCGGGTTCCCGCTGGCGGCGGACGGCTCGGTGACCATCCCCGACTTCGGCGCACCGTGAGAGCGTGCCGCGGACAGTGAGACACCCCTGGTCAGGTGAGGGGCTGCCGGGCTAGCGTCCGTCCATGGCAGCCTTCGACCCCTGGGACCCGGCGTTCGTCGCCGACCCCTACCCCGCGTACGCCGAGCTGCGTGAGCGTGGCCGTGTGCAGTACTACGAGCCGACCCGGCAGTGGCTGGTGTCGCACCACGCGGACGTCTCCGCGCTGCTGCGGGACCGGCGGCTGGGGCGGACGTACCAGCACCGGTTCACGCACGAGGACTTCGGGCGGACGGCGCCGCCGGCGGAGCACGAGCCGTTCCATGTGCTGAACGACCACGGCATGCTGGATCTGGAGCCGCCGGACCACACCCGGATCCGGCGCCTGGTGTCGAAGGCGTTCACGCCGCGCACGGTGGAGCAGCTGAAGCCGTATGTGCACGGGCTGGCGGACGAGCTGGTGTCGGCGCTGGTGGAGAAGGGCGGCGGCGACCTGCTGACGGATGTCGCGGAGCCGCTCCCGGTGGCGGTCATCGCGGAGATGCTGGGGATCCCCGAGTCGGACCGGGCGCCGCTGCGGCCCTGGTCGGCGGACATCTGCGGGATGTACGAGCTGAGCCCGTCGCAGGACGTGGCGGCCAGGGCGGTGCGTGCGTCGGTCGAGTTCTCCGACTACCTCCGCGAGCTGATCGCCGAGCGTCGCAAGGCGCCGGGCGAGGACCTGATCTCGGGGCTGATCGCGGCGCACGACGAGGGCGACCGGCTGACCGAGCAGGAGATGATCTCGACCTGCGTGCTGCTGCTGAACGCGGGCCACGAGGCCACGGTGAACGCGACGGTCAACGGCTGGTGGGCCCTGTTCCGCAATCCGGACCAGCTGGCGGCCCTGCGGGCGGACCACTCCCTGGTCCCGTCCGCCGTGGAGGAGCTGATGCGCTACGACACCCCGCTCCAGCTCTTCGAGCGCTGGGTCCTGGACGACATCGAGATCGACGGCACGACGATCCCGAGGGGCGCGGAGATCGCGATGCTCTTCGGCTCCGCCAACCACGACCCCGAGGTCTTCACCGACCCCGCCCGGCTCGACCTGACCCGCGAGGACAACCCGCACATCTCCTTCAGCGCCGGCATCCACTACTGCATCGGCGCCCCGCTGGCCCGTATCGAGCTGGCGGCATCGATGACGGCACTGCTGGAGAAGGCCCCGACGCTCGACCTGGCGGCGGAGCCGCGGCGCAAGCCGAACTTCGTGATCCGGGGGCTGGAGGGGCTCAGCGTCGAGGTCTGAGGCGCCGGAGCAGCGCCCAGCAGCCGAGGGCGGCGGCGGTGCCGCCGAGGATCATCAGCGGCAACTCGGCGTAGAGCACGCTCCAGTCGGGTGCCTGCTCGAAGCGCCAGAACCGCTCCCGGACGCCGACGGACCACACCGCGAGTCCCGCGCCGGCGCCGACCGCCGCCGTCAGGCATCCTCCGGCGGCCTGCATACGTTGTCCCATGCCCGGCATGGACGTGCGCAGGCCGCCCCGAGGTTCCCACCGCCGGTCACGTCGTCATGTCGCGCCGCCGCAGCCCCGCCAGTCCCGCACCGGTCAGCGCGAGGGCCATCAACACAAGGATGAGCACCGGCCCCCACTCCATCCCCCCGCCCGGCAGCTTCGGCAGATGCCCGAACGGGGAGACGTCCAGCACCGCCTGCGGAACGTCCAGCGCGGGCCCGACCCAGCCGATCAGCAGCACCGCCCCGGCCACTCCCCAGGCCGCCACCGCCGCCCGGGGAGCCAGCCCGTGCAGCAGCACCGCCAGTCCGCCGATCACCCACACCGCGGCCACCTGCACCAGACACGCCCCCAGGATCGGCCCGACCTCCTTGCCGTATCCCACGGCGAAGCCCAACCCGGCGAGCAGCATGATCAGTACGGAACCGCCGAAGGCGATCACCAGGTGCCCGGCGGCCCACCGCAGCCGTCCCACGGCGTTCGCCAGCACCGGTTCCGCGCGCCCCGAGGTCTCCTCGCCGTGCAGTCGTAGGACGGAGGCGACGATGTACAGCGCGGAGATCAGGCCGAGCATGCCGATCATCGCCGACAGGAACGCGTCCGTGATCCCCGACTGACCTCCCATGCGTTCGATGATCTCGCGGGCGTTGGCGTTGTCGCCGACGAGGTCGGCCGCACCGTCGGTCAGCCCGCCGTAGACGACCCCGGCGAGGAAGAAGCCGATGCTCCAGCCGAGCACGCTGCCGCGTTGCAGCCGCCAGGCCAGTGCCGCCGCCGAGCCCAGGCGGCCGGAGGCCGGTCCCGGGCGGGTCGGCAGGAAGCTCATGCCGAGGTCCCGGCGGCCGGCGAGGGCGTAGGCGACGGCCGCCTGCGAGGCCACCGCCGCGGCGAACAGGAGCAGGACCCACCAGCGTTCGGCCGCGAAGGGCCGTAGGTTCTCCAGCCAGCCGATCGGCGACAGCCAGGTCAGGACGGACGAACCGTCGTCCGTCGCCGAGTCACCGGCCGCGCGCAGCACGAAGGCCGCGCCGAGCACCCCCGCCGTCAGGCCGCGGGCCAGGCGCGCGCTCTCCGTGAGCTGGGCGACGATCGCGGCCATCGTGGCGAAGACCATGCCGACGGCGGCGATCCCGAGCCCGAAGGCCAGGGCTCCCGCGCCGCCGTGTCCGGCCAGTCCGGCCGTCAGCAGCAGGGCCAGTACGGTGTTCGCGACGGCCGCGGCCAGCAGCGCCGCCGTCAAGGAGGCCCTGCGGCCCACCATCCCCGACGCCACCAGTTCCTGGCGGCCGCTCTCCTCCTCGTCCCGGGTGTGCCGTACGACGACGAGGAGGCCCATCGCGGCGGCCAGCGCGCCCGCGTACACGCCGACGCGCCATGCGGTCAGCGCGCCGAGCGAGTCGTCGAAGACCGGGCCGACCATCGCGCGCAGGGAGGAGTTGGTCTCCACCTGGCGTACCAGGTCGGCGCGTTCGGCGGTGGTGCCGTACAGGCCCTTCAGGGTGTTCGGCATGGAGAGGACCATCAGCGCGTTCACGCCGATCCAGATCGGGATCATCGCGCGGTCGCGGCGCAGGGCGAAGCGCAACAGGGTGCCGGTGCCCGCGAGTTGGCGGGAGCCCCCGGGCCGTAGGGCCGAAAGGGCGGTCATCGGGCCGCCGCCTCTGTCTCGACGTCCTCCTGGTAGTGGCGCAGGAACAGCTCCTCCAGCGTCGGCGGTGTCGAGGTCAGGGACCGTACGCCCGCCTCGCCCAGCGACCGCAGGACGGCGTCCAGCTTGTCGGTGTCGACCTGGAGCCTCACCCGGTTTCCCTGTACGTCGAGGTCGTGGACGCCGGGGAGGTGCGTCAACCCGTTGGGTGCTGCCGCGAGTTCGGCGCTCAGGCTGGTCCGCGTCAGGTGGCGCAGGTCGGCGAGCGAGCCGGTCTCGACCGTGCGCCCCTTGCGGATGATGCTGACGCGGTCGCAGAGCTCCTCGACCTCGCTCAAGATGTGCGAGGACAGCAGCACCGTCCGGCCCCGGTCCCGCTCCTCCTCCACGCATCGCTGGAAGACCGCCTCCATCAGCGGGTCCAGGCCAGAGGTCGGCTCGTCCAGGATCAGCAGGTCGACGTCCGAGGCGAACGCGGCGACCAGGGCGACCTTCTGCCGGTTGCCCTTCGAGTACGTCCGCCCCTTCTTCGTCGGGTCGAGTTCGAACCGTTCGACCAGCTCGGCGCGGCGCCGGGTGTCGAGGCCCCCGCGGAGACGGCCGTAGAGGTCGATGACCTCGCCGCCCGACAGATTCCGCCACAGGGTCACGTCGCCGGGGACGTACGCGATCCGGCGGTGCACCTCGACCGCGTCCGCCCACGGGTCGAGGCCGAGGACCTGCGCGGCGCCCGAGTCGGCGCGCAGCAGGCCGAGCAGGACGCGGATCGTGGTGGATTTGCCGGAGCCGTTCGGCCCGAGGAAGCCGTGTACTTCCCCCGTCTCCACCTCGAGATCGAGACCGTCGAGCGCGTGCGTGCGGCCGAAGGACTTGTGCAGTCCGGACACCGTGATGGCCTTCGTCATGCTCCAGAACGTACGCTTCTTTCAGAAATTTGTGAAGTTAAGGAAGCGTGTGAAGCCCGGTTAGGATGGACCGCATGACCGAATCAGCCGGGGCCGGGCGGGACGCGGAGGCCGTGTCGAAGTTCGTGGAGGCCTTCGCGGCCCAGCTCGTGGAGGCCGGGATGCAGAGAATGGCCGCCCGGGTGTTCGCCGCGCTGCTCGCCTCCGACTCCGGCGCCATGACCTCCGCCGAACTCGGCGCACAGCTCCAGGTCAGCCCGGCCGCCGTCTCCGGTGCGGTGCGGTATCTCTCGCAGGTGCACATGGTCTCGCGGGAGCGCGAACCCGGCTCGCGGCGCGAGCGGTACCGGGTGCACAGCGACCAGTGGTACGAGGCGCTGACCAACCGGGACGCCATCCTCAAGCGCTGGGAGCAGACCCTGCGCGAGGGCGTCGACAGCCTGGGCGACGCGAGCCCCGGCGGGCAGCGGATCGCCGAGACGCTCGCCTTCTTCGAGTACCTCGAGGGCGAGCTGAGCAAGCTGATGGAACGGTGGCGGGAGCACCGGGACAAGACCTTCGGCCGGGGCTGACACGCAGCGCCCGGCCGAATGACCGACTCTCGACCTGCTTGTGACTAGCGCTCCTTCGTCTCCTCCAGCACCGTCCGCCCGATCAGCGCGTACCGTGCCGGATCCCGGCGCTTGAGGTACTGGGCGTACCCGATGCCCGCCGCCGCGATCAGCGCCACCAGCCACGGCGTCGCCTTCAGCACCAGCGAGCCGGACTCCGTGCCGGCCGCCACGCCCATGTTGGACACCAGCAGCACGACCACCGCGAGCATCGCCAGGCCGCCGACGAGCGGGGCGGTGAAGGTCTTGAACCAGTGCCTGCTCTCGGGGTGGTGGGAGCGGAAGTACGCCAGCACCGCGAAGGAGCACACGGCCTGCACGACGAGGATCGCCATGGTGCCGAGGATGGCGAGCAGGACGTACAGACCGGCGTACGGGTCCTTGCCCGCGATCCAGAACGCGGCGATCAGTACGGCGCTGACGATGGTCTGGACGAGGCCCGCGATGTGCGGCGAGCCGTGCTTGGCGTGGGTGCGGCCGATGGTGTTCTTCAGGGACGGCAGGACGCCCTCGCGGCCGAGCGCGTACATGTAGCGCGAGGCGCAGTTGTGGAAGGCCATGCCGCAGGCCAGTGAACCGGTGATCATCAGCCACTGCATGACGTCGACCGCCCAGTGGCCGACGTACCGCTCGGTGGGGTTGAAGAACAGGGCGAGGGGGTTCGCCGAGGAGGCGGCCTTCACCGCCGCAGCCTCGCCGTTGCCCGTGATGGCCATCCAGGAGACGAAGACGTAGAAGACGCCGACGCCGAGGACCGAGATCATCGTCGCCTTGGGGATGATCTTCTTCGGGTCTCGGGACTCCTCGCCGTACATCGCGGTCGACTCGAAGCCGACCCACGACCAGAAGGCGAAGAAGAGACCGAGGCCGGCGCTCGTTCCCTGGAAGGCGTTGACCGGGTTGACCGGGCCGAAGGTGAAGCCGTTCGGGCCGCCGCCGTGGAGGGCGACCGAGATCGCCATCGCCGCGAGGATCGTCACCTCGGTGGCCAGGAGGACGACGAGCAGCTTCTCGGCGACCGAGACGCCGAACCAGGTGCCCATCGCGTTGACGGCGAGCATCAGGATCGCGAACGCCCACCACGGGACGTCGAGCCCCGTCTGGTCATTGAGGGTTGTCGTCGCGAAGGTCGAGAAGATGCCGATGAGGGCCGGCTCGAAGACGACGTACGCGAAGGTCGCGAGGAGCCCGGAGGCGAGACCGACCGTGCGGCCGAGGCCGTACGAGATGAAGCCGTAGAAGGCGCCGGTGGAGGTGATGTGCTTCGCCATCGATGTGAAGCCGACGGAAAAGATTGCCAGGACGACCATTGCGACGAGGTAGCTGGCCGGGGCGCCGATGCCGTTGCCGGACGACACCATGAAGGGCACGTTGCCGGTCATCGCGGTGATCGGCGCCGCTGTCGCCACGGCCATGAAGACCACGCCGAGCAGGCCGATGGCGTTGGGCTTGAGCCGGTGGACGGTCTCCCCGCCGCCTGTTTTCGTCTCGGGGGCAACGCCCTCTTGTACTGCCATCGGGTGGCCCCTCTCCTGTCGGCCGTCCTGTCGGCACGCTTGGGTACTGGTCCGGAATCCTGAAGGGCGAATGAGTCGCGCAAGAGGCTGGAAGCGTTAAATGTATGTCAACCAGACCTTTAAAAACCAGGGCGTGGCGAACGCCTTCGTTAACTCTCCGGCAGCTCGTGGACCGGCCGGGCCGAGCCTCGTAGCGTCCTCGGCATGAGCACCTACACGTCCACCCTCGGCGGCGAACGCCACCGCTTCGACTCCCTCGCGCGCCTGCTCGCCGCCGCGAGCCCCGAGCGCTCCGGCGACCGGCTGGCCGGACTCGCCGCGTCGTCCGCCCGGGAGCGGGTCGCGGCCCGCTGGGCGCTGGCCGAGGTGCCGCTCGCGACCTTCCTCACCGAGCCGGTGATCCCGTACGAGACCGACGACGTGACCCGGCTGATCCTCGACACACACGACCCGGCGGCCTTCGCGCCGGTGGCCGGGATGACGGTGGGCGAGCTGAGGGAGTGGCTGCTGTCGGACGTGGCGGACGCCGGGGCGCTGGCGGCGGTGTCGCCCGGGCTGACGCCGGAGATGGTCGCGGCCGTGTCCAAGCTGATGGGGAACGCGGACCTGGTGGCCGTGGCGCGGAAGGTCCGGGTGGTGACCGCGTTCCGCTCGACGATCGGATTGCCGGGGCGGCTGGCGACCCGCCTCCAGCCCAACCACCCCACCGACGACCCGTCGGGCGTGGCCGCGGCCCTGCTCGACGGCCTGCTGCTGGGCTCAGGCGACGCGGTGATCGGCATCAACCCGGCGACGGACAGTCCGAAGGCCGTACGGGACCTGCTGGAGCTGTTGGACGGGGTCATCACGCGGTACGCGATCCCGACGCAGTCGTGCGTGCTGTGCCATGTGACGACGAGCGTGGATCTGATGGAACGCGGGGCGCCCGTCGACCTCGTCTTCCAGTCCGTCGCGGGCACGCAGGCGGCGAACGCCTCCTTCGGGGTCACGCTCGGGCTGCTCGACGAGGCGTACGAGGCGGCGCGCGGGCTGGACCGGGGGAGCGTCGGCAAGAACGTCATGTACTTCGAGACGGGCCAGGGCAGCGCCCTCTCGGCCGACGCGCACCACGGGGTGGACCAGCAGACTGTGGAGGCACGGGCGTACGCGGTCGCCCGCCGCTACGACCCCCTGCTGGTGAACACGGTCGTCGGCTTCATCGGCCCGGAATACCTCTACGACGGCCGGCAGATCCTCCGCGCCGCCCTGGAGGACCACTTCTGCGGCAAGCTGCTCGGCCTGCCGATGGGCCTGGACATCTGCTACACCAACCACGCGGACGCCGATGACGACGACGTGGCGACCATGCTGACGATGCTCGGCGTCGCGGGCGCCTCGTTCGTGATCTGCACGCCGGGCGGGGACGACATCATGCTCAACTACCAGTCGGCCTCGTACCACGACGCGTTGTACCTGCGGGAGGTGCTCGGGCTGCGCCCGGCGCCGGAGTTCGAGGCCTGGCTGGAGTCGATCGGGCTGCTGGACGAACGCGGAGGGATCCGCGAGGTCGCGGCGCATCCGCTGACGGCGATCGGACGGGGACTGGCGGCATGAGTGAAACGGGAGTCGGCGGCATGAGTGAACTGGTCACGCACTCCGAGGACTCGGCGCTGTGGTCGACGCTACGGCGTCACACCCAGGCCCGCATCGGCCTCGGCCGGGCCGGCTCCGGGCTCCCGACCCGGCACCGCCTGGAGCTCCAGGCCGCGCACGCGGCGGCGCGGGACGCGGTGCACTCGCCGTTCCACCCGGACACGGTCGCGGCCGCACTGACCGGGATGCCGACGGTACGGGTCCGCAGCGCCGCCCCCGACCGGCTCACCTACCTCCAGCGCCCCGACCTGGGCCGCCGCCTGGACGCCACCGACCGCGCGCATCTGCCGTCGGGGGAGTGGGACCTGGTGTTCGTGGTCGCCGACGGGCTGTCCAGCCGGGCGGTGCACGAACACGCGGCGGCGATGGTGCGGGCGACGAGGTCCCGGCTGCCGGCCGACTGGCGGGTGGCCCCCGTCGTCCTCGCCGAACAGGCGCGGGTGGCCCTGGGGGACGACGTCGCCCACGCGATGGGGGCGGCGGCCGTCGTGGTCCTGGTCGGGGAACGCCCGGGCATGTCGGCGGCGGACTCGCTGGGCGCGTACCTGACCTACGGCCCGAGGCCCGGCGTGACGACCGACGCCGACCGCAACTGCCTGTCCAACATCCGGCCCCCGCTGGGCCTGATGTACGAGACGGCGGCGGCGAAACTGGTGGCGCTGCTGAGGGGGGCGCGGGAGCTGGGGCGGAGCGGGGTGGCGCTGAAGGACGAGTCGGACGCGTTGCCGACGGCGGTGGCTCAGTCCATGTAGGGCTTGAGCCGGCCGGTGTCGAGCGTGATGCCGACGGGGTCGGGGAGGGTGACCGTCTCGCCGATCTTCACCGTGTGGACGTCCCGGTAGCCGATTTCCGGGTCCGGGTTGCTGTGCACGACGACGGATGCGTGCTCGCGGTCGATCAGCAGGTAGACGGGGACTCCGGCTTCGGCGTAGCCACGGGGCTTCTCCACGCGGTCGCGGTCGTGAGTGTCCGAGTCGTACGAGGTGATCTCGACCGTCATCAGCACGCCGTCGGGGTCGGCCCAGTCACCCTGGCCCAGGAAGTGATCGACAGGAGCGAGTGCCCCGTCGGGCAGGGCTCGGCCGTTGCGGTAGGCCTCCACCTTCAGGCCCTGCCCCGGGTAGAGGTTGAGTTCGGGCCGAGCCTGCATGCACTGGCGGATCAGCCACATGGTGATCTCGCTGTGATTGCCGTTGGTCACCTTGCGGAGTCCGATCCGTCCATCGATGAATTCGAACCTGACGGTCTCGTCCTCGCGCTCGGCGAATTCGGCGATCCGCTCGAACACGTCCACCGACATCCGAGACAACGCGCGCTCTGCCATAACCGTCATGGTGCCTCCCTTCGTAGGCGGACACCAGCGTTACCGGAGACGGGTGCGGACGGGCGCGTTCCAGGGTGTGATCACCCAAGTGAGTGATCACCAGCCGCCGCCACCGGCAAGGTCAGCCCCCAGGCCCCCTCCCACACCGTCCACGTCCGTCTCCGCACCGGCCCCGACACCCCCGCGTCCGCCCGGTACCGGAAGTCCGGCCCCGACACGGTGATCCGCCGCCCCGTCGCCAGCAGCGGAGTCGCCTCCGCGCCCACCGACAGCGGCCGGGCCTCGACCTCGGCCGTCCCCGGGGCGCCCCAGGCGCCCGGGGTGACCGACAGGGCCTCCAGCGGCTGGTCCAGGTCCACCAGGGTGACCCCGTCGACCTCCACGCGCAGGCGGGCGGGGCCGGGGGCGGACGCCAGGGAGGGGGAGCGGGTGGGGCGGGCCGTCACCAGGGTCCGTACGAGGGCTTGGCAGGTCCATATCGAGGGGCGTCCGGAGTCGAACTCGGCGCCGTGCCGATCGGCCTCCGCCGCATCCTCCGCGACCCCCGTCAGGGGCGGAATCCGCAGCGCCCCCAGCACCACCCCGTCGCTCTCGTCGACCAGCAGGTCCATGCGCCGCTCGGCGCCGTCCAGGACGGCCCGGGCCGCCGCGACCGCGCCCGTGGGGATCCCCAGGGAGCCGGCCAGGGACAGGCCGCACCCCACCGGCACCACCGACAGCCCGCATCCGGCCAGCTCCCGGCGCCGGTGCAGCACGGACACCGCCCGCACCAGGGCCCGGTCGTCGCCGATCACGACCGGCCTTCGGGACCCTCTTCTCTGGAGTGCCCGGGCGAATTCCTCGGGCCCCTCCGGGAGGCACACTTTTGTGGTCGCACCCGCGCTGAGCACGTCTTTTGCGATCCGTACGGCCTCACCGTCGGTCCGGCGGGCGACCGGGTCGATGACCACCAGCAGCTGGTCGGAAGTCGCCACCTCGGTCATGCCTCGCTTCCTCGGGTAGCATCTTTGTGCAAGAGCCCCTTGCGCTATTGCGCCAGGGGCTTCGTCTATTCCGGGGCATCCGGTCCGACGGGTTGCGGCCAACGAAGGTCGCCGGTGTACGAAACAGGCTGTGCGCGGCACAGTCAATGTTCCGTACGCCCCTGACCTTGGACATGCCCCGCCCGGAAGGGGTGTACGCGCGTGCCCGCACTTGTGCTGCTCGGTGCTCAGTGGGGTGACGAAGGCAAGGGAAAGGCGACCGACCTGCTCGGTGGCTCGGTGGACTATGTGGTGCGCTACCAGGGCGGCAACAACGCCGGCCACACGGTAGTCGTGGGCGATCAGAAGTACGCCCTCCACCTCCTCCCTTCCGGAATCCTCTCGCCGGGGTGCACCCCGGTCATCGGCAACGGAGTCGTCGTCGACCCGTCGGTCCTGTTCTCCGAGCTGAACGGACTGAACGAGCGTGGCGTCGACACGTCCAAGCTCCTGATCAGCGGTAACGCTCACATCATCACGCCGTACAACGTCACTGTCGACAAGGTGACGGAACGGTTCCTCGGCAAGCGGAAGATCGGCACCACCGGGCGCGGCATCGGCCCGACCTACGCCGACAAGATCAACCGTGTGGGCATCCGCGTCCAGGACCTGTACGACGAGTCGATCCTCACCCAGAAGGTCGAGGCGGCCCTCGACGTCAAGAACCAGATCCTCACCAAGCTCTACAACCGGCGCGCGATCGCCGTCGACCAGGTGGTCGAGGAGCTGCTGACCTACGCCGACAGGCTCGCGCCGTATGTCGCCGACACGGTCCTGGTGCTCAACCAGGCCCTGGAGGAGGACAAGGTGGTCCTCTTCGAGGGCGGCCAGGGCACCCTGCTGGACATCGACCACGGTACGTATCCGTTCGTGACGTCCAGCAACCCCACCGCCGGCGGTGCCTGCACCGGCGCCGGCGTCGGCCCGACGAAGATCAGCCGGGTCATCGGCATCCTGAAGGCGTACACCACGCGGGTGGGCGCGGGCCCGTTCCCCACGGAGCTCTTCGACGAGGACGGCGAGGCGCTGCGCCGCATCGGCGGCGAGAAGGGCGTCACGACCGGCCGTGACCGCCGCTGCGGCTGGTTCGACGCGGTGATCGCCCGGTACGCGACCCGCGTGAACGGCCTGACGGACTTCTTCCTCACCAAGCTGGACGTCCTCACCGGCTGGGAGGAGATCCCGGTCTGCGTGGCGTACGAGATCGACGGCAAGCGCGTCGAGGAACTCCCCTACTCGCAGTCCGACTTCCACCACGCGAAGCCGATCTACGAGACCCTGCCCGGCTGGTCCGAGGACATCACCAAGGCGAAGTCCTTCTCCGACCTCCCGAAGAACGCCCAGGACTACGTCAAGGCGCTGGAGGAGATGTCCGGCGCCCCGATCTCCGCGATCGGCGTGGGCCCGGGCCGGGACGAGACGATCGAGATCAACTCGTTCATCTAGTACGGCGGTCAGTACGGCAGTCGCTGCGGCGGTCAGTACGGCGGTCAGTACGGCAGTCAGTGCGGCAGTCAGTGCGGCGGTTCAGCACCGCCTCCGCACACGAGTGCGCCCCCGGCCGACATCCGGGGGCGTACCCGTACCCAGGGGGCGGCCTCAACGCGAGGTCAGCCTCCACAGGTGGTCCCATGTGCCGTTGTCGGTCCACTGGAGGACCTGGGCGCCGGATGCGGTGCTCATCTGATCCACGCCCAGCAGCAGACCGCTGTTGTAGTTGGCGATCTTGTAGTAGCCGTCGCGGGCCGGGATCAGCTGCCAGAGGTGATCCGCGGTGCCGTTGTCACCCCAGATGAGGGCGGTGCCGCCGTCGGCGGTGCTCATGGTGTTGATGCCGAGCACCAGCCCGCTCTTCTGGTTGACGATCTTGTACAGGCCCGAGCCGGCGGCCACCAGGGTCCAGTTCTGGTCGGTGCCGGTGGTGGACGTGGCCTGGACGACCGAGGTGCCCTGAGCGGTCGCCGTGTTCTGGGTGGCCAGGGCGAGACCGCTGTTCCGGTTGGTGATCTGGTAGCGCCCGGCCAGCGAGGTGGACGTGCCGCTGGGGGTGACCACGACCCGGTAGCCGTCGGAGGCGTTCATCGTCACCGGCACGGTGACGGAGCCGCCCGAGACCGTGTAGTCGGCGTCCGAGATCGTGATCGGGCCGGGGGACGCGGTGGTGCGGCCGGTGTGGGGTGAGTACTCCACCCTGACGTGGACCGTGCTCCCGAAGGCCGACAGGGACGAGAGGCCGTTGACGGTCACCGCGCAGGAGCCCGTGCAGCCGCCGGCGACGACGCTGATCTGGTTGCCCGCCCCGTTGCGGGAGGCGAAGCCGTCGATGCCGGTCTGTGCGGGAGGCGTGGTGACGACCATGTTGCCGGACATGTCGCCGTACCACTTGTACGTCCAGTACGAGCCGTTCGGCGAGCCCCCGGTGTCGGTCAGGGTGTCGCCGAGGGTGCCGTAGTGGTTCCAGAAGGCGAGTTCGGCGTCACGGACGCCGGTCCGCTCGAACTTGGCGACATAGCCGATGAGGGCGCCGGAGTTGCCCATCTCGGTGGGCGTGCCGTACTCCTCGATGGAGATCGGACGCGGGCTGAGGCCGAGGCTGCTCTCCAGCGCGCGGTACGCCAAGACGTGCGCGGCGATGTCCTGGCTGCCGCTCAGTTCGTGCCAGGCGATGACGTCCGGGACGGTGCCGCTGGCCTTGGCGTCGGTGAGGAACTGGCTCATCCGGGACTGGTTCCAGGACGCGTCGCTCGGGCCCTGGATCGGGGTCGTCGTGTCCTTCGTCCGGATCTGCTTGTACGTGCGTGCCCAACCCGCGTTGAAGGCGCCCGCGTTCGCGGTGTCCCAGGTCCAGTCGGGTTCGTTCCAGATCTCGTACGCGCTGATGTTGGTGGCGCCCGAGGACTGCACGGCGGTGACCTGCTTGTCGACGGCGGACAGCCAGTCGCTCCAACTCACCCACTTGTAGGGGAAGTTCGGGTACCAGTCCGGCATGCGGACGACCACCTTGGAGCCCGCGCGCGCCGCCTTGGGCGCTACGACGAGTGCGTCGCCGCCCGGCTTGGACGCACCGTTGGGCAGCTGGCTGCCGCCCGGGGCCATCTGCACGAAGGTGTGCGGCTTGAGGGCGGTGACCAGGCTGTCGGCGGGGGTGGACGCGTCGGCGAGGCCGTAGAGGCTGCCGCTGGCCACATGGGTGACCGAGCGCAGGGTCTGGTTGGCGTTGACGACCAGGGTGGTGGCGGAGGTGGGGACCGCCTCGGCGGACGGCACGGTGGTCGCGAGTGCCGTGACGGCCAGCGCGGTCGCGCCGAGAGCGGCGGTCAGGCGCCCGGGAGTGGGGGGTCTTGTGCGGCTCATGACAGGAGTTCTCCTCAACGGAGGGAATGGGGGGTTGTCCTTGTGGTGCGGAAGGGGCAGTCCTTGCCGGGATCTCAGTCCTTCACCGCACCCGCGGTGACACCCGCGGCCACGTAGCGCTGGGCGAGGACCAGCAGGACTGCTGCGGGGACGGACGCGACGACGGCGGTGGCCATGATCGCGTTCCACTCCTGGTTGTTGTTGCCGATGTACTTGTAGATGCCGAGGGTGATCGGCCTCCAGTCGCCGCCTCCGTCGAGGGTGTTGGCGAAGACGAAGTCGGACCAGGCCCACAGGAAACTGAAGAGCGAGACGGTGACGACGGCGTTGCGGCTCACCGGCAGGACCACCGACCAGAAGGTGCGGAAGGTCCCGGCGCCGTCGATGCGGGAGGCGGCGATCAGCTCGCCGGGGATGCCCGACATGAACGCCGTGAAGATCATGACGCCGAACGGCACGGCGATGGTGGAGTCCGCGATGATCAGGCCCCACCAGGAGTTGAGCAGGCCGAGGTCGAGGAAGATGCCGTAGAAGCCCATCGCCATGACGATCCCGGGGATCATCTGGGCGACGAGGAGGACCAGGCCGAGCGCGCCCCCGCCGAGCGGGCGGAGCTTCGCCAGCGCGTAGCCGGCGGGGGCGGCGAGGACGAGGGTGAGGGCGACCGTGCCGAGGCCGATGAGCAGGCTGGTGCCGAGGTAGGGCATCTGGTCGTCGAGGACGGCCCGGTAGCCCTCGAAGGTGGGGTGCAGCGGGAACAGGTCCGGCGGGGTCTTGCGCATGTCCTGCTGCGGGGTGAGGGACACGTTCAGCATCCAGTACACCGGGAACAGCATCAGCGCGGTGAGGGCGAGCCCGATGACGGTGTGACGGCGGGAACCCGTGCGCGGCTTCACGCTTCCTGCCTCCTCTGGACGCGGATGTACAGCAGGCCGAAGACGAGGGCGATGAGGATGAGGATGTTGCCGACCGCCGCCCCCGGGCCGAACTTGGGCAGCAAGGTGCCGAAGCCGAGCTGGTACGACCAGGTCGCGAGCGTGGAGGAGGCGTCGCCCGGGCCGCCCTTGGTCATGATCCAGATCAGGTCGAAGACCTTGAGGGTGTAGACGAGTCCGAGGAGCAGGGTGATCGCCGACACCGGTCGCAGGAGCGGGAAGGTGATCCGGCGGAACTGCTGCCAGACACCCGCCCCGTCCAGCGCGGCGGCCTCGTACAGCTCCGACGGGATGTTCTGCAGGCCGCTGTAGAGGATCACCAGGTTGAACGGGATGCCGATCCAGATGTTGGCGATGATCACCGAGGTGAGCGCCCAGTCCGGCGAGGTGAGCCAGCCGACCGCGTCCACGCCGAAGAAGTGCAGGAAGTAATTCACCACACCCGACTCGCTGTTGAACATCCACGACCACGTCGACGCCGAGACGATGAGCGGAAGCAGCCACGGGATCAGGAACAGGGCGCGCAGGGTCGGAGCCAGGCGGAAGCGGCGGTTGAAGAAGACCGCGAGGGCGAGCCCGATGACGTACTGGAAGGCGATCGACACGAAGGTGAAGATCATGGTGTGGCGCATCGCCGGGCCGAACGTCGGGTCGTCCAGCACCTTCTGGAAGTTGTCCCAGCCGGAGAACGGCGCGTCCCCCGCCACGAACGACCGCACCGTGTAGTCGCGCAGGCTCAGGTCGAGGTTGCGGTAGAGGGGGTAGAGATAGAACGCGGCGAGGTAGGCGAGCAGCGGGGCGACGAAGGCGAGCGCGGTCAGCCGGCTGCGGCGCCGTTGCCGGTGCCGCAGCGGCAGGGTGTCGGCACCACCCGTGCCGCTCGCCTTCGACACGGCCGGCCCCCGCCGCGGGCGGTCGACTCGGGCGATGGTCATCTCGGCCTCAGCCCTTCCCGGCGCTCGACTGGGCCGTGTCCAGGGCGTCCTTGGGGCTCTTGCCGCCGGACAGGGCCGACTGGACGGCGGTCCACATCGGCTCGGAGATGGTCGGGTACTTCGAGCCCAGGCCGCCGCTGGTGCGCCCGCGGGCCGCGGCGACCGCGCTCACCCACGGCTCGAGCTTCGGGTTGGCCTTGACCTGCTCCAACTGCACGGCGGCCGTCGGGGCGATGTACGTCAGGGTCGTGTCCGTGGCCAGCAGGTTCGCGTCGCTGGTCAGACACTCGACGATCTTCTTGCTGACGTCGTAGCGACCGCTGTCCTTCTGCACGGGCACGGTGACGAACTCGCCGCCCGTCGGCACCGGTGCCGAACCGCCGTTCTGCGCGGGGATGTTGATGACGCCGTAGTCGAAGCCGGCCTTGTCGGCGTTGCCGAGCTGCCAGGTGCCGTTCTCGCCGAACGCGTAGTCGCCGGTGGCGAACTCCTGCCAGCTGGTGGTCTGCGTGTTCTGCAGGACGTCCTTGGGGGCCAGCCCGTCGTCCACCCACTGCTTCCAGAGGGAGAGGGCGGCAACTCCCTTGTCCGAGTCGAGCTCGGTCAGATCCCCGCCCGCGCCCCAGAACCAGGGCAGGAACTGGAAGCTGCCCTCCTCGGTGTTGATCGCGGAGAAGGTGATGCCCTTCTTGCCGGCCGCCTTGACCTTCTGCAGGGCCGCGGTGAGGGAGTTCCAGTCCTTGACGGAGGCCGCATCGACGCCCGCCGCCGACAGGACCTTCTTGTTGTAGTAGAGGGCGAGCGTGTTGGCGCCGATCGGGACGCCGTAGGAGGCGTCGTCGATCGTGCCCGCGCCGATGATGTTCTCCTGGATCGACTTCGTGTCGAGGCCGAGGTCGCTCGTCTTGTTGAGGATCCCCGCCTCCACGAGCGTGGAGACGACCGGGTTGTCCACCAGCATCACGTCGGGCGCGTTGCCCTGCTGGGCCGCCAGCAGCGCCTTGTTGCCCAGGTCGGTGGTGTCGTAAGCGGTGCGCTTGACGGTCGCCCCGGCCTTCGTCCCGCACTCGGTGACGAGCTTGCCCCACGGGGAGGAGGCGTCGAACTGCGGGTACGGGTCCCAGAAGGTGTACGTCCCTCCGGACGCGTCGGAGGACCCCGAACCGTCGTCGGAGCCGCCTCCGCAGGCGGTCAGGGAGGCGAGGGTGCCGACGGCGGCGAGCGCGGCGAGGAGAGTGCGGCGGGTGGGTATCACGGGGTGACCTCGTTGTCGTAAGGGCTCTCGGGGCGGAGGGATGTCAGGAGGTGGGCAGCCACACGCGCATGCTGCCGTCCTCGCGGTTGGCCCAGGCGTAATAGGGGACGGCGGTCAACTCGACCGGCTCGCCGCCTTGTCGGGGCGACTCGTCGGCGGCGGTGTACGGCCACCAGCCCGCCTCCGGGACGTGTCGCCGCCTGCCCGCCGCCACGACCGTGGTGACGCCGCCGAGCAGATCGGGGCGGTGCTTCACGGCGAGCGGGCGGGTGGTGTCCACGACGATGTCGTCCAGACCGCCGCCGGGGTGGTCGGCCCCTTCCAGGCAGTAGACGAGGGGCCCTCGTTCGATCGCCACGCAGCCGCGTACGGCGTCCACGCGGGGGTCGGCGGCGGTGAGGCGGGGCTCCAGGGGGAGTTCGAGGACGACCTGGTCTCCGGGTGCCCAGGTCCGCTCCAGCCGCAGCCAGCCGTCGGCCACGGGACCCTCGTACGTCTCGTCTCCGCACCGCGCCCGGAAGTCGCGGCACCACTGCGGGATGCGCAGGGAGAGCGTTCGGGGGCGGTCGGACGGGGTGTCCTCGACGGTGAGGGTGATCGTGCCGTGCCAGGGGTAGTCGGTCTCGCAGCGGACGGTGATCCGGTCCGAGGTGTAGCTGCCGGTGACGTACTGGTGGATCTGGAGGCCGCCGTCGTCGCTGCTGGCCAGGTAGTGCTCCAGGCTTGCCAGCAGCCGCATGACGTTCGGCGGGCAGCAGGCGCAGCGGAACCAGCGGGTGCGGCGGGCCGACTGGTCGCCGCCGGGGTCGGTGTGGCCGTCGCGGACCTGGAGCGGGTTGACGTACAGCCAGCGCTCGCCGTCCAGCGACACCCCCGCGAGGAAGCCGTTGTAGAGGGTGCGCTCGATCAGGTCGGAGTAGCGGGCCTCGCCGGTGAGCAGGGCCATGCGCCAGCTCCACTGGACGGAGGCGATGGCGGCGCAGGTCTCGCAGTAGGCGCGCTCGTTGGGCAGCTCGTACGGGTCGCCGAAGTCCTCCTCGTCGTGGTGGGCGCCGAGCCCGCCGGTGAGGTGGGTCTTGGTGGTGGTCATGGCGTGCCACAACCGTTCGGCGGCGCCGCGGAGTTCCAGGTCGCCGGTCTCGGCGGCGAGGTCGGCCGCGGCGGCCAGCAGGTAGAGCTGCCGTACGGCGTGACCCTCGACGTTCGTCGCCTCGCGCAGCGGGACGCGGTCCTGGCAGTAGGCCTCGCCGCCGAGCAGTCCGTGGCCGTGCCGGTCGACGAAGTAGCCGGCCAGATCGAGGTAGCGGCGCTCGCCGGTTTCCCGGTACAGCTCGACCAGGGCGGTCTCGACCTCGGGGTGGCCGTCGATGCCGTCGATGGGTTTGCCGCTGCCGGGCGGGCCGAAGACGGAGTCGACATGGTCGGCGAACCTGCGGGCCACGTCGAGGAGTTCGGGGCGTCCGGTGGTGCGGTGGTGCGCGACGGCGGCCTGGATGAGATGGCCGGCGCAGTACAGCTCGTGCCCCCAGCGCAGGTCCTGGTAGCGCTCGCCGCCCTTGACCAGCTGGAACCAGGTGTTGAGGTAGCCGTCGGGCTGCTGGGCCTGTGCGACGAGGGCGATCATGTCGTCGACGTGGGCCCGAAGATCCTCGGACGGCTCCTGGGCGAGCTGCCAGGAGGCGGCTTCCAGCCACTTGTAGACGTCCGTGTCCACGAAGGGGTACGCGCCCTGGAAGTCTCCTTCGGCCGTCCCCGCGGCCAGCCGCAGATTGTGCAGGTTGCCCGCGGACTCCAGCAGTTCGGGCCCCTGCGGGATCGAGGTGCGGGTGTTGACCTCGCGCCGGGTGTGCCACAGGCCCGCGTCGATGACGGCGGCGGCGGGACGCAGTGCGGTGCGGGCGTCCGGGCCGAGGCGGACCGGGCCGGCTGTGGCGGGCAGGGCGGAGCGTGAGCGGGGCATGGCTCTCCGGGGGTGAGAGGCAGATTGAGCAACCGTTTTCCTTGCGATACTGACGAGAAAGTAGAGGGCAGACGTCAAGTCGGGTCAAGGCTTGCGACAAGAGATTTTTCCGGTTTCCCACCGACTGGAACTAGCCCTTCTCGCCTGCCACGATGGTGAGCGCCGCTCTCACCAAGGAAAAGGTTTGCCCGTGACGTCTGCCGCAAGTGCTCCAGGCTCTTCCCCCGTAGGCCGGGCCCGGCTCGCCGACGTCGCCGCGCTGGCGGGCGTCAGCGTGGGCACGGCCTCCAAGGCGCTCAACGGCGGCGGAAGGATGCGCCCGGAGACCCGCCAGCGAGTGCTGGACGCCGTGGCGACGCTCGGCTTCCGCCCCAACCAGCACGCCCAGAGCCTGCACACCGGCCGCAGCTGGACGGTCGGCCTGATGACCACGGACGGCATCGGCCGGTTCAGCACGCCGGTGCTCCTCGGCGCCGAGGACGCGCTCGGCGCCGGCAAGATCTCCGTCCTGCTGTGCGACACTCGCGGCGACGCCATCCGGGAGCAGCACCATCTGCGCAACCTCATGGACCGCCGGGTGGACGGCATCATCGTCACCGGCCGCCGCACCGACCCGCGCCCCCCGCTGACCGGCATCAGCGGCCTGGAGACGATCCCGGTGGTCTACGCCCTGTCACCCTCCACGGACCCGGCCGACACCTCGGTCGTCTCCGACGACCGGGGCGGCGCCCGACTGGCCGTGGAGCACCTGCTGTCCGCCGGCCGCACCCGCATCGCCCACGTCACCGGCCCCGCACACCACGCCGCCGCCCGCGACCGGGCCCGCCACGGGGTGGAGCACCTGGAGGGTGCGGGGTTCGGTCTGTCCACCGGCCGGGTCCACTTCGGCGAGTGGAGCGAGGCGTGGGGCCGCCGCGCCGCCGACGCGGTGCTGCGTACGGCCCCGGAGACGGACGCGTTCTTCTGCGGCAACGACCAGATAGCGAGGGGAGTCGCGGACGCCCTGCGCGAGCGCGGGGTGAGCGTCCCCGGCGACATCGCGGTCGTCGGCTACGACAACTGGGACACCATGGCGCTGGCCTCCCGCCCGCCGCTCACCACGATCGACATGAACCTCGCGGAGATCGGGCGGATCGCGGCGCTGCGGTTGCTGGAGGCGATCGACGCGGAGGAGGGTGCGCCGGGCGCGCACACGGTGCCCTGCCGGTTGGTGGTGCGGGAGTCGACGTGAGGGCTCAGCTCTCGGGCGGCGCCTGGAACCCGGTGGTGTCGAGCGTGCAGTCGAACGGCGCAGGGATGTCGAGCTTCTCGCCGAACGGCTTGGTGAGGCGGGCCTCGTACCCCTTGGCGGACGGCGTCCAGAGCACGGTGGCCTGTTCTTCCTGCATGTCGAGGATGAGGTAGACCGGGACGCCCACCTTTCCGTACGTCTCGACCTTGTCGGTCAGGTCGTCGTCGCGGGTGGAGGGGGAGGTCAGCTCGGCGACGAAGGAGAGGGCTTCTCCGTCGAGGCGGTTGCTGGCCGTCTCGAGGGTCTGCTCGTGCGCGGCGTGGATGTCCGGCCCGTAGGCATTCTCCACCCCCGGAAAGACGAACAGCAGGGGGGCCTGACTGATGAGGTGGCCGTCGGGCAGGTGCGGATCAAGTTGCTTGCACACCAGATTCATGACGCGGGTGTAGTAGCCCTTCGACCACGGCGACACGACGATGTTCCCCCTGATGATTTCGGCCTTGTAGCCGTCCGGCACGTGCAACTCGTCGAGGAGGTCCAGCAGGTCCTCGAAGGTGTGGGGTCCGGTGCCGCTTATCGTCGGTCGCTCAGTCATCAGTGTCATGATGCGCCCTTCCCTCTGAGATCGACCATAGGCCACTCAGGGTAGTCGACCGGACACGCGCCCGTACGAAGATCGTCTCACTCCGCTCACGCAGCCCCCGTTGACCGGTCCTTTCCTTTGACCGACCCGGAAAATGACCCGCTCATGGCCTGCTCCTGGTTCCCGGCGGCCCGCTTCGCGGCCACCATCTACGCGTGTAGCCCCGCACGGCACCCCACACCCCCGCCGTCCTCCCAGGAGTCCTGCCATGCCCGTCAGCCCCATGAACCGCCGTGAGTTCGTGCAGAAGTCGGCCGTCACCGGCGCGGCCGTGGCCGTCGCGGGAGCGGTCGGTGCCGGCACCGCCGAAGCCGCCGAGCGGCATCCCGGTACGTCGCCCCGCACCTGGTCGTTCTCCATCCTCGGCACCACCGACCTGCACAGCCACGTCTTCGACTGGGACTACTACACCGACGCCGCCTACCAGGACGCCAAGGGCAACTCCGTCGGCGTCGCCCGGGTCGCGACGCTCGTCAAGCAGCAGCGCGAGGCGAAGGGCGAGGACCGGGTCCTGCTCGTCGACGCCGGCGACATCATCCAGGGGACGTCACTGGCGTACTACTACGCGCGCGTGGACCCCATCACCGGAGCGGACGCGCCCGAGCACCCCATGGCCGTCGCCATGAACCACATGCGCTACGACGCCGCCGCCCTCGGCAACCACGAGTTCAACTACGGCATCGACGTGCTGCGGAAGTTCGAGAGCCAGTGCCGTTTCCCGCTGCTCGGTGCGAACGCGCTGGACGCGAAGACGCTGAGGCCCGCCTTCCGGCCGTACACCGTGAAGCGGATCTGCGTGCCGGGGGCGCCGGACATCAAGGTCGGCGTCCTCGGCCTCACCAACCCCGGCATCGCCCTGTGGGACAAGGACAACGTCAGCGGCCGGATGGTCTTCCCGGGGCTGGTCGAGCAGGCGAAGAAGTACGTGCCGAGGCTGCGCGCGCTGGGCTGCGACGTGGTCTTCCTGACCGACCACTCCGGGCTCGACGGTTCGTCCTCGTACGGCGACGAACTCCCGTACGTCGAGAACGCCTCGAACCTCGTCGCCGAGCAGGTCCCCGGCATCGACGCGATCCTGGTCGGGCACACGCACGTCGAGGTGTCGTCGTACACCGTCAAGAACGAGGAGACCGGTGCGGAGGTCCTGCTCTCCGAGCCGTACTGCTGGGGCTACCGCCTGACCGTCTTCGACTTCGAGCTCGAACTGCACCACGGACAGTGGAGGGTGACGGGCAAGAAGGCGCAGACCCTCAACCCCAACACCGTCGACGAGGACCCGGAGATCACGAAACTCCTCCAGGCCGACCACGAGTTGGTGGTCAAGTACGTCAACACGCCCGTCGGTACCTGCACGCAGGACCTCTCGGCGGCGGAGGCGTGCTGGAAGGACGTACCCGTCATGGACTTCATCCACGAGGTCCAGACGCAGACCGTCAAGGCGGGCCTGTCCACGGCGGACGCGGCCCTCCCGATCGTCTCGGTCGCCGCGCCCTTCAGCCGGACCGCCGACATCCCGGCCGGAGACGTGACCATCCGCGACATCGCCGGGCTCTACATCTACGACAACACCCTTTACGGCAAGAAGCTCACGGGCGCTCAGCTCAAGGACTACCTGGAGTACGCGGCGAAGTACTACCACCAGGTGCCGGCGGGCACGAAGGTCGACACCGCGACCCTCACCAACGCCAACAGTTTCTGGGACTACATGTACGACACGGCCGCGGGCGTCTCCTACGACATCGACATCGCGCAGGCCGAGGGCTCCAGGATCAAGAACCTGGCTTACAACGGCACCGCCGTCACCGACGACCAGGTGTTCGTCGTCGCCGTCAACAACTACCGCGCGAACGGCGGTTCCGGCTACCCGCACATCGCCGACGCCGACATCGCGTACAGCTCCACGAACGAGATCCGCCAGCTGATGATCGACTACGTGACGGCCAAGGGGGCGCTCGACCCGGCCGACTTCGCGGCGGCGAACTGGAAGCTGACGCAGGACGGTACGGCGGTGTTCTAGGGCGGCCCCGGGCCCGGAGGACGTGGCCCGCGCCGGCATGGCGGGCCACGGCTCTCTCTCCCCCCGTCCGCGTCGCCGTGGACCGCCTCCGCGCCCGGCGGGCAGGCATGCCTCGGCGGTCGTCGCGTCATCGCCCGTACCGGTACGCCGACTGCCGTCGAGCATCCAGGGAGAAAAGCCGCGTACCGGCATATCCTGGGATCGGACCTCCGAGTGTGTCGACCAGAAGAAGGTGAGTGCGATGCGCGTACTGCTCAAGGCGTCCATGGACACGGAGAAGGCGAACGAGGCCATCAGGAACGGCACGCTGGCGAAACTGATCCAGGAGTCGGTGGAGCAGATCAAGCCGGAGGCGGCCTACTTCACCGCCGACCACGGCAAGCGCACCGCTTTCCTCGTCTTCGACATGCAGGACAGCTCCCAGATGCCGGTGATCAGCGAGCCGTTCTTCCTCAACCTGGGTGCCGAGGTCTCCTACACCCCGGTGATGAACCTCGAGGACGTACAGAAGGGCCTCTCCCAGCTGGGGCGCTGACCCTCAGCTGAAGATGATCATCGACCCCTGCGCCAGACTCCGCGTCGCCGCCGCGTGCAGGCCGAGCCAGACGTGCCGTTCACGGGCGAAGGGACTGGGGTCGTAAGGCGGCGGTACGGCCGGTTCCTCCAACTCCGTGGGCGCGAGCGGCGCTTGAGGGGGCGTCGGCGGGTTGGCCGGGTCGATGCCGAGTGACGGTGCCACGTACTCCAGTTCCCGCAGCAGCGTCTGGGACGAGCCCAACGGGCCTCCGCCCGCGAGGAGTTCGTCGTTGGACAGCGGGTGCGGGAAGTCCACCGGGACGTACGCGCCCGCGTGGTCGTAGTGCCACACGAGGTGGGACTGCTGAGCCGTCGCCTCGAACATCTCCAGCAACTGCTCGTAGTCGCCGCCCAGTTCGTCCACCGGCGTCACCGGCAGCCCGCACACCTGGAGCAGATAGGCGCGGCGCAGGAAGTGCAGCGCGTCGTAGTCGAACCCGGCCACCGGGGCGACCTCGCCGGAGAGCCCCGGCATGTACTGGTACACCGGTACCGGCGGAAGCCCGGCCTCGGCGAGCACCTTGTTGTATTGCGCGAGTTCCTCGGCGAACGGATTGTCCGGGGTGTGGCACAACACGTCTACGAGCGGCACCAGCCACAGGTCACAGGCCAAAGGTCAGCTCCTCGGATACTCGCAGCGCACGGTGGTTGTCACAGGGTGGTCAGGGCAGGGTAGTCGGTGCGGCGCGAAGTGCGCTGCGGTCGTGCAGGTCCCATACCCGTGCCCGCCCCTCTCACCCGGCGGCGAGGCGTTCGATCAGGGAGAGCGCGTCCGCGTTGTACGCGGCGACGATCGAGCGGGCGCTCTTGGTGTCGTGCTCGGCCAGGGCGTCCACCAGTTCGGTGTGGCCGGACCACAGGTGGCCGCGCAGGTCGGACAGCCGGCGCAGGTGCTGGACCGTGCAGACCCAGGACTGCACGCGCAGCCGGTGCAGGAAGTCGCCGAGATAGGGGTTGCCGAACAGATTGCTCAGCTCGCGCCAGAAGCGCAGGTCGTAGCCGATCAGGACGGTGAGGTCACCGGCGGCGGCGGCGCGCTGCGCCTCCTCGCCGCGGCGGCGTACGCCCGCCACGGCGGCGGCCGTACGGGGGTCGTCGAGCTCCTGGTAGCCCTGGTGGCCGCTGTCGAGCGCCTGGAACATCCCGTCGATGACCAGGCTGCGGGCCTCGATGATGCCCCGGAAGTCCTCGAACGAGTACTCGTGCACACGGAAGCCCCGGTGCTGGTCGGCCTCGAGGAGCCCCTGCGCGGAGAGATCGACCAGCGCCTCGCGCACGGGCGTCGCGGAGACGCCGTACTGCTCGGCGATCTCCTTCACCGTGAATTCCTGCCCCGGCTGGAGCCGCCCGGCCAGCACCTCGTCGCGAAGCGCGTCGGCGATCTGCTGCCGCAGGGTGTTGCGGGTCACGGCGCCGTTGCCGCTACGGCCGGGCATCGTCGGGGCGTCTCCTCGTCGCGATCGGGTGGCGTGCACGTATATGTCTACGAGCACGCCACCTTACGCGTTCGAGTTCGCGAGGGGGTTTTCGCCCGGTGACGCCCGGCCTCACGGTCGGGGCGGAGCCTGCGGCGTGCGATTACCGCGCGAACTCGTCCGCTACCGCGTGAACTCGTCCGCCGCCGACAGCGCCGTGTCCAGCGCCGCCAGCCCTTCCTTCAGCTCCGCCTCACTCGCGTTGCACGGCGGCACCACATGGGTCCGGTTCATGTTGATGAACGGCCACACGCCACCGGCCTTCACGGCGGCGCCGAACGCGGCCATCGGCGCGTTCGCCTCACCGGCCGCGTTGTACGGCACCAGCGGCTCGCGTGTCTCCCGGTTCTTCACCAGCTCGATCGCCCAGAACATGCCGACGCCCCGTACCTCGCCCACCGACGGGTGCCGCGCGGCCAGCTCCCGCAGCGCCGGCCCGACGACGTCCGCCCCGAGCCGGGCCGCGTTCTCGACGACCCCCTCCTCGGCCATCACGTTGATCGTCGCGACGGCCGCCGCACACGCCAGCGGATGCCCCGAGTACGTCAGCCCGCCCGGGTACGGCCGCTTGCCGAAGGTCTCCGCGATCGCCCCGGAGATGGCGACACCGCCGAGCGGGACATACCCGGAGTTCACGCCCTTCGCGAAGGTCATCAGGTCCGGTACGACGTCGAACAGGTCCGCCGCGAACCATTCGCCGGTCCGCCCGAACCCGGCCATGACCTCGTCCAGGATGAAGACGATCCCGTACTTGTCGCATATCTCACGGACGCCCGCCAGGTAGCCCGGCGGCGGCACCATGATCCCGGCCGTCCCCGGAATCGTCTCCAGGATGATCGCGGCGACCGTGCCCGGCCCCTCGAACGCGATCGTCGTCTCCAGGTGTTCAAGGGCCCGCGCGCACTCCTGCTCCTCGGTCTCCGCGTAGAAGCGGGAGCGGTACAGGAAGGGCGCCCAGAAGTGCACGACACCGGCCGCGGCACCGTCGGAGGCCCAGCGGCGCGGGTCGCCGGTGAGGTTGATCGCCTGCTGGGTGCCGCCGTGGTAGGAGCGGTACGCCGACAGCACCTTCGGCCGCCCCGTGTGCAGCCGCGCCATGCGCACCGCGTGCTCCACGGCGTCGGCCCCGCCGTTGGTGAAGAAGATCTTGTCCAGGTCGCCGGGTGTCCGCTCGGCGATCAGCCGCGCCGCCTCCGACCGGGCCTCCAGCGCGAAGGCGGGCGCGAAGGTGGACAGGATTGCGGCCTGTTCCTGGATCGCGGCGACGACCTTGGGGTGCTGGTAGCCGATGTTGGTGTAGACGAGACCGCTGGTGAAGTCGAGGTACCGGTTGCCGTCGTAGTCCCAGAAGTACGACCCCTCCGCGCCGGCGACGGCGAGCGGGTCGATGAGCTCCTGCGCGGACCAGGAGTGGAACACGTGCGCACGGTCCGCGGCCTTCACGGCGGCGCCGACCTCGGGGTTTGGCTGAGGGGTCATGCGCCCGAGCGTAGGTGTCCGCCATGCGGAAGCGATATCGGCGTCCTGTCTGTGGTCGGAGGGTTTCCGCGACAGGTTGTCGAAGGGAGGTTCGTCCCCTTGTGAAGGGAGGCTCACCCCGAAGCTTGACAGCTTACTGTCGAAATGACAGCGTGTTGTCATCAGGTGGTCAGTGAACGAGGAGGCAGCCATGAGCCGCAAGCCCGTGCATCTCGCCGTGTACGACACCTATGCCGACTGGGAAACCGGCCACGCGACGGCGTATCTCGCCCGTGCCGGGTACGAGATCCGGACGGTCGGCCCGACCCGTGAACCGGTCACCTCCGTCGGCGGTCTGCGCGTCCAGCCCGCCCTGGCCCTGGACGACGTACGACCGCAGGACAGCGCCCTGCTGATCCTCCCGGGCGCCGACCTCTGGGACACGACCGACGACCTCGCCCCCTTCGCCCGCAAGGCCCGCGCCTTCCTGGACTCCGGCGTGCCCGTCGCCGCGATCTGCGGCGCCACCGCCGGACTCGCGCGGGAGGGCCTGCTCGACGACCGCGACCACACCAGCGCGGTCTCCTTCTACCTGGCGGCGAGCGGATACGGCGGCGGCGGGCGGTACGTCGACGCGGACGCCGTCACCGACCGCGGCCTGATCACCGCCGGCCCGACCGAGCCCGTCGCCTTCGCCCGCGAGATCTTCGGACTGCTCGGGGTGTACGAGGGTGAGGTGCTGGACGCCTGGTACCGGCTGTTCCACGACTCCGACGCCGAGGCGTACGCCGTGCTGGAGAAGGCCGGGGCGCAGCAGTGAGCCGGGAGCGGCAGGACCTGTTCAGTCGCAGCGCGCTCGGCGTTTTCCGGCTGAACGGCCAGTTCCTCGCCGTGGCGGAGGAGTTGGCGCGGCCCGCCGGACTCACCGCCGCCTGGTGGCAGGTGCTCGGCGCGGTGCTGGGTGAGCCGCTGCCCGTCTCCGGGATCGCGCGGGAGATGGGCATCACCCGGCAGAGCGTGCAGCGCATCGCCGATCTGCTGGTGGAAAAGGGGCTGGCCGAGTACCGGCCCAACCCCGCGCACCGGCGCGCCAAGCTGCTGGCGCCGACGGAGGAGGGGCGGGCGGCGGTGTCCCGCATCAACCCCGGGCACGCGGCCTTCGCCGACCGGCTGGCCCGGGCGTACGGCGACGACACCGAACTCGCGGACGCCGTACGGGTACTGGAACGGCTTTCCAAGGTGCTCGAACAGGTGGGCCCGCCTGTTACGGAACCGTAGACAAAGCCCAGCTCACCGCGCCGTGGCGCCGCACTATCCTCGGTCTGTTGCTCACGTGCGGGGCGGGGGGGAAGGCGGCGCAACGATGGAGAAACTGGGACCGGGAGAACCGCAACGGATCGGTGCGTACCGGCTGTTGGCGCGGCTCGGCGCCGGCGGGATGGGGCAGGTGTACCTGGCGCGGTCCGACCGGGGGCGCACGGTCGCCGTCAAGCTCGTACGGGAGGAGCTGGCAGCGCAGGACGAGTTCCGGGCGCGGTTCCGGCAGGAGGTGCAGGCCGCGCGGCAGGTCGGCGGGTACTGGACGGCTCCGGTGCTGGACGCGGACACCGAGGCCGCGGTGCCGTGGCTGGCCACCGGGTATGTCGCCGGGCCGAGCCTCCAGCAGGTCGTCGGCCATGACCACGGAGCGCTGCCCGAACGCTCGGTGCGCATCCTCGCGGCCGGTCTCGCCCACGCCCTCAAGGACGTCCACGCCGCCGGGATCATCCACCGCGACCTCAAGCCGTCCAACGTGCTGGTGACCATCGACGGCCCCCGGGTCATCGACTTCGGCATCGCGCGGGCGCTGGAGACGGTGACGGACGGGGGACTGACCAGGACCGGCGCGCTCGTCGGCTCGCCCGGCTTCATGGCGCCCGAGCAGGTGCGGGGCGACCGGATCACCCCGGCCTGCGACGTCTTCTGCCTCGGCTCGGTGCTGGCGTACGCCGCGACCGGCAAACTCCCCTTCGGCACCGCCAACAGCGGTGTCCACGCCCTGATGTTCCGCATCGCCCAGGAGGAACCCGACCTGGAGGGCGTGCCCGAGGGCATCGCCGACCTCGTACGCGCCTGTCTGAAGAAGGAACCGGGGGCGCGACCGACGCTGGACCGCATCCTGGAGCGCACGGGCGCGGAGGACACGGTGTCCGGGGGGCGGTCGCGGGACCCGTGGCTGCCGGGGGCGTTGGTGGCCCAACTGGGGCGGCATGCGGTGGGGTTGCTGGACGCGGAGGATCCGGAGGGGGCCGTTTCGAGTGACGGTTCCGGGCCGGCTCCCGAGGCGTCTGTGGAGCACGCCGCCGTCGCCGACGGCTCGTCTCCCTCCTCGGCCCCGAACCGGGCGCCGATCCCGAACCGGACCGCCGCTCCGAACCCGGCCCCCGCCGCGACCCCCGGCCCGCCCGTGCCTGGGCAGCCGGGCAGCGGTGCGCGGACGGACCATCTGCCCACGGTCGTCGCAGGTCAGGGTGGCCAGACGCCCCCGCCGGGTGCCCCGGCCGCCCCGCCCGCCACCGACGCCTTTGGGAACGCCGCCCCGGGTGCCCCGGGTGCCCCGGCCCACCAGGCGTACGGCTACCCGCAACAACACCCGCAGCCCTCGGCGTACGACTTCCCGCAACAGCGCGGCATCCCCGGAAGCTGGCCGCCGGCCCTCGGAGCGCCCGCCACCCCACCGCCGTACAACCAGTACGGCAGCCTCGGCCACACCCCCCCCTACGGACCGCCTCCCACCCCGCCGTACGGCCCGCCCCCTCCCCAAGAGCCGCAACGGAACTCGCGTTCCACGGCCGTGCTCGTCCTCGTCGCGCTGGTCGTCGCACTCGGCGCAGGCGGCTCGGTGTACGCCCTGATGAGCGGCGACGGGGACGACCAGGCGGGAGGTGATCCCTCCCCCTCGGTGACGGGTCCCACGACCCCCGGCGAGACCCCGCCCGACCGGCAGCAGCAGCCGTCACCGACCCGCTCCACGCAGACCGCCTCCGCCCCGCCCTCGGACGGCGCGATCCCGGTCGACTACCTCGGCACCTGGACCACGACGATCGACAACGCCGACGGTGTGCACACCCGCGAACTCACCCTCCAGCAGGGCGAGACGGGCGACACGGTGCTGTCCCTCGTCGCCGACGGCCCCACCGCGAACGGCACCTACCACTGCCTGTTCCAGGCGGACCTGGTCGAGGCGCCGGCCGGGGACGGCCCGTTGAGCATCGGCCCGTCCACGGTCACGAGCGGCGAGCCGCGCTCCTCCTGTTCGCCGGGAGCAGCGACCGAGATCACCCTGCTGCCGGACGGCACGCTGGAGCGCACGAACACCGGCACCGACGAGAAGCTGACGTACACCCGGCAGTGACCAAGGCCCCGTCTCGGCATGCTCGTTGAACGTCAGGCGAACTTCCTCCGACCAATCCGGAATTCCCGCTCGCACAGCCGTACGGTGACCCCACGATTCGGCTCCGGGGAGTAGCGGGGGCACCCACGGTGGAGTTGCTGAGCGCAGAGAACGTCGTCGCCATGGGCACCGCGCTGCTCGGTATCGCCGCGTCCGGCGTCATGGTCTGGTACGAACGCCGGGTTCCGCGCCGCAAACGCATCGGCTACCGCGTCCAGATGGACAACCCGATAGGCGACGACGTCCGCATGGGCCGGGCCAACGTCCGGGTCGGCGTCTTCGACGAGGCGCCGGGCATGTCGGACGCGACCCTGGTGCTGCTCCGGGTGGAGAACGACGGCTCGCAGGGCATCGACCGCGACGACTACACGAGCCCCGAAGTCCACGGACTGACCGTCGTGTTCACCGGCCGCACGGTCCGGGGCGTCTCGGTCACGCAGCCGTCCGACACCGACCACCTCATGGACCACTTCACCCCCTCCAGGGGCTTCGGCTACGACGGAAACACCCTGCGCATCCCGCGCGTCCCCCTCAACCGCGGCGACCACTTCAAGCTGCTGGTGATGCTGTCCGGCGGCGACGTGGGCAACGAGATACGGCTGAGCGGCGGCATCCGCGACGGCGAGGTCCACCCCAACCGCAGTGCGACTCCGGACGAGAAGCCGCCCCTGTTCAGCCGCGCGGCCCGCCTGATCACCATCATGCTGACCGCCAGCGTCCTCACCCTCGCGACCATCGTCGTCACCCGTGACGACACCCGCCCCCCGATCGGCTGCGCGACCGGCACGCTGACCCTCACCGGCTCGACGGCGTTCGCGCCGGTGCTGGAGGAGGTGGCGAAGAAGTACGAGGGGGACTGCGGAGGCGCGGCCATCGAGGTCGATCCGCACGGGTCGACGGCGGGCGTACGGGAGTTGGCGGCGGCCGGTGCGAACCAGGGGGCGAAGGGGTCGCCGCCGGTCGTGGCCCTGTCGGACGGCCCCAAGCCGAGCGGCCTGTCGGAGCTGCGCGAGAACCGGGTGGCGGTGTCGGTGTTCGCGCTGGTGGTCAACGACGACGTACGCCTGACGAACCTGTCGACTCAGGACGTACGACGTCTCTACCGTGGCGAGATCAGGAACTGGCGTGAACTGGGCGGCCCCGACCTCCCGGTGCGCCTGGTCAGCCGGGATGCCAACTCGGGGACGAGACAGGTGTTTCAGCGACGGGTGCTGGGGCGGGGCGAAATCGCGAATTCGTCTGTTGACTGCGTTCACAAGGACGATGCGACGGCGCCCGTCACTCGCTGTGAACTCGACTCCACGGATCAGGTCCTGACAACGGTCGCCCGACTCCCCGGAGCGATCGGCTACAGCGAACTCAACGCGGCCACCCGTGCCAAGGGCCTCCACCTCCTCCGCCTCGACGACCACACCCCCTCCGTGGACGCCATCGAACACGGCACAAGCGCCTACCCGTACCGCGAGATCGAGTACGCCTACACCTACGGCCAACCCCCGGCCGACTCCCTGGCCTCCAGCTTCCTCACCTACCTCGCCCGTGGAAACGGCCAGGACGTGATCCGCACCCACGGCCACATCCCGTGCTCGACGCCGGAAGGCCTGGAGCTCTGCGCGGCGGACTGACCCTCCAGCCCGTCCGGCGTTCGAGGACGAGGCCCGTTCTGGGCCGACAGGGGGGTCTGGGGGGTCCGGGGGCGCAGCCACCGGGGATGGGACGGGTAGGGGCGGCGGGGGCGAAATACGTTCGACGCCGATCACCGCGTACGGTCACCGCGGCTCCGGCGGCCGCTGGCGGGGCATGTTCGGCCGTGCACCCGCCCCGGGGGGCAACGGAAACCGCCCCGGCGAAGCCCCCGAGTCCGTGCGCTGCCCCACGGTCCCCGCCGACTGGATGCCGAGCGGTGCCGCACCGGTCCGGAACTCGACCATCCAGTCGGCAGTCTCCGTCCGCACCAGCTCCGTCACGTCCTCGGAGAACCTGCGCAGCACCCCCAGACACCGCTCGGCCGCCTCGCTCGCCGTCCCGTCCGCCGGCCCCAGCACCTCCCGCACGCTCTCCGACGCCCAGTCGAACTGGAGCACCTGAAGCCGCCGCTGGACGGCCTGAGCCGTGGCCACGTCCCTTATCCAGCCGGACGTCACCCCGAAGAACCGGTCCCCGGCCATGCACGCCACCCCCAGCAGCAGCGCGAGGTACCCCCAGGGCGCGACGCCGCCCACCACC
>NZ_LGDG01000275.1 GCF_001279775.1 Streptomyces sp. MMG1533 | reverse complement strand
GGTCCCTACCGCATCAGACACCCCAGCAGGCAGCTCACCGCCCGACCCCGAGTCGGTCCGCACCGCCTCAGACACCCCAGCAGGCAGCTCACCGCCCGAGTCCGGGTCCGTCGGTACCGGTTCCTCGGCCGTGTCGGGGCCCGGGCCTGTGGTGGGCGGCGTGGCCGCGTTGTCCGCGGCGGAGCGGGCCGGGGCGGGTTCGGTGGCGCCGCCGGATGTCGCAGCAGGGGACGTTGCCTCGGAATCAGCGGCCCGGGGCTCCGCTGTCTGCCGCGCCACCTTCGCCAGCAGCTCGCTCACGCTGAGCCCCGCCCCGCCCCGCTCGATCGCCTCGGCGGTGGCCCGCTGTTCGGCGTGCGCCGACCCGGCCTCGTTCACCTCACGCATGAGTGCCCTTCATGATGTGCGCTGTCCTCTCCCACACTGCTGACGCTCCGATCACCGCTGCCGCCACGACCGGAACCCGCGAAGCCGTTCCGGCGTGACCACGGTCTCCAGCCGCTCGTCGTCCTGGCCTCCGCCACCGAGCGCGGACACCAGACGCCGGGCCGGTACGTTGCGCGCGGTGCGCTCCGCCGTCAGCCGGATCTCGGTGCACCCCAGTTGTTCGGCCCGGTCGGCCAGCCACTGCAACAGGCGTTCCTCGACGCCCCGCCCGAGCGCACGGCAGCTCATCAGCCAGGCCAGTACGTCGAGTCGATCGCCGTCGGCCCGGACGGCGAGGAGGCCGATCTGGCCGTAGTCGCCGAACCGGTCCCGCGCGGCGGCCGTCCACACCTCGCCGCGCTCCCGCCACCGGGCGAGGTCGCCGCCGTCGGCCGACCGGGCGCGGAGGGTGAACTGGTTGGTGCGGCGCACGAGTTGCCCGGCCCGTTGCAGGTCCGCCTCGGACAGGGCCCGGATGTCGACCGCCAACTCCAGCTGCGCGAGAAACTCCTCGAAACCTGCCTGTTCGCGTACGGCGTCCCGCTCCCGTTCCTGTTCGTAGAACCGGGCGCGCAGGCCGTCCTCGGCGGTCGCCGCCGCGGGGACGAGGGGCCACAACCGGCCGAGGAACTCCTCCAGTCGGTCGGCCGGCGGGCAGGTGACCGACAGCACCTGGGGCAGCGCGGAGCGCACTGCGGCGATCTCGACGGGGTTGTCGTCGAGGAACAGGAAGCTGTCGAGGCCGAGGCCGAGCGTGCGGGCCGCGTCCGCCAGGCGGCCCGACTTGGGGCCCCAAGTGGCGGAGAGCACGCTGAAGTGCTCGGCCTTCAGCAGACTGTCGGGGCGGTCCAGGACGGCTCGGACGGTGTCCTCGTCGTTGTTGCTGACCAGTGCCAGCAGCGCACCCGCCTCCCGCCACCGCAGCAGCCTGCGGGCCAGCAGGGCGCGCGGACCGGTCAGGTCGACCGCCTCGGGGCCGGCCTCCCCGGCCACGCCGCACCAGAGTGTCTCGTCGCCGTCGACCGCGATCACCTTCGGCGCGGGGCGGCGGACCGCCCGTACCACTTCGGCGAGTCGGAGGGCGACGGCCGCCTGGAAGGGCGAGGTGAAGGGCAGGTGGGCCAGCCGTTCGGTCCGCTCGTCGAAGCGTTCGTCGACCTCGTGGTTTCGGGTCCAGTCGTCGCAGCCGAGCACCGCGATGCCCGGCAACTCGGCGAGTTCGGCGGCGACTTCGCGTTCCCAGCGGGTGAAGCGCTCCGCCGTGCGCACGGACGGCAGGAAGCCGACGATCAGCGGCTTGCGCGTGCGTTCCGCCAGGGCCCGGAGCGCGGCGGGGTAGGCGGTGCGGAGCTCGGCGAGCAGTTCGTCGTCCACCGGGCCGAACCGCTCGAAGTCCGCCGCCCGCAGCAGCACGGTGCCCACCGCTGCAGACGGGTCGGCGAACACACCGGCCGGGTCCTGGAGGCTCGCGAGCACCTGGTGGTACGGGGCTTCCGCAACCGTCGGTCCGCCGTCCTGCGCGCCCTCGCCGAACGCCGCCTCGCACAGCAGCGGCAGGTTGCCGAGGGCGAAGGTGGCGGCGAGGGCGAACGTGCCGTGGGCCGTGTCCGGCGCCGCCTTGCGCACCGGCGCCATCGGCTCCGCAGCCGTCTCGTCCAGCAGGCGCACCAGCTCCTCCCCCAGCTCCCCCGCGCTCGCCGCGTCCAGGATGTCGAGGTTGTGGTCGAGCCGGATGCTGCCCGCGTCCGGGGTCATGGTGATCATCAGGTCGAGGTCGGAGTAGCCGGTCCCGGCCGGCAGGACCTCCAGGCGGGTGAGGCGGCCCGCTGCGGAGCGCACGTAGTTGAAGTACACCTCCACCAGCGGCGCGTTGGCCCGGTACAGCCCCTGCTTGGCCAGCGTCGCCAGGACGTCCGAGAACATCGCGCCCTTGGCGAGGATCTTCTCCAGGCGGCCGTCGGTGCGGCGCAGCACGTCCTCGACGCGTTCGTCCGCGCGGGCCTCGGCCGGGAACGGCACCGGGACTCCGTAGAAGCCCACCGCGTCGAACGCGTCGGCGTGGATGCGGGTGTCCACGGGCACGGCGAGCACGAAGCGTTCCCGCTCCCGGCGCCTGGCGAGCAGGACGGTCAGGGTGCCCAGGCAGAACGCGGCGGGTGTGACGGCGAGTCGGCTCGCGGTCGTGGCCACGCGTTCCATGAGCCCGTCGGGGATCGGCACGCTCACGCTGCCGGCGCGGTACGACCGCGTCGCCGGGCGGGGGCGGGCGAGCGTCAGGTCGAGCCGGGCGCTGCCCTGGAATGCCTCGCGCCACTCGGCCGCACCGGCCCCGGGCTCCCCGGTCCGCTGGGCCTCGATCAGCAGGTCGATGTCCCGGTTGGTGACGGTGGCGTCCAGCTCGGTGCCGGACAGCTCGGCGTCGATCTCCCCGGCCACCAGCAGCAGCGACTGGAGGTCGCTCACGGCGTGGTGCGCGCCGAACACCAGGGTCTGGCCCTGTGCACCGGCGTCGAGGAGCTCGAATCGCCACAGCGGCGGGGTCGTCAGGTCGAACGGAGGCTCCAGCAGGCGGCGCAGCCGGTCGGCGGCATCGACGGTCTCGTCGGTGACGGTCGTCCAGCGCAGCACCGGCCGCGCCAACTCCCGCTCGGTGCACAGCTGTCGGCCGCCTTCGCCTGCGCTGACAACCGCGGTGCGCAGGGCGGCGTGTCGTGCGACGAGCCGGGTGAGGATGCCGGTGAGGGCGTCCTGACTGGTCACCGTCGTCAGCCGTACCGCCAGGCCGACCGCGTGTGCCGCCTCCGGCATGCCGGGCCGGGCGCTGCGCAGGAGTCGTACGACGTCACGGGTCGCCGGCCGCAGCGCGGTCCCGGGTACCTCGGCGGCGGCCTGGGCCGGGCGTGCCTCGTGGTCCCCTTCCGGCAGCACGGTGGCGAGGGCCCGGGCCAGGCCGCGGATGTCGGTGGCCGAGAACACGGCGGCGGCCGGGAGTTCGGCGCCGAGTTCGCGGGCGAAGGCGTTGCGCAGGCGGACGAGCATGAGGGAGTCCAGGCCCAGTTCCTTCAGGGCCGTGGTGGCGGACACGTCCAGGGCTCCCCCGGTGACCTGACCGACTCGGGCCCGTACGTACACTTCGAGCTTTTCGGTGCGTTCCTGGTCCGTCGTCGCCGCGAACACGCTCCTGACGAGGTCGTCGGAGCCGTCCGTGGGCGCCGGGGGACCGACCAGGTCGGCGAGGATCGGGCGGGTGCGTGCCGCGTCCGGGTCGAGGGCCAGCAGTTCCCGGTCCAGGGCGAGCGGTGCGAGCTGGCGGCGCCCGGTGGCCAGCACGCGGTCGAACAGTTCGCCGCCCTCCTGCGGGGAGAAGGCGACCAGGCCGGACCGGCTGGTCCGGGCGGCCCGGGTGCCGGACGCTGCGACCATGCCGACGCCCGCCCAGGCGCCCCAGTCCAGGCTCAGCGCCCGGCGGCCGGTGCGGGAGAGGTGGTGGGCCCAGGCGTCGAGGAAGGCGTTCGCCGCCGAGTAGGGGCTCTGTCCGGCCGAGCCGAGGAGACCGGCGGCCGAGGCGAACAGGACGAGGTTGTCGGCTTCCGGGATCAGTTCGGTGAGCAGGGCGGTGCCGAGGACCTTGGGAGCGAGGACGCGCAGGACGCGTTCGTCCGTCAGGTTGGCGACGGTGGCGTCGTCGAGCACACCGGCCGCGTGCACCACTGCGGCGACGGGGCCGGCAACGCGTCGTACGGCGTCCAGGGCTGCGGCCAGTCCGTCGCGGTCGGCGACGTCGGCACGGGCCAGGTGCACGGTGGTCCCGCGCTCCTCCAGCTCCCTGATCCAGCTCGCGGTGTCCTCGTCGGGCGTTCCGCGGCTCAGCAGGGCCAGTCGGCGGGCGCCCCGGCCCGCCAGTCGTTCGGCGACGACCCGGCCGAGGCCGCCCAGGCCGCCGGTGACGAGATACACGCCATCCGAGGTGATCCCGCCGTGGCCGCCGTCGTCGGGGCGGGTGCGGGTCAGGCGCGGGACCAGGCGGCCCTCGTCGCGCAGGGCGACGAGGCGTTCGTCGTCGGCGTGCCGCAGTTGCGTCCACAACGCGTCGACGCCGTCGGCGGGCGGGAGGTCGACGAGTGTGGTCGACAGTTCCGGGTGCTCCTGCGCCACGGCGAGGCCGAAGCCCCACGCGAGGGCCTGCTCCGGGTGGGTGACCCGGGTGCTCTCACCGGCGGCCTGGCTGCCCCGTACGACGACGAACAGGCGGGGTGCCCGCCCCTGGGCGCGGTCCGCGAACGTCCGTACCAGGTGCAGGGTGTTCAGGCAGCACAGCCGGGCCGCCTGTTCTGCCGTACCGGCGTCCGCGATCGGCGGGGAGTCGAGCGCCGACAGCTGGACCACCCGCTCGGGCGGCGCGTCGGCGAAGGCCTCGTCGAGGAGTCGGGTCAACTGCTGCGGATCGGCCGCGTCGAGGACGTAACGGCCCGGGCTCTCCATGTCGTACGTCGATCCCCGGCGGGCGATCACATGCGGCACGGCGGCGGAGTGCAGGCGCTCGCCGAGCGCGTCGGCCACGCCCGTCTCGTCGGCCAGGATCAGCCAACTGCCTCGGGCCGGCGGCTCCTTGGCGGTCGGACGCGGCTGCCAGCGGGTTTCGAACAGTGCGGAGTCCAGGGGCGAGAGGGCGGCCAGCGCGAACTCCTCTGCTTCGAGGAGGAGTTGCTCGTCCTCGTCGTACAGGCGCAGGTCGAGTGTCGCCGTGTCGCCGTCCAGGGAGCGCAGGGTGCAGGTCGCCCAGGCGGGTGCGGTGCCGCGGCCGGTGAAGCGGAGGCGGCCGACTCCGGCGGGGACGAACGCCCGCCCCTGGGGTGCGTCGCCCGGGAGAGCGGCGGTGTGGAAGGCGGCGTCGAGGACGGCGGGGTGCAGCAGGTGGCCGTCGGCGGGCCTGCGGGTCAGCCGGCCGAGTGCCGCGTCGGCCGTACGCCGGCCCTCCTCCAGGGCGCGGAAGGCGGGGCCGTAGTCGATGCCGAGGGCGGTGAGGCCGGCGTAGACGGCCGGGAGGTCGGCCTTCTCGTCGCACCGCTCGCGCCAGGCGGCGAGGTCCTCGCCCGGGCCCTCGACGGGTGCGGTGAGCGCCACTCGGCCGAGCACGTGCCGCTCCCACCGTGCGCCCGTGGCCGCCGAGGCCACGGTGAAGTCCCGGAAACCGTTCTCGGCCGGGTGCAGGACGAGTTGCAGCCGTACGGGCGTCTCCGGGTCCAGACACAGGGGCTGCACGAACCTGACGTCGGCCAGCCGGACTTCGCGGCCGTCCTGCACGGCGGTGGCGGCTTCCAGTGCCATATCGAGGAAGGCGGCGCCCGGGAGCCAGACCTCGCCGGTGACCCGGTGGTCGGTCAGATAGGCGAAGCGGGGGTCGCGCAGGTCGATGTCGGTCTGGAAGAGGTGCCGGTCGGGTTCGTCGCTCGACTCGACGTGGGTGCCGAGCAGCGGCGATCCGCTGCTCGTCGGGGCGGGTGCGAGCCAGTGGCGTTCGCGGGTGAAGGCGTACGTCGGCAGGTCGACGCGGCGCCCGGCCGGGAACAGCGCCGACCAGTCGGGAGTGTGCCCGGCCGTGTACAGCTCCCCCAGCCCGCGCAGAAGGGCGTCCTGTCCGCCGTCCCGGCGGCGCAGTGACGCGACCGCGACCGCGATCGCGTCGACGCCGGCCTCGGCCGCCACCGCCTCGATCGAGGCGCCGAGCGAGGGGTGTGGGCTCAGCTCGACGAAGTGGCGGTAGCCGTCGGCGAGCATCCGCCGGACGGTGTCGGCGAAACGGACCGGCTCGCTGAGGTTCGCGAACCAGTACCCGGCGTCCAGCCGTTCCCCGGGCACCGGTTCGGCCAGGACCGTCGAGTACAGCGAGGTGGTCGTCGAGGTTCCCCGGACGGCGGCGAAACGGCCGAGGAGTTCCTCGCGCAGCGGGTGCATCAAGGGGGTGTGCGAGGCGAACGCGGTCGACAGCCGGCGGGCGGGTATGTGCCGCTCCTCCAGGTGCCGGGCCAGGTCGGCCAGCGCCTCGGCGTCGCCGGAGACGGCCGTGGAGTGGGCGCTGTTGACCGCCGCGACGAACAGCCGCCCGGCGTACGGCGTGAGCAGTTCCTCGACCTGCGGGCGGGCCAGCTCCAGGGCCAGCATGCCGCCCCGGCCCGCCAGGGGAACGACGGCCTGGGCGCGCCCGGTCACCACGGTCACGGCGTCGTCCAGAGTGAGCACGCCCGCGCTGTACGCGGCGGCGATCTCACCGAGGCTGTGCCCGATCACCGCGTCCGGGGTGACACCGAGGGAGCGCCACGTGGCGGCCAGTGCCGCGTTCACGGCGAACAGCACCGGCTGGAGGATCTCGGTCCGGTCGAGGCGCGTGGTGTCCTGCGGGTCGCGCAGGACATCGAGCACGGACCAGCCGACGTGCCGGCCCACCGCCTCGTCGATCCGGGTCAGCTCGTCGCGGAACACCTCCGACTCGGCGCGCAACTGACCGCCCATGCCGGGCCATTGACCGCCGTGCCCCGAGAAGACGAAGGCGACCTTGCCCGGGTGTTCCTCGCGGTTCGGCGGTATCGGTGACCGACCGTCCGCCAACGCGTCGAGTCCTGCGCGGAGTTGGTCCCGGTCGCCCGCGACGAGTGCCGCGCGCCGCTCGAAGTGGCTGCGGTGCCTGGCCAGGGTGTGGGCGACGTCGGGGAGGGTGGTGTCTTCCGTGAGGTGTGCGGCCAGGCGCGCGGCCTGCTGCCGTACGGCGGCGTCGGTGCGCCCGGACAGCACGAACAGCCGCTCGCCCGGGGCAGGTTGGGCCGTGGTGGCCTCGGCCTCGACGCTCGGGGCCTCCTCCACGATCACATGCGCGTTGGTGCCGCTGATCCCGAAGGCGCTGACCCCGGCGCGTCGGGGCCGCTCGGCCGACGACGGCCACGGCGTCTGCTCCTGGAGCAGGTGCAGCCCGCTGTCGTCCCAGTCCACGTGACGGCTGGGCGTGCCGGCGTGCAGGGTGCGCGGCAGCGTCTCGTGCCGCAGCGACTGCACCACCTTGATCAGCCCGGCGACGCCCGAAGCGGCCTGCGCGTGCCCGATGTTGGACTTCAGCGAGCCCAGGTACAGCGGGCGGTCGCCGGGACGGGATTGTCCGAACACCTCGGAGAGGGCGTTCGCCTCGATCGGGTCACCGAGGGTCGTGCCGGTGCCGTGGGCCTCGACGTAGTCGATGTCGGCGGGCTCCAGCGCGGACAGTTCCAGAGCCCGCCGGATCACCTGCTCCTGCGCCGGGCCGTTCGGGGCGGACAGGCCCTGGCTGCGGCCGTCCTGATTGACGGCGGTGCCGCGCAGCACGGCCAGCACCTCGTCGCCGTCCCGGCGGGCGTCACTGAGCCGCTTGAGTACGACCATCCCCGCGCCCTCGGCCCAGATGGCGCCGTCGGCCCCGTCGGAGAAGGAGCGGCAGCGGCCGGTCGGGGACAGGCCGCGCAGCCGGCTGAACTCGACGAAGGTCTGCGGTGTCACCATCAGGGTCGCTCCGCCGGCGAGCGCGAGGTCGCACTCGCCCGCCCGCAGTGCCTGGGCTGCCAGGTGGACCGCGACCAGGGACGACGAGCAGGCGGTGTCGACGGTCAACGCCGGGCCGCCCAGGCCGAGGGTGTACGCGAGCCGGCCGGAGGCGACGCTGAGGGCGGTGCCGGTGCCGACGTATCCGTCGAGCTGGTCGAGCCGGGAGCCGGACAGGTAGTCGCTGCCGAACATGCCGACGTACACGCCGGTGGTGCTGCCCGCGAGCCGGGCGGGCACGATGCCGGCGCGTTCCAGCGCCTCCCACGTCGTCTCCAGCAGGAGTCGCTGCTGGGGGTCCATGGCGGCGGCCTCGCGCGGGGTGATGCCGAAGAAGCCCGCGTCGAAGGACTCGATGTCGTCGAGGAACCCGCCTTCGCGGGCGTACGACTTGCCCCTCGCCTCCGGGTCGGGGTCGTACAGCGACTCGACGTCCCAGCGCCCGGCCGGGAAGGGACCGACCGCGTCACGGCCCTGGGTGACGAGGTCCCACAGGCCCTCCGGGTCGCTCACACCGCCGGGCAGACGGCAGGCCATGGCGACCAGGGCGACGGGCTCGTCGCCCGCCGGGGCCGTGCGGTGGGCCGTCGCCCGGGCCGGGGCCGTGCGGCGGGTCGCCGCGAGGGCGGTGGTCAGCAGATGGTCGGTGAGGCGGGCCGGTGTGGGGTGGTCGAAGAGGAGGGTGGCGGGGAGTTTGGTGCCGAGGCGGGTGCTGATGCGGTTGCGCAGGTCGACCGCCGTCACCGAGTCCATGCCGAGGTCGCGCAGCGGCCGGTCGGGGCGTACGGCGTCCGCCGAGCGCAGGCCGAGGGCGCGGGAGGCCTCCTCGCGGACCAGGGCGAGGACGCGGGCGGCCCGTTCGGCCTCGGGCAGTCGGGCGAGACGGTCCGCGAGGCCCTGGCCGGTGTCGCGGCCGGTGCGCGGCGCGGGCAGCAGCGAGCGCCACAGGGCTGACCCCGGGCCGTCCGCCGTGGCCACGGTCTCCCGCACGCGCGGCAAGTCCAGCGCCCAGGCGACCAGGTGCGGGCTGTTGCGGTGCAGAGCGAGGCCGACGAGGTCGCGACCCTGGTCGGCGGTGAGGGCGCGCTGGCCGAGGCGGGCCATCCGGTCGAGGTCGGCGTGTGCGGCGGCCAGTCCCTCGCCCGCCCACGCGCCGAACGAGACCGAGACGCCGGGCAGCCCCAAGGCCCTGCGGTGGTGGGCCAGTTGGTCGAGGAAGACGTTGGCAGCCGCGTAGTTGGCCTGGCCCGCGGTGCCGAGGACACCGGCGGCCGAGGAGACCAGCAGGAAGAGGTCGAGCGGCAGGTCGGCGGTGAGGCGGTGCAGGTGGGCGGCGCCGTCGACCTTGGGGCGCAGGACCCGGGCGAGGCGCTCGGGGGTCAGTTCGGCGACGATCCCGTCGGCCAGGCCCCCTGCGCAGTGCACGACACCGCGCAGGGGCAGGTCCTCTCCGACGTGTGCGAGCAGGTCGGCCATGGCCTCTGCGTCCGCGATGTCGCACGCCGCCACTTCGACGTGGGCGCCGAGCGCGGCCAGTTCGGCGGTGACCTCGGCGGTGCGCGGGTCCTCGGGACCCTGACGTGACGTCAGCAGCAGCCGGGGAACGCCGCGTTCGGCCAACAGTCGGGCGATGTGGCGGCCCACGGCGCCCAGGCCGCCGGTGATCAGTACGGTGCCGTCGGTGGAGACCTCGGTCGGTATTCGCGCCGCGTCGACGGACCGGGCCCGGACCAGCCGAGGTGCGAGCAATGCCCCTTTACGGGCTGCCAGTTCGGGCTCGTCGACGTGCGCGACGGCTGACGTCAGCGCGGCGCCGGGGTCCGAGTCGTCGAGGTCCAGCAGGGTCAGTCCGAGCTCGGGATGCTCGGTGCGGGCGCTGCGGGCCAGGCCCCACAGCACCGACTGGACAAGACCGGGCACGCTGTCCCCGGCGTCGACCGCGACCGCACCCCGGGTCACCCACACGGTCCGGCTGGGTGTCTCCTCGGGCGCCAGGGCGATCAGCGCCCGCAGTTCGGCGAGGGCGGTGGCCGCCAACTCCTGTGCCGCAGCGGCCGTTTCCCGCTCCGCGGCAGGGCTCGGCCAGAACCGTACGAGAACGTCGGCACTCGTCTCGCACAGCTGGACCCCGGACGCGTCCAGGGCACGCAGGACGTCGGCGACCTGGGGATCGGACCGGTCGCCGGCCACGCTCCAGGAGGTGCCCGGAACCTCGGACGTCCGCGCGTCCGGCGCCGTCCATGCCACCTCGTACAGATGCCGCCCGTTCTCCGAGGCGCCCCGCAGGTCCGCGGGGCTCGCCGCGCGCAGCCGTACGGCCTCCAGGCGGCCGACGAGGAAACCGTCGCTGTCCCAGAGCGTCACGTCCAGGGTCAGGTCGGTCTCCGAACCGCCGGTCCGCCGTACGGACGCGGTCAGTTCGGTGGCCCCGCCCGGCGGCAGGACGCAGCGGCCCACCGCGACCGGGAGCAGTACCCGGTCCTCGGACGCGTCGAATGCGGCGGCGACGTGCAGCGCGGCGTCCAGGAGCGCCGGGTGGATCGCGTACGGGTCGTCCGGGTCACGGGCGACGGACGGCAGGGACAGCCGGGCGAGGAGCTCGCCGTCGCCGGTGACGACGGCCTGCCGTACGCCCTGGAAGGCGGGACCGTAGCCCAGACCGAGGCCGGTCAGACGTGCGTACGTCTGCTCGCTCCAGGCCTCTTCGGCGGCCTCCGGCCACACCGGCGGCCGGCCCGCCGTCACGGAGGCCGGCTCGGCCGCCGACGCCGTTGCGTGCAGCGTCCACCCTGCGGCCTCGTCACCGCGTGGGCGGCTGTGGACGGTGATCTCCGGCACCGGGTCGGCGGTGCTCACCTCGACGGACACCTCGACGGTTCCGGAGGCGGGCAGCGTGAGGGGGGCGAGGAGGAGCAGGTCGGTGACGTCACCGGGGCGGGCCACGGCCAGGGCGGCGCGGCACAGTTCCGTCAGGGTGGTGCCCGAGACGACGGTGCGGCCGAACACGGTGTGGTCGGGCAGCCAGTCCGCGGTGGCCGTGGACCATTCGTTGCGGAAGGTCCAGCGGGTCTCGTCCGGGGACTGGAGCTGGATGCCGAGCAGCGGGTGGGCGGCTCGGTCGAAGAGGCCGGGGCCTCCGGTGGCGGTCTCGGGCTCGATCCAGTGGCGCCGCTGGTCCCAGGCGTACGTCGGCAGGTCCGCCGGGCCGGCGGCCGGGACCAGACGGCGCCAGTCGATGTGCCGTCCGTGGACGTGGAGTTCGGCGGCGGCGTGGTCGAGGCAGGCGGGACCGTTCTCGTCGCGGCGCAGCGAGCCGACGGCGATCAGGTCGTGGTCCGTCTCCTCGGCGACCGTGCGCACGGCCGTCAACAGGGCGGGGTGGGGGCTGAGTTCGACGAAGTGGCGGTAGCCGTCGGCGGCCATGCGCTCGACGGTGGGCGCGAAGCGGACGGGCTCGCGCAGGTTGGTGTACCAGTAGTCGGCTTCGAGTTCCTCGGTGACGGGTTCGCCGGTGACCGTGGAGTACCAGGTGACGGAGGCCGGGTAGGTGGTGACGCCGTCGAGTTCGTCGAGGATCGTCGTACGGACCGGCTCGACCTGAGCGCTGTGGGAGGCGTAGTCGACGTCGAGGCGGCGGGCGAACACCTGCTGCCGGTCGAGGCCGGCGAGCAGCGCCTCCACGGAATCCACGTCACCGGCGATCACGGTAGAGCGGCCACTGTTGACGGCGGCGACCGAGACCCGGCCGTCGTGCTCGGCGAGGCGGGCGGTCACCTCGGTGTGCGACAGAGCGACGACGGCCATGGTGCCGGTGCCGGACAATTCGGTCAGGGCCTGGCTGCGCAGGGCCACCACGGCCGCGGCATCGTTGAGGCTGAGCGCCCCGGCGACACAGGCGGCGGCGACCTCGCCCTGGCTGTGCCCGATCACCGCGTCGGGGCGTATGCCGCGGGCCCGCCACACGGCTGCCAGGGACACCATCACGGCGAAGAGGACCGGCTGGACGACGTCCACGCGGTCCAGGGACGGGGCGCCCGTGTCGCCGCGCAGGACGGCCGCGACCGACCAGGTGGTGAAGGGGCGCAGCGCGGCGTCACAGCGGTCGAGTTCGTCGGCGAAGACCGGATCGCTGTCGAGGAGGTCCCGGGCCATGCCGGTCCACTGGGAGCCCTGGCCGGGGAAGACGAAGGCCAACTTGCCGTATGCCCACGCCTGTTGGGGGCCGACGACCAGGTCGGGATCCGGCTGCCCCTCGGCCAGCCCGTGCAGGGCGGTCAGCAACTCGTCGCGGTCGCCCGCCCGGACGACGACCCGGTGCTCGAAGTGCGTGCGGTGGTGGGCCAGCGTGGCGGCCACGGACGGCAGCGACGCGTTCGGCTCGCCGGCGAGGGCCCGACGGAGGCGGTCGGCCTGCCCCTGAAGGGCGGGCAGGGTGCGGGCGGAGAGCGGGAAGAGGACCGGCGCGGGGCGGCCGTCGAGGGTCGGACGGGTCGGGTCCTGCGGGGTCTCTTCGGGGAGACGGGTGGGGCCCTGCGCGGTCTCTTCGGGCAAACGGGTCCGGCCCTGCGCGATCCCCTCGGGCAGGTGGGTCCGGCCCTGCGCGATCTCCTCGGGCAAGCGGGTCTGATCCCGCAACGCCCCCTCACTCGGGCGGGCCTGACCCCGCAACGCCCTCTCACTCGGACAGGCCTGGCCCTGCTCCGACTCCCCACCCAGGCGACCCAGGTCCCGCGGCTCCTCCTCGCTCGGAGGAACCCGGCCCGGCAGGATCTCCTCGCTCGGGCGAGCCGGTTGCCGCTCCGGCTCCCCGCCCGGCCGACCCAGGTCCCGCGGCGCCTCCTCCAGCACCACGTGCGCGTTCGTGCCGCTGATGCCGAACGCGCTCACCCCGGCCCTCCGTACCCGCTCATCGCCCCGGGGCCAGGCCCTGGCGGCGGTGAGTACTGTGAGGCCGCTCTCGGTCCAGTCGACGTGCTCGGTCGGGGTGTCGGCGTGCAGGGACGCCGGGAGCTGCTCGTGGTCGAGGGCCAGCACCGTCTTGATGACTCCGCCGATGCCCGCGGCGGCCTGGGTGTGACCGATGTTGGACTTCAGCGAGCCGATGCCGAGCGGCCGGTCGGCGGGGCGGCCCGGCCCGAACACGGCGGCCAGCGCCCGGCCCTCGATGGGGTCGCCGAGCGGGGTCCCGGTGCCGTGGGTCTCGACGTAGTCCAGGTCGTCGGGCCGGAGACCGGCCGCGTCCAGCGCGGCGCGCAACACCCTTTCCTGCGCGGGCCCGTTGGGGGCGCTCAGGCCCTGGCTGCGGCCGTCCTGGTTGATCGCCGAACCCTTGACGACCGCGAGGACCCGGTTCCCGTCCCGGCGGGCGTCCGCCAGCCGCTTGAGCAGGACCAGGCCGCAGCCCTCGGCCCACACCACGCCGTCCGCGCCGGCCCCGAACGGACTGCACCGCCCCGACGGCGACAGCCCACGCAGCCGGCTGAACTCGACGTGCCCGCGCGGGGTCACCAGCAGCGTTGCCCCACCCGCCAGCGCCAGGTCGCACTCGCCGCCCGCCAACGCCCGCGCCGCCAGGTGCAGGGCGACGAGGGAGGAGGAGCAGGCGGTGTCGACGGTGACCGCCGGGCCCTGCAGACCGAGCGTGTAGGCGATGCGCCCGGAGGCGACGCTGGAGGCCGAGCCGGTGCCGACGTGGCCGTCGAGCCGGCTCAGCGGGGCCGAGGCAAGATAGCCGCTGTCGTACAGGCCGACGTAGACCCCCGTGGAGCTGCCGTTCAGCGCCTCGGGGACGATCCCGGCGCGTTCGATCGTCTCCCAGGCGGTCTGCAGGAGCAGCCGCTGCTGCGGGTCCATCGCGGCGGCCTCGCGCGGCGAGATGCCGAAGAAGGCCGCGTCGAAGCGGTCGATGCCGTCGAGGTAGCCGCCGCGCAGGGAGTACGCCGTGCCGGTGGCCTCCGGGTCGGCGTCGTACAGGCCCTGGGTGTTCCAGCGGCCCGGCGGCACCTCGGTGACTGCGTCCTCGCCGGCGGACAGCAACCGCCACAGCGCATCGGGATCGTCGGCGCCGCCCGGGAAGCGGCAGGCCATGGAGATGATCGCGATGTCGTCGTCCGCGCGCCCGGGGGCCACCGACGGAGACTCGACGGCAGGAATCGGAGGGTCGGCGAACACGGCCTCGGCGAGTGCCGCGACGGTCGGGTGGTCGAAGACGAGGGACGGGTTGAGGGTCCGGCAGGTCCGCTCCGAGAGTTCCGCGGCCAGGGTCACCAACTGGCGGGACCCCAGGCCGAATTCGGCGATCGGCCGGTGCGGGTCGACGGTCAGCGGGTCCAGCCCGGACGCCTCGGCAACGGCGGACACCAGCCACGCCCGCACCCCCTCGGGCGTGGTGACGGACTGCTTCGGGGACTCGTTCGCAGGCATCGGGGCAGGTGTCCTCGTGAAGTCGGGCTCGGGCTGTTTCCCGTACCAGCGGTGGCGATACGGCCGGCATGGCGGGCGTACGACGGAACGCGCGGCCGGTGTACGGCCGCCCAGGCCGCCGTCGGCACGGAGGGGTGTGCGCCGACGGCGTGCGGTGTTCAGCGGGTGGCGGGCGCGGCGACCACGGCGAGGGTGCCGCCCAGGTGGGCCGTCCGGGAGGCGTGGCGCTGGATCTTGCCGCTGGAGGTCTTGGGGATCGTGCCGGGGTGGACGAGGACGACGTCGCGCACGGACACGCCGTGGGACTCGCCGATCGCGCTGCGGATCAGGTCGGTGATCTTCTCCGCCTCGCCCGCGGCGTCCGGGGCCGTCTCGGCGACGAGGACGACCTGTTCTCCGTCCACTCCCCCGTCGACGGAGAAGGCGGCGGTGCAGCCCGGACGCAGGGCCGGGTGGGCCATCTCGGCGGACAGTTCGAGGTCCTGCGGGTAGTGGTTGCGGCCGTCGATGACGATGAGGTCCTTGAGACGGCCGGTGACGAAGAGTTCGCCGTCCCGCAGGAATCCGAGGTCGCCGGTGCGCAGGAAGCGGCCCTCGCGGCCGGCGAGGGTCGCGCGGAAGGTCTCGCGGGTGGCGAGGGTGTTGCGCCAGTAGCCCTTGGCGACGCTCGCGCCGGCGACCCAGATCTCGCCGACCTCGCCCTCGGGGAGTTCCTCGTGGCGTTCGGGGTCGGCGATCACCAGGGTCACGCCCGGGCCGGGGCGGCCGCAGCCGACCGCGGCCGCGTCCGCCTCGCCGGCGTGCGGTCCGGTGTCCGCGGCGGCGAGGAGCGTGGGTGCGGTGTCCACCGTGCCCCCAGTGACCATCACGGTGGACTCGGCCAGGCCGTAGCAGGGGTAGAAGGCCTCGCGGCCGAAGCCGGCCGGGGCGAAGGTCTCGGTGAACCGTCGCAGGGTGGCGGGGCGCACCGGTTCGGCCCCGTTGAAGGCCACCTTCCAGGACGTCAGGTCGAGTTCGTCGACGAGTTCGGGGGTGGCGTGCTTCAGGCACAGCTCGTAGGCGAAGTTGGGGCCGCCGCTGGTGTGCGGGCGGTAGTGGCTGACGGCCTTCAGCCAGCGGTCGGGCCGCTGGAGGAAGTGCAGCGGGGAGAACAGGGTGGTGGTGAGGCCGAGGTAGACCGTGTTCAGGACCGGCCCGATGAGGCCCATGTCGTGGTACACGGGCAGCCAGCTGACGATCAGTTCGCGGCCGTACTCCTCGATGGTGTCCGGGGTGTGGCCCATACGTTCGGTGATGACCCGCTCGTTGTCGAGCAGGTTGCCGTGGGTGACGACCACGCCCTTGGGGGCCGAGGTGGAGCCGGAGGTGTACTGGAGGAAGGCGGCCGAGTCGGCGGTGAGGTCGGGTTCGCGCCAGGAGGCGGCCAGTTCGTCGGGGATGTCCTCGGTGACCACGCAGGTGATGTCGGCCAGCTCCGGCAGGTGTTCGGCCATGCCGGTCAGGGAGGCGATCACCTCTCGGCCGCCCAGGATCACCCTGGCGTCCGCGTCGGCTATCAGACGCCTCATCCGGGTCAGCGCGCGGTGGTTCTGCGCCCGGCCCTGCGGGGGCACGCCGGGGACGGCGACGACCCCGGCCGAGAGGCAGCCCAGGTAGCCGCTGATGAACTCCAGGCCGGGCGGGTACAGCAGCATGGCGCGGGACCCGGTCAGACCGCGCTCCTGCAGCCAGGCGGCGACCGCCCGGGCGCGTCCGGCCAGCCGCCCGTAGGAGATCTCCTGGATCTCCCCGTCGCAGTCGCCCGTGACGAGGAAGCGGTACGCGGTCCGGTCGGGCTGATGCGAGGCGTGCAGGGTCAGCAGGTCGACCAGGGAACGAGCCATATGAACGTGTCTCACCTGTCTGGTTAGGTGGCGAGGAACTGGAGTTCGAGGGCTCCGTCATACGTACGCGGAAGCCGCGGGCGGACCGGCCCCCTTGCCCGTCCGTCCCTCTCGACCACTCGCCCGAGGTGCCGCGATACAGCTTGCTACCGGCGAGTAACACGTTAGCGAGTCCCACCGGGCGTAGTGGACGCCACAGTGTAAACCCTGTGTATCAAGCGGAAATTGAGAGCTCAACGACATGCCATGCGAAAGGCTCCGGGTGCCGCAGCACGCCTCGATGTCCGGGCCAATTCCGACAGTTGCCACAGAAGCGAACAGAGCTCGGACAGTTTCGAAGCGATGTTTCGATCGACCGTGCGAGATCGGTCGATGACGGTGTGTACTGTGCTGCGGGTGCCTCGCGTGAGGGCTTCGTGCTCTGTGCTGCCCGGCTTCTCCTCACCCTCCCCCGGACCCCTCCCCGACTTTCCCTTGGAACCGATTCGATGATCGAATTACCGGACCTGGTGGCCGGCGGTCTCGCCGCCGGCACACTGTCCGCGCTCGCCCTCGGCGGCGGGTTACTGCGGTCACGGCGCCAACAGGCCGCCCAGAGCGCGGAGATCGCCGCGTTGCGCATCCAACTCGACGGCGTCTCACGGGCGTTCACGGCCGAGGTGGAGCATCTGGCGGCGCAGCGTGTTCCCGCCGCCGCACGTCAACTGACCCATCCGCACGTGGTCGTTCCGGGCCCGTTGCAGCCGCAGATCTCGGGGGCGCCGCTGGGCCTCGCGCTGGAGCACGTGCTGAGAGGGCTGCGGGCCGAGCTGGCCGCGCAGCGCACCCGGATCGACGCGGCCGCGCAGGCCGGAATGCGCGGGGCCACCCGCGAGATCCAGGCGGCGCTGTACCGGCTCCAGGACGCGCTGCGCCGTCTGCAACAGCGCTATGACGAGCCGGAGTTGGCGCAGACGCTGTTCCAACTGGACCACGAGAACGAGCAGTCGCTGCGCCGGGCGCAGGTGGCCGCGGTGGTGTGCGGGGCCTGGGTCGGGCTCGCCCGCGAGGAGTCGCATCTGGTGGAGGCGGTGACCGGCGGCCAGGCCCGGCTCGCGGGCTACCACCGGGTCCGGGTGCACAACCATCTGGAAGCGGGCACCGCTCTGGTCTCGCACGCCGTCGAACCGGTCGCGATCATCGTCGCGGAGCTCCTCGACAACGCGCTGCGGCACTCCGCGCCGGACACCGACGTCGTGGTCAACCTGGAGCACGTCCATCACGGCGTCTGCGTCACCGTGGACGACGCCGGTGTCGGCATGACACAGGACGAACGAGCCCGCGCGCAGCGGCTGGTGGCGGGTTCCGAGCCGGTCCTGCTCACCGACCTCGGTGATCCGCCGCGCATGGGGTTCGCGGCGATCGGCCAGTTGACCCGGCAGTTCGACCTGGGCGTGGACGTGTCCTCGCCGTCGCCCTACGGCGGGATGCGCGCGGTGCTGCGGGTCGACAGCCATCTCCTGAGCCGGATCGACCCCGCCGAGCAGCCGCCGGCGGCCAGCGCCCCGCGCTCGACCCGCAGGGCCGCGCCACAGGCACCTGCTGCCGTCTCCCGCGGGTACGACGGGGCCGAGCAGAGTCACGGGTACGGAGCCGAGCCGAGCGACGACGCCGCCACCGCCGTATCGGGGCATCGGACATCGCACGACGCGGGCGGGCTGCCGCAGCGGCGGCGCCGGACGCGGGCCGCCGCCGCGGACGCGCCTCCGGACGCGCCGGCGCCGCAGCGGCCGGTACGCCGCCCGGAGGAGGCCGCGGCCGCGCTCGGCGCGTTGCAGTCCGGCACCGCCGCGGCCCGCGAGGACACCGGCGCCACGCGGATCGCCGTACCGAAGGAGACCGCCGTACCGGAAGTGACCGGGCACGAGACCGAACAGACCGACTACGAAGGGGGAGCGGCTCGATGACCAGCCGCGATGCGGGCGACACGGCGTGGGTGCTCGAACCGATCCTGCAGATTCCGCATGTCGTCGCCGCCGTCCTGCTGACCAGGGACGGGCTGGTGACGGGGTACACGGAGGCCCTGTCGCAGGCCTCGGCCGAGCGGGTCGCCGCGATCACGAGCACCGTGCAGGGCGCGTGCCGTACCGCCGCCGCCGCGTTCGCCGACGCCGACCGGGCCGAGGTGCGGCAGGTCGTCGTGGAGTCGGACCACGGTTACGTCCTGATCGTGCCGACGGACCACGGCACCTGTGTGGCCGCGTACGGGGACGGCGAGGTGCGCCTCGACCTGCTCGCGCACCGGGTGCACTCGCAGGTGGCGCGACTGGGCGAGAAGACGATGGCCGCGGCGGCCCGAGGAGCCGACGGCGGCGCGTCGGCATGACCGGCCGCCGTGCCGGCCGTCCCTTGGTTCCCGCGTATCTCTCGACGGGCGGCGTGGCCCGGCCCAGCCGGCCGCAGCTGGAACGGCTGTCGGTGCTCACCGGCAGCGGTGTGCCGGTGCCGGCCGGACTCTCCGCCGATCTGCCCGCCGCCGCGCTCGCCCTCCTGGACACCCTGGAGGGCGGGTCGCTGACGGTCATGGAGGCGGCCGCCCTGCTGCGGCTGCCGGTCTCGGCGGTGCGGGTCCTGGCCGCAGACCTGATCGACCGGGACCTGGTACTGGCCCGCGCGCCGATTCCGCCCGCCGAACGCTTCGACCCCGACCTGCTGAAGAGAGTGGCCGATGGCCTCCGCGCCCTCAAGCACGACTAGCGGCATCCACCTGCCCGATACCGCCCGCGACTTGGTGAAGATCCTGGTCGCGGGCCCGTTCGGGGTGGGCAAGACGACGCTCATCGACTCGGTGTCCGAGATCCGTCCGCTGCACACCGAGGAACACCTCAGCGAGGCGTCCGCGCAGGTGGACGATCTGGCCGGGGTGCGGGACAAGTCGACGACGACGGTCGCCATCGACTTCGGGCGGATCAGCCTGCCGGGCGGAATCGTGCTGTACCTGTTCGGCACGCCCGGGCAGGAGCGGTTCCGGTCGCTGTGGGAGGACATCGCGTACGGGGCACTCGGCGCCCTCGTGCTGGTCGACAGCCGCCGCATCGACGCGTCGTTCGACGTGCTCGGGCTGGTGGAGGAGACCGGGCTGCCGTACGCGGTGGCGTTCAACGCCTTCCCGGACGCGCCGGGCCACCACACCGAGGCGCAGTTGCGCGCCGCCCTGGACCTGGAGCCGGGCACGCCGATGGTGACGTGCGACGCCCGGGACACGAACTCCTCGATCGACGCGCTGCTCGCGCTGGTCCACCACCTGATCGACCGCCACCCTCCGGAGAACCGGTGACCACCTATCCCCCGCCCCAGCAGGCCTTCTCCCTCTCGACGCCCGTGCGGTTGTGGGAGGAGGGCTTCGCGCTGGACCCGTACCGCTACTACACCGCCCTGCGCGCCCAAGGGCCGGTCGGCTGGGCGGAGTTGGCTCCGGGCGTGCCGGCGTACGTCGTCACGGACCGGCGGGCCGCGCTGGACCTGCTCAACGACACGGACACGTTCTCGCACGACCCCCGGCCGTGGGAGTCCACGGTCGCGGACGACTCGCCGGTGCTGGGCATGATGCGCTGGCGCCCCAACACGCTGTTCGCGGACGGCACCGCCCACCTCCGGTACCGCGGTTCGCTGATCGACACCTTCGAGCGGGTCGAGCCGCACGACCTGCGGGCGCGAGTGCACCGGGCGGTGCGTCTGCTGGTGCGCCGGATCGGGCCCCGCGGCGAGGCAGACCTGGTGGGCGAGTTCGCGCGCCCGCTGATGGCGTTGGTGTTCAACAGCCTCTTCGGACTGCCGGACAGTCACAGCGCCCGGCTCGATTCGGCACTGGGCAAGATGATGGAGGGCGGCGCCGAGGCGGCGCAGGGCGAGGCGGAGTTCGGAGGCTACGTCCTGGAGCTGATCGCCGCCAAGTCCGAGCGGCGCGGCGACGACCTGCCGAGCTGGCTCCTGGACCATCCGGCCGGGCTGACCCCGGAGGAGGTCACCTGGCAGGTGTTCCTCACGCTCGGCGCCGGGCACGAGCCGACCGCGAACCTGGTGTCCAACGCGCTGTCGCGCATCCTCGGCAACCCGCTCTACTACTCCACCCTCACCAGCGGGGCCCGTCCCGTGATGGACGCCGTGGTCGAGGTGCTCCACCACGAGACACCGCTGGCGAACTACGGCATCCACTACGCCCGCAGGCCGGTGACCTTCCACGGGGCGTGGATCAGGGCGGCCGTCCCGGTCGTGGTCTCCTACGGGGCGCTCGCGCACGCCGCCGAGCAGGACGTCACCGCCGGCCGCCACCCCAAGGACGCCTCGCACCTGTCGTGGTCTGCGGGCCCGCACGCCTGCCCGGTCAAGCAGTACACGCTGCTCATCGCGACCGAGGCGATCGAGCGGCTGACCCAGTGGCTGCCCGACCTCGAACCCGTTCTGCCCCGCGAACGCCTGAGCTGGCGGCCCGGCCCGTTCCACCGCTCGCTGACGTCACTGCCCGTCCGGTTCAGCCCCCGCTCCCCCGATCAGCCAGGAGATCCGTCGTGACCGTGACCGACCGCATCGACCGCTTCGTCATCGACCCGTTCGGATCCGACATCGCCGCCGAGAGCGCCCGGCTGCGCGCCCTCGGCCCGATCGTGCCCGTCGAGCTGCCCGGCGGCATCCCCGCCTGGGCCCCCACCGGCTACGACGTCCTCAAGAACCTCATCCTCGACCCACAGGTGAGCAGGGACCCCCGCAAACACTGGCGGCTGTGGCCCGAGATCGGTGAACACCCTTCCTGGGGCTGGGTCCTGGGCTGGGTCGGCGTGGTGAACATGCTCTCCACGTACGGCGCCGACCACGCCCGGCTGCGCAAGCTGGTCGCCCCGAGTTTCACGCACCGGCGCACCGAGGCCATGCGGTCGCGGGTGGAGGCGATCACCGCGGAGCTGCTGGACGCGCTGGAGACGGCCGACGCCGACGTCGTCGACATCAAGGCGGCTCTCGCTCATCCCCTGCCCATGCAGATCATCTGCGAACTGTTCGGCGTGCCCGAGGAGTTGCGGGCGGACACCGGGCGGCTGATCGCGGCCATCATGGACACCTCCGACCCGAGCCCGGAACACGCCGCGTTCGTGCAGCAGCAGATCGGCACGGTACTGCCCGCGCTCATCGCCCACCGCAGCGAGCACCCCGGCGACGACCTCACCACGGAGCTGATCCGTGTCCGGGACGAGGACGGCGACCGGCTCAGCGACGAGGAGCTGCTGTACACGCTGCTGCTGGTCATCGGCGCCGGGTTCGAGACCACCGTCAACCTCATCGGCAACGCCGTCGTCGCCCTGCTCCGGCATCCCGAGCAGCGGGGGGCCCTGCGGTCCGGGGAGATCACCTGGGACGCGGTCGTCGACGAGACGCTGCGGGTGCACCCGTCCATCGCCTCACTGCCGCTGCGGTTCGCCGTCACCGACCTCACGGTCGGCGACGTCACCGTTCCGGCCGGGGACGCGATCATCACGACGTACGCCGCCGCGGGGCTGGACCCCGCGCACTACGGGCCGGACGCGGACGCCTTCGACGCGGCGCGCGGGGCCGACGACCACCTTGCGTTCGGGATCGGCGTGCACCGGTGCATCGGTGCGCCGCTGGCCCGGACGGAGGCTCTGACCGCACTGCCGGCGCTGTTCGAGCGGTTCCCGGACCTGCGACTCGCCGTCGAAGCTGACGAGTTGCGGCAGGTGCCGTCGTTCATCGCGTTCGGCTGGCAGGAGATTCCGGTACGGCTGCGCGGCTGACGCCGCCGACCAGGCTGAACCGCGCGGGAGCGCGACCGGTCCCCCGTTCCGGTCGTGCCCCCGCGGTGCCTAGAACCTACGTGTGAAACGGAACAGTTGTGAATCGCGTCGATGCCCGCTGTGCTGCGCACAGGGCTCACCCGTGCACAGGTGAGTCCGGATGGCCCGGTTTCTCCCGGTCGAGGACGGGTGGTTCGAGGTCGCCCAGGACCAGGTGGGCCAGGACGACCTCGTAGAGATCGCTGCCGGCGGCGAGCAGCCGGCGTTCGAGGACGGGTTCCGCGCCGCGGACGTGCTCGCGCACGGTCTGCGCGTGCATGCCGAGAGTCTGGGCGGCCCGTTCGGAGTTGCCACCGGCGGCGATCCAGGTGCGCAGCGTCCGGCGCAGGTCCCGGGCGTCGCTGTCCAGCCGGCCCAGGAAGTCGTGCGCCCAGGCCCGTACCGCGGTCCCGGCGAGCAGATCGGCGAGCCGGGTGGGGGTTGACTCCTCGGCGCCCCGCACGGCGGGGATCTCGGCGAGGCCGACCTGGGTGTTCAGGGCGAGGTGGGCCGCGGCGCGGACGGTCAGGTGGGAGAAGTCCGTGCCCAGCAGGCCCTCGACGCGTTCCATGCGGGCGCGGACGGTGTTGCGGCTCACCCCGAGGACCTTGGCAGCGCTCACGGCGGTGAACTCCAGGCCGAGCCGGGTGGTGGCGAGCAGTTCGGCGCGGGTGTGGTGCGGCAGGGTGTCGAGCGGGTGCAGCACGTGGGCCGTCCAGTCGCGGAGGGCGACGGGATCCATCAGGCGTTCGGGGTGGGTGCGTTCGGCGTAGACGGCCGCCTTGTCCGGCCGGAAGTGCGCGACGGCGAGGGCGCTGACGGCCTGTCCGTAGGCAGTGGCGGTGCGGGCCAGGCTCTGCCGGGCGCTGCCGCCGAGGAACACGCCGGGGTTGCGGTCGATGAGCGACCGCAGGGCCTCCCCGCCGGCCTCGCCGGGGGTCACGACGATCACGTGCCCGTCCATGGCCGGGCAGCGCACGACGAGGGCCTGGTCGCCCGTCGCGACGAGACACTCCTCGGCGATGCGGTCGCGCTCCTCGGCGTCGCCTTCGAGGACGTAGACACAGGCCGTGTCCGTGTCGAGCAGGCCCGGCCACAGGCCCGCGGCGACCCGGCGGGCGGACACGAGGTCCTCCACCATCAGCAGTTGCAGGATCGCCAGCCTCAGGTCGGACGTCGCCCGCTCCAGTCGGCGTCCGGCTGCGGCGCTCTCGTGGGCCCGCAGCAGGAGCTCGATGACCTGCGCCGTGTGCGTCACGACATCGGACGCCCGCCGGTCGAACGGGCTCGTACGCGCCACGGACAGCACCCCGGCAGAGGACGGGGCCGGCCGCTCCACCCTGACGATCCGCAGATGGCGGCCCTCTCCCTCCCACGCGGCGGAGGCGATGCGCCCGGCGACGATGTCGGCGACCAGGTCCGCGTCCAGGGGCACCCGGGTGCCGCCGAGGAGCGCGCCGGCGTCGTCCTGGAGGGATGCCTCGCCCTGCACCGCCTCGGCGAGCCACACCACGACCCGGCGTACGTCGCGCCCGGTCGGCCGCAGATGGTCGAGCAGCTCCTGCGCCCACCCCACGTCCCGCGTCCCCTTCACCTCCGTGTGACGGAATCCGTCCTCTCGGCCTGCCACGTCGGCCTTCTCCTCGCCCCTCGCATCGTCCGGCACATCGGTCGGGGACGTTACCTCACGCCTGGCGGGCGGTCGCCCTGCGCGAGCGCTGGTCCCGTCGCGTAGGCGAACCTGCCCCTGGCCGCCGGCAGACTCAAGTCGGCTCGCCGCGGGGGCTCAGGCGAGCAGCGAGCCCGTCCCCTGGGGGTCGAAGCCGGCGAGGGCCTCGTCGATGCGGGCGAGGGTGTCGGCATGCAGGTCGACGCGGGCCGCGGAGAGGTTCTCGGCGATGTGGGCCGGGGTGCGGCTGCCGGGGATCGGCACCACGTGGTCGTCCTGGTGCAGCAGCCACGCCAGCGCCAGCTGGCCCGGGGTCAGGCCGAGGTCGGCCGCCATGCCACGCAAGGGGGCGTAACGGTCGTTGTTGGACTTGAGGTTGGCCTCGTCGAAGCGGGAGATGTTGCGGCGGAAGTCGCCCTCGGCGAGGTTGTCCACCTTGCCGGCCAGGAACCCGCTGCCGAGCGGACTCCAGGCCACGATCCCGACGCCCAATTCTCGGGCGGCGGCACGCAGTTCGGGCTCGGCGGGCTGCCACATCGACCACTGTGTCTGCACCGCGGCGACCGGGTGGACCGCGTGGGCCCGGCGCAGTTGGTCCGCCGTCACGTTCGACAGGCCCAGGTGGCGCACCAGGCCGTCCTTCACGAGGTCCGCGACGGCGCCGACGGTGTCCTCCAGCGGGACCTGCGGGTCGGGGAAGTGCGGGTAGTACAGGTCGATCACATCCGTGCCCAGGTTGCGCAGCGACTGCTCGGCGTATCCGCGTACGTACCGTGGCTCGGCGTTCACGGCGAGCTCGCCGAAGGCGTACGACACCGGGAAGCGGTGGCCCTCGGCGCCCTCGGGGACGCGGAAGCCGAACTTGGTGGCGACGGTCACGCCGTCCCGGTGGCCCTTGAGGGCCTCGCCGACGAGGCGTTCGTTGTGGCCGTCGGCGCCGTAGCCGTCGGAGGTGTCGATGAGGGTGGTGCCCTCGTCGAGGGCGGTGTGCAGCGCGGCGATCGCGCGCTCGTCGTCGATCTCGCCGTACATGCCGGGCGACAGCACCATCGCGCCGAAGCCGATCGCGGAAGTCTCGAGGTCGCCGAGGAAGCGCTGGGGCAGGGTGGTCATCGGGTGCTCCTGGTCGTCCGGTCCCGTGTGATCTCTTGTGGCCCAGCGTGTCCCCGGTTCCCTGCCGCCGTCCAAGACATGTGGCTATAACCGTTGGCTATGGACGTTCATGTGCGCGACCTTCGGTACTTCACGGTGCTCGCGGAGCATCTGCACTTCACCGTCGCCGCCCAGAAGCTCTTCATCTCACAGCCCGCCCTGTCGAAACAGATCCGGGCACTGGAGCGGCAGCTGGGCTTCCCGCTGCTGGAACGCAGGCCCCGCGAGGTCGTGTTGACACCCCAGGGGCAGGTTCTGCTCCCGAAGGCGCGGGAGCTGGTGGCTGCCTGGGACGAGGCGTGGCGGGAGGCGCGGGCCGCAGGTTCGACGTTCTCACTCACCGTCGGCATGCAGACGGCCGTCGGTCGTGACCTGCAGCGCGAGGCGCTGGCCCGGTTCCGGGACCAGGGCTGGCGGATCTCCCTCCGGCTGGTCAGCTGGGAGGACCCGACCGCCGGCCTCGGCGACGGGGGCTCGGACGTCGCGTTCCTGTGGCTGCCGCTTCCGGCGCCCGGTCTCGTGTCCCGCACGCTGGTCCGCGAGAGCCGCTGGGTGGCCCTGCCGCCCGACCACCGGCTGGCCGGCCTGCCGGAGGTGGACTTCGCCGACCTCGTCGACGAACCCTTCGTGGCGCTGCCCCTCGCGGCCGGGCCGGTGCGGGACTTCTGGCTGGCCACCGATGCGCGCGAGGGCCGTGAGCCCCGGATCGGCACCGAGGTGACGTCGCCCGCCGACACCTTCGAGGCCGTGGCCTCCGGGCTGGGCGTGGTCCTGCTGGCGGAGGGCAACGCGCGGCTGTACCCGCGCCCCGACGTGGTGTTCCGTCCGGTCCGGGGGCTGGCACCGGCGGAGCTGGCCCTGGTGTGGCGGGCGGACGACGCCCGGCCCGAGGTGGCGGAGTTCGTGGCCGCGTTCACGCCGCCGGCCTGAGGCCACCCCGGGCCTGAGCGCTCGTCGCCCGCGTACCGCATAAGCTCGACGGATGGCCAAGTACTTCGACGTGCACCCCGACAACCCGCAACCGCGCACCATCTCCCAGGTCGCCGACAGTGTCCGCTCGGGTGCGCTCATCGCGTACCCGACGGACTCCTGCTACGCACTGGGCTGCCGGCTGGGCAGCCGTGACGGCATCGACCGGATCCGGACGATCCGCCGGCTGGACGACCGGCACCACTTCACCCTCGTGTGCCAGGACTTCGCGCAGCTCGGCCAGTTCGTCCGGGTCGACAACGACGTCTTCCGCGCGATCAAGGCGTCGACGCCCGGCAGCTACACCTTCATCCTCCCGGCGACGAAGGAGGTGCCGCGCATGCTCCAGCATCCGAAGAAGAAGACGGTCGGCGTGCGCATCCCCGACCACGTCGTCACCCAGGCCCTGCTCACCGAGCTCGGTGAGCCGCTGCTGTCCAGCACGCTGCTGCTGCCGGACGAGGAGGAGCCGATGACGCAGGGCTGGGAGATCAAGGACCGGCTGGACCACGTCCTGGACGCGGTGGTCGACTCCGGGGACTGCGGCACCGAGCCGACGACGGTCATCGACTTCTCGGGCGGCGAGGCGGAGATCATCCGCAAGGGCGCGGGCGACACGTCACGGTTCGAGTAACCGATTCACCAAGGGGCGTTCACGACGGGGTCAGGGGAGAAGGGGCGCGGGACGGGCCCCTGACCAGGCGTGTCACGATGACCATGATCCGCCCGGCCGTCCGGGTGGCCTCGCCGGCCGACCCCAAGAGAGGCAGTCCCAGCCATGACCGCTGTACAGGGAACCGCAGTCGACATCCCCACCGACGACGGCACCGCGGACGCGTATCTGGCGCATCCCGGTGACGGCCGCCCCCATCCGGCGGTTCTCCTCTACATGGACGCCTTCGGGCTGCGGCCGCAGCTGACGTCCATGGCCGACCGGCTGGCCGAGGCCGGCTACACGGTGCTGGTCCCCAACGTGTTCTACCGTCACGGACGCGCCCCCGTGGTCGATCTGCCGGAGTTCATCGATCCCGGCGCCCGGCCGGAGATCTTCGAGCGGATCAGCCCGATCATTCAGGCGCTGACGCCGGAACCGGCGATGCGGGACGCGGGCGCGTATCTGCGCACTCTGGCCGACTCCCCCGTGGCCGCCGACGGCCCGATCGCCATCACCGGCTACTGCATGGGCGCCCGGCTGGCCCTCCTCACCGCCGGCACCTACCCGGACCGGGTCGCGGCCGCGGCCGGTTTCCACGGCGGGCGGCTGGCGACCGACGCCCCGGACAGCCCGCACCTGGTGGCCGGCAAGGTCACCGCCGAGCTGTACTTCGGACACGCCGACCAGGACCCGTCGCTGCCCGTCGAGCAGATGGAGCGCCTGGAGGAGGCGCTCACCACGGCCGGTGTCCGCCACACCTGCGAGGTCTATGCGGGCGCGCACCACGGTTACACGCAGGCCGACACCTCGTCGTACGACCGGGCGGGCGACGAGCGGCACTGGGCGGCCCTGCTCGATCTCCTGAAGCGCACCTTCTGATCCGGTGTCGTCGCGCGGGGCTTACGTGCGGTGGAGCTTCCCACTCTTCTCACACGGGGCGCCCCGAAGAGCGCATCTGGCTTGAACTCGCCTCTGTGTGACCGGAGTCGAACCCTGCCACCCGCGAGTTGAACTCTTACCCCCGGTTACCTCTAGGAACCGCTTGCTTTACTTGGCCCCTACCCGTAACTCTTCCCCCACAAGCCGTGACTCTGGGGGAGCTGGCATATGGAAGGCACGGTTGACGGGTTCCGCTATGGGGTGGTGACCCCATTGGCGGCCTATGTGATGGCCTGTCTGGGAGGGGCCCTGGGACTGCGCTGCACAGTCCGGTCCCTGCTCGACAATCAGTCGTGGAAGGCAGGCTGGCTGGGCCTCGGCGCGGCCTCGATCGGCTGCGGCATCTGGACGATGCACTTCATCGCCATGATCGGTTTCCAGGTCGAGGAGACCCGGATCCGTTACGACGTGGCCCTGACGGTGCTCAGTCTGGCCGTGGCGATCGTCGTGGTCGGCATCGGCGTGTTCATCGTGGGCTATCGCGGTGCGAGCGCGGTCACGCTGTGCGCCGCGGGCGTCGTCACCGGTCTCGGTGTCGCCGCGATGCACTACCTGGGCATGGCGGCGATGCACCTGAACGGCGACGTGCACTACGACCCGCTCGTCGTCGCGCTCTCGGTGCTGATCGCGATCGTCGCCGCCACCGCGGCCCTGTGGGCGGCCGTCACGATCCGCGGTTTCCTGACGAGCCTCGGGGCCAGTCTCATCATGGGCGTGGCCGTGTCCGGGATGCACTACACGGGAATGGCCGCCGTCAGTGTCCACGTGCACGGAGCAGGGGGCGGCACCTGGGCCGGCGACTCGCCCCACTCGCTGCTGTTACCCATGCTGGTGGGGCCGGTCATCTTCCTCGTACTCGCGGGGGTGGTGGTGATGTTCGACCCGCTGCTGGTCCTGGGCGACGGCGACCGGGGCCGGTCCGCGCCGCTCGGACGGGCCACCGCGCCTGCACCCGCCGAACCGTCCGGCTCCGCCTTCGAGAAGACGGCCGGTGCCGTACCGCGACCGCGGGAGCCGTACGAGGCTCGACCACGCAGCCGCCGCCGGTGAGCTGACCCAACTCCCGGCCGGTTCTAGATCGTTGTTACGGTGCACCGGTGTCTGATTCTTCACGCGATACCGCCGAAGGCGCCGGCTGGGGCTCCGCAGAACCCGGTGAGTACCGGCAACTCCTGCCGCAGAAGGTCGAGAAGATCTCCTGGCTCGACCCGAGAACGCTGTGGGCCGCCCGCAACGGCGTCGTGGCGTCCTGGTTCGGGGACCCCACGGGTCGTACCCGCAGCCGGTGGGTGGCGCAGCGGGCGGCGGTCGGCGCACCCGCCGACAAGGTGATCCGGCGCGACGACCCCGACCGGTTCTCCTTCATGGTCATCGGCGACACGGGCGAGGGCGACGACCCTCAGTACGCCGTCGTGCCCGGGTTTCTGAAGGTCGGTCAGGACACGCGTTTCGCGGTGGTCGCCAGTGACGTGATCTACCCGGTGGGCAGCGCGGACGACTACGGCACGAAGTTCTTCCGCCCGTACCAGGAATACCGGGCACCGATCTACGCGATACCCGGCAACCACGACTGGTACGAGGACCTCGGCGCCTTCATGCGCGTCTTCTGCGACGACGCCCCGCCCCTCGAACCGGAGCCCAAGCCCCGCCCCCTCACCCGCGCCTGGCTGCGGTCCCTGCTGTGGCACCGCCCCCGTGCGAACGACGGCCAACGCCTCGACCAGGTAAGGCAGTTGCGCTCGACGACGACCCAACAGGCCGGCCAGCCCGGCCCGTACTGGGCCATCGACGCCGGACCGGTGCGGATCATAGGCATCGACACGGGCCTGCTGGGCACCATCGACGCCGAACAGGGCGCCTGGCTGCGCGAGGTCTCCCGGGGCCCCCGCCCGAAGATCCTGATCACCGGATCGCCTCTGTACGTGGACGGCGAGCACCACCCCTGCGCGATCGACGGCGGCGGCACGGTCGACGACATCGTCCGCGACCCGGACCACCACTACGTGGCCGCGATAGGCGGCGACATCCACAACTACCAGCGCTACCCGGTGCAGGTGGACGGCCGCACCATCCAGTACGTCGTCTCGGGCGGCGGCGGCGCGTTCATGCACGCCACCCACACCATCCCCCACGTCTCGGTCGCGAACGTCACCGAGAAGGACTTCCGCTGCTATCCGCTGCGCGGCGACTCCCTCGCCTTCTACAGCAGGCTCTACGGCCGTCGGCTGCGCCTGCGCCGCTTCTTCACCCTCGCCGAGGCCGAGGCGACGGCCGTGATCGCCGAACGGCTCGGCATCCCGCCGACCCGTACGCCCGGCGAGTCCGCGCGGATCACCCGGCGTACGCGTCTCGTCGCCAGTCTGCTGGGCGCAGGAGGCCGGCCCGACCGCACCTCACGGTTCCGGCTCCCGGTCCGAAAGATCTACACGCAGTTGTTCTCGCCGAGCTCGGCCACGTACAGCCCGCCGTTCTTCAAGTGCTTCCTGCGTCTGGACGTCACCCCGGAGACGGTCCGGCTGCGCTGCTACGCGGCCACCGGCAACCGCGCCCAGGAGATCGAGCCGCCGATCGAGGACGAGGTGACCATCCCGCTGCCGGTTCCGCCGGCCTGATCGCGGTCGTACGGCCACCGCCTGCGACAATCCGGACAGCACCGCAGTACGACACGACCGTTGGAGGAGCCCGTGCCGCCGACCTCTCGACCGCTGCGCAAACTCGGCTTCCTGACCATCGGGCTGTTCGACGAGGAGGATCCGCGCCGGGGCCACGAGTCCACGCTGGAGATCATCGAGCTGGGCGAGCGGCTGGGATTCGACAGCGCGTGGCTGCGCCACCGCCATCTCCAGTACGGCATCTCCTCCCCCGTCGCCGTCCTGGCGGCGGCCTCGCAGCGCACCCGCCGTATCGAACTCGGCACCGCGGTCATCCCGCTGGGCTGGGAGAACCCGCTGCGGCTGGCCGAGGACCTGGCGACGGTCGACCTGCTGTCCGGCGGCCGTCTCAACCCCGGGGTGAGCGTGGGCCCGCCGAGACACTACGACCAGCTCAAGGAAGCGCTCTACCCGGACACGGCGGACGCGGAGGACTTCGGCTACGAGCGGGTGCGGCGGCTCCTGGACTTCGTGCGCGGGGAACCGGCCACCGACTTCAGCGGGGTCGAGGGGTTCGAGGTGTTCAGCGACCGGGTGCAGCCGCACTCCCCCGGGCTGGGCCGCCGCCTCTGGTACGGCGGCGGCAGCCTGGGCTCGGCGAAGTGGGCCGGCGAGCACGGGATGAACTTCCTGGTCAGCAGCGTCGTCAAGGCGGAAGAGGCCGAGGGAGCACCGGACTTCGCCAAGATCCAGCTGTCGCACATCCGTGCCTTCCGTGCCGTCCACCCCGACGGCGAGGCCGCCCGCGTCTCCCAGGGCCTCGTCGTCATCCCCACCGACTCCGCCTCGCCCGGTCAGCGCGCCAAGTACGAGGAGTACGCGGCGAAGCGCACCCCTCGTACCGCGTTGCCGCAGGGCCCGGCGCGTCTGATGTTCGCGCCCGACATCGTCGGCACGTCGGACGAGATCACCGAGCGGCTGAACGCGCACGCCGCGTTCCGCGAGGTCGACGAGGTCGCGTTCGCGTTGCCCTTCACTTTCGAGCACGAGGACTACGTGCAGATCCTCACCGACATCGCGACGCGGCTGGGCCCGGCACTGGGGTGGCAGCCTTCCGGGTGAGGTCACCAGCGTCCGGGCTCGGTCCCGACGATCGCCTCCGACGGCTTGCCGTCCACCCCGACCGGGACGTCTCCGGTGAGCATCACCCGGTGCATGGTCCGGGGGAATCCGAGGTGGGCGTTGTCACCGGGCGCGAGATGGATGGTGGCCCGGTTGTCCCAGAAGGCCACGCTGCCCGGCTCCCAGCGGAACCGGACGGTGTATTCGGGCCGGGTCGCCTGCTCCATGAGCATCTCCAGGATCGCGGCGCTCTCGGCGCGGGAGAGGTCGGCGATCTGCTCGACGTAGTAGCCGTTGACGTACAGGATCCGCTCCCCCGTCTCCGGGTGGACGCGCACCAGGGGGTGCAGCGAGGCGACCTGATGGTCCAGCAGATGCCGGACGTACGCGTCGTCGCCGGGCCGCGGCTGATAGCCGACGCCGAGCCGGTGCTCGGCCCGGAGCCCGTCGACGAACTCCCTGACGGGACCGGAGAGTCCGGCGTACGCGGCCGCCAGGTTGGACCAGGTGGTGTCGCCGCCGTACGGCGGGACGGTCTCCGCGCGCAGGATCGTCGCGGCCGGCGGGTCGATGCGGGCACCGTGGTCGCAGTGCCAGCCCCGCAGCAGGGTGTGCCGTCGGCGTTGCAGCCATTCGTCGTGCTCCATGCCGAACCTGCCGCCCAGCTCCAGCCGGTCGGCGGTCGTCTCGATCTCGGGGAAGTCCGACGGTGAGGCGCTCCCGCGCCTGGGCAGCACGACCGGTTCGCCGAAGCGGCGGGCGAACGCGACGTGCCCCGTGTGGTCCAGCGTCTGCCCCCGGAAGAACACCACCTTCCAGCGCAGCACCGCCGCCCGGATCGCGGTGACCGCGGTGTCGTCGAGGTCGTCGGCCAGGTCGACGCCGGTGATCTCGGCGCCGATGTGTCCGGCGGCCGGCTTCACCTCGATCCCCGTGACCTCGTCCGAGCGGTCCGCAGTGGCCCTGTCCGTCGTCATACACGCTCCGATGGTCCGTCCCTGCCGGCCCGGTTCGGTCCCGGCTCCATGAAGATCGTGGCAGCGTTCGCCGTGCTTGGCGACAGGGCCCCGACGGGGCGTCACCTCCGTGACATGCGGGCGGCCTTGGGCGCGGTGCGGCGGTGGATGGGACCGCCGGGCGTGTGCCGGCCCGCCTTCTTGCGCACGGCAGGCGAAGGGTCGGCGTCGCGGGCCCGCACCAGCGCGGCGAGGGCGTCGGCGTCGGCGTGCACCCACAGGGCCACGAGTTCGACCGCGTAGGCCCTGACCTGAGGGGCCGGATCGTCGTGCAGGACACGCACGGCCCGCGGCAGGAGCAGGGCGCGGTCGGGCCGGCAGGCGTCCGCGTCCGCCTTGCAGCGCTCGCAGGACAGGGCGTGCAGGGCGGCGATCCGCACCCGGGCGCCGGGATCGTCGAGCAGGGCGGTGAGGTCGCCCACGGCCTCCGGGACGAGTAGTTCGTCCAGCAGCTTGCAGCACTGCTCGCGCACCCTCGCCTCGGGGTGGTACATCCCTCGACGGATGGCCGGTACGGCCTCCGGGCCACGGCTCAGCAGTGCGCGAAAGGCGCCCGGACGGCGTGGCTCGCTGCCCAGCGCGTCGACGAGGAGGCTGTCAGGGATACCGGTTGTCGACATGTCGCCCTCCGTTCTCCTGGGACGAGTGTGCGCGCCCTGCTCCAGCGGTCCAAAACCCTTTTCCGGCGCCCGGCTCAGACCGTGAACTCCCGTATCACCACGTTCTCGAACACCGCCGCGCTGCCCTCGTCCCCGCCCGTCCGGTTGGCCAACGCCCACCCCATCCGTGACGCTGGATGTACGACACAGCCGAGGGAAGGCCCCCAGTGATCAGCATCCCGACCCACACGCTCAACGACGGCACGACGATCCCCGCTCTCGGCCTCGGCACCTGGCCGATGGACGACACGCAGGCGGAGCAGGCGGTACGCAGTGCGCTGGAGGCCGGCTACCGCCTGGTCGACACGGCGACGAACTATCGCAACGAGACCGGTGTCGGCCGTGGTGTGGCCGGCAGCGGGGTGCCCCGCGAGGAGATCGTGGTGACGACCAAGCTCCCCGGCCGGCACCAAGGCTACGAGGAGACCCTCGCCTCCTTCGAGGAGTCCCGCGCCCGCCTCGGCCTGGACCACGTGGACCTGTACCTGATCCACTGGCCGCTGCCCCGCGTCGACAAGTACGTCGACTCCTGGAAGGCCATGATCAGGCTGCGCGAGGAGGGGCTCGTGCGCTCGATCGGCGTCTCCAACTTCACGGCCGAACACATCGATCGCCTGGAGAAGGAGACCGGCGTCCTGCCCGCCGTCAACCAGATCGAGCTGCACCCCTTCTTCCCGCAGGACGAGCTGCGCGCCTTCCATGCCGACAAGGGCGTCCTGACCGAGAGCTGGAGCCCGCTGGGCCGGGGCTCGGCGCTGCTGGAGGACCCCGTCGTGGCCAGGGTCGCCGAGGCCCACGGGGTGACGCCCGGCCAGGTCGTCCTGCGCTGGCACGTCCAGCTCGGCGCGATCCCCATCCCGAAGTCGGCGGACCCCGAGCGGCAGCGCCACAACCTCGACGTATTCGGCTTCGAACTGGGCCCGGCCCAGATGACGGCGATCGCCGACCGTGCCCACCGGCGGCTCGGCGGGGATCCGGAGACGCACGAGGAGTTCTGAGTCGGCGGCGGGGTACTCGGGGGCCGTGCGACAGGGCGGCCTCGATGGCGCGGGGCGCCCGGAAGGGAGCCGACCGTGGGTGAGCGTGACCGGCTGCGGGACTACCACGGCAAGCGGGACTTCGACCGGACCGGCGAGCCGCAGGGGCGACAGGACTCGTCCGGCGAGGAACCCCGGTTCGTCGTGCAGATCCATGACGCGAGCACCCTCCACTTCGACTTCCGGCTCCAGGTGGACGACGTTCTGAAGTCCTGGTCGATCCCGAAGGGGCCCTCCGACGACCCGAAGGACAAGCGGCTCGCCGTGCCCACCGAGGATCACCCGCTGGAGTACGAGGAGTTCGAGGGGGTGATCCCGAAGGGTGAGTACGGCGGCGGCACGGTCATCGTCTGGGACCACGGCACGTACGAGCCGCTGAGCCACGACCGGAAGGGCCGGCCCGTCGACTTCGGGGAGTCCCTGGAGCACGGGCACGCCTCGTTCCGGCTGCACGGCGCGAAGCTGCGCGGCGAGTACGCCCTGACCCGCTTCCGCGGCGGGAACGACGAGTCCTGGCTGCTGGTGAAGGCGTCCGAGGGACGCGCCCGGGCGCACGGCACGCCCGACCCGCACCGGGCCCGGTCCGCGCGCTCCGGCCGCACCCTCGCCCAGGTCGCCGCCGACGGCGGGGAGACATGAGTCGCGGCGCCCGAGCGGCCGGCGGGAGTTCCCCGACGAGGGGTGGGTTTTCGAGCGGAGGCTTGACGGAGTACGGGTGCTGCCGCACCGACTTCGCGCACGGCTCCGGCAGCACATAGGGCCGACCCGCCGGCAGGACGCCGAGGCGAGCGGTGTCGCGGTGACGTACCACGTCTTCGACCTGGTACGTGGTGCGCGAGCGGGCGGCCACGCCCCCGGACAACGGGGTGATCCGCGGAATACGCTCGCAACAGGCTCTCGGTGCCTCTAAGTTCGCAGCGGCACGACCTTGCCTGTGAACCCGAGCCAGGAGGCCTTCCGTATGCGCAGCCCGCTTCGCACTGCCATGACCGGCGCCGTCGTCACCGCCACCGTCTTCGTGGGCGGCAGCGCCCACGCGACCCCGCCGGGCCCGGGGGTGACCGCCCGGCTGATCGCGCAGAAGACCGTCGGGGACACCGACTACGTACTGAGAGAGATCACCGTTCCGCCGGGTCAGGCAACCGGCTGGCACTACCACGACGGCCCGGTGTACGGGTACGTGAAGCAGGGCACCCTCACCCACTACCACCCCGACTGCGCCACCGACGGCGTCTATCCGCAGGGCACCACCGTGCGCGAGCCGGGCGGGCCGAGCGATGTGCACCTCGGCAGGAACCTGGGCGACACGACGCTGGTGCTCGACGTGCTGTACGTACTGCCGCACGGCTCGCCGTTCTCCGAGGACGTGCCGAACCCGGGCTGCCCGTTCGAGTGATCAGTCCGGAATCAGTGTCTGCTCGGCCCAGATGGTCTTGCCGCTGCCGGTCTGCCGGCTGCCCCAGCGCTGCGTGAGCTGGGCGACCAGCAGCAGTCCGCGGCCTCCCTCGTCGAAGACGTGGGCGCGGCGCAGGTGCGGGGAGGTGGAACTGCCGTCGGAGACCTCGCAGATGAGGGTGCGATCGCGGATCAGCCGTAGCTGGATGGGCGGTTCGCCGTAGCGGATCGCGTTGGTGACCAGTTCGCTGACGACGAGTTCGGTGACGAAGGCGGCCTCGTCCAGTCCCCACGCGGTGAGTTGCTCGGTGGCGGCCTGCCGGGTCGCGGCCACGTGGGCGGGGTCCGGCGTGACGTCCCAGGTGGCGACGCGGTCCGCGCCCAGCGCCCGGGTGCGGGCCAGCAGCAGGGCCACGTCGTCGCTGGGCTCCTCCGGCAGTACGGCCTTCAGCACGGTGTCGCACAGGGCGTCGAGGGTGTCGGTACGGGCGGTCAGGGCGCGGCACAGTTCGTCGGTGGCGTGGTCGACGTCGCGGTCCCGGTCCTCGATGAGGCCGTCGGTATACAGGGCGACGACGGCGCCCTCGGGCAGTTCCACCTCGCTGGCCTCGAAGGGCAGGCCGCCGACGCCGAGTGGCGGGCCCGCGGTCAGCGGGATGAGCCGTGCGGTGCCGTCGGGCAGGACGAGGGCCGGCGGGGGGTGGCCGGCGGCGGCCAGGGTGAGGCGGCGGGAGACGGGGTCGTAGACGGCGTAGAGGCAGGTGGCGCCGAGTTCCGCGGCCTCCTCGTCGGTGTCGTCGGACGCGAGGTGGGTGACCAGGTCGTCGAGGTGGGTGAGGAGTTCGTCCGGCGGCAGGTCGACGTCGGCGAGGGTGCGGACGGCCGTACAAAGGCGGCCCATCGTCGCCGACGAGGCGATGCCGTGGCCGACGACGTCGCCGACCACCAGGGCGACCCGGCTGCCGGAGAGCGGGATCACGTCGAACCAGTCGCCGCCGATGCCGGCCACCGAGCCGGACGGCAGGTAGCGGTGGGCCACCTCGACCACCGCCTGTCCGGGCAGGTCCCGGGGCAGCAGGCTGTGCTGGAGCGCCAGGGCGGTGGTGCGTTCGCGGGCGAAGCGGCGGGCGTTGTCGATGCAGACGGCGGCGCGGCTGGCGAGTTCCTCGGCGAGGACGGCGTCGTCGTCGCCGTAGTCCTCCGGGTTGGCGATCCGGACGCCCACCGCGACACCCAGCGTGGTGCCGCGGGCGCGCAGCGGCACCGCGAGCACCGAGTGGGCTCCTCTGCGCTGGGGTCCGCCCGCGGGGGCGCGCGCGTTGCGCTCGGCGACCCACCGCATGAAGTCCGGTTCGCCCGCCTGACTGAGGACCGCCCGCCCCTGCCGCAGCGCCCTCGCGGGCGGCGAGTACGCGGGATAGACGTCCGCCCCGCCCAGGCGTACGGCGGCCTCCGGTGTGCCCTCGGTGGCGGAGCCGTGCGCGATGCGGCGCAGGAGAAAGTCGCCGGTGAGCACTGTGGGCGGTTCGTCCGCCCCGAGGACCCAATCCAGCAGATCCACGCTGGCGAAGTCGGCGTACCGCGGGACCAGGAGTTCCACCAGTTCCTCGGCGGTGCGCACCACGTCCAGGGTGGTGCCGATGGCGGCCGACGCCTCGTTCAGCAGCGCGAGGCGCTGCCGGGCCCAGTACTGGTCACTGCTGTCGAGCGCCACCAGGGCGACTCCGGTCACTTCGCCGGAGGCGTCCCGTACGGGCCACATCTCGGTGGTCCAGGCATGCTCCCGGTTGAGGGCGGGCGCGCCGGTGAAGCTCTCGTAGCGGACCGGCCGGCCCGTCTCGGCGACCTGGCGCAGGTTGCTGTGGAAGCCCCGGCTGTACTCGGCGTTCTCCACGCTCTCCGGGAAGTGCCTGCCGAGCAGGGCCTCCTCCGGCACGCCCATCACCCGGCAGGCGGTGTCGTTGAGGCGCAGATAGTGCTGCCGGGTGTCGAAGACCGACATGGACACGGACGCCTGCTGGAAGGCCTGCCCGGCGAGCGTCGTCTCGCCCTCGCCGGGCCGGTCGGCGGTGATGACGTAACCGTTCGGGGTGCCGTCGGCGCCCAGTACGGGCTGTGCCCTCAGGCCGAGCGTGACGGGGGAGCCGTCCCGGTGTCTGAGGACGACGGTGCCGGTCAGGGCCGCCAGGGCCCGGTCCGGGGGGTCCTCGGCGAGCAGTTCCCGCGCCGAGCGTCCCACGACCTCCTCGGCCGGGTATCCCGTCAGCCGCCGGGCACCGTCGCTCCACCCCGTCACGATGCCCCGGGCATCGGTGACCGCCGCAGCGGAGGCCTGCTCCATATCATCCAGGATGGTCCCTTTGTGGCACCGCATCAACCGTGATGCGCCCTTTGGGGCCGTCTCTCAGGCGCGGTGGGCGCGTAGCGCGTCGAGGGCCCGGTCGGCGTGGGTGTTCATCCGCAGTTCGCTGCGGACGACCTCCAGGACCGTCCGGTCCTCCGCTATGACGAAGGTGATCCGCTTGGTGGGAGCGAGGGAGAAGCCCCGCTTCACGCCGAACGACTCCCGGACCTTTCCCTCGGGGTCGGACAGCAGGGGCATGCCGAGGTTGTGCTGTCCGGCGAACTCCTGCTGGCGTTCGACCGCGTCGCCGCTGATGCCGACGGGCCGGGCGCCGACGGCGGCGAACTCGGCGGCCAGGTCGCGGAAGTGGCAGGCCTCCGCGGTGCAGCCGGGGGTGAGGGCGGCGGGGTAGAAGAACAGCACGACGGGTCCGTCGGCAAGCAGTCCGGACAGGCTGCGGGGCGTGCCGGTCTCGTCCGGCAGCGTGAAGTCCTCGATCTTGTCGCCCACCTCTGTGCGTCCGCTCACGACCGGCCCTCCCCGCTCTGCGCGACGCTGCGGGCCCACAGGACGAGGGGTACCTGGAGCGGCAGCCGCCCGATGGCGGCGGCCTTCAGGGGGGCGGGGCGGTGGCGCCAGTCCACGGCCATCTTGACGTTGGCGGGGAACACGCCGACGAAGAACGCGGCGGTGGCCAGCGCGGCCGCCCGCCGGGTGCGCGGTGCGGCGATGCCCGCGGCCAGCGCCAGTTCGGCGGCTCCGCTGGCGTACGTCCAGGTCCTGGGCGTGCCCGGCAGGCTGCGCGGGATGGTCGCGTCGAACGAGCGTGGAGTGGCGAAGTGGGCGACACCCGCGGCGGCCAACAGGCCGGCGAGCAGCAGGGGCGAGCGTTCGGACCGGGACACGGTTCCTCCTCTGATGACCTGCCGCGCGATATTACTGGACGGTAGAGGACCGTGGGCCCGCCGCCCCCTCTCCTCGCGCCCCCTCTCCTCGGGCGATCCCCTCGGCGCCCTCTCCTCGCGCCCCTCTCAACGCCGCCGCACCAACGGCCCCTCTCCACTTGACCTTCTCCAACGGTGAAGGCCGACGGTGGGGGCAGACCTGCTCAGTCGGCGAGGGGAACTTCCATGAGCACGCGCTGCGTGATGCTCGACATCGGAGGGGTTCTGGAGATCACACCCCGAACGGGATGGCCGGCCCGCTGGGACGAACGGCTCGGACTGGCGCCGGGAAGTGTGGACGAGCGGCTGGCCGACGTCTGGGAGGCGGGGGCCGTCGGGACGATCGGCGAGGGCGAGGTGCACGCGGGCGTGGCCGCCCGGCTCGGGCTCGGCCCGCGGGAGGTCGAGGCGTTCATGGCCGACCTGTGGGAGGAGTACCTGGGAACGGCGAACACCGAGCTCATCGACCTGGTGGCGGGGCTGCGCACGCGCTGCCGGCTGGGCATTCTCAGCAACAGCTTCGTGGGCGCCCGTGAGCGGGAGGTCGCGCGGTACCGGTTCGACCGGCTCGTCGACGAGATCGTCTACTCCCATGAGATCGGCGTGTGCAAGCCCGATCCGCGGGCCTTCGCCATCGCCTGCGCCCGACTGGGGGTCCGGGCGCGGGACTGTCTCTTCGTCGACGACTTCCCGCCGAACGTGGAGGCCGCCCGCACTGCCGGGATGCGGGCGCACCTCTTCGAGGGCAACGCGGGGACGATCGCGCGCATCGCCGCGCATCTGGACAGGCCCTAGAAGGCTGATGAAGATCTTGGGGTTCTGGCCCTGCCGCGTGAGCGGCAGGGCCAGACTCGTTGTGTGGCGATGGGTGAGTGGGTCGG
>NZ_LGDG01000274.1 GCF_001279775.1 Streptomyces sp. MMG1533 | reverse complement strand
GTGACGTATGCGGCGGGGGCTCTGGTGGGGGCGGCGGGGGTTTGAGGGTCAGGCGGGGCGGAGCGCGGCATCGTGGGCACGCCCGGTCCGCCTCTTGGTGGAGATCGCCAACAAGCAAGCGCGTACCGTCGGTAATACTTGTGGGTAACAACGTCTAGCCGCGGCCGACCAGCGGTTCTACGGTTCCCACATGCCGAACCTGCCCGATGTCGTGCTGTGGTCGATACCCGCCTTCGTCCTGCTCACCGTGGTCGAGATGATCAGCGTCCGCCTCCATCCCGACGAGGACGCGGCCGGTTACGAGGCCAAGGACGCGGCCACCAGCGTCGGCATGGGGCTCGGGAGCCTGGCCTTCGACTTCCTCTGGAAGATCCCGATCGTCGCCCTCTACACGGCGATCCACGAACTCACCCCGCTGCGGGTGCCCGTGCTGTGGTGGACCGTCCCCCTGATGCTGCTCGGGCAGGACTTCTTCTACTACTGGTCCCACCGCGGCCACCACGTCATCCGCATCCTGTGGGCCTGCCACGTCGTCCACCACTCCAGCCGCAGGTTCAACCTCACCACCGCGCTGCGCCAGCCCTGGACCTCGCTGACCGTCTGGCCGTTCTACGTCCCCCTCGTGGCCGTCGGCGTGCACCCGGCCGCCCTCGCGTTCTGCTCGTCCGCGAACCTCGTCTACCAGTTCTGGATCCACACCGAGCGGATCGACAGGATGCCGCGCTGGTTCGAGTACGTCTTCAACACGCCCTCGCACCACCGGGTGCACCACGCATCCCAAGGCGGCTACCTGGACCGCAACTTCGGCGGCATCCTCATCGTCTGGGACCGGCTCTTCGGATCATTCGTCGCCGAGACCGTGCGGCCCGTCTACGGGTTGACCAAGAACATCAACACGTTCAACCCGCTCAAGGTGGCCACTCATGAGTACGTCGCCATCGTCAAGGACGTGAAGGCGGCGGCCGGTTGGCGCGAGCGGGCGGGGCGGGTCTTCCGGGGGCCGGGGTGGCAGCCGGCGCCCACGCCCGCGCCGGAAGCGGCCGAGGAGACCGTGGTCGCGTGAGCGTCCGCCGTGTCGTCCTCTGCGCCTTCGTCCTGGCCGCCCTCCTCGACCTCGTCTCCCTCGCGGTCGGCCACGACCCGGGGCACACCGTCGCCAAGCCCCTGCTGATGCCGCTGCTGGCTGCCCACGCGGCCCTGTCCGGCGCCCCCCGGCTCCTCCCCGCCGCACTCCTCTTCGGCTGGGGCGGCGACACCCTGCTCCTGTTCGACGCCGAGCCGGCCTTCCTCGCCGGCATGGCCTCCTTCGCCGCCGGCCACATCTGCTATCTCCTCCTCTTCAAGGCGTACGGCAGCGCACGCGCGCGCGGGGGCCTGCTCGTCCCCGTCTACGCCACCGCCCTCGTCGCCACCGTCGCCCTGCTCCGGCCGGACCTGCCTGCCGGTCTTCGCGTCCCCGTCGCCGGCTACAGCCTCCTGCTCACGGCCATGGCGTACGCGGCGGCCACCCGGTTCGGCCTCGTCGCCGGCCTCGGCGGTGCGCTCTTTCTGCTGTCCGACACCCTGATCGCGACCGGCGTCGCAGACTGGCCCCAGCCGCCGCGGCCCGACCTGTGGATCATGCTCACCTATATTGCCGCGCAGTTCCTGCTGGTCACCGGCACACTCGGTGCCCTCGCAGCGCGCCCGGCGCCGGCGGCGACGTACGGTGAGTTGCGCCCGACCACCCCCTGAGTGCACCCGGGAGGCACCGGTCCCGGCCGCGGTGTCATGTTCGACCGGACGTTCACCAACTGCGGCCGACCGAGGCCTTGAAGGGCCTCACCAGCGGATCGGTACCGGCAACGCCGTCAACAGCCCCGACACCGCGACCACCACGCCCAGCGCGACGACCTCCGCGCGCGCGGGCGAGCAGGCGGTCAGCGGGTCGGTGGCGCGGCCGAGCCGGATCCGCGCCCACAGGGCGAGCGCGGCGACGGCGGCCACGAGGAGCACCTTGGCCAGCAGGACGCGCCCGTACGCCGTCGTCGTCAGCTGCTCCAGGACCGTGTCCGACGGCATCCGGCGCAGCGAACTCCACACCCCGGTAGCGGTGATGGCGGCGAGCAGCAAGGCCGCCACGCGCGCGTAGAGCCCCAGCATCGCCGCGCCCGCTTCCGAGGGACCCCAGCACCGCAGCGTCCGCAGGGCGTACAGCAGACCGCCCGTCCACAGTGCCGCGCACGTCAGATGCACCAGCGTCAGCCCGGAGCCGACCAGCTGGCCCTGCTCGGTCGTGGGATGCGCGCGCAGGGCCTCCGCCACCACCACCGCGGCCATCGGCCACACCTGCGTCGCGGGCCGCGCCGAGAGGGCGCACAGCCCGGCCGCGAGGAAGGCGTTGACCTCCACCAGCGCGAGCTTGCCGTCGCGGGACGCGTAGAGGCCGCCGACGTCGATCTCGGCGACGCTGCCCGGCACCAGGTTCCCGGTCGCCACGAACGACGCGAGCCCCAGTGCGGCGACGAAACCGGCCGCGGCCGCACAGGGCGCCCAGCTGCGGGGCGCGGACTCGGGTGCGCCGGGCACGGAACGGACCAGCCGGCGTACGAACAACTCGCCCACCGGCACGCACAGCGCCGCGAGCAGCACGGTACGCAGGAGCCCGACACCGCCGGCGCCGGGCGCGACGGCCTCCCCGGTGTCGTGCAGCGCCGCGGACGGTCCGAGCAGCGGGATCAGCGCGGCCAGCACCACCAGGACCAGGACGGCGACGGCCCGGCCGGTGCCGGGACGCCGTACGGGCTCGCCTGCGTCGGACACCCCGGGCGTGGGTCTTATCAAGGTCACCTCAAGGTCTTCACCAGCCGTCACAGAACCGGGCAAGTCCAGGAAAACAACTGGGCGTACGGCATGCCGCCCATCGGTACGTTTGCGGCCCGACCGTGACTCAGTTCCAGCGCGGGGCGTCCGACCCCCACGGCCCCGGCGGTCGCGCCCAGTCCGCCGGGCCGCCCTCGAAGGAGACCGGCGACAGGGCGTACCGCAACCGCCCGAGCCGACTGTCCGTCTCCGCCAGCCAGGGGCCGGGACCGTCGTACGGGGTGTGCCCGGCGTCCTCCGACTCGATGCCGTTGACCAACCACCGCGCCGTCCGCGCCAGCGCCAGCCGGACAACCCGGCTGCCGCCCTCGCAGGACTGCTCGGCCAGCGCCCGCAGCACGGCCGCCGCCAGCAGATAGCCCGTCCCGTGGTCCAGGGCCTGCGCCGGCAGCGCGCCCGGTTCCGCCACGGAACCCTCGATCGCGGCGATGCCCGTGGCCACCTGGACCAGGCTGTCGAACCCCCGGCGCCCGCCCCACGGCCCGTACGCGCCCCATGCCGACAACTGCGCCACGACCACCCCGGGCCGCCGCTCGGCCAGTGCCTGCGCCGACAGCCCGAACCGGTCCAGCGCACCCGGCCGGTACCCCGTGACGACCACGTCCGCCTGCGCGAGCAACTCCTCGAAGGCACGCCGGTCGGTCACCAGGTCCAGCGCCGTCGACCGCTTCCCGAAGCCCGTGTCGGCGTGCTGGTCGGGGAGTTCGGGCAACCGCGGCGCGTCCACGCGCAGCACGTCCGCCCCCAGCAGGGCGAGCGTGCGGGTGGCGACCGGGCCCGCGATGACCCGGGTCAGGTCCAGGACGCGCAGCCCGGCGGCGGGCAACAAGGGTGCGGCGTCGATCGGGGGCAGGGCACGCGCGCGTGCGGAATCCAGCCGCTCCCGCTCCACCAGCGGCCGCCCGGCCACCGCGGCCCCCTGCTCGTGCGCGGCCCACTCCTCGGGCGTGCGCAGCGCGACGGCGAGGCCGCCGGCCGCGTACACGGCCTCCTCGGCCTCCAGGGCGGACAGCTCGGCGAGCGCCGCCTCGGCGGCCGTCACGGCCCTCTCGTCCTCCGGCACCCCCAACGCCGCCAGCAGCCGCGCCCGGTGATGCGGATAGTTCGCATGCGTGCGCACCCACCCGTCCGCCGTCCGCCAGAACCGCGACAGCGGCGCGAAGGTGACCGGAGCCCGACCGCCGACCAACAGATGCCGCTCGCTCACGAACGCCGTCGCCACGGCCCCGTCGTCCACCCGAACCACGGGCACTTCCGCGAGCCCGGCACGCCGTGCCCCCAGCTCGGCGGCGGCCAGCGCACACGCGCCGACGCAGGCCCGCGCCAACTCCCGTACGGGAAGCCGCCCTTCAAGGGCGTTCTGCCGTGCCACATACGTGATGTCAGTCATGACTGCACTATGCAGTATTGATCCGATCAAGATGAGAAGGGTTCGGGCCGGACGGATCAATCCGCCCGGCCCGAACCGTCAATGCAGGAGCGCTACTTGGTGACCGCGTCCAGCGCGTCCGCGGTACCCCAGCCGTAGAAGCCGTTGCGGTTCTTCGAACCCTCGCAGACGGCGTCGATCTTGCCGTCGTTGTTGATGTCGTACGGGTCCGTGCACGGCGTGGCGTCGGCCTCGGCGTACAGCAGCGCCTTCACCAGGGCCGGAGAGGCGTGCGGGTGCGTCGACTTGATCAGGGCGGCGACGGCCGCGACGTGCGGGCTCGCCATCGACGTACCGGCCATGTAGCCCCACTTGCCGCCGGGCAGCGTGCCCAGGATCAGACCGCTCGTCGCGGGCGGCGCCGGCGTCTGGTAGGCCGTCGAGTCGCCGCCCGGTGCGGCGATGTCGATGACACCCAGACCGTGGTTGGAGAAGGACGACTTGATGCCCTTCGCGCCGGTCGCCGCGACCGTCACGACACCCGGCAGCTGGGTCGGTATGTCGAAGCACTCCGACGGGTCGATCACCCGGTCGGAAGGCGTGGCGTCGTTCGGGGAGACCGGGTCGGTGATCTCGTCGGCCGCGAGGTCGTAGTTCTCGTTGCCGGCCGCCGCGACGTTGACCGTGCCCTTCTTCTCGGCATACCGCGAGGCCCGGGTGACGGCGTCGACGAGCGCCTTCTGGTCCGGGTCGTCCGTGCAGTTGAAGTACCACGGGTCGGTGTAATAGCTGTTGTTCGTGACGTCGACGCCGTGGGTGGCCGCCCACATGAAGCCGCACACCACGGCCTCGGTGTAGAAGTACCCGGCCGTGGTCGACACCTTGATGCCGGCGACCTTCACACCGGGCGCGACGCCCGTCATGCCGACGCCGTTCTTGGCGGCCGCGATCTCACCGGCCACGTGCGTGCCGTGCGGGCTCTCCGACGCGCTCGGCCGCCACGCCCCGTCGGCCGTGTCCGGCTTGCCCGTCACACAGTTGACCGACGCGGCACGGTCGAAGTTCGGCGCGATGTCGGGGTGCGTGTCGTCGACGCCGGTGTCGATCACGGCGACGGTCACCTTGCTGCTGCCGAGGGACTTCTCGTGCGCCTTGTCCGCCTTGATGGCCGGCAGGTCCCACTGCAGCGGCTCCAACGGGTCCTGCCCGGCGGCGGCCCTGGCCTCGGCGGCGGCCACCTCCGTGGCGCTGAGCGCCTTCGGCGTGCCCAGATCGGTCGTCGACTGGGCGGGCAGCGGCGCGTTGCGCGTGTTGCCGGCCGACTCGACGCCCTTCACCTTGCGGATGGTCTTGGCGAAGTCGGCGTTCGACGAGTGGACGACGATCACGCCGATCTGGTCGTACGACGTCACGATCGTGCCGCCGGCCTCGGCGATGGCCTTCTTGATGTGCGCCGAAGGGCCGTGCCCGGGACGGACGTTCACGACGTAGCTCAGTGCGGTGGCGTCGTCCGTGGCCGCGGAGGCGAGGACGTCGTTCACGGCCCCGGTGACGCCGGCCACGGTGCCGGGCACGTCGGCCGCGGACGCGGTGGCGCCCGGCAGGAACGCCAGGGCCGTCGTCAGGGCCATGCCGAGGGGGAGGGCCACCGCGCGGCGGTAGCGCGGGTGAGGCGCTGTCATGGTGTGAGTGTCTCCAGTTCGTTCGCGGTATGAGAGGGACCGTGCGGGAAGTCCGCGGGGGCGAGGTGCCCGGGGATACGGGTCACTTCACCGCGCGCAGGGCGTTGACGATGCCGTGCCCGTAGAAGCCGTTGTTGTACTTGCCGCCCTTGCACACCGCGTCCTGCGTGCCGTTGCCGTCCTGGTCGTACGACTCCGGGCAGGCCGTGGCGTCCGCCTGTGCCTTGAGCAGCACCTGGAGCTGGGCCGAAGTCGCCTTCGGATGCGTCGACTTCAGCAGCGCGGCGACGCCCGCGGCATGCGGGGAAGCCATCGACGTGCCCTGGAGGAAGGCGTACTGGCCGTTCGGCATGGTGGACAGGATGCGGCCGTTCTTCGACGGCGTGTCCGGGATCTGGTAGAGCCGGTCTCCGCCCGGCGCGGCGACGTCGATGACGCCCTTGCCGTACGTCGAGTAGTACGACTTGAGGTTCTGGACGCCCGTCGCGCTGACCGTGACGACACCCGGCAGCTGCGTCGGCACGTCGAAGCACTCGTGCGGGTCGACGGTCCGCTCGACCGGCGTGGAGTCGTCGGGGCTGGTGGCGTCGACGATCGCGTCGGAGTCCAGGTCGTGGTTGGAGTTGCCCGCCGAGGCGAGGTTGAGCAGACCCTTCTTCTGCGCGTACAGCTGCGCCCTGTTGACCGCGTCGACGATGGCCCGCTGGTCCGGGTCGTCCATGCAGTTGTACAGCCACGGATCAACGTAGTAGCTGTTGTTCGTGATCTCGACGCCGTGGTCGGCGGCGAACACGAAGGCGCACACGACGCTCTCCGGGTAGAAGAGGCCGTTGTCGGGGTCGCTCACCTTGATGCCGGAGACCTTGACGCCCGGGGCGACACCGGCGACACCGATGCCGTTGCGGGCCGCGGCGATCTCACCGGCCACGTGCGTGCCGTGGTAGTCGTCCGCCGTGTACGGGCGCCAGGCGCCCTCACTGGTGTCCGCGACACCGCCGACGCAGTTGGCCGACTGGGACGCGGAGAAGTTCGGGGCGAGGTCCGGGTGGGTGTCGTCGACGCCGGTGTCGATCACGGCGACGGTCACCTTGCTGCTGCCCGGGTTGATCTTGGCGGCCTTGTCGGCGCCGATCGCCCTCAGGTCCCACTGATCGGCCTCGAGGGGCTCGCTGTCGGGCGTCGCCGCGGACGCGCTCTCGACCTTCGCGGCCTGCTCCTGCGACAGGAACTGCGCCGAGCCCTCGTCCGTGGAGCCCGCGGCGGTCAGCGGCGTGGTGCGCGTGACACCCGCCGACTGCACCCCGCGCACCGTGCGTATCTCCTTGCCGAAGTCCGGGTTCGACGAGTGGACGACGATCACGCCGATCTTCTCGTACGTGATGACGACGGTGCCGCCGGCCGCGGGCACCGCCTTCTTCACCGCTTCGATCGTGCGGCGGTCCAGCTTGGTGTTGACGACGTACGCCAGGTTGGGCGCGTCCACCGCCTGCGCTGCGGGCTCCGCCTGCGGGGCGGCCGACGCGGCCGCGGGCAGGAATCCGAGCGAGGCCGTCAGCGACAGCACGACGGGCACGGCGAGGGCGAGGCGGCGTCTGGAACGCAGATGAGGCATGGGGTCTCCACATCATCCGGAAACGAAACAGCCCGAGGCACAGGTGGTGCTCGGGCAGGTACATGACGGGTGGTGCAGGGCCGAAGCTATCTCCCGAAGTTGCTGGCCAGCAATGACTTACCCGAAGTGACTTCGGAAAGAAGCACGCGTTGTTGAACCGGGGCTTGCGCGCCGCCGTGACCTTGGACAGGGAACGCGAGGACACTCGCCCCCGATCCCCGTCACAACCGCATCCGCAACGCGAGGAGACTCCGTGGCCACCGACGCACCGCCCCCCTCGAAAGAGCAACACAAACTCCCCTCACCCGAGGAGTTCAGCGAGGTGGCTCAGAGCGCGGAGTTCGGTGAACTGCGCCGCTCCTACCGCTCCTTCGCCTTTCCGCTGACCGTCGGCTTCATCGCCTGGTACCTGCTGTACGTCCTGCTGTCGAACTACGCGGGCGACTTCATGGGCACCAAGCTCTTCGGGAACATCAACGTCGCCTTCGTCTTCGGCATCGCCCAGTTCCTCACCACGTTCCTCATCGCCTGGTGGTACTCGCGGCACGCCGCCGCGAAGCTCGACCCCAAGGCCGAGGCCATCAAGTCCCGAATGGAGGGCGGCGCATGAGCCCCGCGATCACCCTGGCTGCCGGCGAGGCCAGCGAGCACCGGCCACTGATCATCTCCCTGTTCGCGGTGTTCGTCGTCGCGACCCTCGTCATCACCGTCTGGGCGGGCCGCCAGACCAAGGACGCCGCCGACTTCTACGCGGGCGGACGGCAGTTCAGCGCCTTCCAGAACGGCCTTGCGGTCTCCGGCGACTACATGTCGGCCGCGTCCTTCCTCGGCATCGCCGGCGCCATCGCCCTCTTCGGCTACGACGGCTTCCTGTACTCCATCGGCTTCCTGGTCGCCTGGCTGGTGGCACTGCTCCTGGTGGCGGAACCCCTGCGCAACTCCGGCCGCTACACCATGGGTGACGTCCTGGCGTACCGCATGCGCCAGCGCCCGGTCCGTACGGCGGCCGGTACCTCCACGATCGTCGTCTCGATCTTCTACCTGCTGGCCCAGATGGCGGGCGCGGGCGTGCTCGTCTCGCTGCTGCTCGGCATCACGTCCGACACCGGCAAGATCCTCATCGTCGCCCTCGTCGGCGTCCTGATGATCGTGTACGTCTCCATCGGCGGCATGAAGGGCACCACCTGGGTCCAGATGGTCAAGGCCGTGCTGCTCATCAGCGGCACCATCCTGATCACCTTCCTGGTGCTGCTGAAGTTCAACTTCAACATCTCCGACCTGCTGGGCACGGCCGCCGAGAACAGCGGCAAGGGCTCCGCCTTCCTGGAGCCCGGCCTCCAGTACGGCGCCACCGGCACCACCAAGCTGGACTTCATCTCCCTCGGCATCGCCCTGGTGCTCGGCACCGCCGGCCTTCCGCACATCCTGATCCGCTTCTACACGGTGCCCAACGCCAAGGCCGCCCGGAAGTCCGTGAACTGGGCCATCGGCATCATCGGCGGCTTCTACCTGATGACCATCGCCCTCGGCTTCGGCGCCGCGGCGCTCATCTCGCAGGACGAGATCATCGCGTCCAACCCGTCCGGCAACACGGCGGCACCGCTGCTCGCCCTCCACCTCGGCGGCGTCGACTCCGCCTGGGGAGCGATCCTGCTCGCCACGATCTCGGCGGTGGCCTTCGCGACGATCCTCGCCGTGGTCGCCGGCCTCACCCTGGCCTCGTCGTCCTCCTTCGCGCACGACATCTACGCCAACGTCATCCGCAAGGGGAAGGCCACCGAGAAGGAGGAGGTCAGGGCGGCCCGTCTGGCGACCATCGGCATCGGTGCGGTCTCCATCCTCCTGGGCGCCCTCGCCCGCGACCTGAACGTCGCCGGCCTCGTCGCCCTCGCCTTCGCGGTCGCGGCCTCCGCCAACCTGCCGACGATCCTCTACAGCCTGTTCTGGAAGCGGTTCACCACCCAGGGCGCCCTGTGGTCGATCTACGGCGGTCTCGTCGTCGCCGTCGGCCTGGTGCTGTTCTCACCCGTCGTCTCCGGCGACCCCAAGGCGATGTTCCCCGACGTCGACTTCGCCTGGTTCCCGCTGAAGAACCCCGGCATCATCTCGATCCCGTTCGGCTTCGTGATGGGCTGGCTCGGCACGATCCTCTCCAAGGAGGAGCCGGACATCGCCAAGTACGCGGAGCTGGAGGTACGGTCCCTGACCGGCACCGGCGCGCACTGAGTCCCACCCGAGTTCGCCCCCTGAGCGGCCGCGTCGTAGATCCCTACGACGCGGCCGCGTCTTATCTCGTGGGATCGGGCCCTGTTGATGTCAGTGGGGTCGCGTAGGCTCGCAGGTGTCGGAAAATGACGGAGCCGCGACGAGGGAGGGGGCCCACGTGCTCATCGACACCTACGGCCGGGTGGCCACCGACCTGAGAGTCTCGCTGACCGACCGCTGCAACCTGCGCTGCACCTACTGCATGCCCGAGGAGGGTCTGCAGTGGCTCGCCAAGCCCGACCTGCTCACGGACGACGAGATCGTGCGGCTGATCGACATCGCCGTCACCTCCCTGGGCATCAGGGAAGTCCGCTTCACCGGCGGTGAGCCCCTGCTGCGCCCCGGCCTGGTCGGCATCGTCGAGCGCGTCGCGGCCCTCGAGCCCCGCCCCCAGATGTCCCTGACCACCAACGGCATCGGCCTCAAGCGCACCGCGGCGGCCCTGAAGGCGGCGGGCCTGGACCGGGTCAACGTCTCCCTGGACACCCTCCGCCCGGACGTCTTCAAGACCCTCACCCGTCGCGACCGCCACCAGGACGTCATCGCCGGCCTGGAGGCCGCCCGCGACGCCGCTCTGACGCCGGTGAAGGTCAACTCGGTCCTGATGCCGGGGCTGAACGAGGACGAGGCCCCGGACCTGCTGGCCTGGGCGGTGGAGCACGACTACGAACTGCGGTTCATCGAGCAGATGCCCCTGGACGCCCAGCACGGCTGGAAGCGCGACGGCATGATCACGGCAGGAGACATCCTGGCGTCCCTCCGCACCCGCTTCGAGCTCACCGAAGAGGGCTCCGACGAGCGCGGCTCGGCCCCCGCCGAGCGCTGGCTCGTCAACGGCGGCCCGCACCGCGTCGGTGTCATCGCCTCCGTCACCCGCCCGTTCTGCGCGGCCTGCGACCGCACCCGCCTGACGGCCGACGGCCAGATACGCACCTGCCTGTTCGCCACCGAGGAGACCGACCTGCGCGCCGCCCTGCGCTCCGACGCCCCCGACGAGGAGATCGCCCGCATCTGGCGCCTGGCCATGTGGGGCAAGAAGGCGGGCTCGGGCCTGGACGACCCGAAGTTCCTGCAGCCGGACCGGCCGATGTCGGCGATCGGCGGCTAGGGGGCGCGGGCCGGGTCCGTCCGGCGGCGGCGAACAGACCCTAGGAGGCTTCGGAGGACTCCCACTCCGACAGGAGGACCACGTCCTTCAGGAACCCCCGCACCCCGAGGAACTGTGACAGGTGCTCCCGGTGCTCCTCGCACGCGAGCCACGTCTTGCGCCGCTCCGGCGTATGGATCTTCGGGTTGTTCCACGCCAGCACCCATACGGCGTCGGCTCGACAGCCCTTGGCGGAACAGATCGGGGTTTCGTCACTCACTGGTTCGTCTCACAGATGCATCAAAAAGGCGACGCCGAGCAGCCACGGGGGGAGCTGCCCGGCGTCGGTCCGTCGCTCCGACGGGGGATGCGGAGCGCCTACGAAGTATGTCACGGGTAACCCGTCGCCCGGCACTGGAACAACATGATTGATCTGAGCTTTTCTTGAGCTTGGCGAGGGCCTGACTTCCGGTTGTGACCCGCCCTTCGGCGTCGCTTCACCGTCCGTCGGCGACGCGCATGATCAGGCCCGTTCGTGCGGTTCGTGCCGCGGACCCGACGCCGGGTCGGCCACGACGTCTTCCGGGACGGGTTCCGCGAAGCCGTCGTCCGCACGAGGCGGAGTGATCATCGGCCGGGTGGGCGCGGCCACGAACGTCGACGGGAGCGACGGCGCGTTCTCCCGCCCGGCGTTGGCGATCACCACGGCGACATAGGGGAGGACCGCCCCGAGCACCAGGGCGACGATCGCGACGTGCCGTTCCACGTTCCACAGCGACACCGCGAGGATCACCGACAGCGTACGGACCGTCATCGAGATGACGTACCTGCGCTGCCGTCCGCGCACGTCTTCCTGGAGGCTCGTCCGGGCTCCGGTGATCCGGAACACCTGGACGTTGCCGCCGCCATGTTGCTTCCGCATCACATTCCACCATCCGCCCGCATCGGACTCTCCCCGCCCCGCACCCGGTCCGCCCCCGGTCGGGGAACGGGACCCGGACATCACCCACGTTACGCCGGGCCTGCGCCGCCTTCGAGACCGGGGCACATCCAACCAGGACGAACGCTCTCGGCCGTAGCGCGTACGGCCGCACCCGGCATGCACCGTAGGGCGACCGGGCCGACACTGGGCGTAATGCTCACGTCGAGCCGTACGAGGAGGCAGCCATGGGCTGGTTGTGGGCCATCATTGTGGGATTCGTACTGGGCCTGATCGCGAAGGCGATCATCCCGGGCAAGCAGCACAGCCCCCTCTGGCTGACCACGATCTTCGGCATCCTCGGCGCGATCGTCGGCAACGCCGTCGCCCGTGCCGCCGGCGTCGAAGCCACCTCCGGGATCGACTGGATGCGGCATCTGTTCCAGCTCATCGCCGCGGTCGTCATCGTCTTCCTGGGCGACATGATGTACATGGCGACACTCGGCCGCAACAAGCAGCGAACCTGAGGGCAGGCACGGCGAAGGGGGCGGCCTCCCACACGGGAAGCCGCCCCCTTCGGTGTCTCTAGGAACCCGTGACCTCGACCGCCGCCAGGTTCTTCTTGCCCCGGCGCAGCACCAGCCAGCGCCCGTGCAGCAGGTCCTCCTTGGCGGGGACGGCGTCCTCCGCGGCGACCTTCGCGTTGTTCACGTAGGCGCCGCCCTCCTTGACCGTGCGGCGCGCGGCCGACTTGCTGGCCACGAGGCCGACCTCGGCGAACAGGTCGACGACCGGGCCGAGTTCGGCGACCTGGATGTGCGGCACCTCGGACAGGGCCGCGGCCAGCGTCTTGTCGTCGAGATGCGCCAGCTCGCCCTGGCCGAAGAGGGCCTTCGACGCGGCGATCACAGCGGCCGTCTGGTCGGCGCCGTGCACCAGCGTCGTCAGTTCCTCCGCCAGTGCGCGCTGGGCGGCACGGGCCTGCGGACGCTCCTCGGTCTGCTTCTCCAACTCCTCGATCTCCTCGCGGGAGCGGAAGCTGAAGATGCGCAGGAACTTGGAGACGTCCCGGTCGTCCGCGTTCAGCCAGAACTGGTAGAAGGCGTACGGCGTGGTCATCTCGGGGTCGAGCCAGACCGTGCCGGTCTCCGTCTTGCCGAACTTGGTGCCGTCCGCCTTGGTGATCAGCGGCGTGCCCAGGGCGTGCACCACGGCGTCGGGCTCGACCCGGTGGATCAGGTCGGTGCCCGAGGTGAGGTTGCCCCACTGGTCGCTGCCGCCGGTCTGCAGCGTGCAGCCGTACCTCCGGTACAGCTCCAGGAAGTCCATGCTCTGCAGGATCTGGTAGCTGAACTCCGTGTAGCTGATGCCCGCGTCGGAGTTGAGCCGCCGGGCGACGGCCTCCTTCGCGATCATCTTGTTGACCCGGAAGTGCTTGCCCACGTCACGCAGGAACTCGATGGCCGACAGACCCTGGGTCCAGTCCAGGTTGTTGACCATCACCGCGGCGTTCGGACCCTCGAAGTCCAGCAGGGGCTGGATCTGCCCGCGCAGCCGCTCGACCCACTGGGCCACGACCTCCGGAGCGTTCAGCGTGCGCTCCGAGTCCGGCTTCGGGTCGCCGATCAGGCCGGTGGCGCCGCCGACCAGGCCCAGCGGACGGTTGCCCGCCTGCTGGATCCGGCGCATCGTGAGGATCTGTACGAGGTTGCCGAGATGCAGGCTGGGCGCGGTCGGGTCGAAGCCGCAATAGAACGTGACGGGACCGTCCGCGAACGCCTTGCGCAATGCGTCCTCGTCAGTGGAGAGGGCGAGCAGCCCGCGCCACTTCAGTTCGTCGACGATGTCCGTCACGGTTCTCGTATCTCCTTGGGTTCGCTCGTAATCAGGTACGAGGTTATACGCCCTGACTGACAGAGCTCATATTGAAGTCCGGCACCCTCAGGGCCGGCATCGCAGCCCTAGTGAACCAGTCGCTCCACTCCCTCGGCAGCGTCTTTTCCGTGCGCCCGGCCTCGGCGGCCCGGCCCAGCAGGTCGACCGGCGACTCGTTGAACCGGAAGTTGTTGACCTCGCCGCTCACCTCGCCGTTCTCGACGAGATAGACGCCGTCCCGGGTCAGACCGGTGAGCAGCAGCGTCGCCGGGTCGACCTCGCGGATGTACCAGAGGCAGGTCAGCAGCAGACCGCGCTCGGTGGCGGCGACCATCTCCTCCAGGGACCGGTCCTCGCCCCCGTCCAGGATCAGGTTGTCGATGCCCGGCGCCACCGGCAGCCCGGTCAGCTCCGCGCTGTGCCGGCTGGTCAGCAGATTGCTCAGCTCGCCCTCGCGCACCCACTCGGTGGCGGTCAGCGGCAGCCCGTTGTCGAACACCGACTGGTCGCCCCCGGAGGAGTGCGCGAGCACGAAGGGGGCCGACTCCAGGCCCGGCGCGTTCGGGTCGCTGCGCAGGGTCAGCGGCAGGTCGGTGAGCTTCTCGCCCACGCGCGTGCCGCCGCCCGGCTTGGAGAACACCGTGCGGCCCTCCGCCGCGTCGCGGCCCGACGCCGACCACATCTGGTAGATCAGCAGGTCCGCCACGGCGGTCGGCGGCAGCAGTGTCTCGTACCGCCCGGCGGGCAGTTCGATACGGCGCTCCGCCCAGCCGAGGCGTACGGCCAGCTCGGCGTCCAGCGCCGCCGGGTCGACGTCCTTGAAGTCCCGGGTGGAGCGGCCCGCCCAGGCCGAGCGGGTACGGTCCGGCGACTTGGCGTTCAGCTCCAGCGTCCCGTTGGGCTGGTCGTGACGCAGGCGCAACCCCGTCGACGTGCCGAGGTAGCTGGAGACCAGCTCGTGGTTGGCGAAGCCGTACAGCTCGCGTCCGCCCGCACGCGCGCGTGCGAATGCCTCACCGAGCGCCGGAGCGAAGTCGGCGAACACGGCGGAGGACGTCTCGGCGGGCGCGTCCGTGAAGTCGGGTGCCTGAGGCACGCCGGTGACCAGCGGCCGGGCGTCCTCGGCGGGCTGGGCACCGCGCGCGGCGGCCTCGGCGGCCCGCACCAGGGGCTCCAGCTCGTCCGCGGTCACGGCCGACCGCGAGACGACACCGGAGGCCGTGCCCTCCTTGCCGTCGACGGTCGCGATGACGGTGAGGGTACGGCCGCGGGTGACGCCGTTCGTGGTGAGCGCGTTGCCCGCCCAGCGCAGGTTGGCGGTCGACTGCTCGTCGGCGATGACCACACAGCCGTCGGCGCGGGACAGTGCGAGGGCCTGCTCGACGATCTCGTGCGGCTTGTTCGTACGAGGGCTCATCGACCGGCCTCCTGCGTGGTGTTCAGAATGTTGACGCCCTTGAAGAGGGCCGACGGGCAGCCGTGCGAGACCGCCGCGACCTGGCCCGGCTGGGCCTTGCCGCAGTTGAAGGCACCGCCCAGTACGTACGTCTGCGGGCCGCCGACCGCGGCCATCGAGCCCCAGAAGTCGGTGGTCGTCGCCTGATAGGCGACGTCCCGCAGCTGCCCGGTGATCCGCCCGTTCTCGATCTTGAAGAACCGCTGCCCGGTGAACTGGAAGTTGTAGCGCTGCATGTCGATCGACCAGGAGCGGTCGCCGACGACGTAGATCCCGCGGTCCACGCTCCCGACGAGGTCCTCGGTCGACATCCCGGCCGGGTCCGGCTGCAGGGACACGTTGGCCATGCGCTGCACGGGCACATGCCCGGGGGAGTCGGCGAAGGCGCACCCGTTGGACCGCTCGAACCCGGTCAGCCGCGCGATCCGCCGGTCCAGCTGGTAGCCGACCAGGGTGCCGTTCTTCACCAGGTCCCAGGACTGTCCCTCGACGCCCTCGTCGTCGTACCCGACGGTCGCCAGACCGTGTTCGGCGGTGCGGTCACCGGTGACGTTCATCAGCTCGGAGCCGTACCTCAGCTTGCCCAGCTGGTCGAAGGTGGCGAAGGAGGTGCCGGCGTAGGCGGCCTCGTAGCCGAGCGCCCGGTCCAGCTCGGTGGCGTGCCCGATGGACTCGTGGATGGTCAGCCACAGGTTGGAGGGATCGACGACGAGGTCGTAGACGCCGGCCTCGACGCTGGGCGCCCGCATCTTCTCGGCGAGCAGTTCCGGGATCCGCTCCAGCTCCGCGTCCCAGTCCCAGCCGGTGCCGGTCAGGTACTCCCAACCGCGCCCGACGGGCGGCGCGATGGTCCGCATGGAATCGAACTCGCCGCTCGACTCGTCGACGGACACGGCGGTCAGCTGCGGGTGCAGCCGTACCCGCTGCTGCGTCGTCACCGTCCCGGCCGTGTCGGCGTAGAACTTGTTCTCATGGACGGTGAGCAGCGAGGCGTCCACATGATTCACGCCGTCCGCCGCAAGCAGCCGCGCGCTCCACTCGGCCAGCAGCGCCGACTTCTCCTCGTCGGGCACGGCGAACGGATCGATCTCGTACGACGAGATCCACGTCTTCTCGGTGTGCACGGGCTCGTCCGCCAGCTCCACCCGTTCGTCCGACCCGGCCGCCTTGATCACCTGGGCGGACAGCTTCGCCATCTGCACCGCCTGCGAGGCGACCTTGGCGGCGGCGTCCAGCGTCAGGTCCACGCCCGATGCGAAACCCCACGTCCCGCCGTGCACGACCCGCACCGCGTACCCGAGATCGGTGGTGTCCGACGTCCCGGAAGGCTTCGCGTCCCGCAGCCGCCAGGACGCACTGCGCACCCGCTCGAACCGGAAGTCCGCGTGCTCCGCGCCCAGCGCACGCGCGCGTGCCAGCGCGGCGTCGGCCAAGGGACGTAGTGGAAGCGCCGTGAAGGCTTCGTCGATCGTATGAGGCACGGAGGTCTCCCTGGTGTCGTGGCCTGTCGGCTCCGATCATGTCGCGCGCGCGGGGCCGCGGACCATACGTTTCCGGCGGAGTTCCGCAACTTTCTGTAGGGACCCGACAGTGGGTGCGGTAAGCCACTGTGGATGCCCGATTGTCCGCGAGAGGGCCGGGACCGATAGGTTTTCGAGGAAGCCGCCTGTCATCCAGGTGTCCGGGCGGGTATGTCAGACCGCTATCGAAAGGGTGATCCGTTGAGCCGCTCGGTTCTCGTCACCGGAGGCAACCGGGGCATCGGCCTCGCCATCGCCCGTGCGTTCGCCGACGCCGGCGACAAGGTCGCCATCACGTACCGCTCGGGCGAGCCGCCGGCCGCCCTGACGGAATTGGGCTGCCTGGCCGTCAAGTGCGACATCACCGACACCGAGCAGGTGGAGCAGGCCTACAAGGAGATCGAGGCCGAGCACGGCCCGGTCGAGGTGCTGATCGCCAACGCCGGCATCACCAAGGACCAGCTCCTGATGCGCATGTCCGAGGAGGACTTCACCTCGGTCATCGACACCAACCTCACCGGCACCTTCCGGGTCGTCAAGCGCGCCAACCGCGGCATGCTGCGCGCCAAGAAGGGCCGCGTCGTGCTGATCTCGTCGGTCGTCGGGCTGTACGGCGGCCCCGGCCAGGCGAACTACGCCGCCTCCAAGGCCGCCCTGGTCGGCTTCGCGCGCTCGCTCGCCCGTGAGCTCGGCTCGCGGAACATCACCTTCAACGTCGTCGCGCCCGGCTTCGTGGACACCGACATGACCAAGGTGCTCACCGACGAGCAGCGCGAGGGCATCGTGAAGCAGGTGCCGCTCGGGCGGTACGCGCAGCCCGAGGAGATCGCCGCGACGGTGCGGTTCCTCGCCTCGGACGACGCCTCGTACATCACTGGAGCCGTCATCCCCGTTGACGGCGGACTGGGAATGGGTCACTGAACACCATGAGCGGAATTCTCGAGGGCAAGCGCGTCCTGATCACCGGTGTGCTGATGGAGTCCTCCATCGCCTTCCACACCGCGAAGCTGGCCCAGGAGCAGGGCGCCGAGATCATCCTGACGGCCTTCCCGCGGCCCACGCTGACCGAGCGCATCGCCAAGAAGCTCCCGAAGCCCACCAAGGTCATCGAGCTCGACGTCAGCAACGACGAACACCTCGGGCGCCTGGCCGACCTGGTCGGCGAGGAGCTGGGCGGGCTGGACGGTGTCGTGCACTCCATCGGCTTCGCCCCGCAGGACGCCCTCGGTGGCAACTTCCTCAACACGCCGTTCGAGTCCGTGGCCACCGCCATGCACGTTTCGGCGTTCTCCCTGAAGTCGCTGACCATGGCCTGCCTGCCGCTGATGCAGAACGGCGGCTCGGTCGTGGGCCTCACCTTCGACGCCCAGTACGCCTGGCCGCAGTACGACTGGATGGGCCCGGCCAAGGCCGCCCTGGAGGCCACCAGCCGCTACATGGCGCGCGACCTGGGCAAGCAGAACATCCGCTGCAACCTCATCTCCGCGGGCCCCATCGGCTCGATGGCCGCCAAGTCCATCCCGGGCTTCGCCGAGCTGGCCTCCGTGTGGGACACCCGCGCTCCCCTGGAGTGGGACCTCAAGGACCCGGAGCCGGCCGGCAAGGGCGTCGTCGCGCTGCTGAGCGACTGGTTCCCCAAGACCACGGGCGAGATCATCCACGTGGACGGCGGTCTGCACGCCATCGGTGCGTGACGCTGCCGCTGTGGCTCGAGTGATGGGTGTGGGCCCGCGTCCTTTCGAGGGCGGGCCCACACCCATCACTCGTTCGGCCTACCCGGCCGGGCGGGCGGGGGCCGCAACTGCGCACTCTGGATTACGCGTTCACCACACGCTCCCTCCCCAGCCCGGCCGAGGAGGTCCCCCTTGTGCGCCTGTCCCGCAGCCTGGCCTCAGCGACCGCCGTCTGTCTCGTGCTGTCCCTGCCGTACGACGCGAAGCCGCACGCACGCGTGGAGGGACGGCAGGCCGCCGCTCCGGAGCCGTTCGGGGCCGCGTGCAGCAGCCGCGTCACCGGCTCCCACGTGATCGCGTACTGCCACAACCCGTATCCGCGGCCCGACGACGTCAGTCTGCACATCGAGTGCGACCGCTGGTGGGACGTCGACAGTGACGGCACCCCGGTCGAGGCCGGGCCCGCGCAGACGGTGCGCCTGACCGGCCGCTGCTGGAAAGAGGTCCGCTCGGTGTGGGTCAGCCACCGGAAGGGGCGTTGAACCGCCCCGGGCGGCACAGGAACGGATAGCTCGCGGCCTCCTGGGCGGCCGCCGCCGTGTCGCCCGTGCGGATCGCGTCGACGAGCCGCGCGTGGTCCATGTGCGTCTCCGGCGTCAGCTCCTCGCCGATGTCCTCGCGCAGCCAGTCCCGCAGCACCTCGCCCAGGTCCGCGTACATCGCGGTCATCACGTCGTTGTGCGAGGCGGCCACCACCGCCAGGTGGAAGGTCGCGTCCGCCGTCACGAACGCCTCGGCGTCGCCCGACTCCCATGCCTCCTCACGGCGCACGAGGAGCGCGTCCAGCTGCTTGAGGTCCTTCTCCGTGCGCCGCTCGGCGGCCAGCCTGGCGGCGGCCGACTCCAGCGTGGAGCGCAGCTCGGCGATGTGCCGCGGGTCCGCGTCGGCGAAACGGTGGTGCATCACGCCGGCCAGCTCACTCGTCGCCACGACGTACGTGCCGGAGCCCTGGCGGATGTCCAGCAGGCCGTTGTGCGCGAGCGCCCGGACGGCCTCGCGGACGGTGTTGCGGGCGACGCCGAGCTGCTCGACCAGCTCGGGCTCCGTCGGGATCCGGGCGCCGACCGGCCACTCGCCCGAGGTGATCTGGGTGCGCAGAGCGGCGATGACCTGCTCGGACAGTGCCGACCGACGGGGATGGCTCAGGGGCATGGCACACCTTCGCACGGGCGGGGCCGGAGCGGGCGGCCCGGGGATGGACAACCAATCATCCCATGATTCTATGATGGGCCTCATGGCACGTGAGGAAACCCGGACGATGAAGTCCACGACCGTACGCAGCCCGGCCGCGACCGACGCCGAGGAGGCCGATGCGCCCACAAGGGCCGCCACGCGCGCGTGGGCGACGCGTCTGGTCGTCGTCGGCATCGTGCTGTCCGCCCTCAACCTCCGCCCCGCCATCACCAGCCTCGGCGCCCTCCTCGAAGAGGTCCGCGACGGCCTCGGCATGAGCGGCAGCGTGGCCGGGCTCCTCACCTCCGTACCCCCGCTCTGTTTCGCCGTCTTCGGCGTCATGGCGCCCAGGCTCGCCCGCCGCTTCGGCCCGGGCGCGGTGGTGTGCGCGGGCATGGCCGCCATCACCGCCGGCCTGCTCATACGGCCCTACGCGGGCGACACGGTCGGTACGGCCGGATTCCTGGCCGCCAGCGCCCTCGCCCTCATGGGCATCGCGGTCAGCAACGTCCTGATGCCGGTCATCGTCAAGCGCTGGTTCCCCGACCGGGTCGGTTCCATGACCGGCCTGTACTCGATGGCCCTCGCCCTCGGCACCTCGACCGCCGCGGCGGTGACCGTGCCGGTCACGCAGGCGCTGGGCGGAAGCTGGCAGTCGGGGCTCGCGGTGTGGGCGGTCCTGGCGGCGGCGGCCGTGGTCCCGTGGATTCCGCTCGTACGGGACCGGGGGACCGGGGCGGCCGAGAAGACGCCCGCGCGCGAGGAACCGCCCGCGCTGCGGATCACCCGGAGCCGTACCGCCTGGGCGCTCGCCGTCTTTTTCGGGCTCCAGGCCACCGGCGCCTACATCACCATGGGGTGGATGGCGCAGATCTTCCGGGACGCGGGCGTGCCGGCGGGCACGGCGGGGCTGCTGCTCGCCGTCACGATGGCCATGGGGGTGCCGCTGGCCTTCGTCATCCCCCGTGTCGCCACCCGGCTGCCGTACCAGGGCCCGGTCGTGATCGCCCTGGGCCTCTGCGGTCTCGCCGGATACGCCGGTCTGTACTTCGCGCCGGCCGGTGGCGCCTGGGTCTGGGCCGTCCTGCTCGGCGTCTCCAACTGCTCCTTCCCGCTGGCCCTCACCATGGTCGGGATGCGGGCCAGGACCGGTGCGGGCGTCGCCCAGCTGTCGGCCTTCGCGCAGAGCACCGGCTATCTGATCTCCATCCCGGGTCCGCTCCTGGTCGGGGTGCTGTACCAGCACAGCGGTGGCTGGGGCCTGCCGATCGCCCTCATGACCGGCCTGCTGATCCCGCAGATGGCGGCGGGCGTCCTGGCGGGACGCGACCGAACGGTGGAGGACGAGGCGGCGCGCTGATCCGTGTGCGGGCCCGCCGGCCCACCCCCGGGGAGTCGTGGCGGCCGACGGGTGCGAGACTTGCCGTATGCCAGTGCTCGATCCGAACCCCCAGAACGGCCAGAAGAAGATGCTCCTCGTCTTCGGCTCGTTCTTCGCCATCTTCGTGATCATCGCCATCATCGCGACGATCGCCTCGCCGTGACCGTGCCCCACGTGATCGTCCGCCGGGCCGATGGTGGGGCTAACCCCCCTGTCCCCTAGGGGGCGAGTGTCAGGGTCAACTGGGTGGATCACCGGATGGGTTGAGGGTCGGAGATTCCGTAACTTCGAGATGTGACCGCGAGAGGCGGGCACAGGCCACTCGAAGACGGCGGAGGCACCCATGTCGGCTCCTACGCACACCCGGCCCCACCCGGCGACCCGCGGTGGCGTCGACAGTCGGCTGCCCTGGTGGGCCCTCGCGCTGCCGACGCTCGCGTTCATCGTGCTCCTGGTGCTGATCCTGAACCCGACGGACGCGCAGGCGGCGTCCGGCGACCCCGCCGTCACCCATCTCGTCGAACGGGTGCAGCAGCTGATAACACGCTGAACACAGCCGGAGCCGCCGGTCAACTACCTGCGCCCTATGGCCTGTTTCGTGCGAAGCTGGATCCTATGAGCGTCGCAGAACCCCGCAGGATTGTCCTCTTCCGGCATGCGAAAGCCGACTGGCCACAGGTGACCGACCACGAGCGGCCGCTCGCTGAGCGGGGCCGCATGGACGCCGCAGTCGCCGGACGCAAGCTGGCCGACACCGGCCTCCCCTTCGACCTGGCCCTGTGCTCCACCGCGACCCGGACCCGTGAGACCTGGAAGCTCGCCGTCCATGAGTTCCCGCACCGGCCGAAAACGGTCTACGAGGAGCGGATCTACGAGGCCTCGCCCGGCGAGCTGATCGCCCTGCTCAACGAGACCCCCGACGACGCGCAGGACGTCCTGCTCATCGGCCACAACCCGGGCGTCCAGGGCCTCGCCGACATCCTGGCCGGCTCGGCCGAGGGTGACGCCCGCGAGCGGATGAGCGACCGCGGCTTCCCGGCCGCCGCCTTCGCCGTACTGTCGTTCGACGGCTCCTGGAAGTCCCTGGAGCCGGGCGTGGCCACGCTGGCCGACTACTGGGCGCCGTCCGACTGAATCGTTCTCCGCGCTGAAGGGCCCGGCACCGCGCAGGCGCCGGGCCCTTCGCAGCTCTCGGTGCGGGGACGGACTCAGCTCTCCTCGTGCATGTCCGCGGCCTCGACCTCCTCGCGGGTGACGCCCAGCAGATACAGGACCGTGTCGAGGAACGGCACGTTCACCGCGGTGTGCGCGGCCTCCCGCACCACCGGCTTGGCGTTGAAGGCGACCCCGAGGCCGGCCGCGTTGAGCATGTCCAGGTCGTTGGCCCCGTCGCCGATCGCCACGGTCTGCGCCAGCGGTACGCCCGCCTCCGCGGCGAACCGGCGCAGCAGCCGTGCCTTGCCCGCCCGGTCCACGATCTCTCCGGTGACCTTGCCCGTCAGCTTGCCGTCGACGATCTCCAGCGTGTTGGCCTGGGCGAAGTCGAGCCCGAGCCGCTCCTTCAGATCATCCGTGACCTGGGTGAACCCGCCCGAGACGACCCCCACCTGGTAGCCGAGGCGCTTCAGCGTACGGATCAGCGTGCGCGCGCCCGGCGTCAGCCGTACCTCACTGCGCACCTTGTCCACCACCGAGGCGTCCAGTCCCTCGAGGAGCGCCACGCGCGCGTGCAGCGACTGTTCGAAGTCCAGCTCCCCGCGCATCGCGGCCGCCGTCACCTCGGCGACCTTGTCCTCGCAGCCGGCGTGCGCGGCGAAGAGCTCGATCACCTCGTCCTGGATGAGTGTCGAGTCCACGTCCATGACGATCAGGCGCTGGGCGCGGCGGTGCAGCCCGGCCGCGACCACCGCGACGTCGACGCCGAACGCCGCCGCGTCGGTCACCAGGGCGGTGCGCAGCGGCCCGGTCTCCACGCCGGACACCGCGAACTCGACCGCCGTCACCGGATACTTGGCGAGCCGGAAAATACGGTCGATGTTGCCGCCGACCTTGGTGATCTTCGCGGCGACCGCCGCCGTCGCCTCCGCGGTGAGCGGATGCCCGAGCACGGTGACCAGGGACCGCCCCAGCCCGCGCGGACGGTTGTCGCCGAGGCCGGAGATGATCTCGGCCTGCATCTTGATCGACTCCGCCCAGCTGTGGACGGTGGACCGCAGCTCGCCCTCCAGCCCGCTGGGCGGCGCGGTCACGAGCGCGCACAGCACCATCCGGCCACGGGTGACGACCTGCTCGATGTCGACCACGTCGACGGAGTAGGCGGCGAGGGTGTCGAAGAGTCCGGCCGTGATGCCCGGCCTGTCCTTCCCGAAGATCTTGACGAGAAGGGTGGGGACGTCAGAGGACGAGGTCTGCGAAGCGCTCATGGTGTTCCCACCGTATCCGGCACGCAGTGCCTTCCGCGCCCGAGGTCCGCCTGACGGACACGGAACACTGGGTGGCGGACCGGTGGCGCCGACCTTACGTACCGGCCACGTCTTCGCTGCGCACGGCTGCGCCGCCCCCGGGGGATCACTGGCGTCCCTTCGGCCTCCCCGGAGGCGGAGGCGGAGGCGGAGGCGGTGGCGGCGGAGGAGGCGGTGGCGGTGGTGGTGGTGGCCGCCTCTCGTCCGGCGCGGACGACGGCCGCTCCCCGGGCCGTGAGCCGGAAGGCTTCCGGGGCCACCGCGGCGGCGGCCCGATCGGTCGGGCCATCGTGGGCGCGCCATACACGTCGTCGCCGGGCGACCGAGGGCCACCGGGCCGACGCGGCTCGTCGTCCGGCCGCGCGTCCTCCGGTTCCCGTAACTCGTCCGGCACCCGCAGATACGGATTGGTCGCAGGGTTCGGCGGCCGGTACGGCGAGCCGGGGACGTAGGGCCCGGACCCGCTCGCGTGCGGATCCCTCTGCTGTTCCTCATGAGAATCACGGGTCTCACCTGCGTACGGGGCAGTCAGCTGCCCGGCGCCCCCAACCGTCACAGAAGGCCCGGCACCCCCGGCCCCCTGTCCCCACCGCCCGTCACCCAGTGCCGGCGGCGCCGCCTGTCGCCCCGCCGCCCCGGCCGCCCGGGCGAGCAGCGCACCGGCGGCACCCGCGCCCGCACCCCACACGGCGCCCAGCAGCAGCGCCATGCCGAGGTTCCCGCGCAGGTTGATCCCCGCGCCGAACGCGTCGAAGCCGAGCACGGACAGCGAGGCGTCCACGGACAGCTCGGTCAGCCAGGCGAGCAGCGGCAAGGTCAGCGCCGTGGCGATGCCCAGCCGCAGCGCACACCGCCCGGCGAAACCGAGGGCGCCCGGATCCCGTACCCGTACGGCTGGATCCCGTACCGCTGGATCCCGTACGGCTGGATCCCGTACGACCGCGGAACCGCCGCCGCCCCCGACACCCACCGGCGTCCGCACCGCCGTCAGCACCCCCGCCAGCAGCATCATCAGCGCCGTCGCGACCCCCAGCAGCCACACCCGCCCGTCGAGGTCCGCCAGCCGCCCCAGAGTCACGGACTGGTCGGACTCGGAGTTCAGCAGTTCGTCCAGCGGAGCCGGCAGGAAGTTCGTCAGCACTCCTGTCGCCCTGCCGTCGAACGGCACGAACAGGCCGATCGGGATGCCCAGCCACACGCCGTTCGGCGCCCCCAGCAGCGCCGCCCCCGCGATCCGCTTCGGGTGGTCGTCGCCGATCGCCGCGTACGCGGCCGCCGCGAACCCGGCCGCCACCGCCACCAGCAGGACCGTGACCAGGGCGGAAGCGGCCGGCCGTACGACTCGGTGCACGGCCTCCCAACCGCGCGGCAGCGGAGTGCGGCGCGAGGCCAGCAGGGCGATCAGCAGGATCCCGGCCGACCAGCCGAGCCCGCCGAGCAGCGTCGGCGCGGTGTCGACGGTGAAGCCGACCGCGGCCTTCGCGTCGATGAGGTCGCCGACCTGGTCGGGCAGTAGCCCCCCGATGTCCCCGACGTCGCCCAACCCCGGGATCTCGATGCCGCCGCCACCCCCGCCGGGCAGGTCGTCGAGTCCCAGTGCGCTTCCGTCGATCGTGATGATGTCGTGTCCCGCCCAGGCCAGCCCGCCCAGCATCGCCACGAACAGCGCGACCACCGCGCCCGCACGAGCGAGGAGTTCGGAGGGTGCGATCACAACTCCGGCCCCGCGCAGGGACCGTAGGAAGAACCACGACAGCAGCAGCGCTCCGACCAGGCTCACCCCAAGTGGCGTGATCTCGATGGCGGTGGCCGCCTCCGCGCCCGTCAGACCGAACGCGGACACATCTCCGGACGGCGTGACGGAACCACCCGCCCCAAGAGCCACCACCGCTGCGGTCATCGGCCCGAGCGAACCGGCCGTATCGGCTTCGAGCAGATGCAGGCCGAGCGCGGCCGTGCCCGCCATGCCGATCAACGCCCAGCTCACGCAGGCGATCGCGGACAGCAGGATGTCCCCCCACGGCAGCCTCGTGCCGGGCTTCGTGGTCTCGACGCTCATGGACGCACTCATGGCAGACCCCCCGATCCGCGACGCGGCCGAGTCGCCGCGCATGTCCCCCTCGCGTGGATTACCACTCTCCGGGCCGGTTTCAACCCCGTCAACGGAAACAGCCGAAGCGGGCGTATGCCTTCTTCACAAGGCCCGACTTTCGGTCAGGGGGCCGAGCCTGAAATAGTTCCCGACGATGTTCGACATCCCTAGACTCCCTGTGTTGGGGGTAACTCGGGGGACTACTCAGTGGGGCATGGAGTGCCGGAACTCGTACTGGAATTGAATGGACGGACCTGGACGCTCGACCCGTCCAGGCCATACACCCTCGGACGTGATCCGCAGGGGGACGTGGTGCTCGACGATGCCAGGGTGTCCTGGCGTCACGCCACGATCAGCTGGAGCGGCCGCAGTTGGGTCATCGAAGACCACGGCAGCACCAACGGCACGTTCGTGCAGGGGCAGCGGATCCACCACCTGGAGATCGGCCCGGGCACGGCCGTGCATCTGGGCAACGCGACCGACGGTCCGTTGGTCAGCCTCTCCGGCACCGCGGCCGCCGTGGCTTCGCCACAGGCCCAGCCCCAGCAGCAGCCGTACGCGGCTCAGGGCGCGAATCCCGGCTGGGCGCCGCAGGCACCGCCGCAGCAGCAGGCCCCGCCGGCCGGCTGGCAGCAGCCGCAGCAGCCGCAGCAGCCGCAGCAGCCGCAGCAGCCGCAACAGGCCCACCAGGCGCCGTCGATCCCGCAGCAGCAGGGCCCCGGTGGTGGCGCGGGGGCGCCGCCGGTCTACGGCGACCGCAGCCCGACCACGTTCCACCAGTTCTCGCTCGGCCGCGTCATGCGTATCGGCCGCGCCCTGGAGAACGACCTGGTGGTCTCCGACCTCCAGGTCTCCCGCAACCACGCGGAGTTCCACGCCACGCCCGACGGCCGCTTCGAGATCCGCGACCTGGGCTCGCACAACGGCACGTACGTCAACGGCCAGCCGATCGCCAAGGGCGGCTCGCAGCTGCTGGGCCCGAACGACATCGTCGGCGTCGGTCACTCGACGTTCCGTCTGGTCGGCGACCGTCTCGAGGAGTTCGTCGACACCGGCGAGGTGTCCTTCTCGGCCCGCCATCTGACCGTCACGGTCGACGGCGGCAAGCAGATCCTCAAGGACGTCTCCTTCGGCGTCCCGGAGAAGTCGCTGATCGCGGTCATCGGCCCGTCCGGCTCCGGCAAGTCGACGCTGCTCAAGGCGCTGACGGGCTATCGCCCCGCCAACCAGGGCGACGTCCTCTACGACAACCGGAACCTGTACAAGCAGTTCGCCGAGCTGCGCCAGCGCATCGGTCTGGTCCCGCAGGACGACATCCTGCACAAGGAACTGACCGTCAAGAAGGCCCTCAAGTACGCGGCCAAGCTGCGCTTCCCGGCCGACACCACGGCCGCCGAGCGCGACGCCCGTATAGGCGAGGTGCTGCGCGAGCTCAAGCTGGACATCCACAAGGAGAAGAAGGTCACCTCCCTCTCCGGTGGCCAGCGCAAGCGCGTCTCCGTGGCCCTGGAGCTGCTCACCAAGCCGTCGCTGATCTTCCTGGACGAGCCGACCTCCGGCCTCGACCCGGGCATGGACCGCGACGTCATGCAGCTGCTGCGCGGCCTGGCGGACGACGGCCGTACGGTCCTCGTCGTCACGCACTCCGTGGCAGAACTGGCGATCTGCGACAAGCTGCTCGTGATGGCACCCGGCGGCAGCGTCGCCTACTTCGGCCCGCCGGAGGAGGCGCTGAACTTCTTCGGCTACGACACCTGGGCCGATGTCTTCTCCGCCTTCGAGAACTACCGCGACTACGACTGGGCGGGCCGCTGGAAGGGCTCGCAGCACTACCAGATGTACGCCGCGGACATCGACGCCGTTGCGCCGCAGTCCGTACAGATGCCGCCGATGCAGGCGATGAAGCCGCCGAAGCCGCAGGGCTGGATGTCCCAGTTCGTCACGCTGGTGCGCCGCTACACCTCGGTGATCGCCTCCGACAAGGGCTTCCTGGCGCTGATGGTGATCCTGCCGGCGGTCCTGGGCGCGGTGAGCCTGCTCATCGACTCGGGCAACAGCCTGCTGCCCAATCCGGCCAACCCGCAGACCGGGCGGATCATCCCGAACGGCACGGCCACCACGGTCCTGCTGATCCTCGCGGTCGGCGCCTGCTTCGCGGGCGCCGCGAACTCCGTCCGTGAGCTGATCAAGGAACGGGTCATCTACGAGCGGGAGCGCGCCACCGGCCTGTCACGCTCGGCGTACCTGATGTCCAAGGTGTTCGTGCTCGGCCTGATCACCGTGTTCCAGGGCCTGCTGGTCGGCGTCATCGGGTTCGCCAGCCGGGAGATCCCTGAGCAGGGCCTGGTCCTCGGCAGCTCCACCATGATCGAACTCTCCATCCCGATCATGGCGCTGGGCTTCGCCTCGATGATGTTCGGCCTGGTCATCTCGTCGCTGGTGAAGACGGCCGAGAAGACCATGCCGCTGCTGGTCATGTTCGCGATCATCCAGGTCGTGTTCACCGGCTGCCTGTTCACCCTGAACGGCTCGATCGGCGTCAACGAGTTCTCGTACCTGATGCCGTCCCGCTGGGCGGTCGCCGCCGCGGGCGCCACGCTGGACTTCAACAAGATCAGCCCGCCCAAGGAGGGCGGCGACACGGACCCGCTGTGGGAGCACACCGTCGGCGCCTGGGGCATGGACATGGCCGCCCTGATCGTCCTCGGCGTGATCTGCGGCTTCTTCGTGGCCCGCTTCCTGCGCCGCCACGAGCCCGAGGTCATGCGCAAGTGATCACTGCCGTACGCCTTGTACGACGGTGAAGGGCGGCACCCCGGTGGGGGTGCCGCCCTTCGGCGTGAAGAGGTCCGCGCGGCCTCAGTACGCGCTGTCGACGTTGTCCATGGAGCCGTACCTGTCGGCCGCGTAGTTGCAGGCGGCGGTGATGTTGGCGACCGGGTCGTAGATGTTCCAGGACGTGCCCGGGACGTGGTACGTCTTGAAGGTCGGCGGGATGACCTGGAGCAGCCCCTTCGACGGGATGCCGTTGATGGCGTTGATGTCCCAGTTGTTGATCGCGTTCGGGTTGCCCGACGACTCCCGGATGATGTTCCGGTACAGACCGTTGTACGAACCCGGGATGCCCTTGGACTTCATGATGTCCAGGGACTCCTTGATCCAGCCGTCGAGGTTGTTGGCGTAGCTCTTCTTCGCGGCGACGGCCTTGACCTGGGCGCGCTTGGCGGACCGGCTGGCGGCCTCCTTCGCCTTGCGCGCCTGCTCGGCCTTCTTCTTGGCGGCTGCCGCGGCGGCCTTCTTCTTCGCGGCGGCCGCGGCGGCCTTGGCCTTCGCCTTGGCGTCCGCCTCGGCCTTCTTCTTCGCCTCGGCGGCCTGGCTCTTCAGGCCGGCACCGGCGAGCTGCTCGGTGACACCCGACTGCAGGCCCTGGAGCTGCTCGGAGCTGTAGGCCACTCGTGCCGGGGCGGCGGCCGCCTCGGCGGTGGTCGTCTGTCCGCCCGGAACAGCGGTGAACGCGATGGTGGCGGCGCCGAGCGTGGCGACACCGGTCATCGCGATCTTGTGCGTCCGGGTCAGGGCACGACTTCGGGTCTTGATGTTCTTGAGCATGTGCGTGGACCTCTTCGAATAGCGCGGAGTCGCTCGGCGTCCGGTGGGGGACGGTGGTGCTTCCGGCACGAACGCCGCGGGCAAAACCCGCGGCGCTCTGAGCGACGGCAGCCATTCTTAGCGGCCGCAAAAACCCGAGGCAAAGGTGTGACGTACGATCCCGGGTAGTGGATCGGGGAGGGGCAAAACGGGACAGACCAGAACGTCTGCCCCGTTCACGCGGGAGGGGTTTGTCTCCTATTTCTCCTAGTACGTGATCTGCGCCCTATGTGCGGGCTCACATCGGGGGCACGGCAGTCTCACCAAGAGTTGCTGACGCAATGCTCTGTGTGAGGCCTCTCCTTCGGCAGGATGAGGTGCACGTCCCCGAACTCGTGCCACAGGTAGAGCTCACGCAGCGCCTCCCCGTAACTGCGGTCGACCGCCGCCCGCCCCGCGACCGCCTCCAGCATCAGAAGATGCGACGCCTCGGGTTCGTGCAGCCCCGTCAGCAGCCCGTCCACCACCCGCACCCCGCGTTCCGGGGTCACCACGAGATCGGTCCACCCCGCACGCGCGCGTACGACTCCGTCGGGTCCGGCAGCAGACTCCACGGCCCGCACGGCGGTCGTCCCCACCGCCACGACCCTGCCGTCCCCCGCCTTCACCGCGTTGATCAGCCGCGCGGACGCCTCCGGCACCGCGAACCGCTCCGGATACGGCGGCTCGTGCGCCTCCGCCGAAGCCACCCCGGTGTGCAGCGTGACCGGCGCGAACTGCACCCCCCGGCTCACCAGCTCCGCCACCAGCCGCGCGGTGAAGGGCCGCGCCGCACTCGGCATCTCCGCACTGCCCGCTCCGTCGGGCGACGGCAGCGCGAACACCGTCTGGTACACGGACAACGGCTGGTCCCGCTCCGTGTAGGAGTAACGAATGGGCCGCCCGTGCTCCCTCAGCATGCCGAGGACCTCCGCCCCCGTCACACGCGCCCACCACAACCGCTCGCCTTGTGTGCTCAGCGGCTCCTCCAGGACCAGCCGCCCACCACCGGGCGCACCCCCGGGCAGCCGCACCTCCGTTCCGGCGGGCCCGCCCGCACGCGCGCGCGTGGTGCCCTTCTCGTCGGGATCCCGCAGCTCGACCGCCCACCGCCCGTCGTCCCCGGGGGTGGAGAAGTGCACCACCACGCGCGCCTGCCCGACCCGCCCGTCGACGGCGGCGGCCAGCGTGGGCGAGGTGTTCACGACGAGCAGGTCCCCGGCCCGCAACAGCCGGGGCAGCTCCACGAACGCGTGGTGCGACACCGCGGTCCCTCGTGACACGAGCAGCCGTACGGCATCCCGGTCGAGCCCGGGCCCACGCTGCTCGGCCGGCACCCGCGCCGACAGCTCCTCCGGGACGTGTACCGCCAGCGTCATCGCTCCTCCAGCAGAGCGGGAGCCCCGTAGCGCCCGCTCGCGGGCCGCTCGTCCAGCAGCCGCAGGAACGCCGGCACCACGCCGACCGGATCCGGCCGCGGATCCCTGTCCTCCGGTACGGCGGCCGCATACAGGTCCGTCGCCATGTCACCCGGGTCGACCGCCCACACCCGCAGCCCGGGCTCCTCCTCGCCCAGCACCGCCGCCAGATGGTCCAGGGCCGCCTTGGACGCCCCGTAGCCGCCCCACGTCTCGTACGCCTCGGCGGCCGCGTCCGAACTGACCGCGATGACCGCGCCCGCCTCGGACGTCCGCAACAGCGGCAGCGCCTCCTGGACGAGCCCCAGCGCCGCCACCACGTTGACCTCCAGCGCCCGCCGCAGCCCCTCCAGGGGCAGCTTCTCCAGCCGCACCAGCGGCTCGGCGCCCAGCGCGCTCGCGTTGTTCACCAGCAGGTCGACCCCGCCGAGCTTCCACGCTGCCGCCACCAACTCGCTCCGGTGCCCGGCGTCCGTGACGTCCCCCGGCAGGGCCGTCACCCGCGTCCCGTGCGCGGAGACGGCCCGCGCCGCCTCCGTGAGGGCCTGAGCGCCTCTGGCGTCGAGCACCAGATCCCAGCCCCGGGCGGCCAGGGCGTCGGCCAGCGCCCGCCCCAGTCCCTTCGAGGCCCCCGTGATGATCGCTACCGGCATGACACACGTCCCCTCGTCCTCGACGCCTCCTGATCGGCGTGCCCCCAACGTAGGAACCGGGCAGTGGTCGCCGCCTCGGACGCGGGCCGCAAAGCCGCGAGGCCCTTCGCCCTAGGTCTCCCGGCCTAGGAGGCGGCCGCCACAGGGCGGATACGGACTGTCACACCCCGCCGGTACGGTGAGGGCATGAGTCAAGGCCCCCGGTCCGGCCTCGCCGCGGTGAGCACGGCGCTGCTGGCCATGAGCAGGCACCTCGAGGTGCGCGACGTCCTCAAGACGATCGTCGCCTCGGCCCGCGAACTGCTCGACGCGCAGTACGCCGCCCTGGGCGTGCCCGACGACCACGGTGGCTTCGCCCAGTTCGTGGTCGACGGCGTCAGCGACGCGCAGTGGAAGGCCATCGGCCCCCTCCCGCGCCAGCACGGCATCCTCGCCGCGATGCTGCACGAGGCCAGGCCGGAGCGCATCGCCGACGTACGCAAGGACCCCCGCTTCGAGGGCTGGCCGTCCGCCCACCCCGACATGTCCGACTTCCTGGGCCTGCCGATCCGCGACGGCGACGAGGTCATCGGCGCGCTGTTCCTGGCCAACAAGCTGCGCCCTGCGGAGGGAAACCCACCACACCCCCCGCGCCCCGAGCCGGAAGGCAGCTGCGGCTTCACCGAGGAGGACGAGGAACTCCTGGCGATCCTCGCCCAGCACGCCGCGATCGCCCTCACCAACGCCCGCCTGTACGAACGCAGCCGCGAGCTCACCATCGCCGAGGAACGCTCCCGCCTCGCCCACGAACTGCACGACGCGGTCAGCCAGAAGCTGTTCTCACTGCGCCTGACCGCCCAGGCCGCCGCGGCCCTGGTCGACCGCGACCCGTCCCGCGCCAAGGGCGAGCTGCAGCAGGTGGCCGTGCTCGCCGCCGAGGCCGCCGACGAACTGCGCGCGGCAGTCGTCGAGCTGCGCCCCGCGGCACTGGACGAGGACGGCCTCGTCGCGACCCTCCGCACCCACATCCAGGTCCTCGACCGCGCCCACGCCGCGCGCGTGACCTTCACAAGCCTCGGAGTGCGCGCCCTGCCCGCCGCCCAGGAGGAGTCAGTGCTGCGCGTCGCCCAGGAGGCCCTGCACAACGCCCTGCGGCACTCGGGCGCCGAGCATGTCGACGTGACCCTGGACCGGCGCGGCGGCGGAGCCGTCCTGCGGGTGACGGACGACGGCAGCGGCTTCGACCCCCAGGGGATACGCCGTGCGGGACGCCACCTCGGCCTGGTCTCCATGCGGGACCGGACGAGCGGGGCCGGCGGCGCACTGACCGTGGAATCGGCGCCCGGCAAGGGCACCACCATCGAGATGGAGGTCCCCGGTGGCTGACGCAATCAAGGTGCTGCTCGTCGACGACCACCAAGTGGTCCGCCGGGGCCTGCGCACCTTCCTCGAAGTGCAGGACGACATCGAGGTCGTGGGCGAGGCGGCCGACGGCGCCGAAGGCGTCGCCCGCGCCGAGGAACTGAAACCCGACGTCGTCCTCATGGACGTCAAGATGCCGGGCATGGACGGGGTCGACGCGCTGCGCAAGCTCCGCGAGCTGAACAACCCCGCGCGTGTGCTGATCGTCACCAGCTTCACCGAACAGCGCACGGTCGTACCGGCCCTGCGCGCGGGCGCCGCGGGGTACGTGTACAAGGACGTCGACCCCGACGCCCTGGCCGGCGCCATCCGTTCCGTCCACGCGGGACACATCCTGCTCCAACCCGAGGTCGCGGGTGCGCTGTTGTCCCAGGAGGAGAGCAACTCCGGCCAGGGGAGAGGCGGTTCGCTCACCGAGCGGGAGCGCGAGGTGCTCGGGCTGATAGCGGACGGCCGCTCCAACCGGGAGATCGCCCGTGCACTGGTGCTCTCCGAGAAGACCGTCAAGACGCACGTGTCGAACATCCTGATGAAGCTCGACCTGGCGGACCGCACACAGGCGGCTCTGTGGGCCGTACGCCATGGCATGACCGGCTGACAATCGTTCCGTACGGCAATCTGGAGGGTTCCGCTCCGGACTGAGATTCATACCGTCGTGGGAATGTCCCCCGGATGGCGCATCCTTCGCGGACCTCCGCCGTTCTCCAGTGCGTGCTGCGGCGACTGTCGCGGCAATCACTAGGGAGGGCTCAGAAGTGAAGAACCTGAAGAAGGCAGCGGCCGTGACGATGGTGGCCGGTGGACTGATCGCCGCCGGTGCCGGTATGGCCTCCGCCACCGACGGAGCGATCGCCGACGGCAAGGCCGTGGGCTCGCCGGGTGTCGTCTCGGGCAACCTCGTCCAGGCCCCGGTGCACGTCCCGGTGAACGCGGTCGGCAACAGCGTGAACGTGATCGGTGTGCTGAACCCCGCCTTCGGCAACCTGGGCATCAACCACTGACGCCAGTCGCCGAGCAGGTCATGACTTCGGCCTCCCGGGGGTTCCCCGGGAGGCCGGTCAGCTTCTCGCTCGAATGATCCGAACGGGCGCTTGGCCTCGAATTTCCTTACCGTTCCGGATCTCTCCGGCCTTGATCAGCGCACGATCCGCGGCCGGGTCGGACACGCAATCCTCATGCCTTCCCGGACCCGCAGCCCACTCCCGAGCACCCACATCGCTCACCAGCACCACCGACGCTCAGCGAACGCCCCGCTCCCGCTCCTCCACATACGCGTTGTACGCCGCCACAGTCGCCCGCCGAGCGGTCCGCTCCACCGGCCGCAAGGCCACACCCCGCGCCGACATCTCGGACGCGCTCACCGCACCCCCGTGTCCGTGCTCGTACGCCAGCGACACCAGCAACCCCACCCGCTGCGCCAGCTCCAGCACCCGCACCGCTCGCGGCGGATACCCCGGCGCCAACACCTCCCGCCCCCGCTCGGCCCGCGCCCGATACGCGTCGATCGCCGCCTCAGCCATCGGTCCCGACCCCGCCACGTCCAGCCGCGTCAGCACCTCGGTCGCGTCCCGCAGCGCCTCCGCCAGCTCCCGCTCGGCCTCCCCGAGCGACGGCACATCGGCGGGCGGCGCCTCCCGCACGGCAAGGCAGTGCCACACGACCTCGACATGGACATCGCCGTCGGGCCCGGCCTCGTACACCTCGGGCACCAGCCCGAGCGCGGCGCCGTAACAGATCACCGCCTCCTCGGGCTCCAACGCCCGCGCGTTGAACTCCGGCGGCCCGCTCAGCCCCAGCGGATGCCCGGGCGCAGGCAGCGCGACCCGCAGCCCCGTCACACCGAGCGACCGCAGCCTCCCCAGCGCGAGCGTGAGACCCACGGGCGCCGACTCACCCGGCACCCCCTCCACCCGGTGCACGGCGTCCTCGCCGACGATCGCGAGTACGGCGTCGTCCGGTGAGACAAATCCGGCCAACAGGGCATTTCCCCAAGCGGCAAGGAGTCCAGAGCGTGGTTCCGAGAGCATGCCTCCACCCTAAGGACAGGACCGATGGAATGGAGCGGCCGACCGGTGGCGTAGATTTCCTTGAGGGCTGCGCCCACCGGCGCGGCGGACCGCGCCACAGGCGAACGCGACAGCCGAGACCGGCCACACTGCAAGGGGAGACAACGCGCTCATGAGCGATGTTCTGGAGCTTCAGGACGTATCCGTGGTCCGCGAGGGCCGGGCTCTGGTGGACCAGGTCTCCTGGTCGGTCAAGGAGGGCGAGCGCTGGGTCATCCTCGGCCCGAACGGCGCCGGCAAGACCACCCTCCTGAACGTCGCGTCCAGCTACCTGTACCCCAGCAAGGGCACCGCCACCATCCTCGGCGAGACCCTCGGCACCCCCGGCACCGACGTCTTCGAACTGCGCCCCCGCATCGGCATGGCCGGCATCGCCATGGCGGACAAGCTGCCCAAGCGCCAGACGGTCCTGCAGACCGTGCTGACCGCCGCGTACGGCATGACCGCCGGCTGGCAGGAGGAGTACGAGGAGATCGACGAGCAGCGCGCCCGCGCCTTCCTCGACCGCCTCGGCATGAGCGACTACCTGGAGCGCAAGTTCGGCACGCTCTCCGAGGGCGAGCGCAAGCGCACCCTGATCGCCCGTGCCCTCATGACCGACCCCGAGCTGCTGCTCCTCGACGAGCCCGCCGCCGGCCTCGACCTCGGCGGCCGCGAGGACCTCGTACGCCGTCTCGGCCGTCTCGCGCGCGACCCGATCGCCCCCTCGATGCTCATGGTCACCCACCACGTCGAGGAGATCGCTCCCGGCTTCACCCACGTCCTGATGATCCGCCAGGGCAAGGTCCTCGCCGCCGGTCCGCTGGAGCTCGAACTCACCTCCCGCAACCTCTCCCTCTGCTTCGGCCTCCCGCTCGTCGTCGAACAGGTCGGCGAGCGCTGGACCGCGCAGGGCCTCCCGATGGCCTGATCCTGCGAACTCCCCTGGGCAAGAAGCCTCTTCCGAGGCTCCGGCGCCCTGTCGGAGGCAGTACCTGCGGACCTACCATGACCATGTGAACGACATCGACGCATGGGTGTGGTGGCTCGTCGGCGCGGTAGCGCTCGGAATCCCGCTCGTGGTGACCGCGATGCCGGAGTTGGGCATGCTCGCGGCGGGCGCCGCCGCCGCGGCGGTCACGGCCGCGGTCGGCGGGGGCATCACCGTCCAGGTACTCGTCTTCGCCGCCGTATCGGTCGCCCTGATCGCCGTCGTACGGCCCATCGCCGCCCGGCATCGCTCACAGCGACCCCAATTCGCCACCGGTGTGGAGGCGTTGAAGGGGAGACAGGCCGTGGTGCTGGAGCGCGTCGACGGATCCGGCGGCCGGATCAAGCTCGCCGGGGAGGTCTGGTCCGCCCGCTCTCTTGCTACCGACCGCGCCTACGAAGTGGGCGAGGAAGTGGACGTCGTGGAGATCGAGGGTGCGACGGCGATCGTCATGTGACCTTGCAGGACACAGGCATGACGTAACTGAACCGAACGCCCCACGAGGCACATCACGGTCTGACAGACTCGACCAGCAAGATCTTCAACAGACATAAGATCTTCCGAAAGCGCCGAGGCGGAGAAGGGTACGGGGAGCACGATGGAACCGGTCATCATCGTCTTGATCATCCTGGTGGTGTTGGTCTTCATCGCTTTGATCAAGACGATTCAGGTCATCCCACAGGCGAGCGCCGCCATCGTGGAGCGCTTCGGGCGCTACACGCGGACGCTCAACGCGGGCCTCAACATCGTCGTCCCGTTCATCGACACCATCCGTAACCGCATCGACCTGCGTGAACAGGTCGTGCCGTTCCCGCCCCAGCCGGTGATCACCCAGGACAACCTGGTCGTGAACATCGACACGGTCATCTACTACCAGGTGACCGACGCCCGGGCCGCGACCTACGAAGTCGCCAGCTACATCCAGGCCATCGAGCAGCTCACGGTCACCACGCTCCGCAACATCATCGGTGGCATGGACCTCGAGCGGACCCTGACCTCCCGTGAGGAGATCAACGCGGCCCTGCGTGGCGTCCTCGACGAGGCCACCGGCAAGTGGGGCATCCGCGTCAACCGCGTGGAACTGAAGGCAATCGAGCCGCCGACCTCCATCCAGGACTCGATGGAGAAGCAGATGCGCGCCGACCGTGACAAGCGCGCCGCGATCCTCACCGCGGAAGGTACGCGCCAGGCCGCCATTCTCACCGCCGAAGGTGAGAAGCAGTCCCAGATCCTGCGCGCCGAGGGTGAGGCAAAGGCCGCCGCCCTGCGCGCCGAGGGCGAGGCCCAGGCCGTCCGTACGGTCTTCGAGGCGATCCACGCCGGAGACCCCGACCAGAAGCTCCTGTCCTACCAGTACCTCCAGATGCTCCCGAAGATCGCCGAGGGAGACGCCAACAAGCTCTGGATCGTCCCCAGCGAAATCGGCGACGCCCTCAAGGGCCTGTCCGGAGCCATGGGCAACTTCGGTGGCATGGGCGGCGGTTCGGGCGGCGGAGGCAACTCCGGCAACGGCGGCACGGGCACGGAACGCCGCGAGAAGCCGTCGATCGACTGACGGCTGCCATACGAGACCGGGGCCCACCTCCCGACGGAGGTGGGCCCCGGATCCACGTAAGGTGCAGCCTAGGCCGCGGGCTGAGCCAGCCACTCCGGCAGTGCCCCGAAGTCCTCGTGGCCCAGCGACAACAGCATCGCGTCCGCAGGACTCGGCTCGAACGGCAGCCGCAACAGCGGCATACCCGCCTCGTCCGGAGTCCGGTTCGCCTTGCGGTGGTTGTCCTGCGCGCACGAGGCCACCGTGTTCAGCCAGGTGTCCTGACCACCCTGCGACCGCGGCACCACGTGGTCCACGGTCGTCGCCCGCCTTCCGCAGTACGCGCACCTGTGCCGGTCGCGTACCAGGACACCCCGCCTCGACCACGGGGCTTGTCTTCGGAACGGCACCCGTACATACCTGCACAACCTGATCACCCGGGGCGCCGGTATGTCGACCGCGGCTCCGCGCATGCGCAGTTCGGGGTGGGACTGCTCGACAACAGCCTTGTCCTGAAGCACCAGAACGACGGCTCGGTTCAACGTCACCGTCGACAGCGGCTCGAAGCTCGCGTTCAATACCAGCGTGTCCCGCATGTCAGCCCACCTCCCGTGTGCACCGGCCCACCCCCTGGCGGGCTCGGATCAACTCTGGCCGGGCATGCCGAGATGGACAACGCAATAAAAAATGCCCGCCCCTGATCACTTCCAAGACCAGAGGCGGGCAAACGTTCCGTGAATGTCAGTCTTCGGCAGGCACCTCGTACTCACCGATCAGCTGGGCACGCGCCAGCGTGTGGAAGCGCAGGTTGAAGCCCACGTACGCCGGGCTGGCGTCCGAGTCGGGACCGAGCTTCTCCTCATCCACCGCGTACACCGTGAAGACGTACCGGTGCGACCCGTCCCCCGGCGGCGGCGCGGCACCACCGAAGTCCTTCGACCCGTAGTCGTTCCGCGCGTGTACGGCACCCTCCGGCAGCCCCTCGAACTTGCCGCTGCCCGCACCCACCGGCAACTCGGTCACCGAGGCCGGGATGTCGAACACGACCCAGTGCCAGAACCCGCTGCCCGTCGGGGCATCGGGGTCGTAGCACGTCACGGCGAAGCTCTTGGTCTCGGCCGGGAAGCCCTCCCACCGCAGCTGCGGCGAGGTGTTGCCGGCCGCGTAGACCTGAGCTTCCTTGAGCGTCGCCCCCTCCGCGACGTCCTCGCTCGTCACCGTGAACGACGGGACGGGCGGGTGGAAGTCATGGGGGAGCGGCCGCCGCTTGAGCTCGGTCACCTCGGTACCTCCTGAATCGGTTCTGGAGTGAGTGCTTCCGAGCCTAGAACCAGTTGCGCTTGCTGCCGACCTCGGACAGCCACTGGTTGAGGTACGCCGCCCAGTCGGTGCCCTGGTAGTCCTGCAGACCCACCTGGAACGAGCGGAAGGTGTCGCTGCTCTCGCTGAACAGGCCCGGCTTCTTGTCCATCTCCAGGACGACGTCCATCGCGTTCTGGTCCGCGACGAAGCTCAACTCCACCTGGTTCAGCCCCCGGTACTGCTGCGGCGGCAGGAACTCGATCTCCTGGTAGAACGGCAGCTTCTGCCGCGTACCCCGGATGTGGCCGCGCTCCATGTCCGCGTTCTTGAACCGGAAGCCCAGCTGGATGAAGGCGTCCAGGATCGCCTTCTGCGCCGGCAGCGGGTGCACGTTGACCGGGTCCAGGTCACCGGAGTCCACCGCGCGGGCGATCTCCAGTTCCGTGGTCACCCCGATGTGCATTGCGGGCAGCGCCCGGCCGTCGATCATCGTGATCGGCGTCTCCCACGGGATCTCCAGCCCGAACGGCACCACGTGCACGGCGTTCGCCTTCAGCTCGAAGGCACCGCCGAGCCGCTGCTTCGTGAACTCGATGTCCTGCTTGTACTCCTGGTCGCCGCTCTCGACCTCGACCTTGGCCTGCAGCCCGACCGACAGCGCCTCGATCTGCTGGTCGACGGACCCGCCCTGGATCCGCACCTCGCCCTGGACGACACCACCCGGAACGACGTTGACCTCGGTCAGCACCGTCTCCACCGAAGCCCCGCCGGCACCCAGGCTCGCGAGCAGCTTCTTGAACGCCATGTCTCTCCCTCTCCAAGCGGCCCCTCGGGCACCGCCTGTTCCATCGGTTCCGTCGTCCTGCTTCTTACGCTTCCGGCGCTTCACGCGCGCGGGTGCTTGATCCATACAAACGCGATCCGACCGCGCCCGGTTCCGGGCTCTCACCCTGGCAAGGCGAACGCCCCCTGACCACCCCGTCGCACCCACCCGTCTGCACTACCCTCGGACGGCATGATCGCGACCCCCGACCGTACGCCCCTGGCCAGAGCGTTCTTCGACCGGCCTGTACTGGAGGTCGCCCCCGACCTCCTGGGCCGCTTGCTCGTACGCACCACCCCGGACGGTCCGATCACCCTGCGCCTCACGGAGGTCGAGGCCTACGACGGTCCGAACGACCCCGGCTCCCACGCCTATCGCGGCCGCACGGCCCGCAACGGCGTGATGTTCGGTCCGCCTGGACACGTGTACGTCTACTTCACCTACGGCATGTGGTTCTGTATGAACCTGGTGTGTGGTCCGGAGGGGGAGTCGAGCGCCGTCCTCCTCCGCGCCGGCGAGATCGTCGAAGGGGCCGAACTGGCCCGCAAACGTCGACTTTCGGCCCGAAACGACATGGAACTGGCCAAAGGCCCGGCCCGACTGGCCACGGCCCTGGGCGTGGACCGCGCACTGGACGGCACGGACGCGTGTGCCGCCGGGGACACACCTCTGCGGGTCCTGGCGGGTACCCCCGTGACCCCCGACCAGGTAGGCAACGGCCCGCGCACCGGAGTGGCCGGCGACGGAGGCGTCCATCCCTGGCGCTTCTGGATCGCCAACGACCCGACGGTGAGCCCCTATCGGGCCCACGTGCCCAGGCGCCGCCGAAGTTGACTCGCCCCCCGAAGATGCGTAACGTGGCCCGAGCCGCTGAACCGGGTACGGCGATCGCCAGCAGCCGGAGCGGCCAAACCACTACCTACGACTCCCCCTCGCTGGGGGCGAATTCGGCGTGCTCGCATGCCTGAATTCGGAACTCGCGGGACTCGATTATGAGTTGGCGGGGGAGTCGGCTAACGTAGTGAATGTCGAAAGGCCGACAGGCGAAAGCCGAAGCCTCACGGCAAATCCCGCCGACAGGGAATCAGGACCGAAAGGATCTGGTAGAGTCGGAAACGTAAGACCGAAGGGAAGCGCCCGGAGGAAAGCCCGAGAGGGTGAGTACGAAGGAAGCGTCCGTTCCTTGAGAACTCAACAGCGTGCCAAAAGTCAACGCCAGATATGTTGATACCCCGTCTG
>NZ_LGDG01000273.1 GCF_001279775.1 Streptomyces sp. MMG1533 | reverse complement strand
CTTCATCACCAACGAAGGCCTCTTCCTCGCCCGGCTCTGCGCCGCCGCCACCCTGGTCTCCCTGCCCGTCCTCATCGCCGGTTTCGCCGCCCAGGACAAGCTCGTCCGCGGCCTGTCCCTGGGAGCCGTGAAGTGACAACGGCACTCCAGGTACAGCCCCGCCCCGCCGACGCGCCCGCGTGAACGCCCGAAACCGAACGGAACCCTCCACCATGACCGAGCAGATTCGCCGCGTTCTCGTCCGCTCCCTCGACGACATCACCATCGAGCACGTGCCCGCCCCCGTCCCCGGGGACGACGAACTCCTGGTGCGTACCACCGTCGTCGGCGTGTGCGGCTCCGACACCCATGCCGCGGCCGGCCACCATCCCTTCATCGACCTGCCCTACCGCCCCGGTCACGAGGCGGTCGGCGTCGTCGCCGCGGCGGGCAGGGGTGCCGAGGACTTCGCGCCCGGCGACCGGGTGCTCATCGAGCCCAACCTGTACTGCGGGCGGTGCCCCCAGTGCCGCTCCGGCCGCTACAACATCTGCCAGGAACTGAAGGTCTTCGGCTGCCAGACGCCCGGCGCCATGACCGACCTGTTCACCATCCCGGCCGACCGCGTCCACCGCGTCCCCGACGGCGTGACCGACATCGAGGCCGCCCTCGTGGAGCCCCTGGCCACCCCGGTGCACGCGGTGGCGAAGGCCGGTGACCTCACCGGCCGTACGGTCGCCGTGCTCGGTGCCGGCCCCATCGGCCTGCTCACCCTCGTCGCCGCCCGGCACGCGGGCGCCGCCCGGGTGGCCGTCACCGACCTGCTCGACGGCAAGCGGGCCCGGGCGCTGCGCCTCGGCGCCGACGCGGCGCTGCCCGCCGACGCCCCCGACCTGGTCGAGCAGGTCCAGGCGGCGCTCGGCGGCCCGGTCGACGTCGTCTTCGACTGCGTGAGCCGGGAGCAGTCGATGGCCCAGGCCACCGACCTGGTCGCCAAGGGCGGTCATGTCGTCGTGGTGGGCGTGGGCGCCGCCGGTACGACCCCGATCCGGCTGGATCTGATCCAGGACCGGGAGATCCGCGTCGAGGGCACGCTGATGTACACCGGCGATGACTACCGCACCGCCATGTCCCTGATCGCCTCGGGCGCCGTCGACACCACCGAGATCGTCACCGCCACCTACCCGCTGGAGGACGCCGCCAAGGCCTTCGCCGCATCCGTCGACCCCGAGCAGGTCAAGGTGCTGGTCGCGATCGACGGTCCGTAGGAGGAGCGGACGGGACAGGCACGGCCCGCACCGGCCCGTGTGCGAGACTTCGAAACCGGAGCGACCGGGAAGGAGGGGCCTTGTGACCGCCCGAGCGCGACTGTCGCAGGCCGCCGTCGAGGAACGGCGCCAGGCCGTGCTGCGGTACGTCGCCGACCACGGCGAGACCCGCATCGACGACCTCGCCCGGCACTTCGACGTCAGCCTGATGACGATGCACCGGGACCTCGACGACCTCGCCGGGCGCCACCTGCTGCGCAAGGAGCGCGGCCGGGCCGTCGCCTTCCCCGCCCTCACCATGGAGACGGCCACCCGCTTCCGTGAGAACAGCGCGCTCGCGGCCAAGAACGCGCTGTGCGCGGCCGTCGCCGGCCGGATCAGGCCGGGCAGCACGGTACTCATGGACGACTCGACCAGTCTGTTCCCGCTGGTCCCCGCGCTGGCCCTGCTGGACCAGCTGCACGTCGTCACCAACTCCGTCGGCCTCGCGCAGCGCCTCGGGTCCGCGCCCGGCGTGAGCGTCACGCTGCTGGGCGGCCACTACCGCGGCGACTTCAACTCCTGCACCGGTCCCACCGTCACCCGAGCCCTGTCCCGGATCCGGGCCGACCTCGCCCTGATGTCCGCCACCGCGGTCCTCGAAGGCCGGCTCTTCCACCCCCTGAACGACTACGTCGAGGTGAAGCTGGCCATGCTCGCCTCCGCCGAACAGGCGCTGCTCCTGGCGGACCACTCGAAGTTCGGCAAGACCGCCACGTACACGTACGGCACCGTGGCCGACTACCACGGCGTCATCACCGACACCGCCACCCCCGACGCGGAACTCGCGGCCATACGCGCCCTCGGAGTCCCCGTCGAGACGGTCGAACCCGAAGAGCCCTCCCCGTGATTCACACCCTGTTCGAAACACCGAGCGCCTACCGCCCCGGCGACGCCGAGATGGCCGCGCCCGTGCCGCCGGTCCAGGCCGTTGTGTTCGACTTCAGCAACACCCTCTTCCAGATGATCGACCTGGAGACCTGGCTGCGCCGGGTCGGCGCAGCCTGCGACCGCCTCGCCGTGCTCGACCGGCCCGGCGCGGTGGCCGAGATCTCCGACCAGTTGCGCGCCGCCTTCCGGCTGCCTTCCGTGGTCGCCGCCCAGCAGGGCCGGGACCTCTCCTCCGCACAGCACCGGCGTGCCATGTGGGGATGGTGGGAGCAGGTGGACTTCCTGCGCGGCGCGGAGGAGGCGGCCTACCGGGAACTCACCGCCCCGGACGCCTGGGTTCCCTACCCCGACACCGAACCGGTCCTGCGTGCCCTGCGCGGGCGCGGACTGCGCGTCGGCATCGTCAGCGACTTCGCCTGGGACCTGCGCATCCACCTCGCCCACCACGGGATGGACGCGTTGATCGACACCTGCGTCATCTCCTACGAGCAGGGCCGCGAGAAGCCCGACCCCGAGTTGTTCCTCAAGGCCTGCGCCGGCCTGGGCGTCGACCCCCGTGCCGCGCTCATGGTCGGCGACAACCCGGTCCGCGACGGCGGCGCGACCGCCTGCGGTCTGCGCACCTACATCCTGCCGGCGGAACACCGCACCGGTGAGCGGGGCCTGGCGGACGTGCTGCGGCTCGTGAGCTGACCCCGTACCGCCCGCTGTTCAGTCCGTCTCGCGCCCCGTGCGCCGGGCGTAGGCGCGGGCCGCGCGGGCGCGGTCGCCACAGCGGGTGGAGCACCAGTGGCGGCGACCGTGTCTGAGGAGATAGCGGCCGCAGGGAGGGGAGCCGCACGCGGTGAGGCGTTCGGCGTCGGGGCCGGTGAGCAGGTCGGCCGTGTTGGCGGCGAGGGTCGCCAGGGCGTGGTCGACGATCTGCGTGGTGGGGTGCGGGGCTGCGCGGTAGGGGCCGTTCTTCTCGTCCCAGTGCAGCAGGGCCGCCGTGGGGACCCTGGTCAGCGCGTCGTTGACGGCGGAGAGGGCCGCGGGCAGTGCGGGCAGCCCGGCGACCCGGGACGCGAGCAGGGCCCTGACGTTCTCGCGCAGTGAGCGCAGCTGTGCCGCGCACATCTCCCGCATTCCGGCGTCCGTCGGGGCGAGGTCACGTTCGGCCAGCCACCGGTTGGCGGCGGCGGGGGTGCCGAGGAGGTCGAGGAACTGGCCGCCGGGCAGGGCGATGGCGGTGTTGGCGAAGTCGAGGGCGAGGTACTGCTCCGCGCCCGGCGCGGGCGGTGGTGCGGGCTCGGCGGTCACGGTCTCCTTCATGGATCTCATGGTACGGCTTGCGGCCATCCGTGAGAAAGGACTACAGTCTCTCACGGATAGACCAACTCCCATCCGTGAGGTGTGTCCCTTCATGACTGCTACCCGCACGACCGACGAGCAGACGGACGAGCAGATCCCCGTCCGCGTCCTCGGCGGCCCGACCGCCCTTTTCGAGTACGGCGGTCTGCGCTTCCTGACCGACCCCACCTTCGACGCGCCCGGCGACTACCCGAATCCCGGCCGTCCGACCCTGACCAAGACCGCGCCCTCGGCCGCCGCCTCCGGCGATCTCGGCCGTGTCGACGTGGTCCTGCTCTCACACGACGAGCACGCCGACAACCTCGACCGGTCCGGCCGGGCCCTGCTCGCCGAAATCCCGCTCACCCTCACCACGCCCACGGGCGCCAAGCGCCTGGGCGGCGACGCCAAGGGGCTGGAGGACTGGGAGTCGGTGGGGCTGGACCGCCCGGGCGGCGGCACGGTCACCGTGACCGGCGTGCCCGCGATCCACGGACCCGGGACGCACGAGGAGGTCGTGCCGATCACCGGCCAGGTGGTCGGCTTCGTCCTGACCGGGGAGGGCCTGCCCACCGTCTACGTCAGCGGTGACAACGCCTCGCTCGACGCGGTCCGGCGGATCGCCGAGCGCTTCGGCCCGGTCGACACTGCCGTCCTGTTCGCCGGAGCCCCCCGCTTCCCGGTGCTCTTCGAGGGCGAACCGCTCGTCCTGGACAGCGCCGGGGCCGCCGAGGCGGCTCGGATTCTCGGCGCGCGCCGGGTGGTTCCCGTGCACTGCGACAGCTGGGCCCACTTCACCGAAGGCCGCGACGACGTCGTGAAGGCGTTCACGACGGCCGGACTGGCCGACCGCCTGCAACTGGGCTGAGCACCACCACGGCGCGAACCTGCCGAGCACCACAACAGCACGTACCACGCGTCGTCCGGCACCGGTCCCTCCCCTCGTGGGGACCGGTGCCGAACCATGCGGGCGGCGTCGATCCGTGCCGTGGCGGCGTGGATCGTGGCGAGGCCGGGGCCCGTGGTCGGCGTGTGCCCGGTCCGGGTGGGACCGGCTCCACGGGGCTCTGGTGCTCAGGGAAGGAGACCGGCGCGCCGTGTCGGGTTTCCGGCGGAAGTTGACCGAGAACATACGGCGTCATGGGTGGTCTCTCCGAGCGCTGAGCTGGTGGCCTGTCCGGACGACGTCCGGTTGCTGCGCTGTTGCGTCGTGATCCTGCCAGCAGGGGGGCCGGATGAGGAGGTTCCGGTGCCGGTCCGGAACCTTAACCGCAGGTCAGCCGTATAAAGTGGGTTTTCCGGTCCGGATGGTCCAAGGGGGCGGTGGTCCGGACGGTCCGGTGGTCCGGTGGTCCGGTGGTCCGGATGTCCAAGCGCGGAGGAAGTAAGGGGTGGACGCCTTGAGTTCCGACTCAGGGGCACGCACGGCCTTCGCGGAACGCCTGGCGCTTCTGTACAGGGAAGCCGGCAACCCTCCCCTCAAGAGCGTGTCCGAAGCGGTCGTACGGCTTCAGCGGGTCGACGAACGCGGGCGGGCCGTCCGGGTGTCCGCCCAGCGGATCAGCGACTGGCGGCGGGCCAAGAACGTGCCCGCGCAGTTCGCCGCCCTGTCCGCCGTACTGCATGTCCTGATTCCCCAGGCCCGCCGCGCGCGGCCCGCGCCGGTGGCACCCGGGCTGTACGACCTGGGCCAGTGGCAGCGGCTGTGGGAGCGGGCGGTGGCCGATCCGGCCGGGGAGCGGCCCGCCTCCTCCCCGGAGGAAGAGGAGCAGCGGGCCGGTGTCTGCCCCTACCGCGGGCTCGCCTCCTACCGTCAGCAGGACGCCCGGTGGTTCTTCGGCCGGGAGCGCAGTACCGAGGCTCTCGTCACCCAGCTGCGCGCGGCGGAGAAGACGGGCGGCCTGGTGATGCTCGTCGGTGCCTCGGGGGCCGGAAAGTCCTCCCTGCTCAACGCCGGCCTGGTGCCCGCCCTGCAGCGGGGCGGGCCGGGCGAGGAGAGCGACGCGCCGGCGCGGGAGGTGCTCCAGCTCGTGCCGGGCGCCGATCCGCTCGCGGAACTGACCGGCCGGATACCGGAGCTCGCGGACGTCGCGGCCGGCGCCGACGAGCCCGAGGCCGTCCGGGACGCCGTCACCGCGTGGGCGGCGCGCTGCGAGAACCCCGCTCCTCCGGTCGTCATCGTCGACCAGTTCGAGGAGGCGTTCACCCTCTGCTCCGACGAGGCGGACCGGCGTACGTTCATCCAGTTCCTGCACGCCGCGTGCACGCCCGTCGGCCCGGGCGGGCAGGCCCCCGTGCTCGTGGTCCTCGGCATCCGGGCCGACTTCTACGAGCAGTGCCTCGGGTATCCCGAACTGGCCGACGCGCTCCAGCACCGGCACATGGTGCTCGGGCCGCTGACCACCGCGGAGTTGCGCGAGGCGGTGACCGGGCCCGCCAAGGCCGTCGGGCTGGAGATGGAACCGGGCCTCGCCGAGCTGATCGTGCGGGAGGTGAGCGCGGACGGGCCGCGCGGGGCGCACGACGCGGGGGTGCTGCCGCTGCTGTCCCACGCCCTGCTCGCCACCTGGCAGCGCCGCAAGGGCGGCCGGCTGACGCTGGCCGGCTACCGCGCGGCGGGCGGCATCCAGGGGGCGGTGGCGGCGACCGCCGAACGGGCCTGGTCCGGGCTCGACCCGGCGGCACGCACGGCCGCGCGCCTGCTGCTGCTCCGGCTGGTCCGGCTGGGCGAGGACACCCAAGCGACCCGTCGGCGGGGGACGCGACGGCAGCTGGCGGAGGAGTCGAGGGACCCCGGCAAGACGGAGGAGTCGCTCGAAGCTCTCGTACAGGCCCGGTTGGTGACGCTCGACGCGGAGACCGTGGAGATCACCCACGAGGCGCTGCTGACCGCCTGGCCCCGGCTGCGCGACTGGATAGACGAGGGCCGGGGCGACCACCTGCTGCGCCAGCGCCTCGAGGAGGACGGCCGCGCCTGGGAGGGTTCCCACCGCGACGCGTCCCTGCTCTACCGGGGTTCGCGGCTGGAACAGGCCCACAGCTGGGCGAAGTCCGCGGGCGAGACCTTCCTGACCCGCAGCGCGGTGGACTTCCTCGCCGCCTCGGTCAGGCTGCACAGGCGCACCGTCTGGATCAGCCGCGGCGCGGTGTCGGCGCTGGTCGTCCTGGCCATGGTGGCCGTCGGCGCGGCGGTGATCGCGTGGCAGCAGCGCAACGACGCGGTGTTCGAGCAGGTGGTCGCCGAGGCGGACCGCGTCCAGTACACGGACCCCTCGCTGTCCGCCCAGCTCGACCTGGTGGCCCATGACCTGCGGCCGGGCGACGAGGGGACGAACAACCGGCTGATCTCGATCGTGAACGCCCCGCTGGCCACCCCGCTGCTCGGCCACACCGGCGCCGTCTACCTCACCTCGTTCAGCCCGAACGGCCACACCCTGGCCACCGCCAGCTACGACCGGACCGTACGCCTGTGGGACGTGCGGGACCCGACGCACCCGAAGCCGCTGGGCAAGCCCCTCACCGGGCACACCAGCTGGGTGAGCAGCGCCGTCTTCAGCCCCGACGGCAGCACCCTCGCCAGCGCCGGGGACGACGGCACCATTCGCCTGTGGGACGTACGGGATCCCCGTCACCCGACCCCGATCGGCAAGCCCCTGACCGGTCACGAAGGCACGATCTACCTGCTCGCCTTCAGCCCGGACGGACACACGCTGGCCTCCGCCGGCGAGGACCGGACCGTACGCCTGTGGGACATGGGCGACCCGAGCCGGCCGAAGGCGCTCGGCGCCCTCACCGGGCACACGGCCGCGGTCCGTGCCGTGGCCTTCAGCCCCGACGGACGGACGCTGGCCGCCGCCGGCGACGACGACACGATCCGGCTGTGGAACACGGCCGATCCTCGTCGCCCGAAGCGGGTCGGCCCGGTGCTGAAGGGCCACACCGACCTCGTGCACTCCGTGGCCTTCAGCCCCGACGGCCGTACGCTCGCCAGTGGCAGCGCGGACGACACCGTACGGCTGTGGGACGTGGCCGATCCCGGTCATGCCCAGGCTCTCGGCGGGCCGCTCACCGGCCACACCGGCGCCGTGTGGTCCGTGGCCTTCAGCCCCGACGGTACGACGCTCGCCGCCGCCAGCGCGGACAGCACGGCGAGCCTGTGGAACGTCAGCGATCCGGCCTATCCGGCGCAGGTCGGCGAGCCGCTCGCGGGGAGCAGCGGCGAGATGTACGCGCTGGGCTTCAGCCCGGACGGCCGCACCCTCGCCACCGGAAGCGGCGACAGCAAGGTCCGCCTGTGGTCGATCCCCACGTCCGACATGATCGGCCGGACCGGCGCGTTCCGGCCGGACGGGCGGGTGCTGGCCACGGCCGCGCGCGACGGACGGATCCGGCTGTGGAACGTGGACAGGCCGGACCGGCCCGTGTCCCTGAGCGAGCCGTTCATGCCCGGCGACGAAGGCCAGCGTTCGCTGGCGTTCACTCCCGACGGCCACACCCTCGCGGTGCTGACGGGAAGCCGGGAGGTGTATCTGGTGAACGTCACCGACCCGACCCGACCGGTCCCCTACGGACCGCACCTCACCCTGCGGACCCGGTTCATGGGCCCCGACGCACTGGCCTTCAGCCCGGACGGGCGCACCCTGGCGACCGCCTACGACGACCGCACCATCCGGTTGTGGAACGTCAGCGACCCGTCCCACGTCGTTCCGGCCGGCGCGCCCCTCACCGGCCACAAGGGCTATGTCAACGCCCTCGCCTTCAGCCCGGACGGCCACACGCTGGCCAGCGGCAGCGCGGACGGCAGCGTCCGGCTGTGGAACGTCACCGACCCCGGTCGCACGAAGGCCCTCGGCACCGCGCTCAAGGGTCACCTCGGCCCCGTCAACGTGGTCGCCTTCAGCCCGGACGGGCACACTCTGGCCAGCGGCAGCGACGACGACACCGTGCGGCTGTGGAACGTCGGCGACCCCTCCGAGGCGACCCTCCTGGGCTCCCCCCTCACCGGCCACACCGAAGCGGTCGTGTCGCTGACCTTCGGCGACGACGGCGACATCCTGGCCAGCGGCGGCAACGACAACACGGTCCGGCTCTGGGACTCCGGCAACCCCGCACACGCCTCCCCCATCGGCCAGTCGATGAGCCCCAACGCCAAGACGGGCAACTTCCTGTCCTTCAGCCCCAAGAGCCACATGATCGGGGTGTCCAGCGGCACCGACACGGTAAGGCTGTGGAACCTCGACGTCGACGACGCCGTCAGCCACATCTGCTCGACCACCAGGGGCGTTCTGACACCGGAGAAGTGGCACGAGTACCTGCCGCGTCTGTCGTACGAGCCTCCGTGCGGCCAGTGATCCCGCTCACAACTTCCTGCTACGGCTCAGCAGTCGTCTCCCGCCGGGCAAGCAGCCTTGTTAGTGTTGGCCATAGCCCGATCGCTGGTGCATCCCCCGTCGCCAGCGGTCGGGCGTTTCCGTGCCCGGCCGACCGGGCCGGGAGTCGTAGGCTGACCAGGTGCCGAAGGCGTACGAAGTGGTCCGTGACAACCTGCGGCACCAGTGGGAGAAGAACCGGGTGCACGCGCCCCGGGCCGAGCGGGCCCGGACCGGGGTCACGGAGCACGACACCGGCTTCGAGCGCCGGGACCTCGTCTTCCACGCGGAGTACCGCGAGACCGAGGCGCCCGCGGACCTGGCCGACGCCTTCCGTGTCCCACCGGGCACCCCGCTCCTCGAGCGCAGCTACCGGACGAGGTACGCCGCCGAGAGCGCCCCGCTCAGCCTCGTGACCTCCTACCTCGTCCGTCACATGATCGCGGCGAACCCGGCCCTCCTGGACGAGTCCAACGAGCCCTGGCCCGGCGGCACCCAGCACCAGCTGCACACCGTCGGCATCGAGCTCTGCCGCGTCGAGGAGCGGGTCACCGCACGTCCGCCGACCCCGGAGGAGGCGTGCGCGCTGGAGCTCGCCGCCGGGGCCCCGGTGATCCTGCTGCGCAAGACGTCGTACGACATCCACGACCGCGTGGTGGACCTCTGCCGCGTCACGCTCCCCGGCGACCGTACGGAGCTCCTCTTCACCACTCCCCTGGAAAGGTGGTGAGTGCCGCCGTGACCCGGCGCATCGTCATCGTCACCGCCGTCCACGCCCCCTCGGCCCCCTTTCTCCCCGAGGCCCACAAATCGCTGTGCGAACAGGAGTTGCCGGACGGCTGGGAGTGGCACTGGGTGATCCAGGAGGACGGGCGGACGGACGCCGTCGCCCCGTATGTCCCCGACGACGCCCGGGTGACCTTCCGGCAGGGGCGGCCCGGCGGCCCCGGCGTCGCCCGCACGATCGCGCTCGCGCACGCCGAGGGCGCGTACGTGAAGATCCTGGACGCCGACGACCAGCTCACCCCCGGCGCCCTGGCCCGCGATCTGACCGCCCTCGAAGCCGACCCCACGATCGGCTGGGCGACCTCCCGCGCCCTGGACCGGTTGCCGGACGGCTCGACGGTGGGCTTCCCCGGCGACCCGGCGAACGGTCCGATCGAGCGCGGCGTCGTGCTCGACTTCTGGCGGACCAACGGCTTCCGGGCCCAGGTCCACCCGGCGACCCTCTTCGTACGACGGGATCTGCTGCTGGCCCTCGGCGGCTGGATGGCGCTGCCCGCCTCCGAGGACACGGGGCTGCTGCTGGCGCTGAACTCCGTGAGCCGGGGGTGGTTCTCGGCGGAGGTCGGGCTGCTGTACCGCAAGTGGGAGGGGCAGGCGACCGGGCAGGCGGCGCACGTGGACACCGCCGAGCGGGGGGCGCGGATGGCCGTGGTGGAGGCGCGGGCACGGGCGCTCGCGGGGTCGGGGTGGAGCTGGCCGGCGCCCTAGGTGTGCTGTTCGGGAACGTCGGTGAGGCTGATCGCCTGCGAGGGGCAGAGCTCGGCCGCCTCCCGCACGTCCGGATCGTCGCCGGTGTCCTCGCGGCCGGGTATGACGGCGCCGAATCCGTCCGCCACCGTGAAGACGGACGGAACGCGGTAGATGCATTCGCCGGAGCCGTAGCAGAGGTTGGGATCCACGGAGACCTTCATGTGCGTTGCCTGCCCGTGGAACGCGCCTTCTAGGCGCCCTTTCCGAGCTTGACCTCAACTCCGTTGAACGGGTGTGGGGTTGGCGGCCGGCATGGAGGGTGTCGCGACTTCCTGTTCGAGGACGGGAACGGTCCGTCGTGTGCCGGCGTCCACGACGGGGCGCCGGCGGCGGAGATCGGCGCTGCCGAGCCCGGCCATGTCGACTCGCCCCGGGCCGGGCCGGGACCAGGCTGTGCTGTGACCGGCCGCGGGCCCGGCCGTAATTCGCTTGCCCCGGCCACGGGTCGACGCTGCACTGTGGCCGGACACCACGAGTCGTGGTGCCGGTATTTCGAGGAGGCAGCGGCACCGATGGAGATTCGTTCCACGACCGATGAGGATCTCGACGTCTTCGTCGACACCGTCCATGCCGCGTTCGGGCGCTTCCCGGAAACCCCGATCGAGGGCGGCGGGCTCTGGTGGTCGGCGCTCGAAACGGACCGCTGCCTGCTCGCCCTGACGGCGGACGGGCGGCCCGTCGGCACCGCCGCCGCGCACTCCTTCGAGCTCACCCTGCCCGGTGAGACCCTCGTCCCGGCCTCCGGGGTGACCGCCGTCGGCGTCCTGCCCTCCCACCGGCGCCAGGGCGTGCTCAGCGCGATGATGCGTCATCAGCTCGCCGAGGTGCGGGCCCGCGGGGAGTTCCTCTCCGTGCTGCTGGCCTCCGAGGCCCCGATCTACGGCAGGTTCGGCTACGGACCGGCGACCTACACGGCGCGGCTGACGGTGCCGCGCCACCAGGCCGCCCTCGCCGTTCCCCGGGCGCGCGAAGTGGCCGACGGCCCGGCGACCGGCTCGGACAACGGCTCGGTCGAGGTGCTGCGTCGTGCCGAGTGCGGCGAGATCCTGGAAGAGGTCTACGACCGGTATCGCCGCGCCCAGCCCGGTGCGCTGTCCCGGCCGCACCGCTGGTGGGCCTTGCGCGCGGGGCAGCCCCCGATCTCGCCGGCGCCGCGCTACGTCGCCGTCCACCGGGACTCCGACGGCGTCCCGGACGGGTACGCCAGCTACTCGATCGGCGAGCCCAACGCCTTGACGGTCGACGAGACCATCGCCACCGACGACGCCGTCTTCACGGCCCTGGCCCGGTTCGTACTCGGACACGACCTGGTCTCTCAGATCGTGTTCCAGCACGTCCCGCCCGAGCACCCGCTGCGCTGGCAGCTCGCGGACCGCCGCGCCGGCGAGGTGAGCGGCGACATGGACTGGCTCTGGGTGCGGCTGCTGGACGTCCCGCGTGCTCTGACCGCGCGCGGCTGGTTCATGGACGGCGAGCTCGTCCTCGACGTCGAGGACCCGTTCCTCGGCGAGCACGGCCGCTACCTGCTGACCGTCCAGGACGGCAAGGCCGACTGCGTCCCGACGGACCGGGAGCCCGACCTGTCCCTGGACGTGCGCGACCTGGGCTCGGTCTACCTCGGCGGCACCGCCCCGAGCACGCTCGTGCGTGCCGGACACATCCTGGCCCACCGCCCGGGCGCGGCCACCCTCGCTGACGCCCTCTTCCGCGCCGAGCGCTCCCCGCACTGCCTGCACTGGTTCTGACCGCGCGCTCGCCACCCTGCACCGGATCACCGCGGCGACCAAGCCCTGACCGCCGCCCTGCACGGCCTTCGCCGCGTTGACCCGGTGGTCTCACTGGTCGAAGGACAGTCCCAGCATCCGGATCGCGTTCCCCCGCAGCAACTTGTACGTCACCTCGTCGGAGAGGCCGGCCACGTGCTCCGCGGCGACCTGTTTGGTGTGCGGCCAGGTCGAGTCGACGTGCGGATAGTCCGTCTCGAAGGTCGCGTTGTCCTCGCCGACCGTCTTGATCGCCTCGATGCCGTGCTTGTCGCGGAAGAAGCAGCAGAAGATCTGCCGGTAGTAGTACGTCGACGGCGGCTCCGGGATCAGGTCCTTGACCCCGCCCCACGCCCGGTGTTCCTCCCAGACGTCGTCGGCGCGCTCCAGGGCGTACGGAATCCAGCCCATCTGGCCCTCGCTGTAGGCCAGTTTCAGCCGCGGGAACTTCACCAGGACCCCGGAGAAGAGGAAGTCCATCATCGACGCCATGGCGTTGTTGAAGCTCAGCGCGGCCTGGACGGCGGGGGGAGCGTCGGGGGACGCCGCCGGCATCTGCGACGAGGACCCGATGTGCATGTTCACCACGGTCCCGGTCTCCTCGCAGGCCGCGAAGAAGGGGTCCCAGTAGCCGGAGTGGATCGACGGCAGCCCGAGATACGTCGGGATCTCGCTGAACGTCACGGCCCGTACGCCCCGTTCGGCGTTGCGCCGGATCTCCGCGACGGCCAGGTCGATGTCCCACAGCGGGATGAGGCACAGCGGGATGAGCCGGCCACCGCTGTCGCCGCACCACTCCTCGACCATCCAGTCGTTGTACGCCCGCACGCACGCGAGCCCGACCTCCTTGTCCTTGGCCTCGGCGAAGGTCTGCCCGCAGAACCGCGGGAACGTCGGGAAGCAGAGCGAGGCCTCGACATGGTTCATCTCCATGTCCTCCAGCCGGGCCTTCGGATCCCAGCAGCCCCGCCGCATCTGCTCCCGCGTGATCCCGTCGAGCGTCATCTCGTCCCGCGAGAAGCCGACGGCCGCGATGATGCGCTTGTACGGGAAGAGTTCGCCCTCGTACTCCCACCAGTCGGTGATCTGACCCTCGGGGTCGGTCGTGAACCGGTACTTCCCCCCGACGTACTGAAGGTCACCGATACCCGCGGTGAACGGCTTCGGCCCCCTGTCCCGGTACTTCGCCGGGAGCCATGTCTCGAAGAGGTGCGCGGGTTCGATCACGTGATCGTCCACGCTGATGACCTTGGGCAGTTCCCTGGTACTGCTGTCGGCGCTGACCACTGCTTGCCCCCTACTGCCTGCCGATGCCCCGGCACGAATCTGACGATCCATCAGATTCAGCGTAGGGGGAGGCTCCTGCGGCAGCAATACACGCCACCTTGATCGTGGTAGGGAGGACGGATGCCAGGCCGACTCCCTCTCCCCGACCAACTCGCCGCCCTGCGCTCAGCGCTCTCCCGGAACGAGGTCCTGACCGCCGTGCTCGCCAGGGCCTCGGCACTGGAGCTGCCCGGCTGGTACGTGACGTCGGGCTGCCTCTTCCAGACCGTGTGGAACGTGGCCACCGGCAGGCCCCCCGCAGGCGGCATCAAGGACTACGACCTCTTCTACTTCGACGACTCCGACCTGTCCTGGGCGGCGGAGGACGCCGTCATCAGGGCGGGCCGGGAGGTGTTCGCCGGGCTGCCGGCCGAGGTGGAGATCCGCAACGAGGCCCGCGTGCACCTCTGGTACGAGGAGAAGTTCGGGGTGCCCTGTCCGCCGTACGACTCCACCGAGGCCGCGATCGACTCCTTCGCGGCGACGACGTGCTGCCTGGGCGTACGGCTGGAACCCGACGGGGAGTGGCGCGTCTACGCCCCGCACGGCCTCTCCGACATCTACAACCTCGTGCTCCGCCCCAACCCGGTCCTCGCCCCGCGCGAGGTCTACGAGACCAAGGCGCGGCGCTGGAAGGGGGAATGGCCGGAGCTGACCGTTCTGCCGTGGCCGGACTGAACCGTGGGGATGCCCGTGCGTGAACACCGGGCAGCCGTCCGCCGGTAGGCTGGGTCGGCTGCGGCACCCCCCCACCAACACCCGCGTCACCGTGGCGTGTTGAGCCCTGCGGCGGTCGAGATTCATTACGGCATGAGGATGAACCACAGGTGCTGATAGCGGGCCGGTACCGGCTGCAGGACCCCATCGGACGCGGCGCGATGGGGGAGGTCTGGCGGGCGTTGGACGAGACGCTCGGCAGGACGGTGGCCGTCAAGCTCCTCCTACCCCACGACTCCGACCCGACGGCGACCTCCCGCTTCCGGCTGGAGGCCCAGACCGCCGGGCGACTCAACCACCCTCACGTGGTGGGTGTTTACGACTTCGGCGAGTACGACGGCCGCCTCTTCCTGGTGATGGAACTGGTCGCGGGCGACAGCCTCGCCCGGCGGCTCGGCACCGCGGGGCCGCTCCCCGTCGAGCAGGTGGCCCGGATCGCCGCACAGGCCGCCGCCGGACTCGCCGCCGCCCACCAGCAGGGCATCGTGCACCGCGACATCAAGCCCGCCAACCTGCTGCTGGACGCCGACGGCACCCTGAAGATCGGCGACTTCGGCATCGCCCGCTTCGTGGACGACCCGTCCGGCGCGCTCACCACCACCGGCCAGATCGTCGGCACCAGCCTCTACCTCGCCCCCGAACGCGCGCTGGGGCAGCCCGCCGGTCCGGCCTCGGACGTGTACGCGCTGGGCTGTCTGCTCTACCAACTCCTCACCGGGCGCCCGCCGTTCCAGGCCGGCACCGCGGTCGCGATCCTCCACCAGCACCTCGACGCGTCCCCCGTACCGCCGAGGCAGGACCGCCCCGAGCTCCCGCCCGCCTTCGAGAGCTTCCTCCTCGGGCTCCTCGCCAAGCGGCCCGAGGACCGCCCCACCGCGCCGCAGATCGCCGAGTGGTTCGGCGGCAGGGCGTGGCAGGGGCGGTCGGAGCCGTTGCCGGAACCGGAACCCGCGCCGGTCGCGGCGGCCACGTACACGCTGCCGTCCGCCGTCGTACGGCCCTCCCGGGCCCGCACGACACCGGCCCGTCGGCCCGGAGTCCGTGGCCTGGTCGCAACCGTCGCCGGAGTCCTGGTCTTCCTGGCCGCGATGCTCGCCGGCATGCTCTGGTTCGCACCGGGCGACAGCTCGGCGGGTACCCCCGGGAGCGGTGCACCGGCCACCAGCGGCGGCGCCACCCCTCCCCCGGCGCCCGGCACGTCCGGGGACTCCGGAACCAACCTGTCCGACACCCCCGGACCCTCCGGCCCCTCCAGTACGGAGGACGGGAAGAAGGGCAAGGACGGTCAGGACAAGGGCAGGGACGAGGACGAGGAGGAGCGGGACGAGGAGGGCTGAGACCCTGCGGGCCGGCCTTCGCGCCGGTCAGCTCCGCGCAGGCGCCTCGAACGGGACCGGGTCGGCCGTGAACAGGGTGTCCAGGCGGTGCGCGTACTCCTCCCGGGCCTCGGCGAAGCGTTCCGCCGGGAGGGAGTTCGCCTCGGGCACCGTGAACGGCTCCAGCGGGGTCATGCCGGTGAAGCGGAACAGGCCGTGCTGGAGCGGGTGGAGGACGTCCGTGAGACGGCCGTGGATGCCCCGGTCGGAGAAGGACCGCTCGCGGGCGCCGTACGTCACCGACAGCAGGGCCCGGCGGCCCGCCAGCGGCGCGTCCTCGCCGTAGGGCGGGGCGACCTGGTGGCCGTACGCGAAACCGCTGGTGAAGACGCGGTCGATCCAGCCCTTCAGGATGGCCGGGGCGGAGAACCACCACATCGGGAAGTGCAGGATCACCGCGTCCGAGCGGCGGATCTTCTCCTGCTCGGCGGCGATGTCCGGGGAGAGGCGGCCGGCCAGGGTGGCCTCCTCGGAGACGTCCATGACGTGCAGGCGGCGGTCGGTGCCGTGCTCCGGGAAGTCGTCGGCGTCCACCGTCGCCTTCCACTTCATCGCGTACAGGTCGGAGAGCCGTACCTCGTGCCCCGCCGCACGGAGGTGGCCGACCGCGAAGGCGGCGAGGGAGGCGTTGAGGGAACGGGGGTCGGGGTGGGCGCTGACGACGAGGATCTTCTTGCCCCGGTCGGTGGTTTCCGTCATGCCGTCACGTTCTCCCGGGCGCGGACGGGCAGCCAGAACCCTGTGGAACCGGCGGACCCGGAATCCTGGTACTGCCGGGGCCACGTTCGCGCCGCGCATACTGGAACGCATGGACGGCGTGCACGGGTTGGGGGAAGGCAAGGCACTCGGCGGCTTCCTGCGGGCCCGGCGGGGCCGGGTCGCACCGGAGCGCGTCGGGCTCGCCGGCGGCGGCCGGCGGCGGGTGCGGGGGCTGCGCCGGGAGGAGTTGGCCCAGCTCGCCGGGATCAGCGTGGACTACTACGTCCGTCTCGAACAGGGCCGGGCCACCCAGCCGTCCGCCGAGGTCCTGGACGCGCTCGCCCGGGTCCTCGGCCTCGACACGGCGGAACGCCGGCACCTCGACACCCTGGCCACCGGCAGGCCCGAGTCCACGCCGAGGCTCCGCGTCGGCCCCGTACTGCTGCGGGCCCTGGAGGCCATGGCTCCCCTGCCCGCCTTCGTGACGGACCACCGCCTCGACGTCGTCGCCTGGAACGACCTGGGCGCCGAGCTGATGGGCGGGCCGGCCGACCCGGGCCGCCGGGACCGCAACAACGCCCGTTTCCTCTTCCTGGACCCGGCCGCCCGGGACCTGCACCCCGAGTGGGAGCTGCGGGCCGCGGAGGCGGTGGGACAGCTGCGGGTGGCCGCGGGACGCTACCCCGACGACACCGAACTGGGTGCGCTCATCGCCGAGTTGTCCGCGGGCAGCGCCGACTTCCGGCGGATCTGGGACTCCGGCGAGGTGGTGATGTGCGCGGCGGGACGCAAGCGGCTGCGACACCCCGCCGCCGGGCTGCTGGACCTCGACTACGAGACCCTGCACGTGCCGGCCGCGCCCGGGGAAGCGGGCCTGATCATGCATGTGTTCAGCGCCGGGGAGGGCACGGCGGAGGCCGCGGCCCTCGCACGTCTGACAACCGCCCTGGTCTGAGGGTCAGTTGTTCCAGGTCTCGTCGTACGGGTCCTTGGGCGCCTTGACCGGTACGGCACCGCTGACCTCGATGTACGGGATCGGCCCGCCGTTGACCGCATCCCGGGTCCGCTTGGCCGTGTACGTGCCGGTGACCTCCAGCCAGGCGTCCGGTTGCAGCACCGGCGGGATCCGGCCGGTCAGTCCGACCTTGACCGGCTGGGCGTCCGCGGCACAGCAGTTGAGGGCCATACGGACCAGGTACGGCGTCCCGGTGCCGTCCAGCGCCACGAACCCGGTGACCTTGACCTGCCGGTCGCCGAGGGAACGTCCGTGGTCGTAGGCCGCGCGGCCCGCGTAGTCGACGAGGCTGAGGCGGAGGGGTCCGTCGGCGGGCAACGCGGCGTATCCGTAGGGCTGTTGCAGGGCCGTACCGGTACGCAGGGCGCTGTACGAGCCGAGGGCGGGCGGGGCGACCAGGATCAGGGCGAGGAGGGGGAGGACGAGGAGCCAGGAGACGCGGGGTTCGCGGTGCGCGTGCCCGCCGCCCTCACCCTGCTCGCCCTGGTCTCCGCACTGGCCCTGCTCGCCCTGCTCGCCCTTTTTCGCCCGCCACTCGTACCAGACCGTCGCCACCGCCGCCGCGACGAGTACGACGCCGGAGGCCAGCAGCATCGGGCGCAGCCCGGCCTTGACGTACCGCAGGTAGAGGTCGGTGAAGCCCGCGTGCAGCAAGGCCGCGCCGAGCAGGAACAGAACGGCGGCCTGCGCCTGGCGGTTCACAGCAGCACCGCCCCGGTCAGCACCGACACCGTGACGGCGAGGACGAAGGTGGCGGGCGCGAACCGCAGCGCGAAACCACGCCCGAACGTACCCGCCTGCATCGCGAACAGCTTCAGGTCGATCATCGGCCCGACGACCAGGAACGCCAGCCGCGCGGTGAGCGAGAACTGCGTCAGCGACGCCGCCACGAACGCGTCCGCCTCCGAGCAGATCGACAGCAGCACGGCGAGAATCGCCAGCGCCAGCACCGAGACGACCGGATGGTCGGCCGCGACCCGCAGCCAGCCCTCCGGCACCACCGCCTTGAGCGTGGCGGCAGCGATCGCGCCGATGACCAGGAACCCGCCCGCGTGCATCACGTCGTGCCGGACGGAGCCCCAGAACGCGGCGCCCCTGCCCTGACCGTCGTACGCCTCCCGGGCAGGCGGACGCAGCCAGTCGGCGCGGCCGAGCCGCAGCCACAACCAGCCCATCGCGCACGCCACCAGCAGGCTCGCGACAAGCCTGGCGAGGACCATCTCCGGGGCGTCGGGAAACGCGACGGCCGTCGCCGTCAGCACGATCGGGTTGATCGCCGGCGCGGACAGCAGGAACGCCAGCGCCGCCGCCGGCGTGACCCCCCGCCGCACCAGCGCCCCCGCCACGGGCACCGACGCACACTCGCACCCCGGCAGCACCGCCCCCGCCGCCCCGGCCACCGGAACCGCCAGGGCAGGCCTCTTGGGCAGCGCCCGCGCGAAGAACGACGCCGGCACGAACACCGCGATCGCCGCCGACAGCAGCACACCCAGCACCAGGAAGGGCAGCGCCTGCACGATCACGGCGACGAAGACGGTCGTCCAGCTCTGCATGACGGGTGCGGCGAGCGCACGCCGGATGGGGCCCTGGGCAAGCACCATCATGACCAGCAACAGGGTCAGGGTGAGAGGAGAGCTGAGCCCCCGCCGCTCTTCCTCGCGCACCGGCGGGCTCGCGCCCTCGCCCGCCCGCTGCGGGGCGGCTTTGGTGATGGCCACGGGCGAGGTACCTCCGGGCTTCGGGGTCGATCCCTTTTCTCCTATACGAGGATTCTGCCGCCGTTGCTCAACTCCGCGCGGGATCATGTGCGGGAACGGTACGACAGGCACGGGGAGATTCGGGCTCGGGGGGCGGGGATGACCGACGGCGCCACACAGCGGTTCTTCATCAGCTACGCGGGGGTGGACCGGCCCTGGGCGGAATGGATCGGCTGGTATCTGAAGGAGGCCGGGCACGAGGTCGTCCTCGACGTGTGGGACTGGCGCACCGGGGACGACTTCGTCGAGCGTATGGAGCAGGCGCTGGCCGGGGCGGAGGCCGTGGTGGCGCTGCTCTCCCGGTCGTACTTCGATCCCGAGCGCTGGACCAAGGCGGAGAAGAACGCGACGCTCGCGCGTGGCGGGCGGCTGATTCCGCTCGTCGTGGAACCTCTTTCACCTGCCGATGTGCCTCCGCTCCTCGCCCCGTTGATCCGCAAGGAGATCCACGGGCTGGAGGAGGCGGCGGCGCTCAAGGCGCTGAGGGAGGCGATCGACGGCGGGGGTCTTCCTGACACCCCGCCTGCTTTTCCGGGCAACTCCGGCGCGACAGGTCAGCTGCCCCCCGAGGACGACACGAAGCCCCGGCTGCCCCGCGACACGGCCCCGGAGGAGCTGGTCTCGAACATCGGCCGCCGCAACCCCGACTTCTCCGGTCGCGAGGCCGATCTGGCCCGGATCCGTGACGACCTGCTCAGCGGGCGACAGGCCGTGGTGCGGGCGTTGCACGGGCTCGGCGGGATCGGCAAGACGCAGATCGCGCTGGAGTACGCGCACCGGTTCGCCGGGCAGTACGACCTCGTGTGGTGGATCGACGCGGAGCAGGCCGACCAGATTCCCGTCCACTACACGGAGTTGGCCGATCGGCTGGGGCTCGCGAAGCCGGACGCGGGCTCCAAGCACAACGCGCTCGCGCTGTTGGCGGATCTGCGAACGCGACGGCGGTGGTTGATCGTTCTCGACAATGCGGAGGATCCGGAGCAGATCAAACCCTGGCTGCCGGAAGGGGCGGGGCATGTACTGATCACCTCGCGCAATCCGGACTGGCGCGGGGTGGCTCGGCAGACTGAACTGAGCGTCTTCGACCGCCCCGACTCCGTGTCGTACCTCAGGAGCCAGATCCCCTCCCTCACGGTCGAGGACGCGGAGTTGCTCGCCACAGCCCTCGGTGACCTGCCTCTGGCCATGGCACAGACGGCCGGGGTCGTCGGCAGCGGGATGACGATCGAGCGGTATCGCGAGCTCCTGGCCACGAATGCGGAACAGATTCTGCAGGTGGACCGCGCCCCGGACTATCCGGCGTCGCTGGCGGCCGCAGTGGGCATCTCGGCGGGGCGCCTGGAGAACGACTACCCGGATGCGGCCGCGGTGTTGCGCCTCGCGGCATTCTTCGGACCGGACCCGATCCCGACCCGGTGGCTGGAGAAGGCACAGGGACGTCTCCATACGATCCCCGGCGATCCGGACGACGTGATGTGGACGCGCAATGCCCTGAGACCGTTGAGCCGGTTCGGGCTCGCCCGAGTCGACCACGAGAACTTCCAGATCCATCGGCTCACCCAGGCCGTCCTGCGCGACCGACTGGGCGAGCGGGAGGCCGAGGAGATCCGGAACGACGCCGCGACGGTGCTCGCCGAGGCGGTACCGGGCGATCCGGAAGCGCCGGAGACATGGCCCGCCTGGGCCCCGTCGGCCTCGCACCTCGTCGCGGCGTACATCGATCGCACCGAGCCGCCCCAGCTGCGGCCGGCCCTGCTCGACGCCGCGCTCTTCCTCATCGTGAGCGGTCAGGCACGCAGTGCCTGGAGACTGAGCACCGCTCTCAGCGAGTTGTGGGTCCGCTCGTTGGGAGAGGACCATCCGGACACCCTCCGGTGCATGCAGTATCTGGGCCGGGCGATGTGTGAGAGCGGCGATGTCAACGAAGCCCTGATCGTCATTCAGGACACTCTCGCTCGCCGCCGACGCGCCTTCGGCGACGACCATCCCGACACCCTCGAGTCCGCCAACGACATGGCGGCCACGCTGATCGAACTGCAGAGATACTCAGAGGCACACGTCGTCATCGAGGACGCCTACCAGCGTCGTCGACGCGTTCTCGGCGAGAAACATCCGCACACCCTGCAGACCGCCAGCAACCTGGCCACCACCCTGTGGCAACTCGACAAGAACAAGAAGTCACGCATCATGTTCGAGGAGATCTTCGAGCATCAGCGACGCACTCTCGGCGACGACCATCGGGACACCCTGTACGCCGCTCACGGCGTGGCCACCAACCTGATCGGCCTCGGCGAGCCACGACAGGCACGTCAGATGCTCGAGGACGTGCTCCGGCGACAACAGCAGAGCCTCGGCGACAACCATCGCGAGACCCTGGCGACCGCACGCCAGCTCGCCCATGTCCTGGACGTTCTGGGCGAGCACGAGGAATCCCGTGTTCTGTATGAGGACATCCTCCGCCGAACGCGGCAGTCCGTGGGCAACACCAATCCGCACACGCTCACCACGGCTCACGGCCTGGCCCTCTGCCTCTTCCATCTTCGGAGGTTCGCGGAAGCGGCCGAACTCCTCGATGAGGTCCGCAAGGACGCGCGAAGAGTTCTCGGTGACGAGGCTCAGCTCACAGCGGTGGCCGGCCGGAACCTCGCCAAGGCCCTGATCGCCCTGGGCCGACCCTTCGAAGCCCAACGAATCCTTTCGACCCAACGCAAACGCGCCAAGCCCAGCCGCAAGAAGAAGAAGCGCCGCTGACCGACCCCGAAGGAGCACCCTCCGCCCCGGTGCGGCAGTCTTTCCCCCTGTGGTGAGCGTTCCGAATCAGAGTCGGCCGGATGATGTGACCGCCGCGCACATGGTGGTGTGCGGTGACGACGGGCTCGCGCACCGGCTGGCCGCCGAACTGCGCGGGGTGTACGGCGAGCAGGTCACGCTCGTCGTGCCGTCGGCCGAGCGCACCGTACGCCCGCCGGTCGTCGGACGTGCCCGCGCGGCCTCGGCGCTGCTGGACCGGGTGGTGAACGCGGCCGTCAACCGGGGCGCCGGCACCGGCACTTCGGGTGACCCCGCCGGGGGCGAGCCGGTGCTCGTGGAGGCCGCGGAGGCGACCGAGAGCGTGCTCGCCGAGGCGGGTGTGGACCGGGCGGCCGCCCTCGCCCTCGTGTACGACGACGACGAGACCAACATTCGCGCCGCCCTCACCGCCCGCCGTCTCAATCCCACGCTGCGGCTCGTACTGCGGCTCTACAACCGGCGGTTGGGGCAGCACATCGAGGAACTCCTCGACCAGGCGGCCGCGTTGGCGACCGGTGGCACGACGGGGCCCGCCGCGGTGTTCGACGCCTCCACGACCGTGATGTCCGACGCCGACACGGCCGCACCCGCGCTGGCCGCGAGCGCCGTCGCCGGCACCAGCAAGGTCGTACAGACCGACGGGCTGATGCTGCGCGCGGTGGAACGGCCGGTGCCCCGGCCCGGCGAGACGGCCGACCCGGGGCTGGCCACGCTGGCGCTGCTGTCCGCGACGCACAACGACCCGGCCGGCGACCCGAACGGTCCCGAGAGCGGGGAGCAGGGGCCTCTGTTGCTGCCCGACGCGGCGACGGTGCGGGACGCCGTCGGGCGCGGAACCGTCGTACTGGAGCAGGTGTCGTACTCCGGGCCGTCGCTGCCCTCCGGGCGCTCGATCGTGCCGCCGTTCGCCTCGCTGTTCTCGCGGCGGCTGCGGTGGTCGCTGGCCGGGCTGGTGGGGTGCGTGTTCGCACTCGCGGTCGCGTTGGCGCTGGTCACCGGCGATCATCCGCTGCACGCGACCTACCTGACGCTGCTCGACCTGTTCGCCATCAACGACCCCGCCGTCGGCGCGTCCACCGGCCGGCAGATCCTCCAACTCCTCTCCGGGCTGGTCGGGTTGCTGCTCCTTCCGGTGCTGCTCGCCGCGGTGCTCGAAGCGCTGGGCACCTTCCGGACCGCGTCCGCGCTGCGCAAGCCGCCGCGCGGGCTCGGCGGACACGTCGTGCTGCTGGGGCTGGGGAAGATCGGCACACGGGTGCTGACCCGGCTGCGCGAACTGCACATCCCCGTGGTGTGCGTCGAGTCCGACCCCGACGCGCGCGGACTCGCCACGGCACGGCGGCTGCGGGTGCCCGTGGTGCTCGGCGACGTCACCCAGGAGGGTGTCCTGGAGGCCGCCAAGATCCACCGCTCGAGCGCCCTGCTCGCGGTGACCAGCGCGGACACGACGAACCTGGAGGCCGTGCTGTACGCGCGGTCCGTACGGCCCGATCTGCGGGTCGTGCTCCGGCTGTACGACGACGACTTCGCGACGGCTGTGTACCGCACGCTCCGGGCCGCGCACCCGGGGGCGTCCACGCGGAGCCGGAGTGTGTCGCATCTGGCCGCGCCCGCTTTCGCCGGGGCGATGATGGGGCGGCAGATCCTGGGGGCGATTCCCGTCGAGCGGCGGGTGCTGTTGTTCGCTGCCGTGGAGGTGGGCGGGCATCCGCAGTTGGAGGGGAAGACGGTCGGAGAGGCGTTTCGGGCGGGGGCCTGGCGGGTGTTGGCGCTGGACACGGGTGCCTCCGGCGACGGGCGGGAGGAGCCCGCCGCGGAGGAGGCCTATGAGGAGCCGAGGTCGGCCAGGACTTCCGGGCTGGTGTGGGATCTGCCCGACACCTATGTGCTGCGGGGGTCGGACCGGGTGGTGCTGGCGGCTACCCGGCGGGGGTTGGCGGAGTTGCTGGGACGGCGGGCTCGGCGGGAGCGGGCGGGCGCGTAGGCGGCCTGCGCCGGGGCTGGGCGAGGTGGGTCGCGCAGCCCCGGCGGCACGGGGTGCCGCCCGCGCCCACCCGTGCCGCCCCGGCGGCACGACTGCCCGCGGCCTGGCGACCTCGGCCTCGGCTAGGCGCCCAAATGCCTCGCCGCGAAGTCCAGTTCCAGCCCCACCTGCTTGATGCGCTCCTCGACCACCAGCGAACCGTGTCCCGCGTCGTACCGGTACACCTCGTGCACGGCTCCCCTCTTCTCCAGCCGCTTCACGTAGTTGTCGATCTGGCGGATGGGGCAGCGGGGGTCGTTGACGCCGGCCGAGATGTACACGGGGGCCTTGACCTGGTCCACGTACGTCAGGGGGGAGGACGCCTCGAAGCGCTCCGGGACCTCCTCCGGGGTGCCGCCGAGCAGGGTGCGGTCCATGGCCTTCAGGGCTTCCATCTCGTCGTGGTACGCCGTGACGTAGTCGGCGACCGGGACCGCCGCGATGCCCAGGGTCCAGGCGCCGGGCTGGGTGCCGAGGCCGAGGAGGGTGAGGTAGCCGCCCCAGGAGCCGCCGGTGAGGATGAGGCGGGACGGGTCGGCGAGGCCGGAGGTGATCGCCCAGTCGCGGACCGCCGCGATGTCCTCCAGCTCGATGAGGCCGACCCGGTGCTTCAGGGCGTCGGTCCAGGCGCGGCCGTAGCCCGTGGAGCCACGGTAGTTGACGCGGACCACCGCGTACCCGTGGTCCACCCATGCCGCCGGGCCCGCGGCGAAGGCGTCGCTGTCGTGCCAGGTCGGGCCGCCGTGGATGTCGAAGACCGTGGGGAGCGGGCCGGTCGCGCCCGCCGGCTTCTGGACCAGGGCGTGGATGCGGCCGCCCGGGCCCTCCACCCACACGTCCGCCACGGGCACGGATCCCGGGGACTTCATGCCGGGCGGGTCGAGGACGACCTTGCCGGTCGTCGAGCGGACCGTCGACGGCTCGGCGGAGGAGGACCAGAGGTACTCCACGCTGCCGTCGGGGCGGGCCGTCGCCCCGGAGACCGAGCCGGCCGGGGTCGGGACCTTGACCAGGTCGCGGGTCGCCAGGTCGTAGCGGAAGAGCTCGCTGCGGGCCTCGAAGCTGTGCGCGATGAGCAGTCCGGTGCCGTCCGGGTACCACTCGGCGCTCACGTCGCCGGGCAGGTCCAGCTCGAGGTCGCTCTCCACCCCGGTCGCCACGTCCCAGACCAGGGGCTCCCAGCGGCCGCGCCGCTGATGCCCGATCAACAGCCTGGTGTCCCCGTCGACCGGCGCGAAGCCGAGTACTTCGAGGCCCAGCTCCTCGGTGCCGCCCTTGGTGTCGTCGAGTTCGGCGACCGCCGTGCCGTCGGGGCGCAGGACGCGCAGCGCCGAGTGCATCGCGTCGCCGTGCTCGGTGTGCTCGATCGCGATCAGCGAGCCGTCGTGGGAGAGGTCGCCGACGCCCGCGGACTCGCGGTGCCGGTAGATCTCCACCGGGTCCTCGCCGGTGCGGGCCACGTAGATCGTCGTGCCGTCCTCGTCGGTCGACCGGCCCACGACCGCCGTACGACCGTCCCGCCCGAGCGCCAGGCCCGACGGGTACGACGCCTCCAGGCCCGGCGTGGCGAGCTCGTCCTCGCCACCCCCGAAGGGCTGGCGGCGCCACACACCGAACTCGTCGCCGTCCTTGTCGTCGAACCACCACACCCAGGTGCCGTCCGGGGAGAGCACACCGTCCGTCGTGCCGTTCGGACGGTCGGTCACCTGGCGTTGTCCGCCCGTCGCACGGTCCCAGGCATACAGCTCGTACGTCCCCGTCGCGTTGGACACGAACAGGGAGCGGTCCGGTGCGTCCTGCGCCCAGTCGGGCAGCGACACCCGGGGCGCCCGGAAGCGCTGCTCCCAGTCCGGCATCTCCTCGTTCCGCTCGGCCGCGGCGGGCCCGTTGCTCTCAGTCATGACCCCATACTGCCTGCCCCGGCGGACAATGTGCTGGCCAGGTCCCCAGCCTGTGGACAACTTCGACCGGTCCCGTTGTCAGTGGCGGGGTGCAGACTTTTCGGCATGACCGATCTGCGCAAGACAGTCGAGAGATTCTGGGCCACGGCCGAGGCCCGGAACTGGAGTGCGTTCGAGGAGACCCTGGCCGAGGACGTCGTGTACACGCTGCCGCAGACGCGGGAGCTGATCAGCGGTCGGGACCGGTACGTCGAGTTCAACCGGGAGTATCCGGGCGACTGGCACCTGCGTATCGAGCGCATCGTCGCCGAGCCGGGGCAGGTCGTCACCTGGATCCACGTCACGGTGGGGCTGGAGGAGATGTACGCCATCTCCTTCTTCACCGGGGACGAGAGCGGCCGGATATCCGCCGTCACCGACTTCTGGCCGGAGCCCTACGAGCCACCGGCCGGCCGGGAGCACCTCGTCGAGCGGTACTGACCGGCGCGACCCCGCGGCCCGGCCCTCCGCGGGAGCCCCGTACCTTTGAAGGCGTGTACCGGTTTCTGCTGACGCCCCGTTGGTGGGGGATCAACGTCTTCGTGCTGCTCGCCATCCCCTTCTGCGTCTTCATGGGGTCGTGGCAGCTCAGCCGCTTCGAGGACCGGATGCAGGACCACCAGAGTGTCAGCTCCGCGGCCGGGTCCGGTGAGCAGAAGGCCGCCCGGCCGCTGGCCGAGCTGCTGCCCGTGGACAAGACGACCTCCGGCAGGCTCGTCACCGCGACGGGCCGGTACGACCGGCAGCTGCTCGTCCCGGACCGCGAGGTGGACGGCAAGAAGGGCTACTACGTCCTGACGCTGCTGCGCACCGACGGCGGCAAGGCCCTGCCCGTCGTCCGGGGCTGGCTGCCCGGCACCCCCGACTCGGCGAAGGCCCCGGCCGCGCCCACCGGCGACGTCAGCGTCACCGGTGCGCTCCAGGCGTCCGAGACACCGGGGAGCAACGGCGTCAGTGCGCAGGGCGGGCTGCCGTCCGGGCAGACCGCGGCGATCAGCGCGGCGTCGCTGGTGAACCTCGTGCCCTACGGCGTGTACGACGCGTGGATCACGCTCGCCGAGGCGGACTCCGGGATGACGGCCGTGCCGGCGGCGGCGCCGGCGGACACGGGGCTGGACCTGAAGGCGTTCCAGAACCTCGGGTACACCGGGGAGTGGTTCGTGTTCGCCGGGTTCGTGGTGTTCATGTGGTTCCGGCTGCTGCGGCGGGAGCTCGAGTTCGCGCGGGACGCGGAGCTGGGGCTGGTGCCGGACGAGGAGCCTGTCGCCGTGGACGCCGGGGCCAAGTGACGCGGGGCTGATGCTGCCGGGACAAAGTGACCCGGGGCTGATGCTCGGGGGCGGGCCCGGCAGCATGACGCCTTGAGGGCTCAGCCGGCGCCGGCCTTACGACGCCGCCAGCACGCCCGTCCAGTACACCGTCCCCGCACACGCGTTGGACACCGTCGCCGAGACGGACGGCGCCCCGCCCTCCGCCGTGTTCGTGACGATCACGCTGCCGTCGGCCGTGCCCTCCGTGAGCAGCTGGGTCGACGTGCCGGTGTCGCCACCGGTGGCGGTGCCGCCGTCGGCGCTGGTGTCCTCCGAGGGCGTCGGGTCGGGCGTCGGGTCGCCCGTGTCGCCGCCGGTGGTGGTGTCGCCGGTCGTGGGGCAGGTCTCCGAGGGCACCCAGGCGAACTTGACGTCGTAGGCGGAACCCGGCTTCAGCACCAGCGAGGTGACTTCGAGGGACGGGTCGGGCAGTGCGGCCGCCGCGTCCCCGGCGACATGCCGGGCCGTGGTGATCTTGGTGGCGTCCGCCGCGCCCTGCGGGGTCGGCGTGATCGAGCCGGGGCCGTTGACGGAACAGCTGGTGGTCGAGGTGTTGGTGATGTGGAAGGTGCCGTAGACGGCGCCGACGGAGTCGGGGGCGTCGACGCTCTGGGTGGCGGAGCCGAGCTCGACGGCCGTACAGGCGGGGACGCCTGCCGCGCTGGTCGCGGAGGGGTCGGCGCCGCTGCTCGCCCCCGTGCCGCTGCCGGTGCCCTTGCCCTTGTCCTGTTCCTTCTGCTCGCTCTTGCCCTTGTCCTCGGCCTTGCCGGCGGAGCCGCCGGACGTGCTCTCGCCGCCGTCGGGGTCCTTGCCCTCGCCCGCGCCGCCCTGGGCCTGGGAGTAGTGGCCCGCCATGGACGGGTCGGCGTCCGAGCCGGTGGAGTTGGAGACGTGCACGAGGGCCGGGATGGCGGTGCCGATGAAGAGGGCCGCGGCCGCCATGCCGACGACGGCCTGCCGCTTGCGCGCCCGCCGGGCGGGTACCGCCTTGCGCAGATGGTCCAGAGTGCCGTCGCGCGGCTCGATCTCCTGGACCACCTGGTGCAGCAGGCCGCGCAGTGCCAGCTCGTCCGAGTCGAGCCCCAGGGAGCTCTGGTCGTCGGGGCCGTGGTTCACAGTTCCGTTCCCAGCGTGCGATTGCTTCGGCGCCTGCTTGTCCGACGACTCTGTCGGCTCGCGCCATTCATAGGGCTCATGGGGGACGTGCAGATGACGCCGCCCGTCTTTGTCTCCGGTCATACCGGGGCCTCCATGGCGACCCGCAGAGCGGCGATGCCGCGCGAGCCGTACGCCTTGACGGAACCCAGCGATATCCCCAGCGTCTCGGCGACCTGGGCCTCGGTCATGTCCGCGAAGTAGCGCAGCACCAGGACCTCGCGCTGGCGGCGCTGCAGGCCCTTCATGGCCTTGATCAGGGAGTCGCGCTCCAGCTGGTCGTAGGCCCCCTCCTCGGCGCTCGCCATGTCCGGCATCGGCTTGGACAGCAGTTTCAGTCCGAGGATGCGGCGGCGCAGGGCCGAGCGGGAGAGGTTGACGACCGTCTGCCGCAGGTACGCGAGGGTCTTGTCCCGGTCGCGGACGCGCTTGCGCGCGGAGTGGACGCGGATGAACGCCTCCTGGACGACGTCCTCGCAGGAAGCGGTGTCGTCGAGGAGGAGGGCGGCGAGACGCAGCAGCGAGCTGTAGTGCGCCTGATAGGTCTCGGTGAGGTGGTCGACGGTGGTGCCGGCGGCCACGACGTCTTCGGCGCCGTCACGCTGACTGGGTATGCGGGCGGGCCGCGCTGCGGGCATGGGGGCGATCACCGGCATGCCACCGGGCGTGCCGGCCATGCGGGGTCGTAGGGACGGGCGGGGCGGCCGTAGGGCCGTACCGCGCGTCGCCGCTCTGAAGTCGAGAACCTCTGCCACGCCAGTTGGACACGCTTCCCCCCGTCAGGGTTGTACGCGGCCGACCGTCTTCTGCCAGGCAGCACAACTGACCGTGCGTCAAACGTGCTCATGCCCTACCCGCTCTTCCCCTGTGTCCTGAATGGCCAGGGCGTCCCCACGCCCTGTCAAGCGTCCCCGTGCCCCAAAGGGCGTTCGCAAAGACGCTCCCCGCCCTCCGCGCGGTTGCGGAGGACGGGGAGCCAAATCTTCGGATGCCGAGGCGGCTCGGTTCAAGTGGTCCGGACCATCGGCCGGCTCACACTTCAATACAGATCCTACAAATGTACGCGGTTTCAGCCAGGACTTTTCCGGCGGTAACCCTTTACCTCAACACACGTCACACCAGATCAAGCGCACGAGGCCGCTCAGGCGTCACCGGAACTCCGCCGCCACCAACTCCGCGATCTGCGCGGTGTTGAGCGCCGCCCCCTTGCGCAGGTTGTCCCCGCACACGAAGAGTTCGAGCGCGGTCGGGTCGTCGAGCGCCCGCCGTACCCGTCCGACCCAGGTCGGATCGGTGCCCACGACATCGGCGGGCGTGGGGAACTCCCCCGCCTGCGGGTTGTCGAAGAGGACGACGCCCGGTGCTGTGGCGAGGATCTCGCGCGCCTTGTCGACGGTGACCTCGCCCTCGAAGCGGGCGTGGACGGTCAGCGAGTGCGTGGTGACGACCGGCACCCGTACGCAGGTCACCGCGACGGGCAGCCGGGGCAGTCCTAGGATCTTGCGCGACTCGTCGCGCACCTTCATCTCCTCCGAGGACCAGCCGTCCTCGCGCAGCGATCCGGCCCACGGTACGACGTTCAGCGCGACCGGCTCCGGGAACGGCCCGGTGTTGTCCCCCACGGCCCGGCGGACGTCGCCGGGGCTGGTCCCCAGTTCCGTGCCGGCGACCAGGGACAGCTGCTGGCGCAGCGTCTCGACCCCGGCGCGCCCGGCCCCGCTCACCGCCTGGTAGGAGGAGACGACCAGCTCGCGCAGCCCGAACTCGGCGTGCAGCGCGCCGAGGGCCACGATCATGGAGAGGGTCGTGCAGTTCGGGTTGGCGATGATGCCGCGCGGCCGGACGCGGGCCGCGTGCGGATTGACCTCGGGGACGACGAGGGGCACCTCCGGGTCCATCCGGAAGGCACCCGAGTTGTCCACCACCACCGCGCCCTTGGCGGCGGCGATCGGCGCCCACTCGGCGGCCACCTCGTCGGGTACGTCGAACATCGCGACGTCGACCCCGTCGAAGGCATCCTCCGACAGGGCCACCACCTCGACCTGCTCACCGCGCAGGGCCAGCTTGCGGCCGGCCGAGCGCGGTGAGGCGATCAGACGGATCTCGCCCCAGATGTCCGCGTGCTGGGACAGGATCTGGAGCATGACCGTGCCGACGGCTCCGGTCGCACCCACGACCGCGAGCGTCGGTCGTACGGACCCCGTCCCTGCCATCAGCGTCCCGTGCCTCCGTAGACGACGGCCTCGTCGCTGTCGGAGTCGAGCCCGAAGGCCGAGTGCACGGCGCGGACGGCCTCGGGGACGTCGTCCTGGCGGGTGACGACCGAGATGCGGATCTCGGAGGTCGAGATCAGCTCGATGTTCACGCCCGCGTCGGACAGCGCCTGGAAGAAGGAGGCGGTGACGCCCGGGTTGGTCTTCATTCCGGCGCCGACCAGCGAGATCTTGCCGATCTGGTCGTCGTAGCGCAGCGACTCGAAGCCGATCGTGCCCTTCGCCTTCTCCAGGGCGTCGATGGCCTTGCGGCCCTCGGTCTTGGGGAGGGTGAAGGAGATGTCCGTCAGACCGGTGGAGGCCGCGGACACGTTCTGCACGATCATGTCGATGTTGATCTCGGCGTCCGCGACGGCGCGGAAGATCACCGCGGCCTCGCCCGGCTTGTCCGGGACTCCGACAACCGTGATCTTGGCTTCGGAGACGTCGTGGGCGACTCCGGAGATGATGGCGTGCTCCACCTGCTGGTCCCCTTGCGACTCGGGCTTCTCGTTGCTGACCCAGGTGCCCGGCAGTCCGGAGAAGGACGAGCGGACGTGGATCGGGATGTTGTAACGGCGTGCGTACTCGACGCAGCGGTGCAGCAGCACCTTGGAACCGGAGGCGGCGAGCTCCAGCATGTCCTCGGAGGAGATCCAGTCGATCTTCTTCGCCTTCTTCACCACCCGCGGGTCGGCGGTGAACACGCCGTCGACGTCGGTGTAGATCTCGCACACCTCGGCGTCGAGGGCGGCGGCCAGCGCCACGGCCGTGGTGTCGGAGCCACCGCGCCCGAGCGTGGTGATGTCCTTCTTGTCCTGGCTGACGCCCTGGAACCCGGCGACGATGGCGATGTTGCCCTCGTCCAGAGCGGTCCGGATCCGGCCGGGCGTGACGTCGATGATCCGCGCTTTGTTGTGGACCGAGTCGGTGATCACGCCTGCCTGGCTGCCGGTGAAGCTCTGGGCCTCGTGCCCCAGGTTTTTGATCGCCATGGCCAGCAGTGCCATGGAGATCCGCTCTCCGGCGGTCAGCAGCATGTCGAACTCACGCCCGGCAGGCATCGGGGATACCTGCTCGGCGAGATCGATCAGCTCGTCCGTCGTGTCGCCCATCGCGGAAACCACCACGACCACCTGGTGGCCGTTCTTCTTGGCTTCCACGATTCGCTTGGCGACGCGCTTGATGCCCTCGGCATCGGCTACGGAGGAGCCTCCGTACTTCTGCACGACAAGGCCCACGTGCGCTCCTCGCTCAGTCAGTCTGTGTATTCGCAGTCCACACATACGCATATGTACTGCGCTCGGCTCAGTCTATCGAGCGCCCTAAATCCGCCCCTGAGGTATCGCATGGTGAGATTCGGGCGCCCAGGTCAGCGCATGCCCAGAAGGAACCCTCGGGAAAAGTGCCAAGCGTCACAGGAGATGCCTGTGAGTTAAGTTTCAAGCACTAGGGTGCGCGGTGTGCACGTACTTCTCGTGGAAGACGATGAGCCGGTCGCCCAGTCCCTGCGCCGTGGTCTGACCCGCTACGGCTTCGAGGTCGACTGGGTCACCACGGGCGCCGCCGCCCTGGCCCACCCCGAGCCCTACGACGTCGTACTCCTCGACCTCGGCCTGCCCGACACCGACGGCCTCGACGTCTGCAAGGCCCTCCGGGAACGCGGCGACGTGCCGATCATCGTGATCAGCGCGCGCAGCGACGAGACGGACCGGGTGGTGGGCCTGGAGCTCGGCGCCGACGACTACGTGTCCAAGCCGTTCGGCGTGCGGGAGGTCATCGCGCGGATACGAGCGGTGATGCGGCGCATGCAGCCCCGTACCTCCGCGGCCGAGAACGCACCGGACCGCTACGGCTCGCGCCTCACCGTCGACCGCAAGGCCGCCCGCGTCCGCCTGGACGGCGAGGAGGTCGCGCTGGCCCCCAAGGAGTACGACCTGCTGGCCTTCCTCACCGAGGAGCCGGGCGCGCTGATGTCGCGCGAGCAGATCATGGAGGCGGTCTGGGACGCGAACTGGTTCGGGCCGACGAAGACGCTGGACGTGCACGTGGCGGCGCTGCGGCGGAAGCTGAAGGGCGCGATCACGATCGAGGCGGTGCGCGGGGTCGGGTTCCGGCTGGAGATCGCGGCAGACGGCGGTAGCGGCGCCTCATGAACCGGCAGCTCATCCGCAGCTACATCCTGCTCGTCGCGGTGGCCATCCTCCTGTTCACGGTGCCGGTCGCCTTCACGCTCACCAAGCAGCTGCGGGACGACACCGAGCTGTCCGTCCAGCGCGAGGCGACCACCATGGCGCTGCTGCTCGGCGACGGCGACGAGGCGTCGTGCCGGGCGCTGACGAAGATGGCCGAGGCGTACGCCGACGAGACGAAGGACGAGGTCCAGGTCACCGCCACCGACCGGTGCGCGGCGGACCTACCCCGCCCCCGGCAGGACGCGGCGCTGACGAAGGCCCGGGAGGAGGGACACTCGACCACCGACTGGGGCTCGGACTTCATCTGGGGCCGCGAGCTGGTGATCACGGTCCCCGCGAAGAACGACGGCCAGGCCGTCGGCGCCGTACGGATCGTCTACTCGACGTCGGGCCTCACCCGCAGGCTGTGGACGATCTGGGGCTTCCGGGCGGGCCTCGCGGTGGCGGTGCTCGGTGTGGCGGCACTGATCGGCGCGGTGGTGGCCCGCCGACTGACCCGCCCGCTGCGCGAACTCAACGCCATGGCGAGCAAGTTCAGCGACGGCGACCTGACCGCTCGTTCGCCGGTGACCGGCCCGCCGGAGACCCAGACGCTGGCCCGCACCCTCAATCAGGGCGCGGAACGCCTGGACACGCTGGTCGCCTCGCAGCGCATCTTCGTGGCGGACGCATCCCACCAACTCCGTACGCCGCTCACGGCCTTGAGGCTGTCGCTGGACAACATCGCGGACGGCGTGGACGACGAGTTCGTACGGGAGGACGTGGAGCAGGCGACCGCCGAGGTGGTCCGGATGAGCCGCCTGGTCAACGGCCTGCTGGTGCTGGCGCGGGCCGAGGCGAAGGTGACGGCCGCCGAGCCGCTGTCCCTGCCCGACCTCGTGAACGAGCGTCTTGCGGTGTGGAGGCCGGCCGCCGACGAGCGCGGAGTCACCGTCGCGCTCAGGGGGAGTATCGACGGCCGGCTGCTGGTGCTGACCAGCCCCGGGCATCTGGACCAGGTGCTGGACAACGTGCTCTCGAACGCCCTGGAGGTCTCACCCGACGGCGGCACGATCACCGTACGGATGGAGTCCCAGGGCGAGGAAGTGGTGCTGTCGGTTCTCGACGGGGGCCCCGGCATGTCGGACCCGGAGAAGTCCCGCGCCTTCGACCGCTTCTGGCGCGGCCAGGGCCTGACCGGCCGCTCCGGCTCCGGGCTGGGCCTCGCCGTCGTCAAGCAGTTGGTGACGGACGACGGCGGGACCGTGACACTCCGGGACGCTCCCGGCGGCGGGCTGTGCGTGGAGATCCGGCTGCGGGCCGCGAACCGGTGAGGGCTCGACCGGTGAGGGCTCGACCGGTGAGGGCTCGACCGGTGAGGCTCAGCTCTCCGGCATCGCCGAGGAGTGGTGGTTGACGATCAGCCACTCGCCGTCGATCTTCTCGTACGCGTACGTGTACCGCGCCTCGACGACGCGCTTCTCGCCGGTGTCGTGGTCGGTGAGCGTGAACTCGTAGACGCCGGTGTCGATGGCGGAGTTGCTGTCGAGGACGTTCACGATCGTGTCGATCTTCTTGCCGACCGGCTTGTTCTCCATGAAGTGGTTGAAGTAGTCGACGATCTCGGCACGGTCGGTGCGGACCTGGTTGGAGACGGTGGGCAGGAGGACCGCGTTCTTCGCGTACAGGTCCGCCACCTTGTCCGAGTCACCGGTCTGCAGGGCGGCGTTCCAGCCGTCGAACAGGGCGGCGATCTGCTTCTTGCTCGGCTTCGAGTCCGAGCCGGCCAGGCTGACGCCGGCGGTGATGGTGCCGACGGCGACGGCGGCGGTGGCGGCGACGATGGCTGCGCGCTTGGTTATGGAACGACGGGTCATCGTGGTCTCCAGCGGTAGTGCGAGGTGGGGTTTCTCCCTCCGCGTTCGCTGCGGTGTGGAGTGACTCCAGACTCTCTTTCCGCTGGTTAGGGCCCGTGCAGCCGAGATACAGGGCAGAGACAGGACTCTGCCAATTGACGTTCCGTAGGGGTGCGGTTACGCGGCGCTCTGCCGACTCCGCAGCAGGCTCACCCCGGCGCCCATGGACACTACGCCCATCCCGACGGCCGTCATGACACCCTGCGCCCCGTCCACGGCGAACGGCGCGACCGCGGCGACGGCGAGGTTGAACAGGAAGAGGAACCACAGGGCGGGCTTGGAGGAGAGCAGCGACTTCATGGCGATGTCCTTGGGGGTGAGGGCCGTTGCGGGCCGGTTGACCTTATGCCCTCAACCATTCCGTTTTCCGGCCGCCGCCACGAGGGAGTGCTCTCCCGAAGAGATGGTGTAGCCGGCTACACCATGGGCGGCCCGTCGCCGGTCGACGCGGAGCCGATGTCACCGCCTGCGGCGATGGAACGCTCGCCGGGGGCGGTCACGTTCCGGGCCTGCGGAGCGCCGGGGGCGGCGGAGGGTGTCGCAGGCGGCGCGGGCAGGACTGCTCCGTCGCCCGTGGCCACCGCCCCGATGTTCCCGCCCGCGGCGACGGACCGCGCACCACGCGCGGTGACCGACGCCCCCGGGGCTCCGGAGGCTCCGGAGGCTCCCGAGAACAGGGCGTAAATGGTGAGCGCCAGCCCCACCAGCCCCGCCGCTCCCCCGGCCACACTCGCCCACGGATCCGCCGCGTCGACGTCCAGCACACCGCCCACGACGAGCCCCGCCGCTCCCGCGGCACAGAGCCCGATCCCCGTCCACATCAGCGCCTTCAACTGCCCTGTCATACGGCCATGATGGCGCCCGGGACGGCCGAGGCGCAGAGGGTTGGCCCGGTGCTTCGCACCGGAGATGATGCCGATCATGGCGACGAGCGGGTGGGTGGGGGACGTACTGCTGGCGGCGATCGTGCTGCTCGGATCGTCCGTGCAGTGGCTCACCGGCATGGGCTTCGCCCTGGTCGCCGTTCCTGCGCTCGTGCTGCTGATCGGACCGGCCGAGGGGGTCGTCCTCGCCAACTGTGCCGCCGGGGCCATCAGTGTCGTGGGGCTCGCGGGCGGCTGGCGGCGGGTACGGCCGGGCGCGATGGTGCCCTTGTGCCTGGCGGCGGCGTGCACGGTGCCGGCGGGGACGTGGCTGACACGTCAACTGCCGGAGCCGGTACTGCTGTTGGTCATGGGCGGGTTGGTGACGGCGGCCGTGGTGTTGGTGATGCGCGGCGCTCGCGTGCCGGCGCTGCGAGGCACGCGGGGTGCTCTGGCGGCCGGTGCCGTGGGCGGCTTCATGAACTCGGCGGCGGGGGTGGGCGGGCCACCGGTTTCCCTGTACGCGGTCAACGCCGGTTGGACGGTGAGCGAGTTCGTGCCCAACGCACAGTTCTACGGGGTGGTGGTGAACGCGTTCTCCGTGGCGTCGAACGGGGTGCCGCAGCTGAGTACGCCGAGGTGGGTGGCCGTCGTCGCGGCGATGGCCGTGGGCGGAGTGATCGGCAGGGGGCTCGCGGGACGGATGCCGGAGGAACGAGCCCGTTTGCTGGTGCTGTCGCTGGCGTTGGCGGGCGGGGTCACGGCGTTGGGAAAGGGGGTGTGGGGGCTGTGACCAGCTCAGTCGGTACCCCGCCGGCTTCCGCTTCCCGGTCACGACGGGCATGGGCTTTTGCCCGTGCCCAACTGCACGCGGCGCTCATCAGTTTGCGCCGAACAGCGACGTGAGGCCCTGGTCGAGGACCACGCCCACGACCTCGCTGCCCGGCTCGACCACGGTGTACGTGCGCAACAGGAAGCGGCGCAGGACGAGCGTGTCGAACCGGATCATCGCGACGCCCTGCGGCGAGTGGAACTCCACGACCGTGCGGAACTGTCCCGAGGGCCGGATGTGCACGATGCCGATCCCGGCGGCGGTGCCGAGTCCCTCTTCCAGCAGCGCTCGGGCGAAGGTCCAGGTCACTTCCTCGCCGTCGAGCGTGACATGGGCCGGGAAGTCGAGGTGCACGGCGAGAGGGTCGGCGGAGGTGTAGCGGAGAGTGGCCGGTACCGCGCGCTCCTGGTCGTCGGAGGTGACCAGGCTGGCGCCCACAGGCTGTTCCAGGGTGATGTTCATGCCTCTGAGAGCGTGCGGAGGGCTCCCTGATTACGCCGTTTCCGGAGTCGAACAGTGTGAGCTGCGGCACGTTTTGGGAATTAGTTGAGACATTTACGAATGCGGATTACAAACTCCTCGCATGAACGACGGTGCCACCGCCACGTACGCCCGGCTCTACGAGGAACAGCAACCCCGCCTCGTCGCGTACGCACGCTCGCTCACCAAGAACGCCTGGGCCGCCGAGGATCTCGTCGCCGAGGCGCACTTCCGCGTGTGGCGGCGGCTGTCCGCCGGGCACGAGATCGACAACGTCCCCGCGTATCTCATGACGACGGTGCGACACCTCGCGACCGCCGCCGGGAGCGCCGTACGCGAGACCCCGCGGGATCCGCAGGTCCCCGAGCAGGTCGAGCGCGGCACGCACCGGGACGACCCTGCCGACCCGGCCGAGCAGGTGTCCTCCGTCGACCTGCTGGTGCGCGTGCTGGGGCAGTTGCCCGAGCGCTGGGTGAAGGCGCTGTGGCTGGCCGAGGCGGAGGGACAGCCGCTGGCGGCGGTCGGCTCGCAGATCGGGTCCAACCAGGGCGCGACGGCGGTGCTGCTGCACCGGGCCCGCGAGGGCATGCGGCAGGCCTTCCTACAGGTGCAGACCGGCGCTCCCGACGACCCCGCGTGTCAGGTCCACTGGGCGCGTATGCCCGCCTATGTGCGCGGTAGCGCGACGTCGCGGCAGTCCGAGCGCCTGCTCGGCCACGTGGACGCGTGCGACGACTGCCGCGGGCGGCTCGCGGTCCTGGTCCACGCCAACAACCGGCTGCCCGCGCTCGTCGGTCCGGCGCTGCTCGTGTTCGTGCTGGGCGGCGCGGGCAAGTTCCTCCTGCCGTTCGCCGCCGGGTCCGCCGGTGCCGCGGTCACGGCGGGCGGGCAGGGCGGCGGGCTGCTGCACGGGGTACGCGATGCCGTGACCGGTGGCTCGAAGGTGCCGGCCGCGGTCGGGGCCGGAGCGACCGTGACGGGTCTTGCCGTTGCGATCCTCATCTCGCTCGGCGCACTCGACCCCTCTTCGGTTCCGGTTCCGTCGGAGAAGGTGCCGGTGGCCGAGGCTCCGGTGGCGAAGGTGCCGGTGGCTCAACCGCCGCAGGGCCCGGCCGCGGAAGCGACCGAGGACCGCGGCACATCCGCCGGAACGGCCGACGGCGTCGGTTCGACCCGTGGCACCTCGGTCCTGCTGCGGGCGGCCGATGAGCCGACGGGAGGCACGGGGAACGCGGAGAACGCGGAGTCGGCGCCTTCAGGGGCCCAACAGGGGGCAGAGCAAGGGGAAGGGGAGGAGCGCGAGACGGCCGGGGGCGGGGCCCCTGAGACCGAGCTCCCGCAGGCAGAGGCTCCGGACGGCGAGGCCCCGGAAGCCGAAACCCCGGTCGCCGTAGTGCCCCCGGCCGCCGAGGTCCCGGAAACGGAGACCCCTCAGACGGAAGCCCCGGAACCCGAGACTCCCGTCACTGAAACTCCCGTCACTGAAACTCCCGTCACCGAGACTCCCGTAACGGAGACTCCGGCCGCCGAAACCCCGGAACCCGAAACCCCTGCCACCGAGGCACCGGAGACGGAAACCCCCCACACGGAAGCCCCGGAACCCGAGACTCCCGTAACGGAGACTCCCGTCACCGAGACTCCCGCCCCCGAGGCGCCAGTTACGGAAACCCCGGAGCCCGAAACCCCGGTGGTGCCGTTGCCCGAGACCACGCCCGAGCCGGATCCCGTCACCCCGACTCCCGTGGATCCCGCACCCGTTGAGGAGACTCCGGTTCCGCAGCCGACGCCCTCGGACCCGGGCGGCGACTGCGGGTAGCGGGTACTGACGGCTGGTAGCGGGGCTGACGGCGGGTTACTGGGGCTGGTGCAGGCCCAGCGGTCCGCCGATCTCCTCCGCCATCACGCGGCCCGCCTCGAACTCCAGCGTGTCGTCGCCCATTGCCTGGTCGGTGTCGAGGCCGTCCAGCTCCTCCAGGGGCTGGTTGAGCCGCACATGCGCCACCACCGACTGCAGCGCGCGCAGCGTCGCCGACGCCGTGGAGCCCCAGTTGGAGAAGTAGGAGAACTGCCACCACCACATGGCCTCCGTGGTGCGGCCGGCCTTGTAGTGGGCCATGCCGTGACGGAGGTCGGTGATGACGTCGGTGAGGTCGTCGGAGATACGGGCCGGGACCGGGGCCTTGCGGGGCTCGTAGGGGTCGAAGACCTCGGAGTAGACGTCGATGGGTTCGAGAAGGCGGGCGAGGTTCTCGCGCAGGTCGTCCACGTCGGCTTCCGGGCCCAGGTCCGGTTCGTAGCGCTCGTCGGGGAGGATGTCCTCGTGGGCGCCGAGGCGGCCGCCGGCCAGGAGGAGCTGGGAGACCTCCAGGAGGAGGAAGGGGACCGCCGAGTCCGGCTCGTCGCCCTTCGCGACCTCCGTGACGGCCACCAGGAAGCTCTCGACCTGGTCCGCGATCTGGACCGCGAAGTCGTCGGGTTGCTGGGCTGTCGCGTGCAGCGTGGCGTCAGACATCTAGGAGTCGTCTCCCCTCGAAGGCACGGCCGAGGGTCACCTCGTCCGCGTATTCCAGGTCGCCACCCACCGGGAGGCCGCTGGCCAGGCGGGTGACCTTGAGGCCCATGGGCTTGATCATGCGGGCGAGGTACGTGGCCGTCGCCTCGCCTTCGAGATTCGGGTCCGTGGCGAGGATCAGCTCGGTGACCGTGCCGTCCGCGAGACGCGCCAGGAGTTCCCTTATGCGCAGGTCGTCGGGGCCGACTCCCTCGATCGGGCTGATCGCGCCGCCCAGGACGTGGTACTTGCCCCGGAACTCGCGCGTGCGCTCGATCGCCACGACGTCCTTCGGTTCCTCGACCACGCAGATCACCGAGAGATCGCGGCGTGGGTCACGGCAGATGTTGCACAGCTCCTCCTGTGCGACGTTGCCGCAGGTCGCGCAGAAGCGGACCTTCGCCTTGACCTCCATCAGGCACTGCGCGAGACGCCGTACGTCCGTCGGTTCCGCCTGGAGGATGTGGAAGGCGATCCGCTGCGCGCTCTTGGGACCGACGCCGGGCAGCCGCCCCAGTTCGTCGATGAGGTCCTGGACCACGCCTTCGTACAACGGACTGCCCGTCCTTCCTGGGTTCCTTCTGTACGTACGGTAGTTGGCCGGTGCCCGTCTTAGAAAGGCAGGTCGGGCACCGGTTTGGTGCAACCCGGGGTTACCGGGTGTGACCGGCGGCGCCGGTGGAGGCCGCTAGAACGGCAGACCGGGGATGCCACTGCCGCCTCCGAGGCCCTGGGCCAGCGGGCCGAGCTTCTGCTGCTGGAGGGTCTGCGCGTTCTCGTTGGCCGCCTGTACGGCCGCCACGACCAGGTCGGCGAGGGTCTCGGTGTCGTCCGGGTCCACCGCCTTCGGGTCGATCTTCAGCGCGCGGAGCTCGCCGGCGCCGGTGACGGTGGCCCGTACCAAGCCGCCGCCTGCCTGGCCGTCGACCTCGGTCCTGGCGAGTTCCTCCTGCGCGTTCGCCAGGTCCTGTTGCATCTTCTGGGCCTGCTGCAGCAGCTGCTGCATGTTGGGCTGGCCACCACCGGGGATCACGATCAGCTCCTTGGTCTGTACGGAGTTCCCGTCAGCACGAGCCTACGTGCTCCCGGCAGGCATCGCCCCAGCACTCTTTCGAGTGAGTGGGCCGGGAATCCTATACCTGATCAAGGGACTCTTCCGGGCGGAAAAGAGACGAAAGCTACGCCTTCGCCACCCATTGGGCGGTAGGAAGGATGCGGCGCATCAGCACCAGGCGTCACGGTGTGACGCGTGCCGTGTCACAGAACGTGATCGGTCGGGATCAGGGTTCGGTCGGGATCAGGGTAGGGAGTGCCGGGTGGGTCAGCCGGAGATGCAGCCCGAGGGTCCGCCTCAGGACGGCCGGGGCGAGGGCGCGGCCGGGCTGCGGCCGGGCGATCTGACCGGGCGGGCGTTTCCGCTCGGGGACTGGGGCGAGCCCGCCGTGCGGCTGGACGAGCTGTACCGGTGGGTGGAGCGCGGGGCGCTGGAGACGGCGTCCTGGTATCTCGCGGACCGGGTGTGGAAGCGGCGGGGGGCGCGGCGGGGATCCGGCGGGGCGATCTGTCCGGGGGGGCGTTTCCGCTGGGGGACTGGGGGGAGCACGCCGTGCGGCTGGACGAGTTGTACCGGTGGGTGGAGCGCGGGGCGC
>NZ_LGDG01000272.1 GCF_001279775.1 Streptomyces sp. MMG1533 | reverse complement strand
CGTGTCGGGGAAGACGATCCGGGGGTGGACGACAACGGCACTCCGCCGGTGATGGGAACCGCACCGGCGGTGAAACTGGTCGAAAGCCAGGCCGGGGGCGAGGGGTCCGCGCGAGTCGTCGATGTGCCCGTCACCTCCGTCAACTCGGCCGACTTCCTGGTGACGGGTGCCGCGTTGAAGGGCAGGGGCGGACCACTTTCCTCGGTGGGGGATCGCGGCCCGACCGCTGCGCGCCTGACGCTCATCAGTTGAACCACGCCGCCCCGGACGGCTGCCGGTGTGGAAGCAACAAGGCAAGGAGATTCCCATGCGGATCGCCAACCTGAAGGGACTGCTGGTCCTGCTGACCGCGCAGGGCGCAGCGGACGTCGAACAGGCCGGCGCAGAACCATGGTCCTCGGCCGGGGATCGTCCGTCGCGGCGCACATGAGGGTGGCACCCGACAGCGCGTGCCGGACGGTGTGGTCGTCGAGGGAGCTCTCCCGGTCGCCGAAGGACTCGGCGACCGGCGGCAGACCGGCCTCACGCCGCAAGGGCGCGAGGAGCCGGTCGGGATCAAGGGACAACAGGTAGTCGAGGGCGGTGGTCTGCGTCCAGGAACGGGCCGGGGAAGGCGTACCGCTGAGGGGGAGTGCCCGCATGAGTCCTTGCCGCTCTTGTCCGAACAGCGGCCCGACACCGGGATCGTCTCGTCAGCCGTGCCGTGGCTGGCGTACCACCGCGATCTCTCCCGGTGCCAGCGTCACCGAGCCCGGCGTCGCCTTGCCGGTGAGGAGTTCGACCGCGTCCTCGGCGACGGGTACTGCCGCGCCGTGGCCGCCGTGGTCGATGAGGAACAGGTAGTCCGCGGACGGGGATCGGCGGCGCACCACCTCGACGCCCTCCGGTGCCGTGCGGACCGGTTCCACTCCGGCCTCGGTGCAGAGGGCGGTGAGGCAGGACGTGAGGGTCGCCGGGTCCGGGTGCGTGGCCAGGTACCAGGCCGTGCCCTCGCCGTACGTGTTCCGTGTCACGGCGGGTACGTCCGTCAGGGGTCCGTCGGTGTACCAGGTCACCGCCTCCGCCCCCTCCAGGCGTACGCGTTCGGACCACAGTGAGGAGGTACCGCCCCCGCGCAGCGCGACCGTGTCGCCGGGTTGCAGCGGGAAGTGCTCGTCCGAGCTGATGCCCAGCGCCTCGCGGAACGCTCCGGGGTAACCGCCCAGCCGGACATGGCAGTTCCGGTCGACGGCTCCGCTGTGAAAGCCGACCGCGAGGGTGCCGCCCCGCTCCGCGAACCCCGCCAGGTTCGCCGCGCCCTCGTCGTCGACCAGGTACAGGCCCGGAACCAGGACCAGACGGTACGGCGACAGGTCCGCGTCCGGGCGTACGAAGTCCACGGCGACGCCCGCCCGCCACAGCGGCTCGTACCAGGCGCGCACCAGGTCCACATAGCGCAGTTGGCTGTTGGGCTGGGCGGGGAATTCCAGGGCCCAACGGGCGTTCCAGTCCCAGGTGATGGCGACCTCGGCCGTGCCGGTGCTGCCCCGCACCTCGGCCAGCGCCTTGAGGTCGGCGCCCAGTCGGACCACGTCCCGCCAGATCTGGCTGTCGGTGCCGGCGTGCGGAACCATCGCCGAGTGCCACTGTTCGGCGCCGGCCTTCGACGCCCGCCACTGGAAGAAGGCGATGCCGTCCGCGCCGTGGGCCACGTGTGCCAGGGCGTTGCGGCGCAACTCACCGGACTTTTTGGCCCGGTTGACGGTCTGCCAGTTCACCGCGCCGGTGGAGTGCTCCATCAGGAACCAGGGGCCGCCCGCCAGCGACCGCATCAGATCGCTGCTCAGCGCGATCTCGATCTCCGCCTCGGGGTCGGTGGACATCGCGTAGTGGTCGTTCGACACCACGTCCAGCTCCGGGGCCCACCGCCAGTAGTCCAGCGCGTCGGTGATCGCCATGAAATTGGTGGTGACGGGAGTGACGGGGGTCGCCTCCCGCACCACGTCCCGTTCCGCCTTGTAGAGCGACAGCAGTTCGTCCGAGCAGAAGCGGCGCCAGTCCAGCAGGTTGGACGGGTTGGGGCCGGCGGCGGTCGCCCGTGGGGGCAGGATCTCGTCCCAGTCGTAGTACCACTGGCTCCAGAAGGTGGTGCCCCAGGCGTCGTTCAGCGCCGCCAGGTCATCGGCGTACTTCGTACGCAGCCAGGCCCGAAACGCCGCCGCGCTGGTGTCGCAGTAGCAGGCGTTGGTGTGGCAGCCGTACTCGTTGTGGATGTGCCACATCGCCACCGCCGGGTGGTCGGCGTACCGCTCGGCGAGCGCGCCCGTGATGCGCAGGGCGGCCTCGCGGTAAGAGTGGCTCGACGGGCAGAACGTCTGGCGGCTGCCGTACGACAGCCGGCGGCCGTCCTTGTCGACCGGCAGCGCCTCCGGGTGGGCACGGTAGAACCACGCCGGGGGCGCCGCGGTCGGCGTCGCGAGGTCGGCGGCGATGCCATTGTCGTGAAGCAGCCCGAGGATCCGGTCCATGCGCGAGAAGTCGTAGGTGCCTTCCGAGGGCTCCAGCAGGGCCCAGGAGAAGATGCCGACGTTGACGATGTTGACGCCGGCCTCGCGCATGAGACGCATGTCCTCGGCCCACACCTCCTCGGGCCACTGTTCGGGGTTGTAGTCGGCGCCGTAGGCGATGCCGGGGACGGAGGGGAAGGGGTGCGTGGTCACTGTGCGGCTCCGGGATCGGCAGAGTTGGTCACTTGAGTCGGGACGTGGCGGTGCTGGTGACGAAGCCACGCTGCAGGGAGGGGGAAGTGCTGTCGTGCACCCGGATGGGGTGTACGTCCTCGTCGGCTGCCGCCGAACGCACCGGTGAAGGCCGAGAGTTGATGGACCGGTGCTTCGTCTGTGCGGCGTCACGCCCCGCAACGCCTGCTATAGGAAACCGGTTGGGGAGAACTTCGGCGAACGCTAGGTGCGGTCTCCGGGTGGTGTCAAGAGGTCAGAACATCCCAAAAGTACGAGTATGACCGGGTGTTCACGTCCGTCGGCGTGACCTTGGCGCAAGCATCCTGACTCATTCGATGCGGCGGTGGCAGCTTCTTGTACCGCTACAAGAAACCGGTTGCTAGCATTTTCAACACCTCGAACAAGGCAGCGACGGTCGGGATCGCCGCGCCATCCCTGCTCGCGCCCCGCAACTCAACGCCCCGCAGCCCCACCGCACCCCGCGCACCCCGCCGACGCCGTGCTCCATCCCGCCGCCCAGCACGCGGCGGGGCCTGCGTGACCAGGCCGAAGCTCACCACCATGTCAAGAGGAGCCGGAACCCGTATGACCGATCCGCTGACGACCTTCAGCCCGGGTGAGGGCCGAAGGCCCCCGAGGGCCGCGTTGCGCTCGGACGCCCCCCGGCTGCTCCTGGACGGCGACTGGAGGTTCCGGCTGTCGCCGTCCACCGCCGAGGCGCCGACGGGCATCGAACGGCCGGACTTCGACGACTCCGGATGGGAGGAGCTGCCCGTCCCCGCCCACTGGCAGTTGCACGGTCACGGTGCCCCGGTCTACACGAACGTCTCCTATCCCTTCCCCCTCGATCCCCCGTACGTCCCGGACGACAACCCCACCGGTGACTACCGCCGAGCCTTCGACCTTCCCGAGGAGTGGAGCGATCTGGGAGCGGCCCTGCGCTTCGACGGGGTGGACTCCTGCTTCACCGCCTGGCTCAACGGGCGGGAACTGGGATGGTCGACCGGCAGCCGGCTGCCCACCGAGTTCGACGTCACCGGGATCGCCCGGCCGGGCCGCAACGTCCTCGCGGTGCGTGTCCACCAGTGGTCTCCCGGCAGCTACCTGGAAGACCAGGACATGTGGTGGCTCTCCGGCATCTTCCGCTCGGTCACGCTTCTCGCCCGCCCTCTGGGAGCGCTCGACGACTTCTTCGTGCACGCGGACTTCGACCACACCACGGGTCGCGGCACCCTGCGCGTCGACACCTCCGCACCCGCCCGGCTGACCGTCGAGGAGCTCGGCCTGTGGGATGTCCCCGCCCAGGGGCCGTATGACATTGCGGCGGTCGAGCCCTGGACGGCCGAGACTCCCCGGCTGTACGCCGGTGAGCTGCGGGCCGGGGGAGAGACGATCCCCCTGCGGTTCGGCTTCCGTACCGTCGCGGTCGAGGACGGGCTGCTGAAGGTCAATGGCCGGCCCGTCCTGCTGCGGGGCGTCAACCGGCACGAGTTCCACCCCGACCACGGGCGCGTTCTCGACGAGGAGACCATGCGCGAGGACATCGTGCTGATGAAGCGCCACAACATCAACGCGGTCCGCACCAGCCACTACCCACCGGACAGCCGGTTCCTGGAACTGTGCGACGAGTTGGGCCTGTGGGTGATGCTGGAGTGCGACCTGGAGACGCACGGCTTCTCCCTGACGGGCGACTGGCGCGGCAATCCCAGCGACGATCCGCGCTGGCGCGAGGCGTACCTGGACCGCATGGAGCGGACCGTCGAGCGGGACAAGAACCACCCCAGTGTCGTCATGTGGTCGCTGGGCAACGAGGCCGGTGACGGCTGCAATCTCCAGGCCATGGCGGAGTGGGCCAAGCGGCGCGACCCGGACCGGCCACTGCACTACGAGCACGACTGGGGCAGTCGCTACACCGACGTGTACAGCCGTATGTACACCTCCCACGAGGAGCTCGACGCCATCGGCCGGCGCGCGGAGGAGCCGCTCGCCGACCCGGTCGCCGACGCGCGGCGGCGCGGGATGCCGGCCGTCGTCGTGGAGTACGCCCACGCCATGGGCAACGGTCCCGGCGGACTCGCCGAATACCAGCGCCTGTTCGAGAAGTACGAACGATGCATGGGCGGCTTTGTGTGGGAGTGGATCGACCACGGCCTGCGCCAGGACGGTTACTTCGCCTACGGTGGCGACTTCGGGGAGGAACTGCACGACGGAAACTTCGTCTGCGACGGCCTGGTGTTCCCCGACCGCACCCCCTCCCCGAGCCTGGCCGAGTACAAGAAGGTCGTGGAACCGGTCCGCATCACCATGGCAGCGGACGGCATCGAGATCGCCAACCTCCACGATTTCCGAGACCTCTCTCATCTGGTTCTGACCTGGTGTCTGGAACACGACGGCGAGAGGACCGCCTCCGGCAACCTGCCGCTTCCGGCGATTCCCGCGGGCAGCCCTCCGGCCCGGCTGCCGTACCCCGCGGCGGACACCGCCGGCACACTCACCGTCAGCGCCCTCCTCGCCAAGGACGAGCCCTGGGCCCCCGCCGGCCATGAGGTCGCCTGGGCCCAACGCATCCCCGAGCAGATGCCCGCACGCCGACCGACCCGCGGGTCCAGGCCGGACCCCGGTCTGTTCGACACCCGCACCGGCCGGCTGACCCGGCTTGGAAACCTGCCCGTCACCGGCCTCCGACTCGACCTGTGGCGGGCGCCGATCGACAACGACCGGCTCGGCCACGATCCGGTGGCGGACACCTGGCGGCGCATCGGCCTGGACCGTCTGCACCACCGTCTCCTCGGCATGGACACCGAGGACGACACGGTGGTCGTACGTACCCGGGTCGCCCCCGCCGCCACCGACCTCGGCATGTACGCCACCTACCACTGGCAGGACACCGACGAGGGACTCCGCCTCACCACCGAGATCGAACCGGACGAAGGCTGGCAGGACATCCCGCTGCCCAGACTCGGACTACGCCTCGCCCTGCCCGCCTGGATCGACCACGTGACCTGGTACGGGCTGGGCCCCGGGGAGGCGTATCCGGACAGTCGCCGCGCCGCGCGCCTGGGCCGGCACAGCGGCACCGTCGACGCGCTGCAGACTCCGTACGTCTTCCCCCAGGAGAACGGCAGCCGGGCCGACGTCCGCTGGGCGGAGCTCACCGGCCCGCGCGGCGGACTACGCGTCACCGGTACTCCGACCTACCACCTGACCGCCCGCCGCTGGACCAGCGAGGACCTCGACACCGCCCGGCACACCGACGAACTCCGCCCCGGCGACGCCGTCCACGTCAACATCGACCTCGCCCAGCACGGACTGGGGTCCGCCGCGTGCGGCCCTCGCGTCCTGCCGCACTACGAGCTGACCGCCCGGTCCGCCGCTTACAGCGTCACCTTGTCGGAGATCTCCGGCAGGTGATCACCGAGTCGTGTTCACCGGCGGGCTCACCCCTTTGTAGTTGATCTGCTTGGCGAGCAGCTGCACTTCGGTGCGGCCGAGGTACTCGGCGCCGGCCTGCGAGACGAAGGCGTTGCGGCGGTCGGCCTTGGTGTCGGAGGCGTAGGTGACGACCTTGACGTTGTTCCAGAACGCGCGCCCGGATCAGTCGCTGCGGCGGGCTCGACTGTCATGCGAGTGTCGTATGGACCAGGCGGCCGTGGAAGATGAGTGAGGCGGCCTGTTTAAGGCGGCGGACGCGGATGCTGACCTCGTAGGCGTCGATGCCGTCGATGGCGGCGACGCTGGTGGTGAGGTAGCGGTAGAAGTCCTCCGCGTCGCGGCAGATGACGCTGACCATCAGGTTGTGGTGGCCGCTGATGGCACCGGCGAAGGCGACTTCGGTGTGCCGCGCGAGTGCCTCCCCGGCCTGTGCGAGGCGGGCGGGGGAGACGCGCAGCCAGAGGGTGGCGTTGAGGGCGTGACCGAGGCGCTCGGGCAGCAGTTCCACGTCGTAGAAGAGCGTGCCTGACGTCTCCAGCGCCTCCAGGCGGCGGGCGACGCGGGCGTTGGACCAGCCGGTGAGCTCGGCGAGGCGGGTGTGGGTGGTGCGGCCGTCCTCGGCGAGGGCTTCCAGCAGGGGGGCGTCCTCGTCCGTGGGGGGCCGCAGTGGTCCGGCGGGGGCGGGTGGCCGGTCGGTGGTGAGCTGCCGCACCTGGTCGGGGGTGAGGCCGTCGCCGTACCCGGTCCATTCGCTGGTGCCGGTCTCGCCGAAGGGGTGCAGGAGGAGGTCGATGCTGACGTCCAGGACCGAGGCGGAGCGGGGCAGTTGACGCAGGAGGATGTCGTCGCGCTCGGCCTCGACGGGGGAGCGGATCATGCAGATGATCTCCGAGCCGCCGGAGGCCAGGTTGGCATAGGCGATGTCCGGCCGCTTGGCCAGGGAGTCCGCCAGGGGCCCGACCCGGTCGGGGCGGGAGCGGATGCGGGCCACCCACTGGGCCTTGCCGTGAACGGCCGGATTGACCAGGCCGACCACGCGCATCACCCCGCTGCGGCGCAAGGCGTGGTAGCGGCGGGCGGCCGTCTGCTCCGACACGCCGGTCACCTCGGCGATGTGCCGGAACGGGAGGCGAGGTGCGCACTGGAGCGCGTGGAGGATTTTACTGTCCACATGGTCGATCACGAGAGGAGTCTGGCACATTCCTGGGGCGGCATAGAAGTTTCTGTTCGTTTTGGGCGGTTGAGTTCATGGTTATGGGCTGCGAGACGGATGCTGGTCGTGTCCTGAAGAAAGGGCGTGACCCCCATGAGCACGCGGCTGGCGCCGACAGCGGCCTGCATCTGCACATTCGTCCTGCTGATGCACCTCACCACGGCGGGCGCGGTGCCGTCCCGCCGGACGGCGCTCCCGCACACCGGTCTCTCTCGCATCCAGCGGGTGATCGGTGACACGGCCCCTGCGCCCGGGCCGGGGCTCCTGGGAGTCCGCGGGCCGGCTGCCCGGCGGGGCGTCGCCGTCGCTCCCTGACCGGCCCGGAGCGCCGTCCTCGCATCCCCCCGCGGGCGCTCCGGGCCTCTGGGCCGCGCTGTGCCGACGAGCCGGTCGCACCCCGCACACGAGCAGTGCCACTTCCCCAGAGAGGCATCCGTCCCCGTGGACCTCACCACCGACGCCTTCCCCTCGACACCCCCGTTAGGCATCCTCGCCAAGCCCCTCGGAGAGCCGGAGCACGCCGACTGGCTCGACGAGAGCTTGTCGTGGAAGCAGACCTGCTGCATCGGTGACTGGTCCTTCCTGCCCCGGCGCCGCTACAGCCACTACTTCCGCAAGATGCTCTCCCCGACGGTGCTGGACGTCGCCGACGCCGAGGTCGGCACGCAGGTCGAGGTCATCTGGGGCAACCCGGGTGACCCGGTCATGCAGATCCGCTCCACCGGTGCCAGCGCCCCGTTCAAGCGCGTCCGCCCCCATGCCGGGCTGCAAGCCCATCTGGCCGCGTACCGGGCGGAGTTCGGGCTGACGGCGTAAGCCGCGGGGCGCCATCACCCACCGACGTCTGGGGGACGCCACCGGCCGCGTCCCCCAGGCAGGGGCTGCCCGCTTCCGCATGGCAGCCCCTGAGCACCACCCACCCAACCGATTGCGGCGCATCACGCCGTACGCAAGAAAACGGAGAATTTCCGTGAACGTCACCACACCGGCGAGCGGGCCGACGGACAGGCGGGCGGCCACCATCGTCATGGCCTGCCTCGGCGTGTTCGTCGCCTACCTGCCGATCACCACGGTCGCGGTCAGCCTGCCCGCCATCCAGCGGGCGCTGAACACCTCGACCGCGCAACTGTCCTGGGTCCAGGACGCGTTCGTCCTGCCCATGGCCGCCTTCATCCTGACCGCCGGCGTCTTCGGCGACGTCCACGGCCGCAAGAAGGTCTTCCAGGCCGGCCTGTTCTTCAGCGCGGCCGGCGCGGCGGTCGCCCTGTGCGCGCACAACATCCAGACCCTGTGGGCCGGGCAGGCCCTGGCCGGTCTCGGCTCGGCCGCGCTGCTGCCCACCACGCTGGCGCTGATCAGCCACGCGGTGCCCGACTTCCGCGAGCGCGGCAAGTTCATCGGCATGTGGGCCATGGCCCTGCTCGCGGCCCTGGCCGTCGGCCCGGTCATCGCCGGCGTGATCCTCGACCACTTCGCATGGCGCTGGATCTACCTGCTGTCCATCCCCCTCTCGCTGGTCGCGACGGCCGTCGCCGCCCCGCTGCTGACCGACTCGCGCGCCCCGCACGGACGCAAGCTCGACTGGCCCGGCCAGATCACCGTGGCCGTCGGCGTCACCGCCCTGGTCTACGGCGTGATCGAGGGCGGTGCCGACTCCTTCACCACGCCGAAGGTGGTCGCCGCCCTCGCACTGGGCGTCGTCGCGCTGATCGCGTTCGTCGTCGCGGAGAAGCGCAGCGCCAGCCCCATGCTGGACCTCGCGGTCTTCCGCAGCGCGGCCTTCACCGCCACCGCCCTGGTCGCCCTGATCACCTTCCTCGGGCTGATCGGCTTCTTCTTCGTCCTCAGCCTGTACTTCGGCATGGTGCAGCAGCTCGGCACTCTGGAGGCCGGCGCCCGCCTGCTGCTGGTCCCGGTCGCCGCGATCGTGGCCGGCGCCCCGGCCGGACGTCTCATGCACCGGGTCCCGGCCCGCTGGATGATCACCGTCGGGCTGCTGCTGATCGCCGGGCCCCTGCTGGCCATGACCAACCTCGACGCCGACACCTCCTACGGCTCCATCGCCTGGCGGCTGATCGTGCTGGGCGTCGGCCTCGGCCTCGTCACCACCCCGATGACGGCCACCGCCGTCGCTGCCGTGCCGCACCAGCTGGCCGGTATGGCCTCGGCCGCCAACAACGCCTTCCGCCAGGTCGGCGGCGCGCTCGGCCCGGCCGTCCTCGGCGCCCTGCTGTCCACCCGCGCCGTCCACACCCTGCCCGGCCACCTCGCCGACGCCGGAGTGACCGGCACCCAGGCCCATACCATCGTCGCCACCGCCAAGGACGGCGGCCTGGGCGCGGTCGCGGGGATGAACCTCGGCTCCACCGCCGGTCAGGTCTACGGCGCCCTGGGCGACTCCCTCATCGACGGCATGCGGCTGTGCCTCATCGTGGCGGCGGTGCTGGTGCTGATCGCGGCCGTGTGCGCGGTCACCCTCCTGCGCCAGCCCAAGCAGGCCGCGGCGGGTGCGGCTAAGGCCGCGGGCACGGCACAGCACGGCCGCCCGGACGCCGCCGCCGAGAACGCTCAGGCGGCGGGCACCGCTCAGCCCGTGGGAGACCGGCGCGGCTGACCGGGCGACGAGGGACAGACGGGGCATCGCCCGGGCCGGTCACACCGACTCGGGCGATGGCCCGCCCCCGTGCCGGGCCGGCGTTGTCGCCGCGTCCGGGGTGCGGTATGCGGTAAGTCAGCGGCGGGCACCGAGCAGGGCCGTTCGACACCGCCCCGACCTCGGCCGATTCGGGGCCAGACAGAGGGCAATTGCCTCTGACTGGCTCCGAGCAGCTCGGGTCGAATCGGGGTCGAATCAGAGCGGTTTCCTCTGACTGCCTCCGATCGCCTCTGCAACCCGTCCTGGCAGGTCACAGCCGGTCCGATCCCGGAAAGTCGCAGGTCAGAAAGGTGCTCCAGGAATCCCGGCGTATAGCACGACTCGTCTGCCGCTCTGCATTTCCACAGGTCAGACGCGGTGTTCTTCAGCGAAGTAAACCGTCCGGGTCGCATCCAGGTTGATTTCGGGCCCACGTATTGTCCGTCCCGTCCAACCCGTGGACGGACAGGGCGGACATATCGGCTCCTGGCCCTCTGCGCCGACGGTCTCGTCGAAACCCCCGACCGTGATCCCGACGAGGGATACGCCCTTCTCCGTGACGCCCTCGCCACACCAGGCCGCCCCCTGGAGGAAACGTGCGAGGATGCCCTGCGCTGCGTGCTGCCCGAGATCCGTACCGACGACGCGGCTCTCCTCCTGGCCCGGACCCGGGCCCTGGCGGCACAGCGCCTCGTCTTCGGCGTGGTGATCTCACTCGCCACCCCGGCGACCGAGGGGCTCTGTTGGTTCCGTGCCCTTCCACCCTCAACGGAGAGCGGGCGCCGGTGCTCGGGCCCATGCCGCGCGTTCTTCTTGGCGAGCCCGTTCCAGAAGATCGTCTTCTTCGCGGTTCGGCAGTGGTTTCGACCCTTGTCCGGGGAGTCGCGTGAGTGTTGCTCGCGGTAGCTGATGGAACATGCGAGCTCTGTCCTACGGCGCTGATGGTCTGGAGCAGGCTGGGGCAGACCTCGGCCCGTCCGATGAGCGGCAGTGGGCCGAGGCTCGCCGCCCCCAGTACGCCGTTGTCGTGGTGGACGCATGCACCGCGCAGCTTGACCGTCTCCCCGTTGATCCGCAGTCCGTGCTCGGGGTCCAGGCCCAGGGAACGGATGCCGAAGGTGACTCTCTCGGCGTCCACGGCCGCTTCGGCGTCCGTGAGGGCCACGGCAGCGCCGTAGAGGGCCGGTGTCTTGGGGCTCCACAGCAACGGGGCGTGGACGTACAGGCGTTGGCGTACGGTCGCGGGCTCGCCCGGCAGCACCGTGGCCTTCGAGACGTCGCTCGCGACGACGCTCCCGTTGGCGTCGCGGATCTCCGTGACGAGGTCGACCGTGCGGATCGCGATCGAGTCGTTCTCGACCCTCGTCGCGATCTCGACCACCGCTCGCTCCCCGTCGATGTCGGGAGTGGTGACCCGAACCCCGTGGGGGGCGATCCGGACCACCTCTCCGACGAGCATCCACGTGTCGCGGTAGACGCCCGCGCCGGTGTACCAGCGCGAGTCGCGATGGGTGCGGGCCTCGACAAGCGGATCTCGTTGTCCTCGCCGAAGCGCAGGAAACGGTCGGCGTCGATGAAGAAGTGCTGGTAGCCGAAGGAGCGTTGACCGGCGTAGTCCCCGTTGATGTGGACGGCGGCGTCCCGGTACACGCCCTCGAACACGGCGGTCAGCCGTACCGCAACGGCGGTAGGCGCGACCTCACTTCACCCCTCCAGTTCACCTTTTGGACATCTCAGATACCCCTGCAATTACCCCGCAATTCTCAGCGGTTTCTCACACGCCCTGGGTTACGTGTGCCTGGCCAGCCGGTCCGGAACGTACGACGAAGGAGGCGCAAGGTGGCACCACTACCCCAGGTGACCGCACTGCGGAAGGCGCAGGGCCGCGAGGCGGACCAGGAGGACGAGCAGCCGCTGCACGTGGCGAGCCGACTGCACGCGTTCAACCGGTTCGAGCTGAAGTATCTCGTGCCGGTCGAGCAGGCCGCCGAGATCCGGGACGAGCTGGCGGAGCGGATGGACCGGGACCTCAACAGCCCGGTCGGCGGCTACGGCGTGTGGAGTCTGTACTACGACACTCCGCAGCTGCGGTTCTACTGGGAGAAGATCGAGGGCCTGAAGTTCCGGCGCAAGCTGCGCATCCGCCACTACGGGGACTTGGACGGCGTCACCGACGAGTCCGCTGTGTGCGTGGAGATCAAGCAACGCGTCAACCGGGTCACGCAGAAGCGCCGGATCACCCTTCCCTACGGCGTCGCACGGAAGCTGTGCGACGGCCGGGAGATGGTGGAGCACTCGCCCAGGGAGCGGGCCTTCATCCATGAGGTGCTCGAACTGGTCATCCGGCTGAACCTGCAGCCCACTGCGATCACCGGCTATCAGCGTGAGGCGCTGGTCGGCCGAGGCGCGGACACCGGGCTGCGGGTGACCTTCGACCGGCGCATCCGCGGCAGGGACCGGGACTTCCACTTCGGCACCGCCGTTCCCGAGAACCGGTTCACCATCCCGCCGCACATGTCGGTGATGGAGATCAAGGTCAACGAGCGCACCCCGCACTGGATCACCGACCTCGCCGCCCGCCGGAACCTCAGCCTCATCCGGGTCTCCAAGTACGTGCAGTCCATCGAGGCGTTCGGCCTGGCACCCCGATCCGTCTTCCACGTCAACGAGGCGGACTATCCGCCGCCCACCCCCACCGAGCAGTCGCTGCCCCAGCAGCGGTCGGCGCACGACGCGCCCTTGAAAGCAGGAGCACAGTGAACTTCGATCTGCAGGAACTCAGCGGTACGTTCAGCGTCGCCGACGTGGTCGCGGCCATGGCGCTGTCGTTCATCCTGAGCACGGTGATCGGTTACGTGTACCGGTACACGCACCGCAACGTTTCCTACAGCCAGTCCTACGTCCAGACCCTCGTCATCGTCGGCATGATCGTCGCCCTGATCATGCTGGTCGTCGGGTCCAACCTGGCCCGGGCGTTCTCGCTGGTCGGAGCACTGTCCGTCGTCAGGTTCCGCAACGCGGTCAAGGAGACCAGGGACGTCGGCTTCATCTTCCTGGCCATGGCGATCGGCATGGCCTGCGGTGCCCGGTTCTACACGTTGGCCGCGGTCGGCGCCGTGGTGATCTGCGTCGTCATCCTCGTGATGTTCAAGTTCAACTGGTTCGCCCTGAACGTCCAGCGCCAGGTCGTCAAGGTTCAGGTTCCGGCCGGCGAGGACTACTCGTCGGACATCCGCGACGTCCTCATCCGCTACACCAGTGAGTTCGAGCTGGTGAGCACGGAGACGATCCGCGGCGGGGCGCTGACCGAGGTGTTCTACACCGTGCGCATGAAGAAGGGCACCGAGCCCAGCGACCTGGTGACCGCGTTGCAGGAGCGCACCTCCGGTCAGCGGGTGACCGTCCTGACCGGTTACGACACGACCGATCTGTGATGAGCGACGGCGAGACGGCCCGCAAGCCGCGGCGGCTACGGGACCGCGTCCCCGTCCGGCTGCGGCACCACTGGAAGCCGGCCGCGGCCCTGTGCGCGGGTCTGGCGGTGATGGTCTATTTCTTCGGCGACGCCCGCATATCGCCGTACGTCACCTCGTCCTCCAGCGTGGAGGCCGACACGATCACCGACAACGTGCGGGGCTCGGTCGATCTCTACGACACGTCGGTGTCCCACTCGGTCCAACTCGAGTACGACCAGACCGAGTTCGACAAGATGATGAAGGAGTTCCGTGAGGACGGCACCAAGGAGTACGTCAAGGCCGACCTCACCATCGACGGCGTGTATCTCGAGGACGTCGGGATCCGCCTGAAGGGGAACTCCACCCTGATGTCCCTGCGCGGCAACGGCCAGGGCATGCCCGGTGGCGGCCGGACCATGCCTGACGGCGCCGGAGACGCGCAGGGCGACCCGGGCCGGCTGCAGGACGGCGGGACCGGGGGCCGGGACCGCGGCCAGAGCAACGGCGGCGGTCCCGGCGCAGCCGCCGGAGGCATGGGCGGAGGCATGGGCGGGGTCACGCAGTACAACCTCTCGGCGAAGAAGCCCGAGGAACTGCCCTGGCTCATCAAGATCGACGAGTATGTCGAGGGCCGCGCCTACCAGGGCGAGCGGGAAATCTCGCTCCGCCCCGGCAGCAACAACCAGGTGCCGGTCAACGAGGCGCTCTCGCTGACCCTGATGGACAGCACCGGCCAGAAGGCCGAGCGCTACGCCTTCACCAAGGTCAAGGTCAACAACCGCCCGGTCACGACCCGGCTGATGGTCGAGGCCCCCGACACCGATTACGCCGAGTCCATCCAGGACGGCAAGGGTGTGCTGTACAAGGCCCGGGCCGGCGGCAGCTTCGAGTACAAGGGCGACGACCCCACCGACTACGAGGACTCCTTCAAGCAGCTCAACAAGGTGGGCAGCCAGGACCTGGAACCGGTCATGAAGCTCATCAAGTGGGCCGACAAGGCGTCGGACAAGGAGTTCGAGGAGGAGCTGGACCAGTACGTGGACGTCGAGTCCCTCGCCACGTACGTCGCCGCGCAGAACCTGCTGCTGAACTTCGACGACATGGCCGGGCCGGGCAAGAACTACCTGCTCTGGTACGACCTGGACACCAAGAAGTTCTCGGTACTGGGGTGGGACTACAACATCACCTTCAGCGGGGATGCGACGTCCGGCCCGGACGACGACACCGGGATGTCCGGTCTCTTCGGCGGCGGCCAGGGCGGCAACGGTGCCGGCCAGAACGGCCAGGGCCAGGGCCAGGGCGATCAGCAAGGACAGGATCAACAGGGCGCGCCTTCGGGGACGCCGTCGGGTATCCCGCAGGGCGAGATGCCTTCGGGAATGCCTTCGGGAATGCCTTCTGGGATGCCGGAGAACATGCCGGAAGGCGGTATGCCCTCCGGAATGCCGGGCGGCGCGCAGGGCGGTGGCCAGGGCGGCCAAGGTGAGCAGGGCGACCAAGGCGGTCAGGGCGACCAGCAGGTCCCGGGCGGCGGCGAGGGCGGCAGTTTCATGGGCCACCCCCTCAAGGAGCGCTTCCTGGAGTCGGACGCCTTCGACGGCATCTACAAGAAGGCCTACCGGCGCCTGTACGAGAAGTTCTACAGCTCGGGCACCGCTCTGAAGGCCCTGGACCGCATCGCCGATCAGGTCCACGAGGCCGGCACGGACTCCAAGGCCCTCGACTCCGCCGTCGAGAAGCTGCGCAAGACGGTCACCGAGCGCACCGCCGCGCTGGCGAAGAACAAGGAGGTCACCGGCTGACTCCTCCCGCCCGGACGGACCCTGTTCCAAGGGCCGTCCGGGCGTCCCGTGCATCCGGTTCGGCCGGGTGAACCGCACGCTGCATGACCGCTCCCACCCCAAGGAACCGCCGATGCCCGTCGTGCCGTCCGGACCCTCGCTCGCCAGGCACACCGTTCTCGTCGTCGAGGACGATCCGAGCATCCGCACCCTGCTCACGTCCGCACTGCACGCCGCGGGGTATGCCGTGGCCACCGCCGACAGCGGGCGGAGTGCCATGTTCGAAGCGGGTCGGTGCCAGCCGGATCTGATCCTGCTGGACGTGGGGCTTCCGGACACGGACGGCTTCGCGGTGACGCGGCATCTGCGAGCGGAGGGCGTCTACACCCCGGTGCTGTTCCTGACGGCTCGTACGGACATCGAGGACCGGATCATCGGGCTCAGCTCGGGCGGCGACGACTACGTCACCAAACCCTTCCACGTACAGGAGGTGCTGCTGCGCATCCGGGCCATCCTGCGCCGCAGCAGCGCCCCACCGCTCGCCGGGGCCAGGCGTGGGCCGCTGCGCTATGCCGACCTCACCCTCGACGAGGAGAGCCACGAGGTGCACAGGGCGGGCCACCCCGTACGACTGTCCCCGACCGAGTTCCGCCTCCTGGTGTGCCTGCTCTCCCAACCCGAACGAGTGCTGGACAAACGGGAGATCCTCAATCAGGTCTGGCACTACGACTTCGCGGGCGACGCGCGTATCGTCGACACCTACGTGCGCAACCTGAGACGCAAGATCGACTGTGTCCCGCCCACGCTCATCCACACAGTACGCGGGGTCGGCTACTGCCTGCGGACTCTCCACGAAGGTCCGGGAGCGGCGGCGCTGTGAAGCGGCCGCCGTGGCATCCGCGCTCCCTGCGCGCCCGGATGGTACTTGGAACCACCGTGCTGGCCACATCCGCGGTTCTGCTCTGCCAGGCCGCGGGACTCACGGTGCTGCGCTCCTGGCTCACGGGCCAGGTGGACGAGCGCCTCGCCGATTTCCGGCCGCCGTCCCGGTTTTACGAGGACGCGGCCAAGGGCGAGGATCTCCCCGAGCGGCCCGGCCACGGCGACGTACTGCCGTCGGACTTCCGGGTGTATTTCTACGACGGATCCGGCCGCCTGCTGTCGGGTTCGCTGGGCGGCGGTCGTGACGACGGACCACGGCTGCCCCGAGTCGTGGCGGCGCTGGGTCTGACGGACGGCCGGCCCGCAACCGTGCCGGACGGCACGGGCGACGGGGACTGGCGCGTCATGGCCGACGCCGGACCCGACGGCATGCGCGCCGTCGTGGCGCTGCCGCTGGACACCGTGGAGGGCGCGACGTCCAAGCTGCTGTGGTTCAGCCTGACCATGGGCGCGGTGGTTGCAGCCGGTGTCGTCCTCTTCGGCAACGTCGTCGTACGGCTGGGGCTGCGAACGCTGACCCGGGTAGAGCTCACCGCACGGCGCATCGCGGACGGCGAACTGGAGCTGAGGGTCCCGGACAGCGACGCCGACACGGAGGTCGGTCACCTCGGGCGCGCCCTGAACACCATGCTCGACCGGTTGCGTACGGCACTGCACCGCACGGAGGCGTCCGAGCAGCAGCTGCGCCACTTCCTCGCCGACGCCGGACACGAGCTGCGCACTCCGCTCACCTCACTCCAGGGATTCGCGGAACTCCTGCTGGGCGACCCGCACATGTCGGTCCACCGGCGCGAGGAGGCCCACCAGCTGATCGCACGGAACGCCGACCGGATGAGCCGCCTCGTCGACGACTTGTTCCTCCTGGCCAAGCTCGGGGACAGCCCGGCCATGCGGTGGGAACCGGTCGACCTGCTCTCGCTCGCCGCCGACAGCATCACGACGAGTGCCGTACACCACCCCGGCCGCAGTATCGTTCTCGACCCGCTCACCGGTGCGGCCGGTGCCCGTGAACAAGCGGACCTGGAGGTCGTCGACACCCTGGGCGACGCTCACCAGCTCGCGCAGGTCACCACGAATCTCCTCACCAACGCCTGCGTCCACACCCCGCCCGGCACCAGGATCCAGGTTCGCGTGGGCACCCTGCGCACCGGCCCGCACTCCGGAGGCACGGACCGCCCCGACCGCACCAGCGCCAACCGGCCGCTTCCTCCCGGCATCCGGGTCTGTGCCATCGAGGTGGCCGACGACGGACCGGGTCTTGAGGCGGCGGACGCGCGACGGGTGTTCGACCGTTTCTACCGCGCCGGTCCCACCGGCGGAGCGGACGCCGAACCCGGCTTTGGTCTGGGACTGGCGATCTCTTCCGCCATCGCCGAGGCCCACGGGGGACGTCTGGAAATCGAAACCCGGCCCGGCGAGGGCTGCACCTTCCGTCTGCTCCTGCCGCACGGGCCCATGGCCGCCGTGGCGCGGCACACGCCGGGGCCTACGGCCCAGGCGCCCTCTCTACCCGGCTGACCTCGGCTTGGACGCCGTTCCCGACCCCTCGTGAAGCGAAGGAGTTCCACTGGTGAAACTCAGCACTGTTCGACTGGGGCAAGACCGTACGGCTGCCGCGCGACTGCAGAAGAAACACTGTGTGCTGCTGCCCTACCCCGACGTCGGTGCGCTGATCGCCTCCGGCGTCGGCTGGCGGGAGCGGGCAGGCGCCGACACCGGCGAGCGCCACCGGCTGGACGACGTGTCCTACGCGCCCCTGATCCTCCATCCGAGCAAGATCGTTCACGTCGGCCCCAACTACGCGTCCCGTGCGCGGGAAACGGGACAGCCCCTCCCAGCCGCGCCGGAGTTCTCCGTACGGGACCACGGCCGTGTCCTCGGCGCCCACGACGACATCCACCTGCCCGCTGAGGGCCACCATGTGGACATGGGCGCCGAGCTGGGCGTGGTGATCGGGCGCCGGGCCCGTGGGGTGACGGCCGAAGCGGCGCTGAGCCACGTCGCCGGGTACACCGTGGTCAACGATGTCACCCTGCGCGGTCGACTCGACGGCACGCCCGCCTCCGCGCCGGGGCCCCAGGAGGCCGTCGCCATCCCCGTGGGGCCCGCCCTCGTCACCACCGACGACGCGCCGATGGGCGGCCGCGGCCTGGCCGTCAGCTGCGTCCTGGGCGGGCGCGTCACGCAGAAGGCCAACACCACGGAGCTGCTGTTCGATGTCGCCACGGTCATCGCTCGCGTGAGCACCGTTGTCACCCTGCTCCCCGGCGACCTGATCGCGACCGGGACACCGGCCGGAGCGGGTGCCGGCCGCGACCCGGAGGTGTTCCTCCGACCGGGAACGGAGGTGGTCAGTGTGATCAAAGGTGTCGGCGAACTGCGGAACGCCGTGGTGCGGCCGCGCTCATAGGGCCCCGTGGGAACCCTTTCGGCCATTGATCTGACTACCCGTCAATTCCCTGCATCCTCCCTCTGCCCCCACAGGCGAGGTGGCAACAGTGAAGCCGCGGCCCTCGACCAGGGCCTCGGAGCCGCAGTCTGCCGTCCCCTCACGCCTGAGGAAGCCATGACTCCCACCCCCCACCTCACCTCACGAACCATCCCCCTGGGGTGTACGGCGCCTTTCCAGCCCGCCGACCGCTCCGCTCTTCCGCAGGCCGGCGCGGCGACCGTGGACATCGTCGTCCCGGTCCACAACGAGGAGCGCGCCCTGCCGGGCTGCCTGCGCACCCTCCACGCGCGCCTCCGTGACGGCTTTCCCTTTCCCTGGCGCATCACGGTCGCGGACAACACCAGATGCCGTCCTCCCCGGACGGAACCGCAGGCAAGGCCCCGAGCGGGCGCGGCGGCTTCGGCGGCGGTGCGGAACTCGCCAGTGACCAGCGCAAGCTCCTGAAGTATGCCGTCGAGCACGCGCCCGACGCGCGCATCAAGCTCGCGGTCGAGGGCCGCGCCAACTTCGCCGGCGCCTTCATCCTGGGCAGCGACGAGAGGGTCATCGGCATGGGCGGCTTCACCAACGCCGACAACGCGCCGTCGGTCGCGCAACTGGAGAAGTGGACCGAGAACGGCGAACTGCGCTACATCTTGGGCTCGGATTCGGGCTCGGGCGGTGGCGGCATGCCGGGCGCGTCCAGTAACTGGACCAAGCAGCGCTCCGGCTGGATCTCCAAGAACTGCACGAAGGTTCCGGCCTCCGTGTACTGCGACAGCTCCGGCACGTCGTCGCAGGAAACCGGCGGCGGGGCGATGGGATTCGGAGCAAGCAACGTGCTGTACGACTGCGCCGCCAAGTAACCGGCAGCGAGACATCAAGGGCACAGTCCAGAGCGACAGACGCCCGAACGACAGAACGGACCGCACCGCCTCATGACCGAGCAGCCCGCGACAGCGGGGCCACGACACCGGCTCCTCGTGGTCGAGGACGAACCCAGCATCCGCACACTGCTGGAGTCCACCCTCCGGCTCACCGGGTACGACGTGAGCAGCGCGGAGAGCGGGCAGGCGGCCCTTGTGGAGGTCGAACGACTGGAACCGCATCTGGTGCTGCTCGACGTGATGCTGCCGGATCTGGACGGATTCGAGGTGACGCGCAGACTGCGGGCGGCGGGCAACGACGTTCCGGTGTTGTTCCTGACCGCCCGCACCGGCCTCGACGACCGCATCACGGGCCTGACCGCCGGGGGCGACGACTACGTCAGCAAGCCGTTCAGCATCGAGGAGGTGCTGCTGCGCATCGAAGCCATCCTGCGCCGCACGGCACCCGGAACCGAACTGCCTGCTGTACAGGACGTCCTGCGCTACGCCGACCTGGAACTGGACGAGCGCGCACACGAAGTGCACCGGGCCGGGCAGTACATCTCGCTGTCACCCACCGAGTTCAAGCTCCTGGCCTACCTCATGGGCAACGCGGGCCAGGTGGTGACCAAGGTCCAGATCCTCGACCATGTCTGGAGCTACGACTTCGCGGGCGATGCCCGCATCATCGAGACGTACGTCAAGTACCTGCGCAGGAAGATCGACTGTTTCGACCCGCCGCTCATCCACACCGTGCGCGGTGTCGGCTACTGCCTGCGGCTGCCCCGCGACCATGGTGGGGCAGCCGACCAGTGACCAGGCTCCTTCCCTCGCCGCCGAGGTCGCTGCGCCGGCGCCTGATCCTGGGCGTGACCCTCCTGGCCACCGCGGCGGTGCTGACCTCCGAGGTGATCGGCTTCGTCGTTCTGCGCTCCTGGCTGCTGGACCGGGTCGACCAGCAGCTCGTCGAGTTCCATCCGCCGGCTCCCGCGTTCCGCGACGCGCTCGACAACAGGCTCCCGGCTCCGCAAGAGCGCCCGAGCATGCTGCCCTCGGACTTCCGCGTCTACTTCTACGACACTTCCGGCCGTCGCCTGAACGACTCCCTCGGCTCCGAGGACAAGCCGGGCCCTCGGCTCTCCGGATCCGCGCAGAATCTCGGACTGCGGGACGGGTATCCCGAAACGGTGTCCGCCGTCAGCGGCGACGGCCGCTGGCGAGTACTGCGCAACCCGGGCCCCGACGGCATGAGCGCGGTGGTCGCGCTGCCCCTCGACACCGTCGACGGCGCCACCTCCAAGCTGCTGTGGCTGAACGCCGTGCTGCTCGTCGTCACGATCGCCGCACTGCTCGCGCTGGCCCGCTGGGTCGTCCGACTGGGGCTGCTGCCCCTGACCCGCATGGAGCGGACCGCCGCCGACATCACCGCGGGGCAGCTCGGCCTGCGCCTGGCCGACACCGATGCGCGCACCGAGATCGGACGGCTGGGGCGAGTCCTCAACACCATGCTGGACCGTTTGCAGAGGGCGCTCCTGGAACGGGAGGCCTCGGAAGCCCGGCTGCGCCGGTTCGTCGCTGACGCCGGACACGAACTGCGCACCCCGCTCACCGCGATCCAGGGCTATGCCGAACTCGCCCTGCGTCCCGAACAGCGCCCGACGCGCGAACGGCGCGAGGCCAACCGGCTCATCGCCCAGAACGCGGAACGCATGAGCCTGCTCGTCGACGACCTCCAACTGCTGGCCACCCTGGACAGGGAACCCTCGTACCGGAGACAGCCCGTCGACCTGCTGTCCCTGGCGGCCGACGCCGTGAGCGCCGCCGCCGTCCACAGCGGGTCCCACCCCGTCGACCTGGGCCCGCTGCACACTCCGGACGATCCGGCCGGTACCCATGAGCTGGACCTCGCGGAGACGGTCGGCGACCCGCACCGGCTGCGGCAGATCGTCGAGAACCTGCTGTCCAACGCGCGCACCCACACCCCGGCCGGGACCCGCGTCCACGTCCGGGTCGGCACGACCGAGGTCGGCCCCCGCACGGGTGGCGTCGACCGTCCCGGACGTACCAGCGCTTCCCCGCCGCTGCCGGAGCGCCTTCCCATCAGCGTCATCGAAGTGGCCGACGAAGGGCCGGGTCTCGCTCCCGTCGACGCCGAGCACGTCTTCGAACGGTTCTACCGGGCCGACCCTGCCCGCTCCCGCGCCCAGGGCGGCAGCGGGCTCGGCCTGTCGATCGCGGCCGCCATCGCAGAGGGCCACGCCGGCCGTCTCGAACTCGACACCGGTCCCGGCGAGGGCTGCACGTTCCGCCTGGTGCTGCCCACCGACGGTTCCGGCGGGGATCCTTCCTGACCTCAGGCGATCAGCCGCCGGTCCGACGCACCCTCTTCCCGGACGTCGAGGCCCGCGACGAACTCCTTGGGCCAGGACACGAACTGGGGTCCCAGGTCCGGCCGGTCGCAGGCGAGGCCGACGACGGTGCGCAGGTAGTCCGCCTTGTCGCCGGTGTCGTAGCGCAGTCCGTCGAAGACCAACGCCGTGCACCACGTCCTCCGTGACGAGTTCCTGGAGAGCGTAGGTGAGCTGGGTCCCCCGCCCCGGCCCGGCGACGTACGCAAGAAATCGACCCCCGTACGCGCGACGCCCCCCGGTGAGGGGGGCGTCGGCATCTGCTGTCCGCGTCAGGCAGTCCGGGTGTGTCCGAGGTCAGGTTCCCCAAGTGATGAGCCTGAGAGTGGAACTCCCCGTTCGGACAGCGGTGAGAATGTTCTGCCCCTGCGGTCCGACCAGGGCCGGGAGAGCGGCGGCGCCTGCGAGGTCGTCGCTGTCACCCCACCTGGTCACCGTGCCGGAACCGGTCACCTGCCAGAGAATGACCTTGAGGTTTCCCGTCTCGGTGATGACGGGGGTTGCCAGCCGTCCAGCGGGCGCCGCACCGAGATCGTGGCCGTTGGTGATCCCGGCCAGTTCGCCGCTGTCTCCGAGCCGCTGGATCACGCCGCTGGGCTGGACCCGCCAGGTGATCAGCTTCAGTGTGTCGGACGCGGTCTTGACCGCGGTCACCGCGACTCCGGACGGGTCCATGAAGACCTTGACCAGCCTGCTGTTTCCGGCCTGGGTTCCGCTGTCTCCCAGCCGTTGCACGGACTGGTCGGTGACGCGCCAGAGGATGAGCTTGAGATTGTCGGATCCGTCGCGCACGGCGGTGAGGACCAGTCGGGTGTCGACGACGGCCACGTCCACGTCGCGGACCTCGCCGGCCTGGCTGCCGCTGTCCGCGAGCCGGGCGAAGGAGCCGTCGGATTTCAGGCTCCAGACGATGACCGAGAGATTGCCGCTGCCGTTACGACAGGCTGTCGTCCAGAGCAGTGAACTCGCCGGGACGACCCGGATCAGACTGGCCGCGCCCGCCTGGTTCCCGCTCTCCCCACGCCGCTGTATCGAGGTGCCGTCATCGCTGACGGCCCAGCTGATCAGCTTGAGACTTCCCGCACCGGTCCGGCAGGCCGTCACGAACCGGTCCCCCGTGAGGGAGCGGGCGAGGTCGATCGACGTGGCCGCACCGGCCTGCTCGGCACTGTCCGCCGTGCGGCTCACGGATCCGTTGGCGTTGAGCCGCCATCCGATGAGCTTCAACGTGCCGGCCTGGGTGCGGACGGCGGTCAGGGCATGGTTGTCGTTGTGGCGCGCGGCGCTGATCTCACCGACGAAGCCCGCCTGTTCGGCACTGTCGCCCCGGCGCTCCAGCGCGGGGTAGAGGCGCCTGATCCCGTCGATGTCGTCCTGCGTCAGGCTGCGGCGGACTCCTCCGTAGCTGCGGAACATGACAGCACCTGTGACGGCCGAATGATCGAGGCCGAGCAAGTGGCCGATTTCGTGGAGCGCGACAGTCTCCGCGTCGAACGTCTGGACAGTGCCGGTGAGACTCCATGTCTCCGCGTCGTCATAGTGCAGCGAGCCGGCGTTCGCTCCGCCGCACGGCGGCGGGTAGAAAGCGTGCGCCAGAGTGTTGCCGACGCCGTCGAATGCGGAGCCGTCTCCGTGGTCGCCGGTGTGCCAGCCGATCACAAAGTCCGAGTTCGCGGTGTCGACCTGCCGGAAGCTCACGCCACGCAATACCGAGGCCCAGGTGGTGAAGGCGCGCTGCACAGCCCCGCGTTCATCGGTGCCGGTGATGTCGCCGGTGCCATTGGTGAACCTGTAGGTGAAGGCCAGCTTGGTGTAATTGCATCCACGCAGAACGAATTCCGCGCCCGTCCCCCGACGAGCAGCATTTACGGTGGGCAGATCCGGAACTCCGCATCGCGGCTGCTCAAGCGCGTCGACGGTGCTTGGATCCAGTTCGCCGGTTTCGCTGATTCCGCCGATGTGCTGGAACATCCGAAGCGCGTCACTCGTGGCTTCGTCCAGTTGCCCGGGCATCACCGTGGTTGTCAAGTACCCGTACTTCGTCAGGTACTTCTGTAACTTCCCGACTTCCTCGTGCTCATCGCCGCGGTGCAGTTCCTTTACTTCCAGTGTGAATCGCTGAGCCGTCATGACTCTTCCCTTCCGCTGTGTGAAGACTCCTCTCATTCATGGCGGAGGCATAGAGCCGGGAAAGCGTAGAAAGACCGGGCCCCACCGCGCACGCACATGCGGTGGGGTCGACTCCCCGGACCAGAACGTGACCGTCTGGAGATGACGGCCCGGGAGCGCACCCCAGAACGGTGGTGCCGTGAGGCCCGGCGTCAGTTCAGGATGTGGCGCGTGGACCTCGATCATCCCCGAGTCGTCACTCCCTGGCTGCACCAAAGTGCCTCGCTCCCGGCCTGGACAACACCTTCGTGGTGGCCGCCGCCCGCACCTTTCTCGACGGGGATCCCCTTACGCCGACCCGCGCTGCCTCTGCCTGCCCAGCAGCGTGCTCGCCGCCCGTGCCCGAGGCGGTGCTCGACGACCGGCTCCTGCGCGTGGCCGCCCCCTGCACCGCCGCCGCCCTGGTCCGCACCGGCTGGCTCCTTGCCGCCTCACTGGTCACCGTCCTGCCCCGGCTCTCCGTGCCGGGCCGGCGGCTGGTGGAGACCGCGGCCATGCTCATGTTCGCCACCCTCCTCGTTTCCCGTCCGGCGTTCCTCCACTACGCCCTGCTGCCGCTGCTGCCGCTGCTGCCGCTGCTCGCCTCGGCGGGCGTACCGGGGAGCGCTCCCCGCTCGCCCTGGTTCTGGATCGCCCTGCTCCCTCAAGTTCAGGCGTTCGCCTGGCCCCTGCTGGAGGCGCCCGAACGCCGGGCGTTCAAGGATGCGGCGATGCTCTGCCTGCTCGCGGTCGTGCTCGGCAAGCGGTGCCTGCACTCGACAGCCGCCGGGCAGCCGAACACCCCGGCCGTGCCGCCGGTGAGCTTCCGGGCCGGAACATGATCACCAGGGGCCGGCCACCCAGGCCGCCGAGGTCATCTGCCGAAGCAGACGTACCGGGGCTGCTGCCGGTGGTGGACTCTCGGCGCACGGTGCTCAAGGTGCTGAGTAGCAGTCATCGGGGCAGGCCGCCACGCGGCTGTCCTCGACACTGCTGCGGACGTGGCTTGTCGTCGGCGTTTCCTCCGGCCGGCGTGTGGCGTAGCGTGGCCGCGTGCCAGAGCCGCCGCTGTCGCCCGCCGCGCCCCGGATTCCTCCGCAGTCTGCCGAGGAATGGGCTGAATCCGTGCGGGAGACGTTGTCCGCCGACATCGGCTCACTCGGGCTTGGCGTGTCTTCGCTCGGCGAGGCGCATGTCTTCGCCACCCTTGCCCGTCATCCGGAATTGTTCGCCGCCTGGCTCCCGTTCAGCAGCCAACTACTGCTCGCGGGCGAACTGCCCTTCGTCGACCGGGAGTTGGTGATTCTCCGGGTGGCACGCAACTGCGAGTCGCCCTACGAGTGGGGCCAGCACGTGAGGATCGCCGCGAAGGCCGGGTTGTCATCGGACGACATGGATCGGGTGGCGGCGGGTCCCGACGCGCCGGGTTGGACGGAACGGCAGTCGCTGCTGCTGCGGGCGACGGACGAGTTGCGCTCCGGGGCACGGATCAGCGGGCCGACGTGGGAAGGGCTGGCCAGGCATCTGACGGAGCGCCAACTGATCGAGCTCCCGATGCTGGTGGGCCACTACCATCTGCTGGCTTTCACTCTGAACTCCTTGCAGGTGCGGCCGGAGCCGGGACTGCCCCCCATGCACTGACGGAAGGGCCGGCCACCCTGTGCGGCGCGAGCCGGGTCACGAGCGCTGCCCCGGCCCGTATCGCTTGCGCGCCCACTACTACCGGGAGAAGGCTTCTCCCGATGGCATGGGTGGCGGTGAACCTGAGAGGGGTCGGGCTACTCGCGTGTCTGCGCACGGGAGTTCCGGAGGGGCGCGAGGCCGTCGAAGACGATGGCGAGCATCCGGTCCCGTACCTCTTCCTCCAGATGGGCGCGTGCTGCGGCTCGTGACGTGGCAACGAGCAAGGCGTACACCTCGGGCAGTTCGACGTCGTCTCGGACGGCGCCGGCGTGTTGGGCATGCCGGAGCAGAGTGCCTACGGCTCCACGCAGTCCCTCCGATGCCTGAGTGGCGTCGCCGGCGTCGCCACCACCGGCCTCGAGCAGGGCGTCGGCTATGGCGATTTTGCCGGCCGCGTCGGCGACGAGGTGGCTGAAGAAGTCGAAGAACGCCGTACCCGGGTCCGTCGTGTGAAGCAGCGTTTCGGCCTGCTCGCGCAGGCGATCGAACCGCTTCACGAGAACGGCCTCCAGCAGCGCCGCCTTGGTGGGGAAGTGACGGAAGACGGTGGCGATGCCGACGTTGGCCAGGCGGGCCACCTCCTCGGTGGATGCAGACTCGCCGCCCTTGCCGAAGACCTCTTCGGCGACGTTCAGGATCCGCTCGCGGTTGCTTCGCGCGTCAGCGCGTTGCGGCCGTCTGCCGCTGGACTCTGGGGTGCCTGGGGTGCCTGGGTTGCTCATTGTTCTTTCGCTCGTATGTCGTCATCCGAAGTCACGACTCCGTATAATCGGAGTCCGCACTTCGGATAGTAGTCCGCCGACACCACTGCGTGTCGGCGCCGATGACAGGAGAGCGCCATGGCCCAAGTCCTCAGCCCGCGTGAGGTTTTCCTCGCCCTGGTGAACGGTGTCGCGGAGGGACGATGGAATGATCTGCCCGATCTGTATGCGGAACAGACCCATGTCGTGCACCCGTTCGACCCGCTTCGTGCAGCCGCGCTCCGTACCCGTGACGAACTGCGCGAACACTTCAGGCCGACCGACGCCGGCCCTCGGCTGCACCGGCAGGCAGCCGACATCACGATCCACGAGACGGCCGACCCCGAGGTCATCGTGGCGGAGTTCGAGTATCAGGGAACAGTCGCAGATACCGGAGAACCCTTCGCGCTGCCCGGCATCTTCGTGCTTCGGGTGCGCAACGGTGAGATCATCAGCTCCCGCGACTACTTCGACCACGTCACCGCCGCCCGAGTCCGCGGCCAACTCGACGCGCTGGTCGCAACCTTGAAAGCCGGCAGTGCCCCCTCGGTCCAGCCGGGTTCGGTTGGGTGATCAAGCGAGTTGCTGACCTCTCCGAGGTCGCCCAGCGAGCCGTCCGCTCACCAGAATGAGCGGGTGACGACCCCATTACCCTCTCCTCATCCTCTCAGTGCTGTTCTCTTCGACTCATGCGGCGTGTTGATGCAGCCGATCGGTGGTCGGTGGAATCCACGGGCGGACTTCGAGCAGACCCTCCACGCCGGACTGTGTGGAACGCCCGCCGGGCTTCCGTGTTGTCGTGGCTGGGTTGGTGTGCCGAGCGCGGGTACGACGGCCCGACGATGTCGGCCTGGGTGAAGCGGCTGCCCCGCCGGACTCGGAGACCCCGGCCCGTTCGAAGATGGCGGTCGACCGGCTGATCGCCCGCCGAGACGTCCACCTGCGGGAGAAGACACTGTGGCGGATGCTGTACGAGACGTGCGTGCGGGCGGAGGAGATCCTTGAGGTCAACCTCGAGGAGCTGGACCTGGCCCGGCGCCGAGCGCGGGTGAAGGCGAAGGGGGCCCGGCCGCGTACCCGGCGCCGGGGCGCTTCGCGCGAGGACTTCGTGCTGTAGCCCGTGTTCCGGGACGTCGGCACGGCCCGCCTGTTGCCCCGGCTGACCAAGGGGTGTATCCGCGGGCCGGTGTTCGTCACCCACCGCAGGCCTGGGCCGGGCAAGGTCCTCGCACCGCGCGACGTGTGCCCGGACACCGGGCCGGCGCGGCTGTCGTACGGGCAGGCCCGCGCTCTGTTGGACGCGCACACAGCCGTCGGCGGGGTACCGGGCACAGGCTGGGACCTGCACAGATAACGGCACTCCGGGCTCACTCACCTCGGCGAGTCGGGGGCGAGCCTGCCGATGCTTATGGCGACGTCGCGGCACAAGAAGCCGGAGAACGTCCGGCGCTACTTCCACCCCTCGGCGGAGGCGATCGCCGAGGTCACCGGTTTGCTTGCGCCCGGCGACAGCCGACGCTGACCGCAGACCGGAGCGGGACCTCACGGATCCGTCCTCCCGCCCAGGGAATGAGCCGCCCGCACTCCAACGCGCGAGCGAAAAGAGAGCCTTGGGGCAGACGCCTTCACCACCAGCCCCGTAGCTCCGCGAGCGCTTCGGCAGGCACTGGCCACTCCGGTACCGGGCGAACTCGGCGCTGTGCTGCACCACCTCAGAGAAGCGATCGACGCGATCCCACCGTGACCGGCCGGAAGATCATACTGAGGTCTACCGGCCGCCACCTGAGCCCAGCACAATCGCCCGTATGACGATCACCACGGGTGCGCCTCCGCCCACGCACAACACGCCCGTCGCGCTCGCCCGGGGTTTCCTGACCGGTGGCGTGGTCGGGACGTCGCTCGCCGCGCTCGTTGTGGGCGGGATCATCGAGAACGCACCGCTGATCGTCGCGGGGTTGGTGCTGCCTGCGGCCTACGGACTGCTGTTGTTCCTCGCCGGTATGCCGAGGCGGGGCCGGGAGGCGGCGGTCGTGCCCCGCACGGCGCTTGCGATGATCGAGAGTCGGGAGGCCGTCGGCGGCGAGACCAGCGACGTACCGGTGCGGTTCGAGCTCACCGTCGTACCGGACGACGGGCCGGCGTACCGGGTAGAAATCACGCAGGACATCAACCTCGTGGACCTGCCCGACTACCGGCCGCGCGGTGTCGTGGTGGTCCAGTACCCGCCGGACCGGCCATGGCGGGTGCGCATCGTCAAGCGGCCGACGCCGGAGTGGGAGGACCGGGCGGCCTCGGCCCGCCTCGATTCGGTGCCTGGGACGGCCAGAGTGGCCGCGCCCCCTGAGGGCTGTGCCTTCGGCTTCGTCGTGCTCCTCGGCCTGCTGCTCGGCGCGGCCGCCGTGGTCCTGCTTTTCCGCGCGGACCTCTTTGACCAGGACGACACCGCGAAGCCGCCTTCGGCCGCGCGGCCGTCCGTTTCCTCCACGTCGTCGACCACGGTTGTGGTTGTGTCGTCGGCGTCCGGAACGGTCGCCCTGGGCCCGGGCCAGTCGTTTCTCGACAAGGGCGAGCTGGACCGGACCCTCGGCTCGCTTACCAAGGGTAGGGACACACGCCAGGCGCTCACCGTCGTCGTGCAGGAGCGCCTGCTGTCGGTCGTGTTCTCGCCCGCCGGCACGCAGACTCCGGGGTTCGACCCCCGTGCGCTGCCCTACGACCGTTTCCCCGCCCTGGTCGAGGAGGCCACGACCACCCTCGGCGTCCGCTCCCCGCGGACCTGGCAGATCACCGCCGACCGTCTCACCGGCTCCCTCATCATCAGGGTCGCTGTGACCGGGGCCGAGCGCACGGCGTCACTGGAGGCGGACGGACAGGGCAAGGTGGTGCGGCGCGCGCCCGCACGGTGAGGTGCCCTGGGACCGCACTGTTCCGGACGGCAAGGGGTGGCTCGGTGGCCGTCCCTGAAGTGGCAGGAGGAAAGACGGATGGGCTGGCACGGATATCTGGTGCTGTGGTGCGGCGTGTTCGGCGCGGTGGCGCTGGTCGGATACGGGAGGTCGCTGGCCGGGGTGACCCGGGCGCAGCGGACGGTCCGGACGAAGGGGCGGATCGAGCGGGTGGATGAGCCCCGGCACGGAAGCTCCCCGAAGGACGGGATAGCCGTGGTCGCCTCCTTCCAGGACCCGGCCACCGGGCAGGAGTTCACCGTCACCAACGACGGTGAGCGCGGCGAGAGGATCAGCGTGGCCTGGACGGGCCGAGAGATCGGGGTCCACTACCCGCGCGGCAGGCCCCACGCCTTCCGGTTCGCCAACCACCTCTCCGAAGGCGGGCGCGGACTCGGCTGGCCGACCTTCGCGCTCTTCCTCGTCTACGCCGGTCTGGTCGCCGTCGCCGCGATCGACCGGGGCTGGCCGTGGGCGCTGCTCGGCTTCTGCGGACCCTGGGCCCTCTCCGGCGCGTACCACCTGCCCGGGAACGTCCGCGACAGGAACCGCCGTATCGACGCGCTGGCCGCCATGGCCGCCGTACCCGGCCGTGTCGTCGCCGTGCTCAAGAGCGTCACCGTCGACTCCGATGACGGCTACACCTCCACCCACCTGGTACCGGTCGTCGCCTTCACCACCCTCGACGGCAGGGCCGTCACGGCCTACTGCGAGTCCGGACTGCCGGACCCCGCCGGATCGCGGGGCCTGGACGTCACGATCCACTACACCCCCGACGACCCAGCGGTCTTCGTCCTGGACGTCGAGGCCGAACGCCGGTCCTGGAAGCGGGACATGGCCGTCAACGTCGTGGGTGTTCTGGTCGTGGCGGCGGCGGCCGTGGTGGGGGTGGTCGCGCTGTGACGCGGGAGCCGGGCTATCTTCTCGGCATGGATCCGCTGACGTTCGACTACGAGGACCTGCATCTGCGGGTGGACCGGGGGGGTGTTCGAACTGTTCTACCTGGCCAGTCCCGCTAACACCTTCCGGGTGCCGCTGCGGTGGCTGGGGGCGCTGGTGCACTGCAAGAAGCCCAACCAGCCCGGCCAGTTGTTCATCGGTTCCGTACGTGATCCGAACGCCGCGCTCTACGGCACCGCCCCGGCCGCCTTCTGCTACAGCACCTCGCCCGCGTTCCGGGTGCCGCACGGTGACGAGCTCTTGTTCCGCGCGTACCTCACCGAGGTGGCCGGGCTCGCCGACCGGAGGGTGGTCTGACGTGGATCCGGCGAAGCCGAAGGTCTTCCAGCACGGGCGTGTGCACATCCAGGCCGACCGCGGGATCCTTGAGGTCTTCCGCCGCAGTAACGTCATCGGGCCGTACCGGTACCCGCTGGCCTGGGTGACGGTGTGTGCCGAGGCACGCCGAGGCGGTCTGACCCGGCTGTACTTCGGCATCGCCGAAGACCTGGGCGAACCGATCTACGGGAGCGTGCCGGGCGCCGGACCCGTGTTCTTCCGGCACGAGATCCCGACCGCCGACGAGCCCCTCTACCGCGCCTTCTTCACCGAACTCGCCCAGCTGGCCGACCGCCCGATCGCCGTGTAGGACCGAGGCCGGGCAGTCGACGGCCATGGCCCGACTCCGGCTGCCCCGAGCACCGGCTCCCTCGTCCCGGCCCGCACGGCAACGCCGTCCGGGTGGCACGGGGAACACGACGGCTCAGCTCGACGTATACAGAGCCCCGGTGGGCAGACGACCTGTTCAGGGCCGGCGGCCCAGCGAACTGACCGGAGCGCTGGGAGGAGAGCTTCGGCCGGGACGAGTTGGACGACCGGCACGAGGAGACCAGCCCGTACGAGCTGCGCGTGCGATAGCCCCCGACCGGGGCCCGGTACTTCCGAGGCCGCGGTGGACGCCCGTCGGCGCCGGCCGCAGCCCTGGCCTACTCGTCGTCGGCGGCGTCCGGTGCGCGCAACGGGCGCAGTCCGCCGGGCAGCTCGGGGAGCTGGAACGAGTACCGGCCGTGCATGGTGATGTGGTGCCGCACGAACGGCGAGAGGCGGGCGACGTCCTCGTCACGGACGTCGAAGCTGTCCGTCCTCAGCTGGTTCACCGCGGCGTCCATGTACCGGGTGTTGAAGAGCACGACGGCGTTGAGGACCAGGCCCAGGGCGCCGAGCTGGTCCTCCGCGAGGTCCGCCACGGTCCCACCATGACGCTGGCCACGGTCAACGGTGACGTCGACGTACGCCGGGACTGAACCCGGCGCCGCCGCCATCGCCTCCAAGGAGGAGAGGGTCTTCCTGATGGGCGTCTGGTCCTTGCCGCCGCCACCGGTGACTTCCCGCAGTCGCGGCGTGATCAGCGCTCCTGGACGCCGGTGCTGTCGTGGATGAACAGGGTCCGGGTGTCCGAGGAGCTGTAGCGCTCCTTGAACTCGAACTCGTCCGCGGTGCCGGCCACCGGGGCGTCCGGCGGTTCGAAGTGCAGGACATAGGTCTTGGCCGTGTCGGACTGGCTCTCCAGCTGAAGCCACCCCAGGTAGCCCGCCGCGGGAAACGTCCCGGTCGCCTTCACCGTGACCGCACTGGGCGAGCGGGTGACCGTGAACTGGGCCGTACCGAGCTCGAGGCGCTTGAGACCGCCTTCCCGCCAGCGCGTGAAGAGATCGATCCATTCCTGTGGCCACGGCCCGCCGAGCGCGGTCGGCGGCATGGTTCCGTCCTCCACGCGATCAAAGATGTGTTCGGCGTGCTCGACCACCTGGGCGTAGTCCCAGAGGTCCAGCCCATGGGGGATCATGTGATCGCGGTCCGTCGCGCTGAACATGGGCCGGATGTGCAGCTCGAACACCGGTGTGCGCATCAGATGTACACCTCCATGCGCACATCCTTGAGCTCGACCTCGTCGAGGGGCGGTACGGGATGCGGGGGCAGTCCGGTCTCGCTGGGTGCGGGGATGAACTGCAGGCTGAACACCAGGTCGGCACCGGCCGCCCCGTGCGAGTCCACCGCGCGCGTCACGTCGAAGCGTGCCGTACGGGAGACGGGGTGGTGGGCGACGGGCGGACCGTCGTGGTCGTTCTCGTGGTCGTGGTCGTGGTCGGCATGCATGTGCGGGTGGGCGCGCCACAGGGTCACGTAGCCCGCACCGAACCGACGTGTGAACTCGCTGTCGTCGGGCTGGAAGGGGGCATCGGAGGGATGCACGAAGCCGCGCAGCATGTAGCTCCCGGTGTTCGGCACCTTGAGCTCGTCGAGTCGCACGAGCAGCCGCTCTCCCCGGGTCTCAGGCACGGTGAACCCGAGCCGTACGAGCTCGTTGTCCTGCAGCTCCGTCACGAGGTCGGCGTCGCCGAGCGGTGTGATCGGCTGGGTCGCCAGCAGATTGAGCGGGGCGGGGGGTGGCACCGGCACGGCGAACGCTGCTTTGAGCTGCTCCGTGTACTCGTACTCGTAGTCGAGGTCCGCGATTTCGGTGAAGTCGGAGACCTTGTTCTTCGGCTGCGTGGTGAAGCCTCGCAGTGCGTGATCCGGCGAGGTCAGGGGCGGGGTTCCGTTACGGTGCTGCCATTCGGCCCACATCAGGTCGATGAAGCAGTGGAAGCTGAAGTAGATCGCGTCCTCGGCCGCCGTCGAGGGGTTCCCCATTTTCCCGCCGATGTAGAAGCTGTGCATCGTGTCGTGCGGACCGCTTTCGAGCCGTCCGGCGTCTCCGAAGGGATCGCCGTCGGGATAGCCGGCGAACTCCTTCTGGTTCGTCTCCGTCGTCACGATCTCGAGAGTGTTCGGTGGCAGCGGCGTGGGCGTGGAGTTGCGCGGTGATTTCAGCCCGGGCTTCTTGAATGCGAGGGGGAATTTCTCGGGTGTCTGCTCGCTGATCCAGTCCCAGTACGGAATGGTGACGTTCTGCGTGCGCGGTGGGTCGGCCGCTCGGAGCAGCTCTTCGAAGTAGTGCAGATGTGCCCGATGCCAGGGCAGGAAGAGGTCGCTGCCGTGTTCGCAGGCGATGGGCGGGGGTCCCGCGGAACCGTTGTGCAGAGCAGCCTGGAACGCGTACCCGGTCGGATCCTCCTCGTCCACCTCCGAACGCTGCCGCAGAATGTCGAGCGCGTGGATGTAGTCGTCCAATTCCGCGTCGGTGAGCGAGTTGATGTCTTTGCGGACCTTGGGCATTGTGCCTCCCATGGGGCGGAGCCGTGGCGGGCAGGTCGCCCGCCGGCGCCAGCCTTCAGCATCAGACGAAAGGAAGGGTGCCGCAAACCGGCGGGGCGCCCATCACCTCCCGGTAATCGACCCTCCCGAGGGGCCTGGGCAAAGTGGGGCCCTCGGGTTCCGGGGCCGCGCACTCGAAGGGGCTGATCCGCCATGTCCGCGACCCTCATCTCCGGCATGGCCCGGACGTCCGAGGGGAGCCAGGCCCGCGTCCGCTCAGACGACCCACCACCGCAAGCGTCAACTCACTTGAGATCGAACTGCGTTATCGGGTTCATTTCCTGCCACGCGGTGGCCTGTCAGGACACCCGTCGGCCGCTTCGCTGAGCCGGTGGTCATCGTGCGGATGCTTCCCCGTGGAGGGGCGAGTGCGGCGGTGCGGGCTGGTGGCGGTGGGAAACAAGCAGTGGGAGGCCGAGTTCGCGGTCGTGGCGTCAGAGGGCAGGAGCCGTCACGGCGTATGAGCCGTGCCGCACTTGGGTGTCAGGAGCGGCGGCCCACGCTGCGGTGAAAGGGCGTCAAGGAGCCATACTTGACCGTGCGGGGGATCGTCCCGTGGTGGCTTGATGCGGGAGAGGCGGCGTCCGGTGAACAGCGTCGGTCAGGGACTGGAAAAGGTCGAAGTAAAGCTCCGGTGGGACCCGAGTCCCTGGGATCAACCGCCTCACCATCTCGACATCATCGCGGCGACCTACTCCGTGGAAGACCCTTACGGGCGGCCGGCGTACGTGGTCCACTTCGACAGCCGCTCGCCGGACGGCACCATCAACATGAGCCGGCACAGCCAGACCGGCCAGGGTTTCGGCTTCGTCGAGGCGATGATGCTGGAGCTCGACCGGCTGGCCGACTCCTACGCACGAGTGGTCGTGGGCGTGGCGGTCCATCAGAACAGTGGCCCCAAGACCTTCGGAGACCTGTCGAACACCGGAGTGCTGGTCCTCGAGGGATACAAGGAGCTGCTGAACGACGATTTCACGCAGGTCGCCGGATCCACAGCCGCGACGGTCGCGGAATTCACCAGGGACGTCTCCGGGGAGTGGAAGTTCCACGAGAGGATCCGAGGATTCGACAGCGATCCCGAGGTCTTCACCGCGGAGATGGGCAACGTCCGGCAGCCCTGACCGGCTTGTCACAGGCGGAGGACGATCAGGGCCGTGTCGTCGGTGTTGCCGCTTGGGGGCAGGAGGTCGGCCAGGAGGGCGTCGGCCAGGGCCTCGGGGTCGGATCGCCGGTGGCGGGTGAGGGAGTCGGCGAGGCGGCTCAGGCTCGTGTCGATGTCCTCGGTACGGCGTTCGATCAGGCCGTCGGTGTACAGGACCAGGGTGGCGCCTACGTCGAAGGGCGTGCGGGCCTGGGGGCGGGGCAGGTGTTCGGGCCGGGCGCTGAGCGGCGGGTCGGTGGCCTGGTCGAGGAAGGTCACGGTGCCGTCGGGGTGGAGCAGGGCTGGGGGAAGGTGGCCGGCGCAGCTGTAGGTGATGGAGCGGTCGTCCCAGTCGATGAAGGTCGTCGTTGCGGTGGTCGACTCGGCGCCCTCGACGGAGCGGGCGTACAGGCCGAGGGCCTCCAGGGCCTGGGCCGGGCCGTCGGCGACGCGGCAGGCCGCGCTCAGTGCGCTGCGCAACTGCCCCATGACGCAGGCGGCCGCCAAGCCGTGGCCGACGACGTCGCCGACGGCGACCGCGAGGCTCCTGCCGGGCAGTTCGACCAGGTCGTACCAGTCGCCGCACACGTTCAGGGCGCCGATGGCGGGCTGGTAGCGCACGGCCGCCTGGTGGTGCCCGAGGGGTCTGGGGGCGGGCAGCATCGCCGCCTGCAGGGCCAGGGCGACCTCGCGTTCGTGGGCGTGCGCCGTGCGCAGGCGTTCGTTGACCTCCTGCAGCTCGCGGGCGCGGGTGTAGAGCTCGGCTTCCAGTACGCGGGCCCGGCTGTCGCCGCCCGGGCCGCCGCGGGCGCGGATGAGTTCGGTGACCTCCTCGACCCGGTGCACGACCAGCACCACCCGCCCGTCGGGGCCGAGGACGGGTGCGTTGACCGGGCTCCAGTAGTGCTCCCTCCACAGGCCGGGCCGCTGTGGATCCTCGATGTCGTAGCGGAGCAGCGCCATGGTGTCGCGTTCGCCGGTTGCCACTACGCGAAGCATCGACTCTCGGGTTTCCCGCATGCCGGCCGCGGCCGGATCGTTGGGGTTTTCGGGGAAGACATCGAAGATGTAGCGGCCCAGCAGCTGCTCGCGGGTGCGGCCGGCCAGTCGCAGGAAGTCGTCGTTGGCGTCGACGTACACCAGGTCAGGGGCGAGCAGCGCCACCATGCCGGGCAGCGCACGGAAGACCGCCGCGTAGTCGATCTGCCGTTCCTTCATGGACTGCCTGCCTCGGCGCCGAGCGTCACTGTGCCGTTTCACGATATGAGGGAACACGGCACGGGGCCCGGGCACTGCTCCCTCTGGGGTCAGGCAGCCGCACATCGCCGACGTGAGGGGCGGGTCTTCGGCAAGGCCCGATGACGGCGCCGGTGGATCCGACACTGCTGCCGGAACACATGCGCCGACCCGGCACGTGGTACGCCGCCCTGACCCGGGCGGGACCGACGTCGACCTGTCGGCCTTGATCGCCGAGGGCAGAGGGCAGAGGGCAGAGGGCAGAGGGCGAGTGGCCGGTGGCCGGTGGCGCGTGGCCCGGTGAGGTGGCCCGCGACGCCCGCCGGAATGGCGTCTCGGAAAGAACCGGTCCGACAAACACATGGCCCCGAACGGGGGAGTAACGCTCATCCGATGGGGCCATAACAGGACGAGGACGTACCCACCCGCGTGCGCGGGCGCGTTGCTGAAACATGGATTGCAAGGTCACCACCGGGCGTCTCCTTTGGGAGAGCGAGAGCCGAGAGGCTCCGAACGGCCAGTCCCCCCAGGTGTCGGAGGGGGATCCACCCATTTACGCCGCACTCGTCGAGGAATGGGGGGCTCGCGGCCGGACGGTCCCCGGTGTGCGGGATGCGCAGTGGACCATCCTCACCTCCGTCGGCCCCGGGCTGGGCTGGCAGTATCGGTACGCCGCCACGCCGCCGCGCACGGGCCGGTGGGGGCACGCGGAGCTGGCTCTGGAGCAGCGCGCCGACCTCGTGCCCGTGTACTGAGGAGGCCGCATGGCGCTGCCACCGTGCCTGTGCCGCCGTGCGACCGGCCGCGGATCCGCTGGGATCAGCCAGGCCGGCCATCGCTCCGGATTCCGGCTGCCTGCGCCGGTGCCCCGCACATCGGGCACTGCCGTCTGGTGTCGTTCGCTGCGGCGAGCCTCCCGAGCGCCAGCTGCAGGGCCAGTTCGACGGCGGCCGGCACAAACAGTGCGCCAGTGCCGTCCGGCGGGACCAGCCAGCGAAGGCGCCCGGCGGAGCGGTGCGGCGAGGGCACCGCGATCCACGATCCTTGGCCCCCGTAGCGGATCCCCGAGCCGGTCCAGGCGCCCTCGGGATCCGGCGGCAGGAAGAAGGCCACCCGGCGGGCCGCGGAGTCCGCGAGCGCCGGACCGGGCGCCTGGGGAACGCACAGCAGGGTGTCGAGGACCAGTATGCCCAGCTCCTCCGGCACGCTCAGCACATCCCAGAACCGCCCGCAGGCCAGCACCGCGATGCCACTCTCGCCCTGCCACTGCCGTTTGCAGGCCCGAGGGTCGGTGGCGGCGGCCGACAGCCATTCCACGGCCTGTCGCGTGACTGATCGCAAGCTGTACCTCCCGAATCCGTTTGCCCGCGCAAGCGGGACCCGCCTCCCCGCCGCGGGGCGGTCGAGCTGGGCTTGTTCATGCTGATAGATATCTCTATTGCGCGGAAGGGGTGGCGAACCGTGGCGATTACCTCCGGAACGTTCGCTCTTGGAGCAAACGTTCTAAGCACCTTCGGGAATCCTTCGCGATCATGACGTTGATGGGGGAGTGGGTCTGTCGTTGGTCGACATGGCGAGACGTGTTGCGAAGGACATGGAATGCGCTGCCGCACCGGGCCTCTCGCGGGGACCCGTTGGCACCCCTCGTGAAGACGGCACAACACCTCGACTACGGCGCCGGACGGTGTTGTTGCCCGGAATCGGAACAGGGCCGGGTGAGCAGCGGGCTGCAGCGGTGACGTGCAGGTCGGTGGTGATAACGGCGACGGCGGCCCGGGCGTGGCCGGTCACGGCGCATGACACGCCGCCGGACGGACCATAGGGCCCCTCTGCAGACCGCCGGGCTTATCGTCCGCAATATGACGAAATGCCATATTGCGTACTTGGTATGCACCGCAGCGGTCCTTGGGGCGGGGCTCGGGGCCGCTCCGCCGGTCGCCGGCCACACGATCCACGTGGTCCGCCCGGGGGAATCGATCCAGAAGGCAGTGGACGCCGCCGAGTCGGGTGACACCGTTCTCGTCGCCCCCGGCACCTTCCACGAGAGCGTCAAGGTGACGACGCCCGGGCTGACCCTGCGCGGCATGGGCCGCAGAACGGTGATCGAGCCGGCCGAGAAGAAGGCCGTGGGCACGAAGAAGGCCGCCAACAGCTGCGCCGAGGGCGGCAACGGCATCTGCGTCGTGGGGACGAAGGACCGCAAGGTCGAGGGCGTCACCGTCGCCTCCCTGACCGTGACCGGCTTCACCGCCAACGGCGTGTTCGCCACGGCGACGGACGGGCTGACCGTGCGGAACGTACGGGCGGTGAAGAACGGGGTGTGGGGCATCGCCCAGGAGGAGTCGGTCCGCGGTGTGTTCCGGAGGAACACCGCCCGGGACAACGGTGACGCGGGTCTGTTCCTCGCCAACTCGGTCAAGGCCGAGGAAGGCGCCACGGACACCCGGGGAACGGTGGTCGCAGGCAACCGGCTGGAGGGCAACCGGATCGGTGTCACCGTCCGGCGCCTTCGGAACCTCAGCGTCGAGCACAACCGCCTCACCGGCAACTGTGCGGCGATCTTCGTCGTCGGTGACGAGAACAAGCCGAAGGCCGGCGACCTGGCCGTGCGCGACAACCGCATCGCGCGGAACAACAAGTTGTGCCCGAAGACCGCCCGGCTGCCGTTCCTGCAGGGCTCCGGCATCGTCCTGACCGGTGCCGAGGAGACGTTGGTGACGGGGAACGTGATCACGGACAACGTCGGCACCTCCCCGTTGTCGGGCGGCATCGTCCTGTTCAAGAGCTTCGTCGGCGGCACCAGCGAGCGGAACCGGATCAGCGACAACGTGCTGCAGGGCAACGCCCCGGCCGACCTCGTGAACGCGGACACCGGCAAGGGCAACACCTTCGAAGGCAACACCTGCAAGGCGTCCAAGCCTGCGGGTCTGTGCTGACCGACCGGCAGTAGTTCATCCGTGGACCCAAGAAGGAAGAGAGGCGGCACATGACGACCGCACAGACCGCCCCACCGCCGCCCATGCGGCTGAGGGAGCTCGTGTTCGGGGCGGCGTGTGCCGCCGCCCTCCGCGCGGCCGCCCGGCTGGGGGTCGCCGACGCTCTCGGCGACAGCCCCATGACCGTGGAGGATCTCGCGGCTGCGGTGAAGACCGAACCCCGGCCGCTGCGACGGCTGTTGCGGGCCCTGTCCTGCTACGGCGTCTTCACCGAGCAGCAGGGCGGGACGTTCGCGCACACCGACATGTCCCGGCTGCTGCGCGAGGACGACCCGCACAGCCTGCGCAACATCACGCTGTGGTGCACCGAGCCGTGGACCTGGGACGCGTGGCCGAGGCTTGACGAGGCGGTACGCACCGGCCGCAACGTCGTCGAGAACCTGTACGGCAAGGAGTTCTTCACGTACCTCAACGAGGACGCCCCCGAGTCGGCCGAGGTCTTCAACCGTGCCATGACGACCTCCAGCGAGCAGTCGGCGCGGGACGTCGCGGCCCTCCTCGACCTGTCGGGCAGTACGTCGGTCGCGGACATCGGCGGTGGCCAGGGGCACGTGGTGGCAAGCCTGCTGGACAAGTACCCCTCGATGCACGGCACCCTGCTCGACCTGCCCCGGGTGGTCGAGAACGCGGTGCCACGGCTGCGCGAGGGCGGCGACCTCGCGGAACGCGCACGCATCGTGCCCGGCGACGTCCGGGTGGCCGTGCCCGTCAAGGCCGATGTCTACGTCATCAAGAACATCCTGGAGTGGGACGACGAGAGCACCGCCAGGACGCTGGGCAACGTCATCGAGGCGGGCGGGCCCGGGGTACGGGTCGTGGTCATCGAGAACCTCGTCGACGACACGCCCTCCATGCGGTTCAGCACGGCCATGGACCTGCTGCTGCTCCTCAACGTCGGCGGCGCGAAGCACACCACCGAGAGCATGGTCGGCCGGCTGACCGATGCGGGCCTGGTCATCGACGACATCCGCCCGGTCAACCCCTACCTGCACGCGTTCGACTGCCACGTCCCCGGGTGACCGACCGCGTCCCCGCACACCACCGGCCGCCGGGCCCGCAGCGTCGCGGGCCCGGCGGCCGGTCGTGGTGAGCCGGGTCAGCCGGCCGGGTCACGCTGCCAGAGGTAGAAGCGCTGTGCCATGGCGTCCTTCGGGGAACGCCAGGTCTCGGGGTCGTACGCGCTGACGTACGCCGACAGGCGCTCACTGACGTTCCGGAACTCGGGATGCCCGGTGACCTCGGCGATGGCCGGACCGGGCTCGCGCTCGGACTCGATCAGGTGCATGTACACATCGCCGAACTGGAAGAGGCTGCGCCGGACGACGCCGACGAGGTGCGGCAGCTCTCCCCGGTCCGACTCCTCGAACACCTTGGCGATGTCGGGAGCCGAACCCGGAGCCATCCGAGCGACGATCAGAGCCTGGTGCATCGGATTCGCCCTCTTCCGTTCAGTCGGCCAGGACGGACTCGGGCTCGTGCCCGGCGGCCGCCTTCTCGATCTTGTCCCGGATCAGGGCCATCTGGACCTTGGAGTTCCGGTTGATGTTGTCCGTCATCCAGGCGTCGTCGACCGGCGCGTCCGGCTTCATCGCGAAGTCCTGCGTCCAGATCATCCGCGTGCCGGTGGGGACCTCCTCGTAGTGCCAGTGGATGTCCATGTGGTCGAAGGGCCCCGTCTCGACCCGGCGAGCCCTGACGCTGAGCGTCTCGCGGTCCGGCTCCCGCTCCGAGACCCAGCTCCACACGGTGCCGTTCTCGTCCGGGTGCATGGTCAGCCGGAAGGTGGTCTTGTTCCCCTCCCGGGAGAGGACCTCGACGGACGCGTACTCGCTGAACAGCCGCGGCCAGTTCTCCAGGTCGTTGGTCATGTCCCAGACCAGGTCCAGGGGCGCGGCGATGATGATCTCGTTCTGCGTGTTTCCGGCCATGTCACGCTCCCGCCGTCATCAGGGCACCGTTTGCCTGGTCGAGGAACTGCCGCGGCGTCTTGCAGCGTTCTGCGTCCGGGGGCATCGGCATGCCGTACCGGTTCTCCAGCTCGCCCACGATCCCGAGCAGGCCGAGCGAGTCGACGCCGAGGGCGTCGAAGCCGGCGTCGTACTGCTTCTGGAGCTCCTCCGGGGTGACGGTGACCCCGGCGGACTTCTTCATGAGTTCGGCCAGCTCTTCCACGGTGATGCGGTCACTCATGCGGTTCCTCTCCTTTGCTGTGCGGCGCCTCGCTACGAGGCGTCGGCGGCGCCGTGCCGCAGCACCAGCGCCGAGTTCGACCCCATGAGGCCCCGGCTCAGGACCAGCGCCGTGCGCAGCTCGGCGGCGCGCGCTCGGACGGTCACGAGGTCGAGGTCATGGCAGATGTCGAAGACGTTGGGGGTCGGGGGGATGAGGCCGTGCTCCATCGCGAGCACCGCCGCCGCGGCGTCCAGCACGGGCGCCGCGCAGTAGCCCCGGCCGATACCGGTCTTCGGCGCCGTGACCGGCACGTGCCGGCCGTGCTCGCCCAGCGCGTCGGCGATCGCCAGCGCCTCGGCACGGTCCGCCTCCGGTACGCCGAGGGCGTCGGCGAAGACCACGTCGATCTCCTCGGGGGCACAACCGGCCTCGTCCAGGGCACTGCGGATGGCCTGAGCGAGCCCCTCCCGGGACTCCTCCCAGCGGGAGGCGCCGGTGAATGTCGCCCCGTGTCCGGCAAAGGTGGCCCGCACCCGCGCGCCGCGCTCCCGCGCCGAGGTCTCCTCCTCCACGACGAGCATGGCGCCGCCCTCGGCGGGCACGAATCCGCAGGCCGCTTCGGTGAACGGGCGGTAGGCGTGCGCCGGGTCATCGGCGGTGCTCAGCTCCTCGTAACCCAGCTGGCACACCATCGAGTAGGGGGCGAGCGGTGCCTCGGTCGCGCCGGCCACGATCACGTCGGTGCCACGCCGCGCGGCCCGCGCCGCGTGCGCGAGGGCGTCCAGGCCGCCGGCCTCGTCGGCGGCGACGACCGAGCATGGACCCTTGAAGCCGCGGCGGATGGAGATCTGGCCGGTGCTGGCGGCGTAGAACCAGGCGATCGACTGGTACGGGCCGACGAAGCGACTGCCCTTTCCCCACAACTGCTGCAGCTCCCGCTGTCCGAACTCGCCGCCGCCGGAACCGGCCGCGGTGACCACGCCCACGGAGAACGGCGCCTCGCGGATGTCGGCCTGGCCGAGGCGGGCGTCGTCCAGCGCGAGGTCGGCCGCGGCCATCGCGAAGTGCGTGAACCGGTCGGTCTGGACGAGGAAGCGCTCCTCGACCGCCGTCGACGGCTCGAAGCCCCGTACCTCGCCGGCCACCCGCAGCGGCAGGTGCTCACAGCCCTCGCGGGTGACCCGGTCGAGGACGCTGATGCCCTCCTGGGTGGACTTCCAGAAGGACTCGGTGCTGGTTCCGTTGGGCGCGACCACACCGATTCCGGTGACGGCAGCGCGCCGTGGATGCGGTTCGCTCATCGTGTCCTCTCCCTCGGCCGGGTCAGGACCACCGCGGACTGGAAGCCGCCGAACCCGCTGCCCACGGAGAGCACGCTGTTCAGCCGGCGTTCGCGAGCGACGCGCGGGACGTAGTCCAGGTCGCACTCGGGGTCCGGAGTCTCGTAGTTCGCGGTGGGCGGTACCACCTGGTGGGCCAGGGCCAGCACACAGGCGACGACCTCTATCGCACCGATCGCGCCCAGGGAGTGGCCCACCATGGACTTGATGGAGCTCATGGGTGTGTCGTAGGCGTGCTGTCCCAGGGTCCGCTTCACCGCGGCGGTCTCGTGGCGGTCGTTCTGCTTGGTGCCCGACCCGTGCGCGTTGACGTAGTCGATCGCCGTGGCCTCGAGCCGGGCGTGGTCGAGGGCGTCCTCGATGGCCCGGGCCATCTCCAGGCCCTCGCTGGTCAGTCCCGTCATGTGGTAGGCGTTGCCGAAGGTCGCGTAGCCGCCGAGCTCGCAGTACACGTGCGCGCCGCGGGCCAGGGCGTGTTCGAGTTCCTCCAGGACGAGCACGGCACCGCCCTCGCCCATGACGAACCCGTTGCGGTCGGCGTCGAAGGGACGTGAGGCGTGGGCGGGGTCGTCGTTGTTCGGGGAGGTGGCCTTGATCGCGTCGAAGCAGGCCATGGTGATCGGGGAGATCGGCGAGTCCGAGGCGCCGGCGATCACCACATCGGCCCTGCCCTCCTCGATCGTGTGGAAGGCGTACCCGACCGCGTCGAGCCCCGAGGTGCAGCCCGTGGAGACGGTCTGCACCGGTCCGCGGGCCTCGAACCGTTCCGCCACCGTCGAGGCGAGCGTGCTGGGCGAGAATGCCCGGTGCAGGTGCGGCTCCGCCTCCCGGTGGTCGACGTCCCAGCGCTGTCCGCCATGGCTGACCAGGACGTAGTCGTGCTCCAGCCGAGTGGTGCCGCCGACCGCGGTGCCCAGGGAGACTCCCACCCGCCACGGATTTTCCCGGGCGAGGTCGAGGCCCGAATCAGATATCGCCTCGTCGCCGGCGACCATCGCGAACTGGATGTACCGGTCGCACCGTGCGGTCTGTTCGTCGTCCAGCCCGTGGGCCGCCGGGTCGAAGTCGCACTCGGCGGCGATCCGCGAACGCAGGCCGGACGGGTCGAAGAAGGTGATGCCCCGCGTCGCCGTGCGCCCGGCTGCCAGCAGATCCCAGAAGGCCGGTACACCGATGCCGCCCGGGGCGACTATGCCTATGCCGGTGACCGCCACGCGCCTGGTCATGAACCCACCCGGGGGCGTGCGCCCGTGCGGCCCACCCCGGCGGCGGTCGCCTCCGTCGGGACCGGGACTGCGTCGGTCTCCTCGGTGTCGACGTGGCCGAGTGGCGGGCTCGGGGCCAGCGGACCGAGATGGAAGACCATGCGGGCCTCCACGTTGCCGACGTTGCGGAAGCGGTGCCGCATGTGGGCGGGGATCATGAGCCCCTGCTCGGGCTGCAGCGGGTGGGGTTCGCCGTCCAGATCCACCTCCAGCTGCCCGCAGATGACGTAGATGAACTCCTCGGAGTACGGGTGGTAGTGCTCTGCGATGCGGTCGCCGGGCTGCACGATGGCCACGCCCATGAAACCGCTGGTGGAGCCGACTGTGGCGGGGGTGAGCAGGGCACGCAGATCGCCACCGCGCCGGGTGTTGGGCTCGACCTCGCTGAGATCCACGACTCTGGTACGGGGTTTGGTCACGACGTTGCTCCGATCGTGTGCTGTGTCGACATGGGGGGCCGTGGCCGCCGCGATCCGCGTGCCGGGCGAATCAGGCGTCGGGCGAGCGGCGGTCGGTGACGGGTTCCATGCGGGCGAGCTTGAGGAAGTGCCTGAGGTCGCCCTCGTCCGGTGCGGAAGTGTTCGCACCGGCGGCGCCCTCCAGGAACGTCGTCAGCTCGGCGACCTGCCCGGGGTCCGGGAGGCCGAGGAACAGTACGGGGTCGCCCGCGTCGAGGCCGCCACGCACGTCGATCAGCCGCACCACGACGTCGTCGCGCTGGAAGATCGTGCTGCGCAGGACGGGGCTGCGGGGATCGTCGGCGGCCGCTTCGTCCTGCTGAGCAAGCACCTGGGCCAGCTGCATGCCGCAGCCGGGCCGGGCCGGGTAGTGCAACGCGTGCCGTTCGGCCGCCGGGTCCTCCTCCTCGGCCGTCACATGGTGTACGGCGGGCAGGGCAGCCCGGGTGAAGAAGACCCGGGCGGACTCCGGGTTGTCGAGGTCCCGGTCCTGCTCCAGATACGGGTTGATGGCCTCCTCCACGGCCCGCACCTCGGGCTGCCGGGCGACGTGGCGCAGCGCAGCGAGCAGGTCGCCCCGCACCTCGATGGCCCGTACCACCCGGTTGCCGTGCATGAACAGGGAGGTGCGGCACAGCCGGGTGTTGTCGTCGACCTTCGGGTCGGGCGAGGCGTAGTCGGCGAGGATCCCGGCGACGGTCGCCTCACTGCCCGGCTTGACGGTGAAGGTGAGCGCGTGGCGGATCACGCCGTCACCGATCCTGGGTGACACCTGGAGCCGGCGCTTGCCGGACGTGGTGTCCGTCGCGGGGCCACCGGTCTCGCGGACGACGTTGAAGCGCAGCGACCTGGTGTCCCGAACGCAGCTGTGCAGCGGCTCCACCATCCGCACGTGCTCCTCGCTGTTCACCCATGCGAGGAAGGGCGGAGCGCTCTCCCACTCACTGGTGATGAGCCACTGGGAGGGATTCTCGATCGACTGGCACAGCTGGTCGCTGACGTGCCCGGGAACGGACGCGACCTGGTTGCAGAGTTGCTCGTAGGCCTCCAGGAACTGCTGCTGTGCTCCGTCGTAGACGTCCACCAGCAGGACGACCCGGAGCCTGGAGCCGTCGAACACTGACTGGGAGACACGCGGCGACACCTGTCGGGTCAGCGGCTGTGATGAAGGTGCAGACGTGGCGGTCATCCTGGGCACATCTCCTTCGCGGGGGAGGGGACCGGCGACCTTTGGTCGCGGTGCTCCGATGTGAGCGTGAGTCGATCCTGTTCCGGTCCCCACCGGCGCGCGATTCGTATGGACTACGTGGGTGACCGACCCTGAGGCGGGACGAGTTCACGTGAGGTGCGCGAAGACCACCAGGTTGTCCGTGTAGTCCTTCACCGTGCGGTCGTAGTCACCCGCGCAGGTGATGAGCCGCACCTGGGCCTGCGGGGTGTCGTCGTACACACGTCGGCTGGGGAAGTCGTCCTTGTCGAACGTCTCCACGCTGTCGACCACGAAGGTCGCCTTGCGCCGGTCGGCTCGCACGACATCGAAGGTGTCGCCCTTCTTCAGTTCACCGAGGCCGGCGAACACGGCGGCAGAGGTGGCGGTGTCGACGTGCCCGGCGATGATCGCGGTGCCTGCCTCCCCGGGGGAGACGCCCTTCGCATGCCAGCCGACGAGGTTCACGTCATCGGCGGGCGGGGCTTCGAGCTGTCCGGTGGGGCCGATGGCGAGGTCCGTGAAGGGAGCGTCCACGGAGATTTTCGGGATGAGGAGGCGCACGGGCTTCGATCGCGGCAGGTGTCTTCCCGCCGGGCGTCCGGCGGGCGATGCCGGCGCTGCGCTGAGCGGCGCTTGAGGGGCTTGCTGGGCCTGCGGGGGGCCGGACGTGCCGGACGACGGGTCCCGGTCGCCGATCAGGCCGGCCGCCACGATCAGGAGAACCACGGCGCACAGCATCATCACGCCGCCGCGAGAGCCCTGGCCGGTCGGCCTCGGCTCGGCGGCGGCGGGGGAGGGAGGAGGGAGTGCCATCGGAAACCACCTCAGTGGGGCACGGGAGCAGGGCGGACGGGGCGGGCCGAAACCGGCCGGGGCGGCCGCCACACGATGCACCGGTGGCGGCCGCGGTTGCTATCACGTCCGGCATGGGTCAGGCCAGACCGTGGGACTTCTTGCGGCGCGCGGCGTACAGACCGGTTCCGGCGACGGCCAGGACCGCCAGCCCGCCCGCGGTCACGGCGGGCGTGTCCAGCGCGCCGCCTCCGGTGTGCATCCCGCCGCTGGGCTTCTTGTGGCCGCCGCTCCAGGAGTCCCCACTGTCCTTGGTCCAGGAGGAGTCCTTGCCGTAGGTCTCCGGGTCGTGCTTGGAGTCGCGGGCCGTACCCGGGTCGTCCGCCTTCAGCGAGGTCAGCGCACCGCCGCCCGTGTGCATGCCACCGCGCGGCGCGTCGTGGTTGCCGCCCTTGCCGTGTTCCTTGCTGTAGGAGGAGTCGTCGTGGTCCCAGTCACCCGCGGCTGCGTAGGCGCCGGGTGCGGTGATGGCGAGGACGGCCGAGGCCGCCGCGGTGGCCAGGAGGATGCGAGCAGAACGCATTCGAGGGTCCTTTCGCCATGACCGGGCAGCTGGCGCTTCGTCAGCTGAGGTGACCCGGCCCTGACGTGATCCACCGTCAGCCAGCGAGCCGTATCCCACCACTCGAGGCACTCAGCCGGGTGACCGAGATGGTCCAGCGATGCCGCGGCCTCACCGGCCCGGCACACCGATGGGTCGTGCCGAAGAGTTGCCGGCATCGACAGCCCTCGCCCGTGCCGAAGGGGCCAACGCTTCGGCCGACAGCATGGCTGTCGGCCGAGGTCGTGCTCATCGAATGTGGCGGTCGGTCAGGTCAGTGCCAGCGCCGTGGTCAGGACTTGACGCAGCGTCGATTCGGCGTCCGGGACCGGACCCGGGGATCGCCATGCCACGAACCCGTCGGGCCGGACGAGTACGGCGCCGCCACGTGTCGTGCCGTGGCGTTCCAGCCAGTCCGCACCGTCCTCGGGAGTCAGCTCGGCGTCCGGCCCGGTCCCCACCCGGTACGAGACCAGCGGGACGGACATCTGCTCCGCGAGGCGGACGGCGGCCTCGTGCCATCCGCTCGGCTCTCCGGCGTCGCTGAGCAGGACCAGGGACCGTTCGTACAGGTCGAGGGTGGAGATGCGCTCGCCCTGGTGCCGTACCCACAAGTGGGGTGCCCTGCTGCCGGGTTCCCCCGTCAGGGCCAGTTTCTCCGGGACCACCGCGGTCGTGGGATCGGTGCCGACGACGGCGCCGTTCGGGTAGCGGTAGCCGAGGGCGACGTTGAGGATGCCGCGCTGAGGCCCCCCGCCGCCGGAGCCGGCCGGCGGGGCGAAGCCGGGGTGGCTGTGCTCGGCCGACCGGGCGGCCGCGCGGGCGCTGGTCGACTCCGCCACCGGGCGGCGTTCGGCGTCGTAGGTGTCCAGCAGCCCGTCCCCTGCCCAGCCGCCGAGTACCGCGGCCAGCTTCCAGGCGAGGTTGTGCGCGTCCTGGATACCGGTGTTGGAGCCGAAGGCGCCGGTGGGGGACATCTCGTGCGCCGAGTCGCCGGCCAGGAAGACGCGGCCCGCCCGGTAGGTCCGTGCCACGCGTTGGGCGGCGTGCCAGGGCGCCTTGCCGGTGATCTGTACGTCGAGGCCCGCGTCCCCGACCGCCCGGCGGATGTGGTCGACGCAGCGCTCGTCGGTGAACTCCTCCAGGGTTTCACCGTGTTCGGGATGCCAGGGGGCGTGGAAGACCCAGTTCTCGCGGTTGTCCACCGGCAGCAGCGCACCGTCGGCGTCCGGGCTGGTCAGGTAGCAGACGATGAAACGACGATCGCCCACCACGTCGGCCAGACGGCGGGAGCGGAAGGTGATGCTGACGTTGTGGAACAGGTCGCCGGGGCCGCTCTGACCGATGCCGAGCTGTTCCCGCACGGGGCTGCGAGGGCCGTCGGCGGCGACCAGATAGTCCGCGTGGACGGTGGTGTGCTCGCCGGTCTCCCGGCTCTTGACCACCGCGGTGACACCGGTGGCATCGCTGTCGAACGAGATCAGTTCGGTGTGGAACCGTAGGTCGCCGCCGAGCCCCGCGGCGTGGTCGAGCAGGACCGGCTCCAGGTCGTTCTGGCTGCACAGACACCATGAACTCGGGCTGAACCGGGCCAGTCCGCCCCCCGGGTCGATGTCCCGGAACAGCCACTCGCCCTCGTCGCCGACCAGCGTCGGGGTCTGCAGGATGCCGTGGTTGTCGGCCAGTGTGGCCGCCGCCTCTTGGATCGCCGGCTCCGCGCCGGACACCCGGAACAGCTCCATCGTGCGTACGTTGTTGCCACGGCCTCGGGGATGGATGGAGGTGCCCGCGTGGCGCTCCACCAACATGTGCGGCACGCCCAGTCGGCCCAGGAACAGCGAGGTCGACAGTCCCACCAGGGAGCCGCCGACGATCAGGACCGGGACCTTGTGGATGGTGTCGCCGGCTTGACCGGCTCTTTCTTTCATCACTCGCCTCCAGCACGTCGTGTCCGCCGACTGGGCCGGTACGGACGGGACCTTCATGCATGCCCCGCACGACCGACGGCGGCTCAGGCTTCACCCGCTTAACGGAGCCTCGGCGCGCCCGGCGTGATCGCCGGCCGGGGGCGACGCCCTGGTCCCTGGTCGGAGTTTCCGTCGGCCATCTGTTCGAGCACCTCCCGGGGCGTCAGCCGGTCGAGCGGAGGGATGAGCCGGCCCGGCTGAGCACCCGACCGGGCACGCCGGTGGCGCCGACAACGGTGGGGCCGCCGGCTGACGGTCAGCTCTGAGCGGTGGGCCGGACGACGATCTCACTCACGTCCACCGTGCTGGGCTGCTCGATCGCGAAGGCGATGGCCTGGGCGATCGCATCGGGCGGGATCGCGATCTGGTTGCTGGTCCGCGTGATCTCTGCCCTGACCTGAGGATTCGAGGAGGCAGAGGCGAAGTCGGTGTCGACCGGGCCGGGCGAGACGGTGGTCACCCGCAAGGACTCGCCCGCTTCCTGGCGCAGTCCCTCGCAGATGGCGCGGACCGCGAACTTCGTACCGGCGTAGACCGCCATGGTGGGCACGATGCGGAACGCCGCGGTGGAAGCGGTGGTGATGAAGTGGCCGGACCCTTGCGCCCGGAAGACCGGCAGTGCGGCGCCGATTCCGTGCAGCACACCCTTGACGTTGACGTCGACCATCTGGTCCCACTCCTCGACGCGCAGATCGTCGAGGGGCGATATGGTCCCGGATCCGGCATTGCCGACCAGCACGTCGAGTCGGCCGAATCGCTCCCGGGCCAGAGCGATCAGAGCGTGCAGGTCGTTCCGCCGGGTCACGTCGGTGCGAATGTGCACGGCCTCGCCGCCCGCCCTCTCGATGCGGCCCACCAGATCCGCGAGGCGCTCCGACCGGCGCGCGCCCAGCACAAGGCGCGCGCCCCGCTCGGCGAGCAGCAGTGCGGTCGCCTCGCCGATGCCGCTGCTGGCGCCCGTGATGGCCACGACCTTGCCGGCAGTTCCTGAGTTCATCTCGGCACTCTTTTCTGCATTCATCTCGTCACCGGCTCGCGAGCGATCTCCCGCGGGCCGGCCGCACAGCAGTCTGCGCCGGGTTTAACCTGGTATCCAGAGCGCGTTTATTCTGGAACCAGAGGTCCCACCCACCTATGCCGACACAGCTGGATCAACGCCGTGAACTGAGTGCTTTTCTGCGGAGCCGCAGAGAGCGGCTCACCCCGGACGACGTGGGCCTGCCCCGGACCGGCCGCCGCCGGACGCCGGGGCTGCGCCGGGAGGAACTCGCCCTGCTCGCCGGCATCAGCGCGACCTGGTACACGTACCTCGAACAGGGCCGGGACATCCGCGTCTCGGACCAGGTACTCGACGCCCTCGCCACGGCGCTGCGACTCGACCGGCACGAGCGCGGGCACCTGTTCCAGCTGGCCGGTCACGCCCCCGAAGCGAAGGCCGCGCAACCCGAGCCGCTCGCCGCCGAAGTGGCGGCCGTCCCGCTGCTGCTCCAGCCGAGTCCGGCGTACATCATCAACGGCACGTACGACGTGCTCAGTCACAACCAGGCGGCCGAAGAACTGTTCCCGCATCTCACCGCGCCTGTGGGCCGACCGCCGAACTTCGCCCGCTGGGTCTTCCTCGAACCCGCCGCCCGGAGCGTGCTCGTCGACTGGGAACAGGAGGCACGCGGCCTCCTCGCCCGACTGCGGACCCTGGCCGCCCGCCACCCCGGCGATGCCCGATATGACGGGCTGGTCGACGAGCTGAAAGCGGGCAGCCCGGAGGTGAGCGCCTGGTGGCCGCGGTACGACGTGCAGCCGCGGCACGGCGGACGCAAACGGCTCCGGTGCCCGGACCGCGGGGTGGTCGAATTCGCGTACACGGTGTTCCACCTGGCCGAAGAGCCGGAACAGACGCTGGTGATCTACTCCGACGAGCAGGAAACAGCCGAGTCGCAGAAACGGACGTAGCAGGCCGCAGGTGGCCTCCGGACGGACCGATGCGGGCGTCGGGGGAGTAGGGATACCGCTCACGCGGCGTCGTCGGCCGACCGGCGCGACCGCCCGCCACGACGGCACCCTCCACCGGGTCGCCGCCCCCGGAACCTCCCAGTGACGGAGCGTCTTGCCCCTGCGCGCGGCCGCCGTACGAAGCCGAACTCCGACTTCGGTCACCGAACGCAAGGCAGCCCGTGCGGAGTTCCGGGTGTCTCGGCACCCCATGAAGAAACAACCGCCGCCGCTACGACGCCACCCGCTCACCGCGAACACAGCAATGATGCTCACCTGACGCACCGTGATCCGCCGGTCGGCGGGAGCAGTAGCGGCCGCCCTTGCGGAGTTCACCACTCACGGGCGGACTGCGCGAGCACGTCGTATCCGACGAACGTGAACATGTGCGCCCCCACAGTCAGAGGGGCAGGTTCGCCCGTGAAACGGTGCACGCCGACCCCGAACCCGGCATCCGGCGCCGACAGCCACTCCCTCACGAAACCGCGCCTCTCCAGCCAGTCGCGGATCTCGGAAACACATCCGGCTGTTTGCGATGGCGGGTCCACACGAGTGTTCCGCCGTTGGCACACAGCTGGCTGCAGAAGCCGACAGTGCGCTCGATGTCCTCGTCGGTGAGGTTGCCGAACACCCCGCACATCAGCACGAGATCGGCAGGCGCCATGACTTCGTAGTGCTCCGTCTGCGCAGCGTCGCCTACTACTACCTCGACTTGCTCCAAGCCGAGAAGTCGGGCCTCTCGCCGGGCCGCCGCCGCGTTGCGCGGATCCAGCTCGACCAGATGCGCAGCAACGTCCCCACGACGCGGGTGATCAGCGAGTACGCCCAACAGGTCCCGTCCCTGTCCGGCGCAGACACTGATCACCCGGACAGCACCAGGAGGGTGGACATCCAGGAACCTCGCGATGCGCTCTTGGACGACGTGAAGTCGGCGTCCAAGAGCGGAGTCCGCAAGCTCGTAGTCCTCGTGCCATGCATGCCGGGTGCGCCGCTTCCGCAAGGATGTCGTGCTGATCGTGGGCGGGGAGTCTTCAACCGCCGACCTGCGCCGACGGCAAGGAGACGCAGGTCACAATCGTCCATGTCACAGGGGGTCGGGCTACCCCGTCTCAGGGGTGTAGCCACTGACGACCACACAGGAGCACCCCATGGACGCGCGACTGAACTACTTCGCCAGCCCGACCGCCGGCAAGGCCCTCAAGTACCTCATGTCGGCGGGCAAGGCGATCAAGGACTCGCCGCTGCCGGCCGCGACGCAGGAGCTGGTGGCGCTGCGCGTGAGTCAGATCAACGGCTGCGCCGTCTGCATCGACATGCACACCAAGGACGCCGCCGCTGCCGGGGAGACCTCGGTGCGGTTGAACCTGGTCGCGGCGTGGCGGGAGGCCACGGTCTTCACCGAGGCGGAGCGTGCCGCGCTGGAGCTGGCGGAGGAGGGGACCCGGGTTGCGGATGCGGCCGGTGGGGTCAGCGACGAGGTGTGGACATACGCCGCCAAGCACTACGACGAGGAGCAGCTCACCGCCCTGGTGATCCTGATCTCCTTCATGAACACGGCGAACCGGCTGAACATCATCACCCGGCAGCCGGCAGGCAACTACGAGCCCGGGCAGTTCCACTGAAACAGCATCAGCAACCGGCTCGGGGCCCCGGCTGCGGGCTCCGGGCCTCCGGGATCGGGAGCGCTACTCTGGCCCGCCGGTGGTCCGGATGACCACCAGAAGACGCCTGCGTCGGTGAGTACGGCCGGGTGGGAGGGCCTCAGGGGGAGGGGATTCGGTGTGAGCAAGGTCGAGGAGTTCGAGGAGCTGCGGCCGCTGCTGTTTTCGATCGCCTATCGGATTCTGGGCAGCGTGAGTGAGGCCGAGGACGCGGTGCAGGAGACATGGCTGCGCTTTGACGGCTCGGCGACCCGGCCCACGTCGACCAAGGCCTTTCTGTCGGCCGTGGTGACACGGATCTCGATCGATGTGCTGCGCTCCGCACGGGTGCGGCGGGAGGAGTACGTGGGCCCGTGGTTTCCCGAGCCACTGCTCGCCGACCCTTATGAGGATCCGGCGCGGTCGGTGGAGCTGGCCGACTCGGTGTCGATGGCGGCGCTGCTGCTGCTGGAGCGGCTCAGCCCGCTGGAGCGGGCGGTGTTTGTGCTGCGGCAGGTGTTCGGCTTCGGGTTCGACGACGTCGCCGCGGCGGTGGGACGGTCGGAGACGGCGTGCCGGCAGCTGCTGGTGCGGGCGCGGCGGCATATGGAGGCCGGGCGGCCGCGGTTCGAAGCGGACCGACAGGAGCGGCAGGAGCTGGCGACGCGGTTCTTCGACGCGCTGAGGGACGGCGACGTGGGCGGTTTGCAGGATCTGCTGGCCGCCGATGCGCAGCTGGTCGGAGACGGCGGCGGCAAGGCCCCGCAGCTGGCCAGGGCCGTCATCGGTGCCGAGAAGGTGGCACGGCTGCTTGCCTCCGTCTACCCCCGGGTGGCCCGGATCGACGTGACGTTCCAGCCGCACGAGGTCAACGGTCAGCCGGGCGCGATCTTCCGCGACCGGGACGGCAGGGTGCTCCACACACTGGCGCTCGACGTACTCGACGGGCAGATCCAGACGATCCGCGCGGTGATCAACCCCGACAAGCTCGGGCACGTGGGCCCAGTGGCGGACGCCTGGGCAGTCGACCGCGAATTGAAGCAGGCACGTCGGCAGCCGAACTGACCTCGAGAAGTGGTCCGGGACGGCTTGTTCAATCGAGCCCGCTCTGCTGGACCCGCCGACTCCGGAAAATGGAGACGCTGCACTTCCAGACCTCGCAGGCCGGTATTCTTGACTCGCCGAGAGGTACAAGCGCTTGAGATGCCGACGATTACAGGCAGGCTGAGGAGACGTAGGTACCGGAGAGGAATGTCGAGTTCGGCAAGTACGGGGCTCGCGGCATCAAAGGCAGCGAAGCCGTGGCCCGCCGGCTCGATGTGCTCGCCGGCTTCGTCGCCACTCCGATCACGGTACGGCGTGGCCTGCTCGCGCGGCTGCACTACCTCACTCGCACCGACCACGCCCGCCTGGCGGCCGGAGAGGCCGGCCTGACCGTCACCGAGCGCACGCTCAAGGCGTGGCTGGACGGCAAGCGCAGCCCGTCGAAGAAGAACCTCGAGCGCATCGAGACCGCCTACCGCACCGTGCGCCGGCACAACGTCGCCCGCTACCTGCTCGCGCGCCTCAACCGTGAAGGCCGCGGTACGCGCGTCGAGTTCCACCCGCTCAACCAGTCCCAGGTCGACCGGCCCCGCCAGCGCGTGGTCGAGTACCGCACGCTCAACGTGCGCCGCTGGGACCGTATCGTCGAGGCGTGGGTCGGAGACGACGCAGAGGCCCTGGACGATGCCTGGGTGAGTGAAGCGGTGGTGGACCTCGGCTCACAGTGGGGCCAGTACGAGTACGTCACCAACGTCGGGTTCGCCGCCTGACGTTCCTGGGCGCAGGCTCGGCCGGCCCGCCCCATCTGACTTCCGTGGGCGCGGACATGATGCTGCGGGCGTGCGGTGTGCAGCAGAGTCTGAGTGAGTTGGGGTTGGCCGCGTAGCGGACTGCGGTCGCGTTTTGCGGGGGATGTCGAATGCGCCGGTTCCCGATCGACGTGAGAGTAAAGGCAGCACATCCCACGGCTTGAGGAGCAACCCCATCGTGACCGTAACCGCGGATATGGCCATCTCCCTCGACGGCTACATCGCCGGTACCAACGTCGCCATCGACAATCCGGGAGGCGACGGCGCCGAGCCGCTCTTCGAGTGGATCCACAACCTGGCGAGCTGGCGGGAGCGCCAGGGCATGACCGGCGGGGAGGAGAACCGCGACTCCGAGCTGATGCGCGAGTGGTTCGATGCCACCGGAGCGGTGGTCATGGGTCGGATGATGTACGACACGGGCGAGGAGTTCTGGGGTGACAACCCGCCGTTCAGGACCCCGGTCTTCGTGCTCACCCACCGCCCTCGGCCGGCCCTGGTCAAGGAGGGCGGCACCACCTTCACCTTCGTCACCGACGGTGTCCACAGCGCCCTCGAGCAGGCGAAGGCCGCCGCCGGGGACAGGAACGTCGACATCGCGGGCGGGGCGAGCACGGTGCAGCAGTACCTCGCGGAGGGGCTCATCGACGAGCTGCAGCTGCACGTGGTGCCCGCGCTCCTCGGAGAGGGACTACGGCTCTTCGAGGGACCGGGTGCCGGGCGGCGAAACCTCAAGACGGTCAGGGTGGTCGACACGCCCCTCGCCACCCACCTGAAGTACCGCTTCGTGGCCACCAGCGGGTGAAGGACTTGCTGTGATCGTGGTTCAGCGCAAGGAGCGGACGAACACATCCCCGGTCAGATTCGTGTCTTCGGGGACCAGGCCGGGGTGGTAGGAGTCGAAGACGGCAGTCGACTCGTCCGCGCTCAGTGCCGCTCGCCCCACGGTGACGGGCTTGCCGTCCTGCCCCGGGGACAGCAGCTCCTCGTGGCCGGTGCGCAGATCGCGCAGGATCAGTCCCAGCGTCCGGCGGTCCGCGTCCGCCGTGTTCAGGAGCAGCTTCGAGCCGTTCACCGACAGATCCGACAGCACGGTGAGATCGGCGGGGGAGCGGCCGTCGTGGCGCCGGAGCGTGCCCGTGCGCAGATCACGGACGAAGGCGTTCCAGCCGTTGTTGGAATCGGCTTCCGGAACCAGATTGGTGGCCTGCGAGTTGAAGCCGACCTTGGAGCCGTCGGCACTGAGCACCGGAGCTGTCGCCGACAGGTCGGCCGGGGCACCGTCATGGGTGGCGTCGGCCTCGACGGTCTGCCCGGTCACCCGGTCGTACACCAGGATGTCGCCCTGGTCGTCGGTGCTCGGCCCGGAGTAGCCCTCCAGATAGGCGACCTTGCGGCCGTCGGCGCTCATCGAGATCTGCTGGCACTGGTGGAAGTTCTTCGATCCGTCAGAGGGCCGGCTGACCCGCCGAACCTGCTGCGTCCAGCGGTCCAGGAGCATGACCCGGCAGGCGAACGCCCCGTGCTCGTCGACGGTGGGCCGGGCGACGAAGGCGACGTACCGTCCACTCGCACTGATGGGCGCGATGCCGTACGACACGTGGTAGCCCTCGTCCATCGAGGGTTCCAGGCGTTCGGTGCGCCCGGTGCGCAGGTCCATGACGTGTACGGAGGACTGCCCTGTCGTGGCCGCGTACGAGTTGAAGGTCAGGTAGCGCCCAGACTCGGACAGCTGGGGCGTCGACGTCGTCTCGCCCGGCACCACCACACGCTGCAGCGGTGCGCCGGGAGCGGTCCGGAAGAAGACGCTGTACTTCACGTCCGTGCCGGACACCAGATTGGTCGCGCCCGAGGCGAAGGCCACGACGTGTCCGTTCGCGCTGACCACAGGTTCCACCGAGTGGCCGTTGCCGTCGGCGCCGTCGGGGGCCACGCTGATCCGTTCGGTGCGCGGGACCTGGTCGTCGCGGCTCGCCGCGCCCGCGGGCCACGCGAGACAGGTGACGGCGGCCGCCAGGACGACGGTCATGGAGGTGCGTAAGGAAGGTCTCATCAGGTGGCTCCCCCTTCGGCCGGGGGCGACCACGGCCGCCCCTGTATCCCGTGCCCCCACCCTGCGCAGAGGACTCACGAGGATCCACGTGATGAAAGCGCGCCGCCTGCCAAGGGTCAATGCGTCCGCAGCAGGTCGGTCCAATTCCCGTCCGGATACGGCTGGTTGGGCGGCCGTCGCGCACACGAACGGCGGGACCCCGTGCACCAAACCTGCCGCGGCCCGCGCCTGTCGTGGTGCGCGGGAGAGTGGGTGCGGGTGCGGGTGCGGGTGCGGGTGCGGGTGCGGGTGCCGGTGCCGGGGGATGACTGCTGTGGGTACGGGGCGTCAGAACGGGCGGTCACCGGCGATGGCGACCCGTTCCGCGACCCGGCGGTGCGGCGCGTAGTCGTTCACCGCGTAGTGCTGGGTGGCACGGTTGTCCCAGAACGCGACGTCGCCCGGCTGCCACCGGAACCGCACCTGATACTCCGGCACATGGGCCTGCTGCGTGAGGTAGCGCAACAGCCGGTCGCTCTCCTCGCGCTCCATGCCGGTGATCCGGGTGGTGAACGAGGTGTTGACGAAGAGCAGCCGCCGTCCCGTCTCCGGGTGGGTGCGCACCACCGGATGCTCCACGGGCGGGAAGGCGGGCTGGAGAGGTATGAGCCGCTCCGGCGGATAGAAGCGGGCGAAGCCGGGGATGAAGTCGTGCACGGCCCTGGCCCCGTCGATGCGGTCCTTCACCTCGCGGGGCAGATTGTCGTAGGCGGCGGCCATGTCCGCCCACAGGGTGTCCCCGCCGAACGGCGGGACCTCGTGCACCTGGAGCAAGGCGCCGAGCGCCGGCCGCTGCCGGAAGGTCACATCGGCGTGCCAGACGTTCTCGAAGGTGGGCGGCGTGCCGGAGCCCTTGTCGAAACGGACGACATCCTCGCTGGAACCCTGGGCGAGCAGCGGGTTGGTCTCCAACACCCCCCACCGCCGGGCGAAGTCACGCTGCTGCGCGGAGGTCAGCCGCTGACCGCGGAAGAAGAGCACTTTCCACTCCAGCAGCGCGCGGTTCAACTCCTCGCGCAGCGCGTCCCCCAACGGCCGCGCGAGACTGAGGCCCCGTATCTCGGCCCCGATCGTGCACCCCTGCGGCACGAGCTCGAACTGCTCGTACGGGCGCTCCTCGCACCCCTCGGGCAACCGGCGCAGGACGCGCGCGCCCTCGTACATCCCGCCCTCGGGCACGCGGGCCTCGCGCAGCGCGGGCTGCGGCCCGGCGTTCATGACAGTCATCGAATCCCTCTCCTCGTACGTGTTCTGGCGGTGGCAGACGACAGCCGGCTCGGGACGTGTGCCCTCGCATGCCGCGAACGGAAAGTTCGTGATGCAGCGCCGACGTGTACCGGCAGTCATCCGGAGCACAGAGAGGGGAAGAAGACCGGCACGGCCTGCGGCGCGCGGTGAGCACACGGCTCGGCAGCAGTCCGGCTAGCGGCCTGAGCGCTCGCACCCGGTCCGATCCGGGACGCGCAACGGCCCCGTCGTGTCGAACTCGTGCCCGGTCATGGCGTCGATTCTGTGAGTCGCGCGGCGCCCCTGTCAACGGGGCACCGAAGCGCCATGGGCCGCGGGGAAGGGGAGCCGGGACCGGGCAACGCGTCGCGGCCAACGCCACGGTGGACCGTCACGTCACGGTCCACCACCCCTCCCGTGTTCAGGACACGGTCTTGCCTGAGGGAAGCAGCAGGTCGACTGGGCCATGACGCTGCTGAAGGTGACGTCGGGTGGTGCTACCGGCCGTTGAGCGCCCAACTGGGGGCAGGAGTAGGTAACTTCAGAGGTCGAGGGTCGACGTGCCGTCGTCGGGGAGCGGATGCACGCGCGTCAGCAGTCGCTCCTCCAAGACCGTGGCGTAGATGGCGGCGCGGGTGGTGGCGGGATGGCTCGGGGGCCAGATCCCGCGGCGGAAAGCGCAGCGGTGGCCGCGGAAACGTACCACTGCCGTGGCGGCGACGATCATGTCGCCCGCGGCATCGGGTGCGGCGTCGTGCGTGAGTGATTCGAACTCGGCCCCCCGCCGCTCGCACAGATCCCGGACAGCGCGGCGGGCGGACCGCAGGAATGCGTCGGTGTATTCCTGCGGCCCGCCCCAGGTGGTGTGGGAGTCAGTCACCGCAGGTGTGCAGCGCGGTGTCAGGTGGAGGCAAGGGCGACTTCACCGCCGTCGGTAGGCAGGACGAGGTGGACACCGTTGACCGCTAGGCCGGCATTGGCATCGGCGCCGGTCGATGGGAGTCGTTCGTTCACTGTGAGCCGGCCTCCTCCGACGGGTGGAATCTCCGTATTCGCATCGAGCACACGAGTACGTCGAGTGCATGAGTACACGAGTACATCGAGTACGGCGTATGGCAAGCCTGCGCGGGCGTGCAGATGCGCCTCACCTGATGCGGACGCCCGATGGGTTCGAAGGGTTGATTCCGGCCATGCGCGCGCGTATAAATAAGCAACTTTCTTTCTTACAGAGCCTGGCGAGATGGGGGCACCGTGACCCGCCGTTACCCAGCAGGCCCGCAGCGGCTGCTGCGCTCGCTCAACGGCCGCGCCGTGCTGGAGGCGATCGACGAGGCGGGACCCATCACGACCACCGACCTCGCCGGACGGTTCCCGCTGTCGCGGCCGACCGTGGCGGCCGCGGTCGGGCTGCTGTTGGAGCGCGGGGTGATCACCGAGGTGGGCCCGGTGACCGGGCGCAAGGGGCCGGCGCCGGCGCAGTACCGGGTGAACGCCGACTGCGCCTTCGCGGTCGGCGTGGACGTGGGGCATCGGAAGATCCGCGCCGCTGTCGCCGACGTCACCGGCCGGGTCCGGGCGCGGTCCGAGGCCGAGCAACTCGGGCACCGGGGCGGCGATGCGCTCGTCGGGCAGGTCCTGGAGATGTGCGTTGAGCTGGCCCGGCAGGTGGACCGCCCGCTGGAGGACCTCACCCAGGTCGTCATGGGGCTGCCGGCCGCGGTCGGACCGGACGGACGCACCCTGTCGTACGCGGCCGGCCTGCCCGACGCGGGGCGGGGCCTCGGGGAGGCGCTCGGCCGCGTGATGCCGGTGCCACTGGTCCTGGAGAACGACGTGAACCTCGCCGCGCTGGCCGAGCGCACCCACGGGTGCGGCGCCGAGGTCGACGACTTCGTCCTGGTCAGCCTCGGAGTCGGTCTGGGCCTCGGCCTGGTGGTCGACGGCCGCGTCCGGCGGGGTGCCACCGGAGTGGCCGGAGAGGCGGGCTACCTGCCCAGTGACCGGATGATCGCGCCGGCCGGTCGGCGTCGGGACCTCGTGCAGGACCACCTGGGTGCGCGCTACATCAGTGCCCGGGCGCAGAGCCTGGGACTGCCGGGTGACGGCAGTCCCCGTACCGTCTTCGAACTCGCCCGTGCGGGAGATCCCGGCGCGCTCGGGATCGTGGACGACACCGCCCGCAGTGTGGCCTACGTGGTGGCCTGCGTGGTGCCTCTGATCGACCCGGCGCTCATCGTGCTGGGCGGCGCCATCGGCGCCAACGGTGACCTGCTGCTCGAACCGGTCGCTCGTCACCTGGCCGATTTCAGTACGTTCCGGCCCCCGGTGGTCGCCTCGGACCTCGGTCCGGGCGCCGTACTCACCGGTGCCACCACCATGTCGGCGGAGCTGGCCCGGGAGTCCGCCTTCGCCGCCGCCACCACTCCCGTCGCACCGACAGAGCCACCGCTGCCTCTGTCCTGATGCACCGCGGCGACGCCGTCTTGCAGGACAGCGTCGCCGCCAGAGGTCACCGGGCGTTGCCACGCCCGGATCGACCGACCGACCGATCCGTCACCCAGGGAATGCCATCTCCGAGGAAGGACGATCAGTGTTCAAACCTATCACCGGGGCCGCGGCCGTCACGGCTGCCGGCGTACTGCTGCTGGCCGGCTGTACGTCCACCGGGCCCACGTCCTCGCAACCCGATTCCGCCATCACGCCGGGCGCCTCGCACAAGCCCACCACCGTCACCGTCTGGACGTTCAACCACCTCCCCAACGAGGTGGCGGCCTTCAAATCGACGCTGGGCCGGCTGCACACCAAGTACCCGTGGCTCACCGTGAAGTTCGTGCCCAACAAGGACGACGCCGCCTATGCCAAGGCGGTCGCCGCGGGCGATCCGCCCGACGTGTTCATCAGCTCCACACCCGACAACGTGGCCAAGTTCTGCTACAACGGCACGGTCGCCGACCTGAAGCCGTATCTGTCCTCGGCAGGTGTGGACACGGCCAAGACCTTCCCGGCCGCGACCCTCGTCTACACCGGCTACCAGGGCAAACAGTGCGCGCTGCCGCTGCTGACCGACGCCTTCGCCCTCTACTACAACAAGAAGATGTTCGACGCGGCCGGTCTCAAGCCGCCCAAGACGCTCGCCGAACTGACGGCCGCCGCCAAGAAGTTGACTGTGAAGAACGTGGACGGCTCCATCAAGACCTTCGGCTTCGTCCCCCGCTCCGACTTCGACGTCAACCGGTACGCCTTCACCGGGGCGCACAGCGGCAGCGACTTCTACGGCAAGGACGGCAAGACGACCTTCGCCTCCGACCCCAAGTGGCAGCAGCTCCTGAAGTGGGACCAGGAACTCATCGACTACTACGGCAAGGCGAACGTGCAGAAGTTCGTCGGCCGTTACCAGCCGCACGCCGACGACGCGGGCAACCCGCTGCTGACCGGCGCCGCGGCCATGGAGCTCGACGGTGAGTGGCACATCGGCGAGATCGCCACGGAGAAGAAGGACTTCGACTACGGAGTGGTCCCGATGCCGGTGCTGGACGGGTCGTCGGGGACTTACGGCGCGGGTACCACCCTCGGCACCGTCGCCTATCTGTCGGCCGGCTCCCAGCACAAGCAGGAGGCGTTCTTCGCGCTCCAGCAGCTCACCACCGACACCACGTTCCTCAACACCCTCGCCGACACGGTCTACAACATCCCCACCACGTTCGCCGCGCTGAAGGCCTGGGACAAGGCGGACGACCCGCACTGGAAGCCGTTCGTCGACATCTTCGAGAACCCGAACTCCTCCTACAAGACGCTCACTCCGGCAGGCGTCGAGGACATGGACACCTGGCGCGCCTTCCTCCTCGAGTACGAGCAGGGCAAGGTGAAGAACGCCGCCGACGGACTGGCCGCCGTCGGGAAGAAGATCGACGCTCTCAACTCCGAGAGCGGGCAGTAGAGATGACGACCGTGGTCGCCCCCGTCGGCGACGCCCCGGGCGGGACGCGTCCGCGCCCCGCCCGGGGTTCCCGGCGCCGCCCGAGCAGGGCCCGCTGGTGGGTCGTCCTCGGCTTCCTGTCCCCGTTCGTCATCGGGTTCGCCGTCTTCGTGCTCTACCCGGTGACCGCCACGCTGTACTACTCGCTCACCGACTTCCAGGCCGGTTCGTACCGGCCGGTCCAGTTCGTCGGACTGCGCAACTACCGCGCCCTGTTCACCCAGTCCGACACGTTCTGGGTGGCGGTGCGCAACACGCTGTGGATGGTCGTCGTCATGGTGCCGCTGCGCACCGGCTGGGCGATGCTCACCGCCTGGGTGATCATCCGCGTCAAGCGTGGCAGGGCCCTGTACCGCACACTGTTCTTCCTGCCGTCCATGGTGCCGGTGGTGGCCGCCGCACTGTCCTTCATCGTGCTGCTCAACCCTGTCGGACCGCTCAACCGGCTGCTGGATCTCGTGGACGTGAGCGGCCCGGGGTGGTTCGCCGACCCCGCCTGGTCCAAGCCCAGCCTCGTCCTGATGGCACTGTGGGCCAGCGGCAACGTCATGGTCATCTTCTCGGCCGCCATGCTCGACGTACCACGCGAGTTGTACGAGGCCGCCGAACTGGACGGCGCGAACGCCCTGCAGAAGTTCCGCAGCATCACCCTGCCGGCGATCTCCCCGGTCATCTTCTTCGCCCTGCTCACCGGGATGATCTACACCTTCCAGTACTTCACCGAGGCGTTCGTAGCCTCCAGCTCCGCCAACGCCACGTCGTCCAGCAACGACCTGATCGGCTACCCCGGCAACTCGCTGCTCTTCTACTCGACGGAGCTGTACCGGCAGGGCTTCTCCTACTTCAAGACCGGCTACGCCTCGGCCATGGCCTGGCTGCTGTTCCTGGTCATCTTCGCGGCGACCGTGGTGTTCATCCGCGCCTCGCGCCGCTTCGTGCACCACGCGGGTGGTGGCCGATGAGCACTCTCGATCTGACAAAGCGTCAATCTCGTACCGGGCGCCGCCTGTTGTATTTGCTGGCCGAACACGCTCCTGCCGTCGCGGTCGCACTCTGCTTCCTGCTGCCACTGACGATCTGCGTGCTCACCGCGTTCATGACCCAGCACCAGGCCGGCACCGGCTCGCTGTGGCCCTCGCCCTGGGAGTTCGGCAACTTCCAAAAGGTCTTCTCGGCCATGCCGTTCGGCCGCGACCTGGCCAACACGATGCTGTACGCCGGACTGTCCACGATCGGCGTCGTCGTCTCCTCGGTGCCCGTGGCCTACGCGCTGGCCCGGCTGCGGTGGCGGGGCCGGGAGGCCGTCTTCATGGTCGTACTCGCCGCGATGATGATCCCCGCCCAGGTCACCAGCCTGCCTCTGTACGTGATGTACTCGCACATCGGCTGGGTGGGCACCCTCAAGCCGCTCATCGTCCCCACGTTCTTCGGCGACGCGTTCAGCATCTTCCTGCTGCGCCAGTTCTTCCTCACCATCCCGGACGAGTTCACCGAGGCGGCCCGGATGGACGGCGCGGGGGAGCTGCGGATCCTGTTGCGGGTCCTGGTCCCGATGACCAAGCCGGCGATCGCCGCCGTGGGGCTCTTCGCGTTCCTGTACGCGTGGAACGACTTCTACAACCCGCTGCTCTACACCGGGAACAGCGACACCGGCCAGACCCTCGCGGTGGCCCTCAGCCAGCTCGCCAAGAACGGGCACCAGAACGCCTACCAGCTGCAGATGGCGGCCTCGTTGATGTTCCTGCTGCCCGTCCTGGTGCTGTTCTTCCTGGCGCAGAAGGTCTTCGTCGAGGGCATCGCGCTGACCGGAGTCAAGGGCTGACGCCCGCCCCACCACAGCGCCACCCACAGAGCCATGGGAGCACGAGTGAAGATCACCGTTGTCGGCGGTGGCAGTACGTACACACCCGAACTGATCGAGGGCTTCGCCCGGCGTGCCCAGCTGCTGCCGGTCGACGAACTCGTCCTGCACGACATCGACGCCGAACGACTGGCCGTGGTCGGCGGCCTGTCCCGCCGTATCCTCGACCGGCACGGATTCCCCGGCCGACTGACCACCACGACCGACCTCGGGCCCGCTCTGGACGGAGCGGCCGCGGTGCTGATCCAGCTGCGCGTGGGCGGACAGACGGCCCGACTGGTGGACGAGACCCTCCCGAACGAGTTCGGCCTGCTCGGCCAGGAGACCACCGGCCCCGGAGGCTTCGCGAAGGCGCTGCGCACGGTGCCGGTGGTCCTCGACATCGCCGCGGAAGTACGCCGTCGGTCCCTGCCCGGCGCCTGGATCGTCGACTTCACCAACCCGGTCGGCATCGTCACCCGCGCACTGCTGGACGCCGGCCACCGCGCGGTCGGCCTGTGCAACGTGGCGATCAAGTTCCAGCGGCAGTTGGCAGCCCGGTTCGGCACCGACCCGGACCGGGTACGGCTCGGCCATGCGGGCCTCAACCACCTGTCCTGGATCCGCTCGGTCACGGTGGACGGAGTGGACCGCCTGCCGGAGCTGCTGACCGGCGACGCGCTCGACGAACTCGCCGCGCAGACGCGCATCCCGGCCGGCGCGCTGCGCGACCTCGGTGCCATCCCCTCGTACTACCTGCACTACTTCTACTGCACGGACGACGAGGTCCGCAGCCAGCAGGCGGGGACGCACCGCGCCGACCAAGTCCTCGCCATCGAAAGGGAGTTGCTCACCCTCTACGCGGACCCGGCACTGGACCGCAAACCCGAACTGCTGGAGCGCAGGGGCGGGGCGTACTACAGCGAGGCCGCGGCCGCCCTGGTCACCAGCCTGCTCACCGGTGACGGCGCGCACCACTACGTGAACGTGCGCAACGACGGCGTCCTGGCAGGCCTGCCGGACGACGCCGTGGTCGAGGTACCGGCCCACGTCGACACCGCCGGACCGCACCCGGAACCGGTGCCGCCCCTGCCGCCCGAGATGCTCGGGCTCGTCCAGTCGGTCACCGCGTACGAGACCCTCACCGTAGAGGCGGCCCTGACCGGGGACCGAGCGGTGGCCCGGCGCGCCCTCGTGGCCAACCCCCTCGTACGCGAATGGGACCGGGCGGACGCACTCCTGGACGCGCTGCTGGAGGCCAATCGCCGGCATCTGCCCCGGTTCTTCGCGAGCGAGGCCGTCGATGCCTGACCTCGTGGTGGGCGTCGACGGCGGAAACTCCAAGACCGACCTCGTCCTCGCGGACACCGACGGTCGGCTGCTGGCCTGGGCGCGCGGGGCGGGTACCCGCCCGCACACCGAAGGCATGGAGGTCACGGCCGAACGGCTCGCCCACCTGGGCCGGCGGGCACTGGCGGAGGCAGGCCTTGCGACCACGACCCCGGTCGCGGTCGGCGCGTACTTCCTCGCCAACGTGGACCGGCGGGCCGAGGAGAGAACGGCGCTGCGGCAGCTGACCGGGCTGGGCGTGGCCGAGCGGACGATCGTACGCAATGACACGCTCGCCGTTCTGCGGGCCGGCGCGTCCGACGGCTGGGGGGTGGCGGTCGTGTCCGGCGCCGGTATCAACGCGGCCGGAGTCCATCCAGGGGGCCGCTCGGCCCGCTTCCTCTCCCTGGGCGACATCACGGGGGACTGGGGCGGCGGGCTCGCCGTGGCACGGGCCGGGCTGGGCGCTGCGGTCCGCGCGGGCGACGGACGAGGACCGGCGACCCGGCTGAGGCAGGAGCTGCCGGCCCACTTCGGCCTGGCCAGCGTGGAGTCCGTCGCACTGGCCGTCAGCAGCGGCGAGATACCCGTCGTGGCACTGCACGGCCTGGCACCCCTGGTCTTCGCGACCGCTGCGGGCGGCGACGCCGTGGCCCGGGCCATCGTGGTGCGGCTCGGCGACGAGATCGTCACCATGGTGAGTGCGCTGCTGCGCCGGCTCCGCCTCCTGCGCACCCCGACGCCGGTGGTACTCGGCGGGGGGACCCTGCAGAACGACCAGACGCTGCTCCGGGACCACATCCACGCGCGGCTGGCCGCCGATGCCCCGCTGGCCCGACCCCGCGTACTCGACGTACCCCCGGTGGTGGGCGCGGTGACGGAGGCACTCCTGACGGTGGGCGCCTCCGCCGCCGCGCAACACCGCCTTCGCGAGGCGATCGCCGACCGGAAACCGCCGCCTCCAGGGGCCGTGGACGAGTCGGTCCCGACGGCCGGGAGACCCCTGGGCCGGGCGGGCACGTCGTCCCGCACCCGCTGGATCGAAGAGCCCACGACCGAGCAGGCGCAAGTGCCCGAGCCGCCCCGCTAGAGTCAGTGCGGCCGACCGCTGCCGTGCGTCGGCTCGGGGGACCGCGCCGACGTCCGCAGCGCGCCTTCCGCCGGGGGCGTACCCGTGCTGTGCGAGGAATTCGCCCGGTTCCACCCGGCCGATGTGGGGTCCACCCCCGGGTGCGCCGAGGTCGCGGGCCTGTTGTGACTTCCCCCACCTGCTCTTGCCGGGGCGAGGAACGCTTACCTACGTTCGGTCGCATGTCCCCCCATGGCCGCGCCCTTCCCGGCGAACCGGACGAACCCGCCGCAGAGCGCAGGCCTGCGACGGACCGACCTGACGCCCGCCCGACGGTCGACCTGGCCGTCGACCTGACCTCGCACGAACTGCTCCGGCGCGCTCATGTCCTGGACGCTCTCGGCCCGGACTGGGACCCCGTCGCCGTACTGCGCGGCGAGGAAGCGGCGTACGAGCTGCTGTACTCCGGCCTCAGCCCAGAGCAGCAGCGCGTGTACGACGAACTGGTCGCGGCCGGTGTGCTTCCGCGGGGAGGAGGCGGCCATGCTGCCGCTTGACCCGCAGGCCGACATCGGGCGTCGCGCCTGGGTGGCCTGCCCGAACTGCGACGACCGTCGCGGGTGCGGCACCTGCGAGCAGGGGCGGACCTGTTCCGAGCACTGGCGCTACCTGCTCTCCAACGTCGGCAGCCTGCTCCACCTGCAGTGCCGGTCGTGCACCCACATCTGGACGCACGAGACCCACTTCGGTGCCACCCGCTCCCCGTGGGAGCGCATCACCAGCGGCCTGCGACGACGGTGATCATTTAGAACGGCTGACTCGGTGAGCCGGGTCGTCGGTGCCGCCGCGGGTCATGGCCGGTGAGGCCGGTCGGCGGATCGGCGCCCGCTTTCGGATGACCCCACCGTCTGTCGTCGGGGACGGCAGGCCGCCTTGGCCGAGGATCGCGGTCGGCGGTCATCCCTGCCTGCCGTTCGTCCGCCCGGAGGCAGCTGTGCACATCCTGATCCTGGCCAGCGCGTTCAACAGCCTCACCCAGCGTGTCCACGCCGAACTGCGCGACCGCGGCCACACCGTGGCGGTGGAACTCGCCCTGCCCGGCAGCCCGTTGCCGGAAGCCGTACGGCGGCATGCACCGCAGCTCGTCGTGGCGCCGATGCTGAAGACGGCGATTCCCGAGGAGGTGTGGACAGCGCACACGTGCCTCGTCGTCCATCCGGGGCCCGTGGGCGATCGCGGACCGTCCTCCCTGGACTGGGCGATTCACGAGGGCGTCGACCGGTGGGGCGTCACCGTCCTGCAGGCCGACGGGGAGATGGACGCCGGTGACGTGTGGGCCTCCGTACCGTGCCGGGTCCCTCCGGTGTCCAAGAGCGAGCTGTACCGGGGTGAGATCGCCGACGCCGCGATCGAGGCCGTCATGCTGGCGGTGGAGCGCTTCGCCGGGGGTACGCACGTACCGCGCAAGCAGGACGCGGCAGGCACGGCGGGCGCCCGCCTGCGCCCGCGTCCGTACCTCGACCAGAGCGTCCGGCGGATCGACTGGGCCGAGGACTCCACCCAGGACGTCCTGCGCAAGCTGAGAGCGGCGGACTCGCAGCCCGGTGTGCTGGACGTGCTGCTCGGCGGTGAGTGGTATCTGCACGGCGGTCATCCCGAGAGCGTCTTGCGCGGCCGCCCGGGCGAGCTGCTGGGCACCCGGGCGGGGGCGGTCTGCCGGGCCACCAGGGACGGCGCCGTGTGGATCCCCGAACTGCGGCCCCGGCGCGGACCCGGGCAGCCGCCCACGTTCAAACTGCCCGCCGTGCGGGCCCTGGGTGACCGGCTGCCGCCGCGGCCCGAGCACGGCCTGCCCCTGTTGCCCGAGGTGCGGGACCGTACCTGGGCGGACATCCGCTACCGGGAGGACGGGAACGTCGGCTTCCTCTCGTTCTCCTTCCCCGGCGGCGCCATGAGCACGGAGCAGTGCCGACGCCTGCTGGACGCCTACCGGGAGGCATGTGCGCGGCCCACGTCGGTGCTGGTGCTGGGCGGCGAACGGGACTTCTTCTCCAACGGGATCCACCTGAACGTCATCGAGGCCGCGGACGACCCCGCCGCCGAGTCCTGGGCGAACATCAACGCCATCGACGATCTGGTCGAGGCGGTCCTGACGACGACGGACCGGCTGGTGGTCTCGGCGGTCGCGGGCAACGCCGCGGCGGGCGGGGTGATGCTCGCCCTGGCGGCCGACGAGGTGTGGTGCCGCTCGGGCGCCGTGCTGAACCCGCACTACCGTCTGATGGGCCTGTACGGCTCGGAGTACTGGACGCACACCCTGCCGCGCAGGGTGGGTCCCGCGACGGCCGAACGGCTCATGTGTGAGGCTCTGCCGGTGAGCTCGGCGAGCGCACTGCGCCTCGGGCTCGTCGACCGGGTGGTCGACTGCGGTCCCGCTGAGTTCGCGGGGGAGGTCGGCGGCCTGGCGGCGCGGCTGGCGTCACTTCCGGCGACGGCGTCACGGATCACCGCGAAGAAGACGGAGCTGGACCGGCTGGAGAGCACGACCCCGCTGGCCGGCTTCCGTGCCCGGGAACTGACCCGGATGCGCAGGACCTTCGACGACCCGGACGCCCCGTATCACGCTCTGCGTCGTTCCTTCGTCCACAAAGAGCGGCCGCCGTGCACCCCGCCGCACCTCGGCTCGGCCGCGGTTGCGCAAACCGGTCCGATCCTCTCCGTCGCCGATGTCACCGGAACGGCCGTCGATGGCGTCTCGTCACGGCCGAACGGCTGATACGAAGAAGAGCGACGGCAGAAATACAGTCTTTCATCCCTTACCTCCCCAGGAGGCGGTCCCATGACTGAGGCGACGCCGGGCACGGTCGACGCTGCGGACGCAGACGGCGCGCCCGCCGACGAGACGCCCACGATCCACATTCTCTGGATCAATGCGGGGCTGAGCTGCGACGGCGACTCGGTCGCGTTGACGGCGGCCATGCAGCCCAGCATCGAGGAGATCGTGCTCGGTGTGCTGCCGGGTCTTCCGAAGATCGCCGTGCACTGGCCGCTCATCGACTTCGAGTGCGGTCCGGTCGGCGGCTCGGACACGTTCATCGAGTGGTTCTTCAAGGGGGAGCGGGGCGAGATCGACCCGTTCGTCCTGGTCGTCGAGGGCTCCATCCCCAATGAGTCGATCAAGCCCGAGGGCTATTGGTGCGGCTTCGGCGACAACCCGGAGACCGGCCAGCCGATCACCACCAGCGAGTGGATCGACCGGCTCGCCCCGAAGGCACTGGCGGTCGTCGCCATCGGCACCTGCGCCACCTACGGCGGCATCCACGCCATGGCGGGCAACCCGACCGGCGCGATGGGTGTGCCGGACTACCTCGGCTGGGACTGGAAGTCCCACGCCGGGATCCCCATCGTGTGCGTCCCCGGCTGTCCGATCCAGCCCGACAACTTCTCCGAGACGCTCACCTACCTGCTCTACCAGGCGGCCGGCGCCGCGCCGATGATCCCGCTGGACGACAAGCTGCGCCCGACCTGGCTGTTCGGGGCCACCGTGCACGAGGGCTGTGACCGCGCGGGCTACTACGAACAGGGCCAGTTCGCCCTGTCGTACGACTCGCCGACGTGCCTGGTCAAACTGGGCTGCTGGGGTCCGGTCGTCAAGTGCAACGTGCCCAAGCGTGGCTGGATGAACGGGATCGGCGGCTGCCCCAACGTCGGCGGCATCTGCATCGCCTGCACCATGCCCGGCTTCCCCGACAAGTTCATGCCGTTCATGGACGAGCCTCCCGGCGCCAAGGTGTCGAGCGGCACCAGCGGGGCGTACGGCGCCGTGATCCGCAAGCTGCGCTCGATCACGGCCAAGACGGTCGACAAGGAGCCCAAGTGGCGCCGTATCGGAGACAAGATCACCACCGGATACCAACCCCCGTGGTGAGTATCCGCCGCAAGTAATCCGCTCCCCGCTTCGTGCAACCCCCCACACGAACCTCCCGCGCAACGAAGGGCACGGCACACAGATGGCACCGAAGACGAAGGCGGCCGGCGACGGCAGCGGCCTGGTGGAGATGGCCTGGGACCCGATCACCCGGATCGTGGGAAGCCTGGGCATCCACACCAAGATCGACTTCAAGCAGAAGCGGGTCGCGGAGTGCTACAGCACCTCGTCGGTCTTCCGCGGCTACAGCGTCTTCATGCGCGGCAAGGACCCCCGCGACGCCCACTTCATCACCAGTCGCATCTGCGGGATCTGCGGCGACAACCACGCCACCTGCTCGGTGTACGCGCAGAACATGGCGTACGGCGTGAAGCCTCCGCACCTCGCCGAGTGGATCATCAACCTCGGCGAGTCCGCGGAGTACATGTTCGACCACAACATCTTCCAGGAGAACCTGGTGGGGGTCGACTACTGCGAGAAAATGGTCAAGGAGACCAACCCCGGCGTCCTCGAACTCGCCGAGCGCACCGAGGCCCCGCACGCGGCGGAGCACGGTTACCGCACGATCGCCGACATCATGCGTTCGCTCAACCCCCTCGAGGGTGAGTTCTACCGCGAGGCCCTCCAGGTCAGCCGCTACACCCGGGAGATGTTCTGCCTGATGGAGGGCCGCCATGTGCACCCCTCCACGCTCTACCCGGGCGGCGTCGGAACCATCGCCTCCGTACAGCTCTTCACGGACTACCTCAGCCGCCTGATGCGCTACGTGGAGTTCATGAAGCGCGTCGTGCCCCTGCACGACGACCTGTTCGACTTCTTCTACGAGGCGCTGCCCGGATACGAGGAGGTCGGCCGCCGACGCGTCCTGCTCGGCTGCTGGGGCGCGCTCAACGACCCCGAGTACTGCGACTTCACCTACGCGAACATGACGGACTGGGGCCGGCGCATGTTCGTCACTCCCGGCATCATCGTCGACGGCAAGCTCGTCACCAACGACCTCACCGAGATCAACCTCGGTATGCGCATCCTGCTCGGCAGTTCCTACTACGAGGACTGGCAGGGCCAGGAGCAGTTCGTCACCCACGACCCGCTCGGCAACCCGGTGGACCCGCGCCACCCGTGGAACCAGCACACCATCCCGGCCCCGCAGAAGCGCGACTTCGACGACAAGTACAGCTGGGTCATGTCGCCCCGCTGGTTCGACGGCAAGGACCACCTCGCCCTGGACACCGGCGGCGGCCCCATCGCCCGCCTGTGGTCGACCGCCCTGTCCGGACTCGTCGACACCGGGTACGTGAAGGCCACCGGTCACAGCGTGGTCATCAACCTGCCCCGCACGATGACCAGGCCCGAGACCAGCTTCGAGTGGAAGATCCCGAAGTGGAGCAACGCGCTGGAACGCAACCGCGCGCGCACCTACTTCCAGGCCTACACCGCCGCCGTCGCACTGCACTTCGCGGAGAAGGGGCTGGAGGAGGTCCGGGCCGGACGCACCCAGACCTGGGAGAAGTTCGAGGTCCCGGACGAGGCCGTCGGCGTCGGCTTCACCGAGGCGGTCCGCGGTGTCCTCTCCCACCACATGGTGATCCGCGACGGCAAGATCGCCAACTACCACCCGTACCCGCCCACCCCCTGGAACGCCAGCACCAGGGACACCTTCGGCACGCCGGGCCCGTACGAGGACGCCGTGCAGAACACGCCCATCTTCGAGGAGAACACCCCGGAGAACTTCAAGGGCATCGACATCATGCGCGCCGTCCGCAGCTTCGACCCCTGTCTGCCCTGTGGCGTCCACATGTACGTCGGGGGCGGCAAGACGGTGAAGTCGATGCACGTGCCCACCGGCCTGAGCGGACTGGGCGGATGAGCGCGGCGACGGCTGCCGTGCCGGTGAACGCGGAGCAGACCGGACGCCGTGTCGAGGAGGTGCTGGAGCGACTGACCGCGAGCGGCGATGCGGCCGCCGCCGCGGCGGCGGAGGAACTCGTCCGGTCCCTCATGGACTTCTACGGTGCCGGCCTCGCCCGCATTCTCCACCTGCTGTCCTCCGCTCCCGGCGAACCGCCCGCGGGACTGCTCGGTGACGAACTGGTCGCGAGCCTGCTCGTCCTGCACGACCTGCACCCCGAGGACCGCGACACCCGCATCGCCCGGGCCCTCGACAGCGTCCAGGAACACGCCCTGGACGTCGTGGAGTTCGACGAGGAGAGCGGCACCCTGACGCTGCGGGCCCGGGAGGCCGGCGGCTGCGGTTGCGGCTCCGGCACGGGCGCCCGGGAGGCCGCGGAGGCGGCGCTCGCCTGCTTCGCACCGGAGGTCAAGGCCGTCGACGTACGGACGGCACCCGCGGGGCCCACGCTCCTTCAGATCGGCACGGCACCGACGGGGGCCCGATGACGGCGTCCCCGGCGACGCGCACGCCCGGCCTGCGGAGGTTCCTCACCGAGAGACCTCCGCAGCCCGAACGGTGCGAGCTGTGCGCCGTGCCGGTGGAGGCGGACCACCGCCATCTCGTCGACACGGAGAAACGCGCCCTCGTCTGCGCCTGCGCTCCCTGCGCGCTGCTGATGGAGCAGCCGGGTGCCGCCGCGGGCCGCTTCCGCACGGTCCCGGGCCGCTATCTCACCGACCCCGGACACCGCCTCGACGAGAGCGCTTGGGAGGCGTTGCAGATCCCGGTCGGCGTCGCCTTCCTCTTCCGCAACGCGGCGCTCGACCGGCTGGTCGCCCTCTACCCGAGCCCGGCCGGAGCCACCGAGAGCGAACTCGAACCGGCCACGTGGACGTCAGTCCTCGGCGGCAGCCGCCTCGCCGAACTCCTCGAGCCCGACGTGGAGGCGCTGCTCCTGCGCCGCATCGACGGCCGCTGCGAGTACCACCTCGTACCGATCGACATCTGCTACGAACTCGTCGGCCGCATGCGCCTGTTGTGGCAGGGCTTCGACGGCGGGGCCGAGGCCCGCGCCGCTCTGGACGCGTTCTTCGAGGACGTCTCGCGACGCGCCCGACCCGTGGGCGAGGCGGTGCGACCGTGACGGAGTTCTCCTTCGCCTGCACCGGCGTCCGCGCCGACCGGTACGCCGCCGGACCGACCCTCGTCTTCCGGCTGCGCGTCACCGCCGCCGACAACGCACGCGTGCACGCCCTGGCGCTGCGATGTCAGATCCGCATCGAACCCGCCCGCAGGGCCTACGAGTCCGCCGAGGTCGGAGGGCTGGCGGACCTCTTCGGCGAGCGCTCACGCTGGGGCAGCACGCTCCAGCCGGTGCAGTTCGCCCAGGTCTCGGTCATGGTCCCGAGTTTCACCGGAGAGATCGAAACCGACCTCGTCGTGCCCTGCACCTACGACATGGACGTCGCCGCGACCCGGTACCTCACCGCCCTCACCGGCGGCGAGGTTCCGCTGCTGATGCTCTTCTCCGGTACGGCGTTCACCGGAGCCGGCGGTTTCCAGGTCGAGCCGGTCCCGTGGGACCGGGAGGCGGTCTTCCGGATGCCGGTCGCCACCTGGCGGGAGATGGTCGAGCAGCACTTCCCCGGGTGCGGCTGGATCCGGCTGCCCCGCGACACCATGGACGCCCTCCTCGCCTACCGCTCCCGGCACGCCCTGCCCTCGTGGGAGGCGACCCTCAAGGCCCTGCTCGACGACAGCGACGCCGCCGACCCGCCCGCCGGCGACCCGTTCCGCGCGCTCACCGGCACCACCGGAAGGACCGATCCGTGACCGTGACCGCGTTCGCCCCCGAGACCGAGGAGCGGTTCGCCCTCGCCCGGCAGGTGGCCGACGCCGTCCTGTTCGAGGGCTATGTGCTCTACCCGTACCGCGCCTCCGCCGCCAAGAACCGGCTGCGCTGGCAGTTCGGGGTGCTCGTACCGCCCGGCTGGGGCGCCGAGTGCGAAGAGCACGACTTCCAGCACACCGAATGCCTGATGGAACCGAAGGCGGGCGCGACCCTCTCGGTCGAGGTGCGCTTCCTGCACGCCCGACGGCGCACGGTGCAGCGGGCTCGCCCGGACGGCGGCTTCGACACGGTGCCCGAACTCCGCCTCGACGACCGGGTGCTGGTGCCCTGGGACGAGGGGAGCGAGGAGCGTGTCGAGGTGGTCGCGTCGGTGGACGAACTCCTCGGCGACGGCGTCACCCATCCCTTCCGGCGCCCCGCCCGCGAGGACACCGAACCGGTCCTGGACGCGGCCGGCCGAACCGTCGGCCGACTGGTCCGGCGGTGCGAGGAGATCAGCGGGACGGTCCGGCTGTCCGCCCGCGAACTCGACGGCCCCTACCGGGCCTTGCGGCTGACCGCCGTCGTCGAGAACACCGGCGACTGGACACCGCCCGAGGGCCGCGGCGCCGACCGGGACGCGGCGCTGCCGCACTCCCTGGTGGCCACCCACCTCCTCATGGCCCTGAGCGCCGGATCGTTCCTGTCGATGACCGATCCCCCCGAGTGGGCGAAGGGCGCGGTCGCCGCCTGCCGCAACCTGCACACCTGGCCCGTGCTCGCCGGCGAACCCGGTCGCGCCGACCTCGTACTGTCCTCGCCGATCATCCTGGAGGACCATCCGGCCATCGCGCCGGAGAGCCCCGGCGCGCTCTACGACGCCACCGAGATCGACGAGATCCTCGCGCTGCGCACCGCGGCCCTCACCGACGAGGAGAAACGCGAGGCCCGGGGCACCGACGAACGGGCGGCCGCCGTGATCGAGCTGGCGGACTCGATGCCGCCCGAGGTCCTGGAGCGTCTGCACGGGGCGGTGCGGAGCCTGCGCGAGGTGACCGGCCCGGGTCCCGCCGCCCCGGACGGCGGCTTCCCCGACGAGTACGGGGTACAGCGGCCGGACACCCCATGGTGGGACCCCGCGAGCGACGCGGGCTTCGACCCGGCGCAGGACCGGGTGGTCGTGGACGGCCGGTCGGTGGGCAAGGGCAGCCGCGTCGAGTTGCGCCCCGGCCTGCGGCGCACCGACGCACAGGACATCTTCCTGCGGGGCCGCACCGCGAAGGTCGAGGCGGTGCTGCACGACGTCGACGGCGGGGTACACCTGGCGGTCACGGTCGAAGGTGACCCGGGAGTCGACATCCGCCGAGAGCAGGGACGGTTCCTGTACTTCCAGCCCGACGAGGTCACACCGCTGGAGGACGACGTATGAACCCCTCCCCGCAGTCACGCCCAAGGACCCTCGTCGCCGGTATCGGCAACATCTTCCTCGCAGACGACGGCTTCGGCGTGGAGACCGCGCGCCGGCTCGCCGAGCGCGACCTGCCCGGACACGTCGAGGTCGTGGACATCGGGGTGCGCGGGATGCACCTCGCCTACCAGCTCCTGGACGGCTACGACACCCTCGTCCTGGTGGACGCCACGGCACGCGGCGAAGCCCCCGGCACGCTGTACGTGATCGAACACGACATCGGCGGCGGGAGCCTTTCGCCCGGCGCCCCCGCGCTGGACGGCCACCGGATGACCCCCGACGCCGTCCTGGCGCTGCTGGGCACCCTCTGCGCCGGTACCGGCGCAGAGCCACCACGCCGCGTCCTGGTCGTGGGATGCGAGCCGGCCTCGGTGGACGAGGGCATCGGGCTCAGCGCGCCGGTGTCAGACGCCGTACCGGAGGCCGTCCGGCTGATCGAAGAGCTGCTGAACAACGGGGAGCCGGGAGAGTCCGCGCCGCGGGCCACGGCCGACGGGATCTCGACATGAGGAGAGACGGGATGAAGAAGATCGTCATCGGCGGAGCGGCCCTCGCCGCCATGGTCGCCCTGGTTGCCGAGGTGCTTCCCGACCTCAGGCGCTACCTGCGGATCCGACGGATGTGAACCGCGGTCGCCACCGGTGTGCCGTGCGGTTGCGTCGAACGGCGTACCTGCCGACCGGTGACGGCGTGCCGGGCCGTGCGACCCGGGTGTGCGCGCCTCTAATGAAGGCCGGCGGGAGCCAGACTGCGGAAGGACGGAGACCGATGCACGAGATGTCCGTCGCGCTGGCCGTCGTCGACCAGGTGGCAGAGGCCGCCACCCGGGCCGGAGGCGTCACGGCGGTGCGATCGGTGCGGCTCCAGGTGGGCGAACTGGCCGGTGTGGTACCCGATGCGCTCGCCTTCTCCTTCGAACTGGCCTGCGCCGGAACCCTGCTGGAAGGCGCCGAACTGGTCACCGAAGCGGTGCCGGGGCGGGCCCGCTGCACACCCTGCGCACACGAATGGGCCGTCGGCATGCCACCCCGGCTGACCTGCCCCGAGTGCGGCGGGACGCGTACCGACCTGCTCGCGGGCCGGGAACTGCAGATCGTCGACGTGCACTGGGAGGACGGCGGCCCACCGCACGTTCCCACCCGCGAACCGATCTCCGAGGAGTGCTGAACCATGTGTCGTGTCGTCGACCTGCGGCAGGCCGTACTCGCGAAGAACGACGCCGGCGCCCACGAACTGCGCGCGCACCTCGCGGCTCGGGGGACCGCGGTCGTCAACCTGCTGTCCAGTCCGGGAAGCGGCAAGACCGCGCTGCTGGAGCGCGAACTCCTGCGGGCACGGGAGCGGTCCGTTCCCGTCGCGGCGCTCAGTGCCGATCTCGCCACCGAGAACGACGCGGCGCGCCTGGCGCGTTCGGGCGTGCCGGTCAAGCAGGTGCTCACCGACGGACTGTGCCATCTAGAGGCGGGCATGCTCGCCGGGCACCTGGACGGGTGGCTGCCCGACGACACCCGGCTGCTGTTCGTGGAGAACGTCGGCAACCTGGTCTGCCCCGCCTCCTACGACCTGGGGGAGACGCTGAGGGTCACCCTCGCCTCCGTGACGGAGGGCGAGGACAAGCCGCTCAAGTACCCCACCGCCTTCGGCCTCGCCCACCTGGTCGTGGTCACCAAGACCGACATCGCTCAGGCCGTCGAGTTCGACGAGGCCGCGTTCCGCGTGAATGTGGAGCAGGTCAACCCGGGAGTCGAGGTGATCTCGACCTCGGCACGCCGGGGGCAGGGCGTCGGCGCGCTGCTCGACAGGGCGTTGGCGGCCGCGGACGGCGCACCGGTCCACTCGCCGGTCATGGCACGGCTGCCCCGCCACCACGGTCACACCCACGCGCACCCGGAGGCCGCCGGCACGATGGCCCACACCCACTCGTGAGCGCTCCGCAGGCCCCGGCCGTCGTCACCGAGGACACTCCGCTACGGCGCCGGGTCACCGTCCGGGGAGTGGTGCAGGGCGTGGGCTTCCGGCCCTACCTGTACGGCCTCGCCACCGAACTCGCCCTGGCCGGACACGTGACCAACACTCCGGAGGGCGTCGTCGTGGAGGTCGAGGGCACCGCCTCGGCCGTGACCCGGTTCTGCGACCGGATCGCCGCCCAGGCACCCCCGCTGGCCCGCGTGGAGTCCGTCCACCACCGGGAGATGCCGCCCGCAGGCGGCACCGCGTTCACCATCCTCACCTCCCGCACCGACGGACCGGCCCGCACCCTGGTCTCCCCGGACAGCGCCACCTGCGCCGACTGCCTCGCCGAGTTGGCCGACCCGGCCGACCGGCGGTACCGCCATCCGTTCGTCAACTGCACCCACTGCGGCCCGCGCTTCACGATCGTCACCGGCGTGCCGTACGACCGGGCCAACACCACCATGGCCGGCTTCGCGATGTGCCCGGACTGCGCCCGGGAGTACGCGGATCCGGCCGACCGCCGCTTCCACGCACAGCCGGTCGCCTGCCCGGCCTGCGGGCCGCGCCTGCGGCTGGTCGTCGCCCGGGAGTCGGGGCTCAGGAGTGCCGACGGGGCCGACCCGGTCACCGTGGCGCGCACATTGCTGACGCGGGGCGCGATCCTCGCCGTGAAGGGCCTGGGAGGCTACCACCTGGCCTGCGATGCCACGAACCAGGCGGCGGTCGCCCTCCTGCGAAGCCGGAAGGCGCGAGGCGACAAGCCGTTCGCGGTCATGGCCAGGACCGCGGACGACGTCCGGCACCTCGTCCGGCTGAGCCCCGAGGAGCGGAGCCTGCTCGAAGGCCGGGCCAGGCCGGTCGTGCTGATGAGGCGGCATCCGCAGCCTTCGTACACCGCAGGGGACCCGCGGCCCGCCGAGGCCGTCGCGCCCGGCAGCCCCGACCTCGGCGTGATGCTCCCGTACACGCCCCTGCACCATCTGCTGCTCGGCCTGCCCGGCGACCCGGACGGCCCCCGGCTGCTCGTCATGACCAGCGGCAACGTCTCCGGTGAGCCGATCGTCACCGACGACACCGAGGCGCTGGAGCGGCTTGCGCACCTGGCCGACGCCTGGCTCACGCACGACCGGCCGATCCACGTACCGTGCGACGACTCCGTGGTCCGCGTCTGCGACGGGGAGCCGCTGGTGATCCGCCGCTCCCGTGGCTACGCCCCGTTGCCGGTCTTCCTCCCCCTGCCCGTGCGGCCGGCCCTCGCCGTCGGCGGCGACCTGAAGAACACCTTCTGTCTGGGCGCGGGACGCCGCGCCTGGCTGTCGGCGCACATCGGCGACATGGACGACGTCGGCACGCAGCAGGCCTTCGAGCGCGCGACGGCGCAGCTGGAGTCCATCACGGGGGTGCGGCCCGAGACCCTGGTGTCCGACCGGCATCCCGGCTACCGCTCCGCCCGATGGGCCGACCGGAACGCGGCGCACCGGCCCGTCGTGCGCGTCCAGCACCATCACGCGCACGTCGCCGCCGCGATGGCCGAGCACGGGCTGGACGGCACCCGGCCGGTGATCGGCGTCGCCTTCGACGGCACGGGCCACGGCGACGACGGAGCCGTGTGGGGCGGGGAGTTCCTGCTCGCGGACTACGACCGCTTCACCCGGTTCGGGCACCTCGCGTACGTCCCGCTGCCCGGCGGCGACGCCGCGGTGCGCCGGCCCTACCGCATGGCACTGGCCCATCTCAGGGCGGCCGGGATCGGCTGGTCCGACGACCTCGCCTGTACGGCCGCCTGCCCGGCCGACGAACTCCGCCTCCTGGAGCGGCAGTTGGAGCGCGGGCTGAACTGTGTGCCCACGTCCAGCATGGGCCGGCTCTTCGACGCCGTGTCCTCGCTCGCCGGTGTGTGCCACCGAGCCGGATACGAGGCACAGGCCGCCGTCGAGCTGGAGGGCGCGGCCCTGCACGCACCCGCCGAGGACACCACGGCGTACGACTTCGCCCTTCACACGTCACAGGAGAACCGGGGCGGCGTCGTACGGGCCGATCCGGCACCCGTACTCGCGGCGATCGTCGGCGACCTGCGCGCGGGCGTCGAGCCGGGCATCGTCGCGGCTCGCTTCCACCGGAGCGTGACCGGCCTGGTGCACCGGATCTGCGCGCGGGCGCGAGAGCGGCACGGGCTGGACACGGTCGCCCTGACGGGAGGCGTGTTCGCCAACACGCTGCTCTCCTCGGCCTGTGCCGCCACCCTGCGCGAGGACGGCTTCACGGTCCTGCGGCACCGCCTGGTGCCGCCGGGCGACGGCGGTCTGGCGCTGGGCCAGCTGATGGTGGCCGCCCGGGCCACTCCCACTCCCACCGACTGAGCAACGCGCGACCCACAGCGAGGAGAGGCTCATGTGCCTGGCGGTACCCGGCAGAGTGCTGGACATCGAGGAACGGGACGGCACCCGGATGGCCAACGTCGACTTCGGCGGCGTGGTCAAGGAGGTGTGCCTGGAGTACCTGCCCGACCTCCAGGTCGGTGAGTACGCCATCGTCCACGTCGGGTTCGCCCTGCAACGGCTGGACGAGGAGTCGGCGCGGCAGACGCTCGAACTCTTCGCCGAACTCGGCCTGTTGCAGGAGGAGTTCGGTGACGCCTGGGAGATGGCGGAGGCGGAGGCGGGCGTGGACCCGGTGGAAGAGGTGCGCAAGTAGTGAAGTACATCGACGAGTTCCAGGACCCGGAGCTGGCGCGTCGGCTCCTCGACGACATCCACGCCACGGTGACCAGGCCGTGGGCGCTGATGGAGGTGTGTGGGGGGCAGACGCACAGCATCATCCGCCACGGCATCGACCAACTCCTGCCGGAGGAGGTCGAGTTGATCCACGGGCCGGGATGCCCGGTGTGCGTGACCCCGCTGGAGGTCATCGACAAGGCTCTGGAGATCGCCTCCCGACCGGAGGTGATCTTCTGCTCCTTCGGCGACATGCTGCGCGTGCCGGGCACGGGACGGGACCTGTTCCAGGTCCGCGGGGAGGGCGGTGACGTGCGCGTCGTCTACTCGCCGCTCGACGCGCTGCGGATCGCGCAGCAGAACCCGGACCGCGAGGTGGTGTTCTTCGGCATCGGCTTCGAGACGACGGCACCCCCCAACGCCATGACGGTCCATCAGGCCCGGAAGCTGGGCATCCCGAACTTCAGCATGCTGGTGTCCCATGTCCGCGTACCCCCGGCCATCGAGGCGATCATGTCGTCGCCGAGCTGTCGTGTGCAGGGCTTCCTCGCGGCCGGGCACGTCTGCAGCGTGATGGGCGTGGGGGAGTACCCGGAACTGGCGGAACGCTTCCGTGTTCCGATCGTCGTGACGGGCTTCGAGCCACTGGACATCCTCGAAGGCGTGCGCCGGGCCGTCCGTCAGCTGGAACGCGGTGAGCACACCGTGGACAACGCCTACGCCCGTGCCGTCCGCCCGGAGGGCAACGCGGCCGCCCGGGCCATGCTGGAGGACGTCTTCGAGGTCACCGACCGTGCCTGGCGCGGCATCGGGGTGATCCCCGACAGCGGCTGGCGGCTGTCGTCGAAGTACCGCGACCACGACGCCGAGCACCGCTTCGCGGTCGGCGGAATCCAGACGGCCGAACCCGCCGAGTGCCGCAGCGGAGAGGTCCTGCAGGGGCTGCTCAAGCCGCACGAGTGCGAGGCCTTCGGCACCCTGTGCACCCCCCGTACCCCCCTGGGAGCCACCATGGTCTCCAGCGAGGGCGCCTGTGCGGCGTACTACCTCTACCGGCGTCTGGACCTGCCCACCACCACGGCCCGGGAGGCGAGCCCCGTTGTCTGACACCACCGGTCTTCCCGTCCCCGCCGCCCTGGACATCGAGGCGTGGGCGTGTCCGGCGCCCCTGCGCGACCGGCCGCGTGTCGTCATGGGCCACGGCGGCGGTGGAGTCCTCTCCGCCGAGCTGGTCCAGCAGATCTTCGCGCCCGCCTTCGGGGGCGAGGTGCTCGCCCAGATGGGTGATGCCGCCGTCCTCTCCCTGGGCGGTGCCCGGCTGGCGTTCTCCACCGACTCCTACGTGGTGCGGCCGCTGTTCTTCCCCGGCGGCAGCATCGGTGACCTGGCGGTCAACGGCACCGTCAACGACCTCGCCATGAGCGGCGCCCGCGCCGCCTACCTCTCCTGCGGATTCATCCTGGAGGAGGGCGTCGAACTGGACGTGGTCACGCGGGTGTCCCAGGCGCTGGGTGCGGCCGCGCGCACCGCCGGTGTGGAGGTGGCCACCGGCGACACCAAGGTGGTGGAGGCCGGCCACGGCGACGGGATCTTCATCAACACGGCGGGCATCGGTCTCGTCCCGGCGGGCGTCGATCTGCGTCCGCAGCGGGTCGTCCCCGGCGACGTGGTGATCGTCAGCGGCGCCATCGGTGTCCACGGGGTGGCGATCATGAGCGTGCGTGAGGGCCTGGAGTTCGGGGTGGAGATCGCGAGCGACTGCGCGGCGCTCGGTGGCCTGGTCGAGGCCATGCTCGCCGTCACCCCGGATCTGCACGTGCTGCGCGATCCCACCAGGGGCGGCCTGGCGGCCGCGCTCAACGAGATCGCGGCCGCCTCCGGCGCAGGGGTCGTCCTCCGGGAACGCGACATCCCGGTCCCGGAGACCGTGGCCAACGCCTGCGCCATTCTCGGGCTGGACCCCATGTACATCGCCAACGAGGGCAAGCTGGTGGCCTTCGTCCCGCGCGAGTACGCCGACGCCGTCCTCGAGGCGATGCGGGCCCACCCTCTGGGCGCGGACTCCGTGATCATCGGTGAGGCCGTCGAGGCGTATCCCGGGATGGTCGTGGCCCGGACCGGCCTGGGGGGAACGCGGGTGGTCGATCTGCCGATCGGGGAGCAACTGCCGCGGATCTGCTGACAGGGGCGTCGCTCGTCGAGGAGCCGGCCGCCCGGGCGGCGATCGGACAGGCCCTAACCCCTCCGGCGCCCGGACGGCGGGTCCTGGGGGTCCACGCCGGTCGTGGCAGAAGCGTCCTTGGTGCCGCTGGGGCGCTGGGAGCGTCCCTTGCGTCCGGTGTCGCGTCTGCCCTTCTCGTCCGCGTCGCCGTACTCCTCGCCGCTTGCACTGCGACTCTCGACCGTGTCGCCCGGCACGGACTTCGTCTCCTCGGGGGACTTCGTCCGGCCCCGGCCTCTTTCACCGGCCTGCTCAGCGGCACGGAAGGAGCGGCGGGCGCTCGGGTTGTCCTGCTGGCGGGTCTCGTCCACATCGGGCGACCAGCCGTGCTGTCCGGTGCCCTGGTGACGGCTGGGGCCCTTTCCGTGCGGTGGCTCGGACGAACGTGGTTTCTTCGACATGGTCCGATCTGCCTTTTCGTGGTCGGTGAGGGGACGCCGGTCACGCGTACCCGCGGTGGGTAAATTATCCCTCCTTGTCATATTTCGGGCATGTTGGTGACTGCTTCTGGTCCGACCACGGAGGTTGGTCACAGGGGCACGGCACCGCACGGAACCTCGGGAACGCCGCCGGCGATCGACCGGGGCCGTGGTCACAGGTCGAGTACCAGCCGGGGGCCGCAGGAACGCGAGACACAGATCAGCATGGTGTCGCCCGTGGCGCGTTCGTCCTCGTCGAGCAGTGAGTCACGGTGGTCCGGCGTACCGTCCAGCACGTCCGTCTCACAGGTGCCACAGGTGCCTTCCCGGCAGGAGAACAGCACCGGGACACCCGCCTCCTCCACCACTTCGAGCACCGATCGGTCCGGTGGCACGGTGAGCGTGCGCCCCGACCGGGCGAGCACCACGTCGAAGACGTCGGCCGCGGCGGTCTCGGCCGGGGGGCGGACCGGGGCGAACCGCTCGATGCCCAGGGTGCCGGAGGGCCAGCCGGCGCACTGCTCCTGCGCGGCCCGAAGCAGCGGCTCCGGGCCGCAGGCGTGCACCAGCGTGCCCTCGCGGGGCGAGCCGATGAAGGTGGCGAGGTCCAGCAGGCCGTAGGTGTCCTGCGGACGGATCAGCACCCGGTCCCCGTAGCGCGCCAGACGGTCCAGGAACGCCATGGAGCCGCGGGTGCGGCCGCCGTACAACAGGTTCCAGTCGGCCCCCGCTGAATCGGCGGCCTCCACCATCGGCAGGATCGCGGTGATCCCGACCCCTCCCGCGATGAAGAGGTGGTGCTCGGCCGCGCGCAGCGGGAAGTTGTTCCGCGGCCCGCGCACCCGTACGGCCGAGCCCTCCGCAAGGCGGTCGTGGACGTACGAGGAACCGCCGCGGCCGTCCGGTTCGCGCAGTACCGCGATCTGCCAGGCCGCTCGGTCGGCGGGGTTCCCGCACAGCGAGTACTGACGGATGAGGCCGTTGTCCAGCAGCAGGTCGATGTGGGCACCCGGCGCCCAGGCCGGGAGCGGATCGCTGTCCGGGTGGCGCAGGACGAGGGAGACGATGCCGTCGGCGGCGTCAATGCGGGCGTCCACGACGAGAGTTGCCTCGCCGTGGTCCGCCTGGGACGGCGGTGCCTCGGTGCCTCGGAAGACCTGGAGCGGTTGGTTGGTCATGTGCGTCAACCTGAGTCTCGTACGGGTGGGGGACGAGGGCGGAGGTCAGGAACCTGACACGCCCGGTACGTGCAGGAGCAGTGCGTCGCCCTGGCCGCCGCCCCCGCAGAGGGCCGCGGCCCCGGTGCCGCCGCCGCGTCGCAGAAGTTCCTGGGCCAGGGTCAGGACGAGCCGGGCGCCGGTCATGCCGACCGGGTGGCCGAGGGCGATCGCGCCGCCGTTGACGTTCACCTTGTCCAGGGGGACGCCGAGTTCGCGCACGGAGGCCAGGGCGACCCCGGCGAACGCCTCGTTGATCTCGAACAGGTCGAGGTCGGCGGCCTTCAGCCGGCCGTCGCGTTCCAGCGCGTCGCGGACCGCCCCGGCCGGCTGCACGAGCAACGAGGGATCGGGGCCCGCCACGGTGCCGTAGGCGCCGATCTCGGCGAGCGGTGTCAGGCCCTCGCGGCGGGCGCGTTCCGCGCTCATCACGACGACGGCCGCGGCTCCGTCGGACAGCTGCGAGGCGTTGCCCGCGGTGATCGTGCCTTCGGGGGAGAAGGCCGGCTTCAGTCGCCCCAGGCTCTCCGCGGTGCTCTGCGGCCGGATGCCCTCGTCGGACGCCACGACCGTCTCACCCCGGCGCCCGGCCACCGTGACCGGGGCGATCTCCGCGGCGAACGCGCCGGACTCCTGGGCGTGTTGGGCCCGCTGGTGCGACAGGGCGCTGTACTCGTCCTGCTCCTGGCGGGTGAGCGCGAAGGGCCGCTGGTGGCGCTCGGTGGCCGCGCCCATGGAGACCCCGTCGAAGGCGCAGGTCAGCGCGTCGCGGTCGAGGGCGTCCTCGACGGCCGCCGCCCCGTACTTCCAGCCGGTGCGGGATCCGCGCAGCAGATGCGGTGCGCCGGACATGGACTCCATGCCGCCGGCCACGACCACCTCGTGGCGCCCTGAGGCGACCATGAGGTCGGCCAGGGCGATGGCGTGCAGCCCGGACAGGCACAGCTTGTTGACGGTGCTCGCCGGTACGGCGAACGGGATGCCGGCGGCGACCGCGGCCTGTCGGGCCGTGTTGGGGCCGGCCCCGGCCTGGACGACATGGCCCATCACGACGGCCTCCACGGCGGCCGGGTCCAGCCCAGCCGCGGACAGCGCGGCGCCGATGGCGTGGGCGCCGAGGTCGGCGGCGGACAGGCTGCTCAGCCCGCCCAAGAGCTTGCCGATGGGCGTTCTCGCTCCGGCGACGATGACGGATCCGGGCATGTCCGGTGCCTCCTGAGGGGTGTCGAAGGGGGAGCTGGGGAGCGTGTGAACGGGGGCGTCAGCCGACGGTGTCGACGGCGCGCTCCGCGACCAGATGCGCCGTCTCGTTCACGGAGTGCAGCACGATCCGCCCACCGGGCATGCGGCGCACCCTGCTGACCGAGGTGTAGCCGGGATGGAACCAGAACATCCGGGGTATTTCGAGCACGGTCGCAAGGTAGGTGTTGGTGATACCGCCGTGGCACACGGCGGCGATCCGCCGGCCGGGGTGGGCGTCCAGCATGGTGTTCACGGCCCGCACCGCCCGGGCCCGGAAGGCGTCCCAGTCCAGGTCCGGTACGAAGTCCTCGTACCGTCCCTCGGAGAGCGCCACCGAACGGGGGTCGTCCGCTTGGACCTGCTCCGGCGGCGTGTAGGGCTGCGAGACGTCGGTGTCCCACTCGCGCAGGTCGTCCAGTACGGCGGCGGTCATGCCCGTCAGCCGTTCGAGGGGCGCCGCCGTCTCACGGGCCCGTCGGTACGGACTGGCGTAGAGGGCGTCGATGCCCTCGCCCGCCAGCCATGGGGCGAGCCGCTCGGCCTGGGCGATGCCCTCCGGCGACAGCCCCGGGTCGAACACGCCGGCGAGGGGAAGACCGTGCCGGACGAGCAGGAGTTCCGTCATGAAGGGTCCTTCGTATTTCGTAGGGGGAGTTCCGAGGAGTTCCGTGGAGTTCCGAGGAGTGCGGGGAAGCAGCGGTGCTCAGCCGGCGATCGTCCGGTCGGAATTCCAGTAGGGGCGGCGCATCGCGCGCTTGTCGAGCTTGCCCATGGCGTTGCGGACGAGTTCGGGGACGACTTCGTACGACTTCGGGCACTTGTACGCGGCCAGTCGCTCGCGGCAGAACGTGTCCAGTTCCCCGTCCGCCGGTTCGCTCGTGTCGGTCACGACGACCAGGGCACGCAGTGACTCGCCGAAGTCCGGGTCCGGCACGCCGATGACCGCCACTTCGGTGACCCCCGGGTGCTCGCGCAGCACCGCTTCGCTCTCCGCCGGGTAGAGGTTCACCCCGCCGGAGACCACGACGTCCGCGGCGCGGTCGGTGATGAAGATGTAGCCGTCGGGGTCGACGTAGCCGATGTCGCCGAGGGTGAAGACGCCGGGGGCGACGTAGGCGGCCTTGGTCTTCTCCTCGTCCGCGTGGTAGCGCACGCCGCGGCCCTCCGGCGCCCGGAAGGCCAGCAGTCCGAGCTCCCCGGCGGGAAGCGGACGACCGTCGTCGCCGGTCACCAGGACGTCGAAGGGCGGCTGCACGCGTCCCACCGAACCGGGGTGCTCCAGCCACTCGGTGCTGTCGATGCGCGCGACCGTGCCCGCCTCGCTGGCTCCGTACGACTCGGTGAGCACCGGACCGAACCAGTCGATCATGGCCCGCTTCACCTCCGGCGGGCAGGCGGAGCCGGTGTGCGCGACCTGCATCAGGCTGGAGACGTCGTAGCGTTCACGTACCTCCGCCGGCAGCGCGAGCAGTCGGGTGAAGTGGGTCGGCACCATCACCGACGAGGTGACCCGCCGGCGCTCGACCTGGTGCAGGAACGCCTCCGCGTCGAACCTGCCGAGGATCACCACGGGCCGCCCGGCCGCGAGATGGCGCAGTGAGGTGAGCGGCCCGTTGTGCTGGAGGGGGCCGCACACCAGGTGTGGTCCCGGGGGGAAGCCGGGGCGGGCGGCCACCGCCTCCAGGTAGGCGGTGCTGTCCGTGACCGGCCCCTGCACCCAGCGCACCTCGGTGCCGCGGGCCCGTCCCGTGGTGCCCGATGTGTAGACCAACGGCGGGCGGGCTGGGCGGCCGACGGGCACCGGCGCCGGTTCCGCCTCGGCCAGCCACTGCGTCCAGTCGATGGCGTCGTCCTTGGCCGGCGTTCCGTGCACGACGACCGGGAGGCCGAGTTCCGCGCCCGCCTGCCGGGCGGCCGACTCGCCCGCCGGGCCGCTGATCACCGCCTTGGCACCCGCGTCGGTGAGCAGGTCGACCAGCTCGCGGGCGGTCAGTTGCCGGGAGGCGGCCACCGTGCCGACACCGGCCCGCAGACCGGCGAGATGGGCCACCATCGTGGCCACGGCGTTGTCGCCCAGGACGGCGACCCGGTCCTCCGGCCGGGGTGCGACTTCGAGCAACCGGCCGGTCAGGCGGGCCGCCTGGTCGGCCAGCCGGGACCAGGACAGACTCTCCGTTTCGTCGGCCAGGGCGGTCGCGTTCGGCAGCTCGCGGGCACGCAGGTCGAGTGGCTGTAGGGACATGGATCCTCCGGCGCTCCTCGGTTCGTCCTCTCCCTCGCTCCAGCGGGTGCACCCCGTCTGCCCAGCGGCCGGGCAGGTGGGAGAGCCGACGTTCAGACTGTAGCGTTTATCAAGAAAGTACGGAACACTCTGACCCGAGCCGGAGGTACTCGCCCTCGTTGTGCAGGTGTGCTGCTCCGCTCCGAGTCACTGTTACTGAAGCGGCCGTCTGGTAAGTGCCGTGTGGACCCGTGTGCCGAGGAGGTCACCATGCCCCAACCGAACGTGGACGAGTGGCGGGGTGAGGTCCGGCAGTGGCTGGCCACGACGCTCGAACCCCGGCGGGCTACCGAGACCACCGGTCACACCGCCGCCGATCTCGCTGTCTTCCACAACCTCCCGGACGAAGAGGAGCGGCGGCTGCTCGACCGCTGCCGCGCCTACCAGCGAGCCCGGCACGACGCCGGCTACCAGGCCCTCACCCTCCCCAGGGAGAACGGTGGCCAGGGTCGGACCGCCGCCCACGCGGCTGTCTTCGCAGAGGAGGAGGCGGCGTTCGACGTACCGCCGTCCACCGAGCTGATCAGTGTCACGGTGCGGCTGGTCGCCATGTCTGTCTCCCTGTTCGGGACGCCGGAGCAGCGTGAGACCTTCGCCCGAGCCTTCCTCCGTACGGACCTGCTGGCCTGTCAGCTGTTCAGCGAACCGGGCGCCGGGTCCGACCTGGCCGCCCTGCGCACCCGCGCCCGTCCGGACGGTGAGGAATGGGTGATCGACGGCCAGAAGGTGTGGACCTCGGGCGCCCAGTTCGCCGAGTACGGCCTGCTGCTCGCCCGTACCGACCCGGACGTCGTCAAGCAGGCCGGTATCACCGCCTTCCTGGTCCCGATGGCCAGTCCGGGTGTGGAGATCCGCCCCATCCGCCAGATGAGCGGCGGCGCCTCCTTCAACGAGGTCTTCCTCAGCGGCGTACGCGTCCCCGACGGGCTGCGGATCGGACTCCCCGGGCAGGGCTGGGAGGTCGCCAATGCCACCCTCGCCTTCGAGCGCACCGCCTCCGGTTCCGGCAACCGGCGCAAGGGTGGCACCTTCGACGACGTGCTCGCCCTCGCGTGCTCGCTGCACCGGACCGGGGACCCGCTGGTACGCCAGCGCCTCGCCGACCTGTACGTGCGCAGCGCGCTGCGGGCCGCCACCGTGGACCGCGTCGCCAGGGCGAGCGCGGCCGGCGGGCGGCCGGGCCCCGAGGCGTCGCTGACCAAGCTCATGGCATCCGACCTGCTCACCCGCACCGGTCAGGTCGCCGCCGAGCTGATGGGCGCCCGGATCGCCGCCGACACCGGGGAGCCGGGCACCTTCGCCTGGACCGAACACCTGCTGGGCGCCCCCGGATACCGGCTGGCCGGCGGCACCGACCAGATCCAGCGCAACCTGATCGGCGAGCGGGTGCTGAAGCTGCCGGGGGAGCCGCGGGTCGACCGGGTGCCGTTCTCCCGACTGTCCGGCAACTGAGCCGTGGGTGCAACGGCACCCGCAACAACTGAGGAGTGACATCGATGGAACTGGGACTGACAGGTGCGAAAGCGCTGGTGACCGGAGCGAGCCGGGGCATCGGCCGGGCGATCGCGGGAACCCTCGCCGCAGAGGGCTGCGCACTCGCACTGTGCGCCCGCGGCGAGGAGGCCCTCGCCAAGGCCGCAGCCGAACTGCGCGGCGAGGGAGCGACCGTGTTCGCCGAGCCGGTCGACGTCACCGACCCGGTGGCGCTCGCGGGCTTCGTGGAGCGGGCGGCCGGGGAACTCGGCGGCCTGGACCTGCTGGTGTCCAACGTCTCGGCGGGCAACGTCAAGGGCCCCGAGTCGTGGGAGGCCAGCCTGCGCGGCGACCTGATCCCGTTCGCGGGACTGGTCGAGGCGGCCATGCCGTATCTGGAGGTCTCCGACCGGGCCGCCGTCGTGGCCATCGGCACCACCAACGCCTCCGACACCGCCCGCCCGGCCGGAGCCAATTCGTACTCGGCCCTGAAGGCAGCCGTCGTCCAGCACGCCTCGGCGCTGGCGCATGCCCTCGCTCCGAAGGGTATCCGCGTCAACACCGTCTCACCCGGCCCGATCGACTTCCCCGGCGGTGCCTGGGAGACCATCCGCACCAGCCGCCCGGAGGTGTACGAGGAGGTCCTCGCCAAGCTGCCGATCGGCCGCTACGGCACCGCGGAGGACGTGGCCGCGGCAGTGGCCTTCCTGTTGGGCCGGACCGGCTCCTTCTGCGTCGGAGTCAACCTCGTGGTGGACGGCGGGCTGCTCACCCGCGTCCAGTACTGAGTCGTGGCGGGCCCGGCCGGCCGCCTGGACGCCGTACTGGTCTGCGGCGGCAGGTGGCACGACTTCGACTACGCGCGGCTGCGGCTGCTCGACCTGCTGGGCGGCCACCCCCAAGTCCGCACCGGTGTCTACCAGGACTACGACTGCGTACCCGCCCTGGAGCAGGCCGACCTCCTGGTCACCTACACCTGCGATGTCCGGCCCCGCCCGTCCCAGCGGGCCGCGCTGGCACGGTTCGTGGAGCGGGGCGGGCGCTGGCTCGCCCTCCACGGCACCAACTCGGTGATCGAGGCGCCGGCCGACGGTGGGCCCCGGGTGTTCACCACGCCGCGGCTCCTCGGCGAGCTGGCAGGGGTGCTCGGCAGCCGGTTCCTGGCCCATCCGCCGATCGAGCCGTACGAGGTACGGGTGACCCGGCCGGATCATCCGCTGGTCGCCGGGATCGAGCCGTTCACGGTGACTGACGAGTTGTACGTGTGCGAGCTGCACGGGGAGTTGGAGGTGCTGCTGCACGCCGAGTACACGGGGCCGTGCCGCGGGTTCGCCGAAGGCGACACGGTTGCGCTCGACGGGGCGCCCCGTCCCGTGCTGTACCTGAAGCGGCATGGGCTCGGCGAGGTCTGCTACTTCACCCTCGGTCACTGCCGGGGGCGCTACGACGTGCAGGACCTCGGTGTGGACGACACGGGGCGGGTGGACCGAGGGCCTTGGGCTACGCCGGAGTTCATGACGGTGCTGCGGCGGTGTGTGGAGCGGGTCGTGGATGTGAGGAGCCCGGCGGGCAGCTGAACCAACCCCGGTGCCGCCCTGAGGGTTTTCGCCCCCGCCGCCCCTACCCTTTCCCGTCCTTCTGGGGCTCCGCCCCAGACCCCGCTCCTCAAACGCCGGAGGGGCTGATTTTCAGCCCGTCCGGCGTTTGAGGACGAGGCCCTTCGGGCCGAAAGCGGGGGTCTGGGGGGCGCAGCCCCCAGGGACGGGACGGGTAGGGGCGGCGGGGGCGAAGAACCACGACCCCGTCCCGGCTCAGCCGTGCGGCAGGACCACCGCGCGGCCGTTGATCTCCCCGGCGTGCAGGCGCTCGTACGCCAGCGGGGCGTCCTCGATCGAGAAGGTCTCGACATGGCAGGAGACGAGCCCCTGTCGTGCCAGGTCGACGACCTCGATGAGTTCGCGGCGGCTGCCCCAGTAGGGAGCCGAGGCGGACACCTCGAACGGCAGACCGCCGCCGAAGCCGACCGCGAGGGTGCCCCCGCCGATGCCGACGACGGTCACATCGCCATCCACCGCCACGGACGCGGCGGCCACCGCCAGGGTCGCCTCGGCCCCTACGAAGTCCAGCACCACCTCGGCCCCGATGCCGCCGGTCAGCTCCCGCACCCGGGCCGCCGCCGCGCCGTCGGAGAGCAACGTCTCGTGGGCGCCGACGGCGCGCGCCAGTTCCAGCTTCTCCTTGTTCACATCGAGGGCGACCACCCGGGCCGGGGTCAGGGCACGCAGCAGCTGTACGGCGAGATGGCCCAGGCCACCGACGCCGATCACCACCGCAGTACTGCCCGGCACGAGTTTGGGCAGGGTCGCGCGGATCGCGTGATACGGCGTCAGCCCGGCGTCGGTGAGCGGGGCGGCCTGAATCGGGTCCAGTCCGTTCAGCGGCACCAGATGGCGCGGCGAATCCACCACCATGTACTCCGCGAGTGCGCCCGGAGAGCCGAGCCCGGGCGGCATGATGCCGAGCCCCGCGGCGTGCGGGCAGCAGTTCTCCTTGCCCTCGGCGCACTTGCGGCAGCGGCCGCAGCCCCACGGGCCGTACACCGCCACCTCCTCGCCTTCCACGACCCCGGTGACCCCGCTGCCCAGGGCCGCGACGGTGCCGACGCCCTCGTGGCCGAGCGTCAGCGGCAGCGGATAGGGGAACTGCTCCTCCGGCCAGCTCATGACCGCCAGGTCCGAGTGGCACAGCCCGGCGGCCGTCACCTTCAGCAACACCTGGCCCGGGCCCGGCTCGGGCACCGGAACCTCGACGACCTCCGGCGCGCTGCCCACGGAGCGGTACTGAACCGCCTTCATGTCAGACCTCCTGGTCCGGGACGGGCACCCGGGAAGCCTCGGCAACGCCCCCTGGCTTTCGACGGCGCAGTACAGCCGGCAGGGCGATGCGGCCGCCCGTGAGAACGAGCGCGACGATCAGGACCGAGCCGGTGAAAAGGCTCGCGGCCCACTGCGCGCTGGTGGCGAGCCCGAGCCCCGTGATGCCGGTGCCGAGCAGCAGCACCGCGATCACCGTGCCCCAGGCGTTGAACCGGCCCGCGCGCAGCTGGGTCGCCCCGACGAAGGCCGCCGCGTAGGCCGAGAGCAGATACGGCGTGCCCGCCGTCGGCGATCCGGATCCCACGGAGGACGCGAAGACGACTCCGGCGAGACCGGAGAGCAGCGCGGACGCCACCAGGGTCAGGAAGCGCAGCCGGTCGGTGCGTACGCCTTGCAGGCGTGCCGCGTCCGCGTTGAAGCCGGTCGCGTACAAGCGTCGTCCGGTGGCGGTGTGTTCCAGCAGGAACCAGATGGCCGTGGCGGCGAGGAGCAGATACAGCACCGGCAGCGTGATGCCGCCCGCGTCGAGCTGGGCGATGTTCGCGAACGGCTTGGCCAGCAGCTGGATCCCGGTGATGGAGCTGTCGTTGGTGACCATGGTGATCAGGGACTGGATCAGTGCGCCGGTGGCCAGAGTCGCGATGAACGAGTCGACCCGCAGCACCACGACCACGATTCCGTTGATCACCCCGACCAGCAGGGCGGCGGTCATGGCCAGGGCGATCGCCGTCCCGGGGCCGAGACCCGTGGAGACCAGGAAGTAGGCGGTCAGCACACTGGTGAGGGACATGGTGAAGGCGACCGACAGGTCGAAGACGCGCGCGGCCAGCGGAAGGACGACGCTGAGCGCCACCAGCCCGGCCACGGCGTTGCCGTTCAGGACCTGCTTGACCGTGGTGACGGTCGGGAACGTGTCCGGCGCCCATACGGAGAAGAGCACGGCGATCAGCAGCCACACGTAGACGGCGCCGATGTTCCGGAACGACAGGGCGGCCACGGCGCGCCGGCCCAGTGCACCCGGCGTCCCGGCGGCGGACACCGCGGGGACGTCCGGTCCGGTCGGCCGGAACTCAGCGGCCCGGGTCGGGGTGGATGTCATCTCACTCGGTTCCTTCCATGGCGTGGACCAGCGCGGGCTCGGTGATGTCCCGGCCGCTGATCTCCCGTACGATCCGGCCGTCCCGTACCACCAGGACGCGGGTGCACAGCGCGAGCAGGTCTTCCGTGTCGGACGAGGACACGATCACGCCCATGCCGTCGTCGGCCTGACGTTCGATCAGGTCGTACAGCTGGAGGCGGGTCGCGATGTCGACGCCCGCCGTGGGTTCGCACAACACGAGCACCGGCGGCTGCTGGGCCAGGCAGCGGGCCATGACGACCTTCTGCTGGTTGCCGCCGCTCAGCGTGGTGATCCGGGCCCCGCGTCCCGCCGTGCGCACCCCCACCCGCCGGATCCACTCCTCGGCGAGCGAGGATTCGCGGCTCCGGTGCAGTCGTCCGGCCCGCGCCCGGAGCCGGTCGAGCAGGGGCAGGGTGAGGTTCTCCCCGACCGAGAAGTCGCCGATGACGCCCTCGCCCGCCCGGTCCGCGGGGACCAGCGGGATACCCGTCCCACCGGCATCCTTCGCGTCGACCCACCGCGCGGAGCGCTCCGGCAACCGCACCCGGCCGCGCACCGGACCGGTGTAGGCCCCGCACACCGCGTACGGCACCACCTCGTGGCCGGAGCCGACCAGGCCGGTGATGCCCAGCCGTTCCCCCCTGGCCAGGCTGAAGCCGATGCCGCGCAGCGGGCCCGCCCACAGGTCGCGGACCTCCAGTACGGCATCGGCGGATGCGGATGCGGATGCGGATGCGGATGCGGATGCGGATGCGGAAACGGAAACGGAACGCAGCCGCGGCCGGTAGGTGGTCTCCACCTCCTCGCCCGCCATCAGCTCCGCCAGGGAGCGGGGAGTGAGCTCGGCGACCCGACGGGTGGCGATCCGGCGTCCGCCGCGGATCACGGTGACCCGGTCGGCCAGCGCGAAGATTTCGTCCATGCGGTGTGAGACGTACAGGACGCTGGCCCCGGCGTCGCGGATCTCCCGCACGATGTCGAAGAGCCGGGCCACCTCGCCGGGCGGCAGCACGGCGGTCGGCTCGTCGAGCACCAGGACGCCGCGGCGGCCCTCCCAGCCCTGCAGGGCGGCGGCGATGGCCACCACCGCGCGCTGGACGGGGGTGGCCGTCGACAGCGGACGGCGTACGTCGATGCCGAGACCGAACCGTTCGACCAGCGCGGTCGTCCGGCGCTCCATCTCCGACCAGCGGATGTTGCCGAGGGCCGTGCGGGCGAAGCCGCGGCTGAGCGCGAGATTGTCGGTGGCGCTCAGCTCGCCCACCAGCCCCAGCTCCTGGTGGACGAAGCGGAGCCGGTCGTGTCGCGAGCCGGTGACCTGGCCCAGTTCGAAAGGTTCGCCGTCGAGTTCGGCGACCGCTCCGGGCTCGGCGTGGTGGTAACCGGCGAGGATCTTGATGAGGGTGGACTTGCCGGAGCCGTTGGGCCCGATCAGCGCGTGGATCTCGCCGTGGGCGAGGTCGAGATCGACGTCCTTGAGCGCCTGGGTTCCGCCGAATCGCTTCGACAGTCCGGACACCCGCAGCACGGGCCGGTCGTTCTCGTCGGTCATGGCCGGCCCCGGCGTCGTCCGCGGCGGCTTCGTTGTCTCCGTTGGTGTGTCAGCATGCACCGCTGCTCCCTGCGTCGAATGGCGCCGCCGCCGGCACGTTGCCGACGGCGGGGGCCGGGTCGGTCAGTTCAGGCCCCAGAGCGCCTTGAACTGCGCCTGGTAGTCCTCGACGAGCGGGAAGTCCTCAAGCGTGGCTACGAGGTTGTCCTTGGTGATCAGCATGTTGGGCAGCACCGCCTTCTGGTCCACGTCCATGGACTGGCCGGTGAAGTGGCGGGCCAGCGCGTCGACCTGCAGCCAGGCGGTTTCGTGTGAGTTCAGTGCCATCGCGCCCTGGCTGAGGCCGCTCTCGATGTACTGGTAGTTCTGCGCGTCGCCGACATTCACGGCGATGTGCTTGCCGGTGACGCCGGCGGTCTTCAGCGCGGCCGGGACGCCCACGTTGAGCAGGCCCAGCGAGAAGACGATGTGGGTCACCTTCGGGTGCGAGCGGACGTACGACACCACGCGGTCGGGCATGTCCTTGCCGATCGCGGTGATCGGCACGTCGACGGTGTCCAGCGCGCAGCCCTCGCACCACTCCTTGTACTTGGCGGCGAACCTGTCCTTGACGGGCTTGAGGATGGTGTAGGCGGGCAGGTCGAAGTAGACGGTGTCGGCCTCGGCGCCGCTGTCGGACACCACCCACGAGGCGAGCATCTCGCCTTGGACTGCGACGTCCTTGGGCCCGTTCTTCAACAGTGCGATGCCGTCGCCCACCACGTCGTCGGCGTTCGACTGGATGACCGGTATACCGGCTGCCTTCAGCTGTGCCAGCTGCTTCGCGTACACCGCGCGCGGGAATCCGGAGGCGACCACGGCGTCCGGCTTGTCGCGCAGCGCATGCTCGTAGGCGGACTGGACGGACTCCGGCGTGCCCTGCGTGGGGATCAGCTCGACCTTCCAGCCGAGTTGGTTGGCCGCGGCGGTGAAGAACTGGGCCAGGTCGCTGCAGGACTGCACGCCGCACAGAATGAAGTCGATCTTCTTTCCCGTGGGGATCGCCTTGCCCACCGGTTCGGTGACGGGGATCTTGTCCGGCCGCTCCGAGTACTTCGCCAGCGCCTGACGGGCCGCGGTCAGGCCGGGGGAGTCTGAGGCCGCCTTGGCGGAATCGGCGGCCGGAGTCGTGTCGGTGCCGCCGCACGCCGCCAGGGCGAGCAGGGCGGTGACGGGGACGATCGCGGTGAGCGCGCGACGGACCGCGCGTCCGGGTCTGGAACTCATCGTTGAGTACTCCCGTGGTGTGGTGCCTGTGCTGCCGCGGCCCGCGTCGCTCCCGCGTTCGCGGCGGCCGGCTCTGTACAGGCGGATCCTGTGCCGCCCGCGCCGGGACGGCACGCTCAGGTGATCGAGCGAGCTGTGTGGATCGCCGTCGTGGGGTACGGCGCGGGCCGCCGGTGAGTCGGGCGGCGCTGTGGCCGAGACGGGGCGGACACTGCCCCAGGCCAGAGAGAAACTTGTGAGGCTCTACAGCCTCGGGTGCGACGGAGTGTGGCACGCACGGTCGGGCTTGGGGAGGGGGTGGCCGCAACTAATTCAAGATGGGCCATGTCGGTCCCGGATTACAGGCTCCTGTGGCGCCCTGGCGGAGTCGTGAGTATTGCTCCCGACCGTGACCAATAACTACACTCACTCTAAAGTTTCTGGCTGAGGAGAGAAGATGGACGAAACGTCGGAGTTGGGCACGGCGCGGTGTCCCGGGCCCAGCGTCCAGGACTACCTCGACCGGGACAGCCGGCAGGTTCCCGCCGCGTTGAGATACGTCAACAACGACTACCTCGGCAGCGAGGACATCGACACCGCCCGCTTCACCTCCCGCGAATGGGCCGAGCGCGAGATGCAACAGGTATGGCGCCGCGTCTGGCAGTTCGCCTGCCTGGAGGGCGAGATCCCCGAGGTCGGCGACCACGAGATCTACGAGATCGGCGACGACTCACTGATCATCGTGCGCACGGCGCCGGACGAGATCCGTGCGTTCGTCAACGCCTGCCTGCACCGCGGCCGCAAACTGCGCACCGGCGGCGGCAACGTCGGCGAGTTCCGCTGCCCGTTCCACGGCTTCGCCTGGAACCTCGACGGAACCATGCAGACCCCGCCCTGCGCCTGGGACTTCCCGCACGTCACCCCGGAGAAGTTCTCGCTTCCCGAGGCCAAGGTGGCCACCTGGCGCGGCTTCGTCTTCATCAACATGGACCCGTACGCGGAGTCCTTCGACAGCTACCGCGGCACCTTCGACGAGTACTACATCTGGCCGCTGCAGGACCGCTACAAGTCGCTGCACATCGCCAAGGTGCTGCCCTGCAACTGGAAGATCGCCCAGGACGCGTTCATCGAGTCCTTCCACGTGATCGCCACGCACCCGCAGATGCTGCCCTGGCTCGCCGACGCCAACTCCCAGTACGACGTCATGGCGGACCAGCCCAACTGGAACCGCATGATCAACATCCAGGGCGCCCCCAGTCCGCACGTGGCCGACTCCGTCACGGAGGAGGACGTACTGGAGACGTTCTACGACTCGCGGGCGTTCTACGCGGCGGCCCAGGGCCGTGACCTGGTGATGCAGGACGGGGACCAACTGCCCACCATCCCGCCCGGCGGCACCGCCCGACAGGTCCTCGCCGAACGGATGCGCGCACAACTGGCGGCCACTTCGCACCAGGACTTCTCGCAGACCGCCGACACCGAGCTGCTGGACGCCATCAACTACCTGCTGTTCCCCAACTTCAATCCCTGGGGAGGCGCCAAGTCCAACATCATCTACCGGTTCAGGCCCAACGGCCTGGACCCCGACTCGTGCACTGCCGAGATCATCTTCATGTCGGCCCCGAAGAAGCCCGGCGAGATGCCGCCGCCGGTCAAGATCCGCTGGGTGCCGGAGGACATGCTCTTCGCGGACATCCCCGAACTGGGTGTCCTCGGGCCCGTCTTCGACCAGGACTGCGAGAACCTCCCCTACGTCCAGCAGGGGCTGAAGACGATGCGCAAGCCGGGCATCACCCTGTCCAACTACCAGGAGAGCCGCATCCGCCACTTCAACCAGACGCTCGACCAGTGGATGAACCGGTGACCGTGACCCACCGGGTGGCGGTCCGGCCCTTGGGAGTCGAGCTGGAGGTGCGGGACGGCGAGGACCTGTTCAGCGCCGCCCAGCGGCTCGGCTACCGCTGGCCCACCGTCTGCGGCGGCAAGGCCACCTGCCGCACCTGCTTCGTGGAGGTCGAGGAAGGCGCCGAGAACTGTTCGCCCGTGGGCCCGCTGGAGCGCGAGGGCATCGAGGCCCTGCGCAAGCCGGTGGACGGCCTGACCCGGCTCGCCTGCCGGCTCCGGGTCGAGGGTCCGGTGACCGTGACCAAACGCGGCGTACGCCGCAGACCGCAGGAGTGAGCCGTGAGCGCCAAGCAAGTGATCCATCCGCTGACCGGGCAGGTGTACCGGCTCACCGAGGACGGGCTGGTGGAGGTGACCGACCCCAGGACCGGGGCGCAGGGCATCTTCGACTTCCAGGCCCGCTGGCAGTCCGGCGAACTGCGCCACGCCGACCTCCAGATGGCCGGCTGGGTGGGCCGCCTCGCCCGGCGGCGCGGCGCGCGGCCCCCGGCGGAGTGAGCCGATGCCGCCCCGCACCACCCGGGTGGTCTGCCTCGTGCGCCGGCCCGAGGGCGAGCCGGCTCTCGGGGACTTCGCCGTCGAGGAGCGCCCGCTTGAGCCCCTCAGCGAGGGACAGCTGCTCGTCCGCAACCTCTACATGAGCGTCGACCCGTCGATGCGCGGACGGCTGGAGAGCACCGAGAAGCACTACACGCACAACTTCACGCCCGGATCGCCGCTGGACGGCCGGGCTCTCGGCGTCGTGGAGGAGAGCCGCTGTCCCTCCGTGCCGCCGGGCACTTTCCTGCGCCACCAGCTCGGCTGGCGGGAGTGGGCCGTGCTCGACCCCGCGGACACCGATGCCGCGGGCCGTATCGACCCGGAACTCGCCCCGCTGCCCACCTGGTTGGGACTGCTCGGACAGACCGGCTTCACCGCCTACGTGGGGCTCGCGCGGATCGCCGAGGTGCGCCCGGGCGACACCGTCTTCGTGTCGGCGGCGGCCGGGGCCGTGGGCACCGCCGCCGGACAGTTCGCCCGGCTGCTGGGTGCGGAGCGCGTCATCGGAACCGCCGGAGGGCCGGACAAGTGCGCCCTGCTGGTCAAGGAGTTCGGCTACGACGCCGCAGCCGACTACCGCTCCGAGCCGGTGCGCGACGCCCTGGCCCGGCTGGCGCCCGACGGCATCGACGTCTACTTCGACAACGTCGGCGGAGAGCAACTCGCCGCCGCCCTGCACGCCTTGCGGACGGGCGGCCGGGTCGCCCTGTGCGGCATGATGTCGCAGTTCGGCGGGGAGCGGCGGTCCACCGACATCAACCAGCTGATCCAGGCGGTCCTCAAACGGCTCACCCTGCGCGGCTTCATCGTCCGCGACCACGAGGACCTGCGGCCGGAGTTCGAGAGCCGCGTCGCCGACTGGCTCGGCTCGGGCCGCGTCACCGCCCGCGAGACGGTGACGGACGGCCTCGACAGCGCGGCTCAGGCCCTGCTGGCCCTGCTTGACGGTGGCAACGTCGGCAAGATGCTGGTCCGGCTGGCCGAGGATCCGTACAGCCGCTTTCGAGCGTAGAGAGCGTCGAAGACGACGGGAGACGGCGGGAGACGGCGGGAGACGACGGGAGACGCACCGTTCGCTCGGGTCGTGCCCTTCCCGCCTGCCGCAACGGCTCTCACCTGCCCCAGATCTTCCGGTACGCCTCGCGGTAGCCGGGTGGGTCCCAGCTCGTCGTTCCCCTGCTGTTGGCGGCCGTGGCGATGTGGACCGGGGCGACGTATCCGCTGGCGGACTCACCGGCGAAGGCGCGGTTGAACTCGTCGACGATCTGCCAGCCCTGCTCGGTGAGCGGCTCCGGGACGGTGGCGGCCTGGAACTGCCTGCCGTTGATGCGCTGGAAGGCCGACGGATCGCCGTCGCCTGCGCCGATGTTGAAAGGCGGACCGGAGCCCTTCTTGCCGGCCTCGCGCAGGGCGGGCGCGGCGTCGGCGAAGTACAGGTCGTTGATGGCCACGGAGTACGTCCACCTGTTGCGGAAGCGGGAGAGGAGGGAGGAGACCTCCTGGGGGGTGCGGCTGCTCGCGTCCGGGATGGGGATGTTCTCGGTCGCCAGGAGACGCACGTCGGCGCAGGTGGCCAGGTGTTTCTCGATCAGTTGGGACTTGTTCCGGGCGAAGGGGATCGAGGCATCGGTGAAGACGACGACACCGGCCCGGCCGTTGGAGTGCGCGATGATCCAGTCGGCGCTGATCTCCGCGACCTCCTCGACCTGGGTCGTGACGTTGGTGAAGAGCTTGGGGCGCTTGCTCGGTCCGGGGGAGCCGACCGCGTGCCAGCCGATGAGCGGGATGCCCGCCGCGTTGGCCCGCGCGACCTGGGACGACGTCGCATTGGGATCGAAGCCGCCGAGGACGATGCCGGAGGGCCTGACGCCGACCGCCTGGCTCAGGGCCGCCTGGATGCCGGCGGGCGTGCCCTGACCGTCGATGACCCTGACCTTCCAGCCGATCACCTTCGCGGCCTCCCGCAGGCCGTTCGCGACGCCCGCGACCCCGGGATTGGTCATGGTCTGTGCGACGTAGACGATCGTCTTGCCCGGCAGGGCCGCGGGTCCGGTGGTGGGGCCGTTCCAGGAGACGTCCACCTTCTCAGCCTGCCGAACAGCGGATCTCGCCTCGGCGAGGGCGGCCGGGCAGCCCGCCCCCGTGACCCCTTCGGAAGGATTTCCCGGACCGGTGGACGAGCCTCGCTCACAGCCGACGACGGTGACGACGACCGTGGTCAGGGCCGCGAGGGCCGGGGCGGTCCTGTGGTACGAGATCACGGGTGCTCCTTGCTGTGGTGATGACGACGGGCGGACGCGTCCTCAGGTCAGGGAGGGACACGGAGCGGGCTACCGGGCTACGGCACGTCCTTGGCCTCCCGGGAGGTGCCCGCCACTTCGCTGCCACGCCGGTCCGCGATGGCGCCGGAGCGCAGCCGGCGGCGGGCGGAGTACCCGGCGAAGCCGACGGCGAGAAGCAGGGTGGCGCCGTTGAACAGCGGGGTGACCCAGAACTCCGCGCCGAGCTGGCCGATGCCGGCCAGCCCGATGGCGAGGATGGCGACCGCGACGAGGGTGCCCAGGGCGTTGGGGCGACCGGGCCTGATCGCGGTGGAGCCGAGCAGGGCCCCGACGAAGGCCGGCAGGAGGTAGTCGAGGCCGACGCTGGGGTTGCCGATCTGCTGCTGTGCGGCGAGCAGGACGCCGGCGAAGCTGACGATCAGACCGGACAGGGCGAATGCGTAGACGCTGTACCGGCGCGTGGGGATGCCGACCAGGTCGGCGGCGCGGGGGTTCGAACCGATGACGTAGAGGTAGCGGCCCAGCGGCAGGCGCTCCAGCAGCAGCCAGAGCACGACGGCCAGCCCGAGGACGTAGAACGCGGGCACCGGCAGGCCGAGGAACTTGGAGTCGTAAAGGTCGGTGAAGGCCGGCGGCAGTCCGTTCGGCCCGGGGACGATGCGGGTGCCGCCGGTGATCCAGCCGGTGACGGCGTACAGGACGCTGCCGGTGCCGAGGGTGGCGATGAAGGAGTCGATCCGCGCGAACTCGACGACGACGCCGTTGAGGACGCCGACGACCGCCCCACCCATGATCACCACCGAGCAGGCGAGCGGCCACGGCCAGCCGTTGCTGACGATCAGCTGGAGCACCATGACGTGCGCCAGGCCGAGACCGTAGCCGATGGACAGGTCGAACTTGCCCGTGACGATGGGGACCATCGCGCCGAGCGCGAGGAGCGCGGGGACCGACTGGTTGGACAGGATCGAGGAGATGTTGTCCAGCGTGGGGAAGGTGTCGGGCAGGGCCAGGGAGAAGGCGAGGAAGAGCAGGACGGTGAGCGCGAGCAGTCCGTACGTGCCGATGAAGTGCCCGTGGGGATGGCTCAGCCGTGGCGAGGATGACGGCGACGTCGGTCGCGTCCTCCCGTCGCCCCCCGGTTCGCCGCTCATCCGTCTGTCTCCGTTCCGGTGAGGGGCGGCACGGCGGAAGCGGTGTGGGTGAGCCGGGTGACGGTGAGGGCTTCGCCGGTCAGCTCGGCCGCCACGGTCCCGCGGACGAACACCAGGGCGCGGTGGCACACGTTCGCGACCTCCTCGAAATCGGTCGAGATGAGCAGAACGGCGAGCCCGGTGGCCAGCTCGTCGTCGAGCAGGCGGTGAATCTCCGCCTTGGCACCCACGTCCACGCCGGCCGTCGGCTCCTCGAGGATCAGCAACCGACGGTTCATGTGGAGCGACCGGCCGATCATGACCTTCTGCTGGTTGCCGCCGGACAGGACGGCGATCGGTGCCTCGCTGTCGTGGGGGTGCACCCAGAAGCGTTCGACGAGAGCCGTGGCCTTGGCGCGCTCGCGCCGGGGACTGATCCAGCGCAGCCCCGGCATGCCGTAGCGGGGGTTGGCCAGCAAGTTCTCCCGTACGGTCAGTTCGGCGGCGCACCCCTCCTCCTGACGGTTGCTGGTCACGAAGCCGACACCGGCACCGATGGCGGCGGCGACCGTACGCGGACGGTACGGCCGGCCGTCCAGCAGCGCCCGCCCGGCCAGGAGGGGCCGGATCCCGGCCAGCGCCCTGCCCAGGTCCATGTGCCCGGCGCCGATGAGGCCCACCATGCCGAGGATCTCGCCGGGGCGCAGCCGGAGGTCGACCGGGCCGGCGTTCTCGGTCCGTACGCCGTCGAGGCGCAGGACGGCGGGGGCCCCGGGACCAGGGCCGGGAACGGCAGCGACGGGCGGTCGGCGAGCAGGGTCGCGGCCCACGATGTCCTGCACCAGGCGAGCGGGGCTGTGGCCGGCGAGTGGGCCCTGGCTGATGATCCGGCCGTCGCGCAGGACGGCGAAGGAGTCGGCGAGCTGGTACACCTCGTCGAGCCGGTGGCTGACGTAGATGACGCCGTGATCGCGGTCGCACAGCTTGCGCAGGACGTCGAAGAGGCGGACGCAGTCGGCCGCGGGGAGGCTGGCGGTCGGCTCGTCCAGCACGACGAGTTCCGCACGGGTCGACAGCGCCCGCGCGATGGCGACCAGCGAACGCTCGGCGCGGGTCAGGTCGGCGATGCGGGCGTCGGGCGCGAGGTGTCCGGCGACGATCTCCAGGGCTTCCACGCAGCGCTCCCGCGCCATCCGCCAGGAGATCAGTCCGCGGTGGCGCGGGTAGCCGGTGCCCAGGGCGATGTTCTCGGCGACCGTCATCCACTCGACGAGACCGAGATCCTGGTGGATGAAGGCCATGTGCCGTGAGGCCGCGGCCGTGCCGAGCGGGTGGCCGGCCACGGTCACCTCGCCCGCGTCGGCGTGATGAACACCGGCGAGCACCTTGATGAGGGTGGATTTCCCGGCGCCGTTGGGACCCAGAAGGGCGAGGACGGACCCGCGATGGACGTCGAGGTCGACCTCGGCCAACGCGCGCGTGCCGCCGAACCGCTTGTCGAGACCCCGGATCCGGACCAGCGGGTCCTGGCCGCGGCCGACGGATCGGCTTGTCGAGGCGTCGGGAGCGTCGTGCACAGACTCTCTCCGGGGATCGGCTTCCGAGGTCCTTCCCGACTGCACCGGAACAGCTCACCTATGCGATGTCGGGAATATCATCCCAATCTATCGCGGCGGCGGCCGGTATTCCCGCAGGGACATCCAGAGCGCACTCGGCCCAGATGACCTTGCCGCCGGCGGTGTAGCGGGTACCCCACGCCTGAGCGAGCTGTGCGACCAGGAACAGGCCGCGACCGCCCTCGTCGGTGGAGGCCGCGTGACGTAGCCGGGGGGCGGTGCTGCTGGTGTCGGAGACCTCGAAGATCAGGGTGCCGCCGTGGATCACGCGTACCTGCAGGGGACCGCCCGCGTGGCGGATGGCGTTGGTGACCAGCTCACTCAGCAACAGCTCGGCGGAGAAGACGGCCTCGTCGAGCCCCCAGTCGGTGAGCCGGCGGGTGACGTCGGCGCGCATTCCGGAGACGCGGGCCGGGTCGGCGGGGAGGTCCCAGGTGGCGACCCGGTCGGGGTCCAGGGTCTGGGTACGGGCGACGAGCAGCGCGATGTCGTCGGCGGGGTGGTCGGGCACCACGGCGTCCACCACCGCCCGGCAGGTGTCCTCCGGCGAGGGGCCCGACCGGGCCAGGGCGTCCCGGAGTTGGTCGAGGGCCGTGTCGATGTCGCGGTGGCGGTCTTCGATGAGTCCGTCGGTGTAGAGGACGAGCCGGCTGCCTTCGGGGACGTGGATCTCGGCGGTTTCGAACGGCAGGCCGCCCAGTCCGAGGGGCGGTCCGGCGGGCAGGTCGGGAAACGTCACTGTGCCGTCGGGGTGGACCAGCGCGGGTGGGGGGTGGCTGGCGCGTGCCAGGGTGCACTGCTGCGTGGTGGGGTCGTAGATGGCGTACAGGCAGGTGGCGCCGATGATGCCGGTGCCGTCGGCGCCCGGTTCCTCGCTGCCTTCCTCCCGGTCGAGGCGGCCGACGAGGTTGTCGAGCTGGGTGAGGACTTCGTCGGGCGCCAGGTCCAGTTCGGCGAAGTTGCGTGCGGCGATACGCAGTCGGCCCATGGTGACGGCGGCGTGCAGGCCGTGGCCGACGACGTCGCCGACGACAAGGGCGACGCGGGTGCCGGAGAGGGGGATGACGTCGAACCAGTCGCCGCCGACTCCGGACTCGGCGGGCAGATAGCGATGGGCGACCTCGACGGCGTCCTGCTCGGGCAGGCGGTGCGGAAGCAGGCTGCGCTGCAGGGCCAGGACCATGCTGTGTTCGCGGGTGTAGCGGCGGGCGTTGTCGATGCAGACGGCGGCACGGGTGGCGAGTTCCTGGGCCAGCGACCGGTCGTCGTCCCCGAAGGGGGTGCGCTCTCGTGTGCGGTAGAAGCTGACGATGCCCAGGACGACGCCGCGGGCGAGCAGCGGGGCGGTGATGAGAGAGCGCAGGCCGTACCCGAGAAGACGTGCGGTGTGCTCCGGGTCCTGGGAGAGCCAGCCGGCGGTGACCCTCAGGTCGGGTTCCAGCACTGCCTGTCCGTCGGCCAGGCAGCGGAGCTGGGGAGTGGCGGGTCGTAGGTCCACGCGCTCGCCGAGCGCGTAGAAGGGGCAGTCGTCGCGGATGCCGTGGATCACTCTGCGGTGCAGGTCGGTGCGGGGATCGGCGGACTCCTCCCCTCGCAGTACCGCCTCGGGCAGGTCGATGGTGACGAAGTCGGCCAGGCGCGGGACGGCCATCTCGGCGAGTTCGCGGGCGGTACGGGGCACGTCCAGCGTGGTGCCGATGCGACTGCTGGCCTCCGACAGCAGTTCCAGGCGCTGCCGTGCCGCGACGGCGTGCATTCCCACTCCGGGCTCGCCCAGCAGCACCAGCCGTCCGTCGGCCATGCCGCCGGTGCCGTTGTCGACGCTGCCCGGCGCGCCGGCCGGCTCGGCCGTGCGAGTGGTCGTGCGCCGCGCCTGCGCCCCGGTGTCTGCGTATGTCTCTGCGTGGGCGGTCCACAAGGGTGCAGCGTCGGCAGGGCGTCCGGGCGGCAGAACGACAGGTGTCACGGCTTCCTGTGCCGTGGGGGTGAGCGGCGCACCCGGGTGCACGAGTCCGGCGGGCCGTTGCCCCGGTGAGTCGTCGGCGAGGACCGCCTCGACGGCGACGCCCACCACACCGGAGGCGCTCGTCACGACACGGCTCAGCAGGACGACCCGCCGGCCGTTGGACAGGGACACCTCGACGCCGGCCCGCTGGGCCGAGGAGATCAGCTCGGCGGCCTTCTCCTTGAGGACCGTCTGATCACGCCGGTTGAGCCCGCTGTGGACCAGCTCGTCCACCGGGATCAGCTGCCCGTTCCCGCCCGTCGCCGCCCCGGCCCGCACATGGCGCCTGGCGTCGAGGTATGCGCTCAGCAGCCCCCGCTCGCGCGCCGAGTGCTCCGCCAGAAGCCGCCGCTCGATGGCCTTGGCCGCCTCGCGTATCACGGTGTCCATCATGGGATCCACGTCGGTACGCGGACATCCGAGGGAGAGGATGCCCTCGATGCCTCCGCTGAGCAGGTCACGCACCGGGATCGCCGAGCAGGCGTTGGATTGTGAGCGCTCCGCGAAGTGCTCGGCCCCGTGGACCTGACACAGCCGCCGTTCCGCGAGTGCGATACCGATGCCGTTGGTTCCGGCGGCCTCCTCGGAGAACACGAACCCCGGAACGCTCTGGATGGGAGCGAGTTGCCTGGCCATGGACGCCAGGCCGAAGCGACGCTGCAGCACCGTTCCACTTGCGTCGGCCAGAGCCACGTTCATGCGCAGGCCCGCGAACCTGGACTGCAGCCAGTCGAGCACCGGCCCGGCCGCGTGCACGAGCCGGCCGTCCAGATCGATGTCCTCGCGGTAGGGGAGCTCGGTCTGGTCCGGCGAGAGCCCGAGCAGTACGGAGCGCTGCCAGGAACTCAGGATCAGGTCCCGCACGCCTCCCTCGACCAGCCCGCCTTCCAGGAACCGCTCACGGGCGCGTGAGGGACCGATGGAATCCCCCACAAAGCCCATGTGGATCACTTCCCTCGTCGGCCCGTCATCCATTGCCGCACGGTCGCTCACCGCTCGGGGAACCGCCCGCTCTCATCTAGATATTAGAACTTTGTCCATGAAGAAGCTTGTTTCATCCATTTTGGGCAAAATTTTCAAGGGGTGCCTAGCGCAGGGAACGTGCCGCCGCGACGCTGAAGACCTCCACGGAGACCCCCACCCGGGTCAGCCCGGACGTGGCCGCGCGGAAGTCCTTGATGTGCGCGGTGGTGAAGTGTTCGTCCAGGGCCTGCTGGGACACCCACCTCTCGTACACCCGGATCCGGCGTTCGTCGACGGGGTCCGCGGTCATGGCGTAGTCCAGGCAGCCGGGCTCGTTCTCACGGGTGAGCTTCCCGACCTCGACGAGGTGCCTCAACATCGTGTCCCGGTCCGCGGGCTCGTAGTCCATCCAGCCGGCGACGATGATTTCCTCTGCCACGGTGGTCCCTTCCACGGTCATGCCCGTGGACCCGCCGTCCTCGCTCAGGAAGGAACGACGGGCCCGCGGGCCGTTCAGATGGCGAGTGCCGCGGGGACGCTGTCCACGGTAACCGTGCCCTTGGTGCCGTCGACCGTGATCACCATGCCGTCCCGCAGCCGCTGCGTACCGCCCTCGACGGAGATGACGGCCGGGATGCCGAGCTCACGGCAGACCACGACGGCGTGGCTGTTGAGTGCGCCCACATCCACGACGGCCGCTCCGGCGACCAGGAACAGCGGCGTCCAGGCGGCGTCGGTGATCGGCGCCACCAGTACCTCGCCCGGCTCCAGCGCCTCGCACGAGGCAGGGTCGGTGACGACCCGTACCCTGCCGGTGTACGTGCCCTGGCTGCCGCCGACGCCCTTGAGGACATCGCCCCCGACAGCGGCCGCAGTGTGCTCCTCGCTGCGTCGCGGCCAGCTGTCGATCTCGGTCCTGGAGTCGTCCGCGATGAAGAACGGCGGTTCCAGTTCGCGGAGTTCGCCGTACTCCTGAAGCCGCTGGGAGATGACGCCGCCGAAGCTCTCCGGATCGGCGACGTAGTCGTCGAGTTCGGTGTCCAGCAGCATCATCACGTCTTCGGGCCGCGCGAAGCGTCCTGCCTCGACACCGCGGCGGCCGAGTTCGCGGATCGCCATCCGGATCTCGTTGATGACGGTGACGCAGTTCGCCTTGGTCCGCTCGCGCGCCGGGATCCACACGTTGGACGCGTGCATTCCGGCGTCGAACATCGGCTGCGCGTCCTCGGGCAGGGCACCACGGACCTCCGCGGCAGTCGCCTGACGGTGTGCCGTGAGCCGATCGTGCCGGGCGGCCGGAGAATCACCGTCGGAGCTGTGCCGGATCCGGTCGACCAGGGACAGCGCCTGGACCGGGGCGGCCTCCCAGGACAGTGCGTGGATGTCCCACTCGTTGGGGCCGCGGTCTCCGGACTCGGCGAGGAACTCGACGAAGGAGTCCCGGAACGCCTTCACGTCCCCGGTCCCTTCCTCGAGCGCCTGCTCCACCGCGGAGGGGCCCTTGTCGAACAGTGCCGTCAGTTCGGCGGAGGCCGCCACCTGCCGGGACAGTGTCCACAGACCCGCCGAGGGGCCCGCCGAGTCCACGTCCCCCAGCCCGCTGATGAGATCGAGCATCGCGCCGGGACGATCAATGCTCGCGCACAGCGGGCCGAGGATCGCCGGTCCGACCGACGCGGGCAGCGACGACTCGACATGCCGTTGGAAGGTCGTCTCGACGTCGTCGAGCAGTCCGTGGGCGCGCGCCACCAGCTCGGCGTCGGACAACTGCGTCAGGTCGGGCCGCTCGCGGCGGATCCGGCGCAGCCGCTCATGGTCGGCGTCACCCTCCGGGTAGCCGCTCTGGCCGAGCATCTGCTGGAGGATCCCACCGGCCTTGGCCGTCAGCTCCGCGTCCTGGTCGTCGGGATGCGTCACGTACACCGGGGTGTCGGAGCGCTGGCCGACGAAGGCAGCGTCGATGTCGGCCGCGGTCTGACCCATCCGGATGCCGAACAGCCGCAGGTGCGAGAGGTTGAGGTAGAAGTAACCGCCGAAGATCCCGACGAACGGAGGCCGGGTGCCGGCGACCTCCTCCTCGCGGTAGATGCTGAAGTCGAGGAAACCGCGGCGCCAGCCCTGCAGGCCGCGCCCCCAGACCAGGCTCCAGCCCAGCGGGCTGGCCGGCTCCGGCAGGGTCTCGCCCGCGTTGGCCCGGGTGTAGTGGGGCAGTCGCTCGTTGCGCTGCCAGTCGGTGATCCAGTGCTTCATGGTTATGGGGCTCCCGCCGTCCCTTGCGCCGCTCACCACTGCGCCGTTCCGCCGTCGACGCTGATCAGCGTGCCGGTGATGCCCGCGCCCGCGTCGCTCGCGAGCAGCCTGGCGACTCCCGCGATCTGCTCGACGGTCGTGATCTTCTTGGTGGCGGCGTGCTCGGCGAACCGGCCCAGCCACTCCTCGTAGCTGATGCCCTCGGCCTCGGCCGCGGCCGGTCCCGCGGCACGCATCAGGTCGGTGTCGACGGCGCCGGGGCAGATCGCGTTGCAGGTGATGCCCAGGGTGCCGTACTCGAAGGCGGTCGCCTTCGTCAGACCGTGGATGGCGTGCTTGTTGGTGATGTAGTGGCTGATCGCGGGCTTGTTGGCCTGCTTGCCCTCGACCGAGGAGATGTTGATGACCCGGCCCCATCCGCCGTCCAGCATGGGCTTCAGCGCGCGGCGCGTGCCGTAGAAGTAGGCGTTGAGGTTCAGGTCGAGCGCCTTGTGCCAGGCCTCGTCGCTCAGCTCGTGGACGGGAGCGAAGCCCTCCGTGCCTCCGACGTTGTTGACCATGATGTCCAGTCGGCCGAAACGCTCGACCGTCCAGTCGACGAGAGCCTCGATGTCCGCCTGGCTGCTCGAGTCGCAGGTGTGGAAGACGGCCCTGTCACCGGCCTGGATTTCCTCCAGGGCCTGCTTGCCCTTGACCTCCGAGCGGCCGCTGAGCACGACCGTCGCCCCGTCGGCCAGGAAGGCCTCGGCGATGGCGCGGCCGATACTGCGCGTGCTGCCCGTGATCACTGCGACACGTCCGTCGAGGCTGCCCGAAGCCACCATGCTGCTCTCCCGCGAGTGTTGTTGGTTGGTCATCTGGACGCTTCGTCCAGGAGGCGGTGGATGGTGCGGTGGAAGTGCTGGAGCCCGGGTTCGTTGCGTCCGAAGACGAAGTCGGTCCCGGCGAGGGCCTTGAGCCCCCGCTGCACTCCGTAGGTGGTCGCGTAGTCCTCGTCGCGGACCACCTCGTAGAACCACTCGCCGAACTGGTCGGCGGCGTGGCGTTCCTCCTCGGTGACGGCGGGCTCGCGCAGCAGGATGATCTGCTGGGTCACCGACTCAGTGGCCGTACGGGGGATCACGATGGAGACGGCGATCTTGTTGCGCCAGGTGCCGGCGATGGCCAGACCGGGGAAGAGCCAGTAGATGGCTCCCACGATGTCGCCCGGATCCCGCTGCTCCGGAGGCAGCTCCGCCAGGTCGGCGATGGGCCGCAGGGCCGCAGCGAGGCGCTGGTGGGGGCCCCAGGTGTCATGGGCCATCATGTTGGAGAAGTTCGTCTCGAAGACCGTCTTCGTGTGCAGCGAGGCGAAGTGGTAGGTCTCCAGGTACCCGTCGAGGGTGACCTTCCAGTTCGGGCTGGTCAGCTCGCGGGTCGCGTAGTGGTGGCAGTCCGCGAAGCGGAGCCCCTCCAGGAGCGGCTGCAGATCTCCCAGCCAGGCGTCCAGGTCGTGCTCGGCGGCCGGATCGAGCGATACGAAGACGATGCCGGCGCGCTCACCGACGGGAAGCTGGATCAGGCTGCGCTTCTCGCGTGGTACCTCGCCGAAGGTCTTCTCGGCGTACACGCCGCGCAGCTCGCCCGCCAGGTCGTACGACCAGGAGTGGTAAGGGCAGGTGATCCGCTTCGCCACGCCGCAGCCCGGCTCGACGAGCTCGGCGCCGCGGTGCCGGCAGGCGTTGATCATCGCGTGCACGACGCCCTTGCGGTCCCGGGTGATCAGGATGGGTACGCCGAGCACGTCCAGCGCCTTGTAGGTGCCCGGTCCGGGGAGTTCGCACGACATGGCGAGGGGCAGCGGAACGCTCCGGTGGACGGCGTCCATCTCCCGCAGCCAGCGGTCGGCGTCGAGGTAGTTGTCGACGGGCTCCGTCCACTGCTCCTCGGCCTCGTGCGTGGTGTTGTTGATGTAGTGCTCGATGACACGCTCGGCGAGCTCGGCCGCGTCCTGCCGCGTCGCCATGCCCGCGGCGTCCGTGGAGCGGTCCTGGCCGATCCATGAGGTGTATTCCGGAGCGGGAGGCGGCAGGGCACGTTCGTCTTCCGCCGCCTGGGTCTCCGGTGAATTGATCTGGACCACGATGTCCTCAATCCTCCCAGCCGCGAGCTGGTGAAGGGTCCTGGTGCTACAGCGGTGCTACAGCTGCGCTGCGATCGCCACAAGAACAGGAGTTAGTGTTGTGTGTCAATAGAAAGTGCCGAACTTCGCCGGGCGGCATTTCAACAGGTCATCCCTGCCTTCTGCGGCAGGGGCGAGCTCGGCTCGACTGGATCTTTCTATTGAACGGCTCCAGCTACTGGAGTGTGATGGGGTGGCTGGCCGACGGAGAGGTGGCCCGGTGACCGATGAAGGGACCAGTCCGGCCGAGGCGCCCGGGAGGGCGCGGATGACCCAGCCCTTCGAGGCCGGAGTCGTGGTGCGGGACCTGGAAGTGATGGAGCGTTTCTACGGTGAGGTGCTCGGTTGCGTTCCGGTGCATCGCTCGCGGATCCCGCAGGCGATCGCCGGCCCGGCCGGACTGGGCGGACAGCTCCTCGTCGTCTGGCTCGAGGTGCCGTCCGGGGGGCGGATCAAGCTGATCCATCCTCGGGTGAGTGCGGCGTCGGTACCGTCGGCCGTGCCGTTGGCCGAGCGCTGCGGCCTGGCCTACCTCACCTTCTACGTGGACGATATCGCGCCCCTTGTCGCCGTGCTGCCGGCTGCCGGTGGCAGGCCGCTGTCGTCGCCGGTCGTGGTGTCGGTACGCGGTCGGCGGATCAGCTTCTGGGCTGATCCGGAGGGCAATGGTGTGGAGCTCGTGGACCGGCGTGGCGGTGGCCTCGAGGCCGGTTGAGTCCTGCCCGTAGTAATTGGAGAACCTCTTCAGTAAGGTGCCCTCTGCTGGTTACTGTAGACAGACACAACAAAGTCCGATTGCTGGGATCACCTCGCTCGGGGCGAAGGGGCGGACGATGGCTCAAAGGGCATCGAAGAAGTCGGCCGATCCGGCCGCGAACCAGGCATCCGCGCAGGTCGTCAGGGATCTGCACGAGCGCATGGTGCGCATCCGCCTGTTCGAGACCGAGGCGGGAAAACTCATGGAGGCCGGCAAACTGCCGGGATTCCTGCACCTCTACGTCGGTCAGGAGGCCGTTGCCGCAGGAGTGATGGCGGCCCTCCGTGACGACGACCAGATCACCTCCACGCATCGGGGACACGGACACGCCGTGGCCAAGGGCGTCAGCTTCAAGCACATGTACTCCGAGCTGTACGGCCGCGTCACCGGCGCCTGCCTCGGCCGCGGCGGAAGCATGCACATCAACGACGTCAGCCTCGGCATGCTCGGCGCCAACGGCATCGTCGGCGCCGGCGTCCCGATCGCCGTCGGCGCCGCCTTCGCAGCCCGGTACCGGGGCGAGGACAACATCGCCGTCACCTTCTTCGGCGACGGCGCCACCAACATCGGCAGCTTCCACGAGGGCGCCAACATGGCCGCCATCCTGCGCCTGCCGGTCCTGTTCATCTGCGAGAACAACGGCTACGCCGAGTTCACCCCGCAGTCGAAGCACATGCTGATCACCGACGTCGCCGACCGCGCCGCGGCCTACGGCATGCCCAGCGTGATCGTCGACGGCATGGACGCGGTCGCCGTCCACCAGGCCACCGTCGAGGCCGTCGCACGCGCCCGGGCCGGCGAGGGCCCCATGTTCATCGAGGCCAAGACCTACCGCTACTACGACCACCAGGGCGTCAAGGGACTGCGCCACCCCTACCGCTCGGACGCGGAGGTCGAGGAGTGGAAGGCCCGCGACGCGATCGACCTGCTGGAAGCCCGTGCCCTCGCCGACGGCACCGCCACCCGCGCCGAGCTGGACGACACCTGGCAGCGCACCCGCGACGAGATCGCCGAGGCCATCGCGTACGCCGAGGCCAGCCCGCTGCCCGACACCGCCGACCTGCTCCTCAACGTCTACTCGGGATGACCGCCATGACCACCACCACCGAAGCTCCGGCCCTCGCCCCGGACGGCACGGGCCGCAAGCTCACCTACGTCAAGGCGTTCAACGAGGGCCTGGCGCAGGTCATGCGCGAGGACGAGAACGTCTTCGTCGCCGGGGAGGACGTCGCCGGGTACGGCGGTGTCTTCCGCATGTTCGACAACCTGCTCGACGAGTTCGGCCCCCGCCGCATGATCGACACCCCGATCTCCGAGGCCGCGCTCGTCGGCCTGGGCGTGGGCGCCGCCGCTCGGGGCCTGCGCCCCGTCGTCGACCTGATGTTCATGGACTTCATCGGCGTCTGCCTGGACCAGATCGTCAACCAGGCCGCCAAGATGAAGTACATGTTCGGCGGCTCCGTGTCGGTGCCGCTCACCATCACCACCGCCTCCGGTGCGGGCCTCGGCGCCGCCGCGCAGCACAGCCAGAGTCTGGAGGCCTGGCTCGCGCACGTGCCCGGCCTCAAGGTCGTGATGCCGTGCGACGCCTACACCGCCAAGGGCCTGACCGTCTCCGCGATCCGGGACGACAACCCGGTCGTCGTCATGCTCAACAAGGTCCTGCTGGGCAGCAAGAGCGAGGTGCCCGAGCAGATCTACGGCATCCCGCTCGGCCAGGCCCACACCGCGCGGCACGGCTCCGACGTCACCGTGATCGCCCTGGGCCGCATGGTGGGCGAGGCCCTCGCGGCGGCCGAGGAACTGGCCGCCGAGGGCATCGAGGTCGAGGTCATCGACCCGCGCACCGTGCAGCCCTTGGACACCGAGACCATGATCGCCTCCGTGCGCCGCACCAACCGGGTCCTCGTGGTCCACGAGGCCGTGACCTTCGGCGGGCTGGGCGCGGAGATCGCCGCCCAGATCCAGGACGCGGCCTTCGACCATCTGGACGCTCCAGTCCTGCGTATCGGCGCGCCCTTCTCACCGGTGCCGTTCTCCCCGGTGCTGGAGAAGGCCTACGTGCCCGACCAGGCCCGCATCGTGCAGGGCTGCCGTCGTCTCCTCGAAAGGTCGTGACCGAAGTGGCGGTCGAGGTTCTGCTGCCGAAGATCGGCCTCACCATGCAGGAAGGCACGATCGACGAGTGGCTCGTGCCGACCGGCGGAGCCGTCGCGGAGGGCGACGCGCTGCTGCGGCTGGCGACCGACAAGGTCGACGTGGATGTCGAGGCGGAGGCCGGGGGCCTGTTCCATCCAGTGGTCCAGGCCGGGGCGACCGTCCCGGCCGGGGCGCTCATCGGCTGGCTGCTGGCCGAAGGGGAGCAGCCGCCGGGCACCGGGGGTACGGCTGTGCCCGGCGGGTCCGTGGACCCTGGCCCGGACACGGTGCCGGCCGCCGGGGGTGTTCCCTCCGTGGCGCCGGCGCTCGACGGCACGGCCGGGCTCAACGGCTCGGGGGGCCGGCTTCTGGCCTCGCCGAACGCCCGGCGGGTGGCGGCCGAGACCGGCGCCGACCTCACCGCCGTACGCGGCACCGGGCCCGGCGGTCGGATCGTCTCCGAGGACGTGGAGGAGTACCTGCTCACTCCGGCGGCCCGGCCGCCCGCCGTCCTGTCGGCGGATCCGGTGACCCCCACCTCCCCCCTGGTCCGTCGGCTGGCGAAGGAACGGGGCATCGACCTCGCGGACGTCCGCCCCACGGGTGCGGGCGGGCGGATCCGGCGGGTCGACCTCGACGCCGCCACCCCGGCGGCCGCACCGGTGTCCACCCCGCCGACGGTCCGCCAGGCCACCGCATCGCCACAGCCCGGGGACGTCATCCCGCTCACCGGCATGCGCGGCACCATCGCCCGCCGGATGCACGCCAGCCTCCAGGAGATGGCGCAGCTGACGCACGGCTACGAAGTGCGGATGGACGCCGTCGTGGACCTGCGGGCCCAGCTGAAGCGGGAGTGGGCCGACAGCGACCTGCCGGTGCCCAGCCTGGGCGACTTCCTGATGAAGGCCGCCGCACTGGCCCTGCGTGAACACCCGCTGCTCAACGCGGCGGTGCTCGAGGACGGCGTTCACCTGTACGAGGGCATCCACCTCGGGTTCGCCGTCGCGGTGCCGAACGGCCTGCTCGTGCCGGTGATCGAGGACGCGGCGGAGCTGCCGCTGCCCGAAATGGCCCGCCGGTCCACGGAGTTGGCGGGGAACGCCCGATCCGGCCGGATCTCCCCGGCACTGCTGGAAGGCGCCACGTTCACCGTGACCTCGCTGGGCGGGTACGGCGTCGACTTCTTCACTCCCGTGATCAACCCCGGCAATGTCGCCATCCTCGGGGTGGGCAGGCTCAGGGACGGCGTCGAGTGGGTGAACGAACAACCGCGGCGCACCCAGGTGCTCACCCTGAGCCTCACCTTCGACCACCGAGCGGTGGACGGGGCACCGGCGGCCGAGTATCTGCGCACGGTCGGTGAGCTGCTGCGCAAACCTCTGCGGCTCCTGGTCTGACGCCCCCGGCCCCGCGCCCGCCGACGGTTCCACCCATCCGGTCGGTGGGCGCGGCCCCGCCCCTTGTCCGGGCCGGCTACTCGGCCGCCGGATCGGCGATCCGCTCGGCGAGCCGGCCGACCTCGCGGAGGAAGGAACGGTGCCCGAGGGAGCGGTAGACGTCGTCCCCTCGCACCTGCGAGACCGCCGCGGTCTCGAGCAGCGCCAGTACCCCCAGGCCGATCACCGCCGCCTCCGCGTCCGTGACCGGTTCCCGGCCCTTGCGGATCAGCCGCACGAGTTCGTCCAGCAACTGCGTCCGGATCTCGTGCCGCAGCGCCTCCGCCTCCTGGCTCATCCCGGCCGAGGACACGAAGAAGACGGTCGCGGCGGACCGGTGCTCGCCCAGCCAGACCACCAGCGCCGTGACGGTCGGGCCGATGTCCGCGCCGGGCTCGTGCGCCTCGGTGAGCGTCTCCAACTGTTCGCGCAGCGCGGCGGCGAACACCCGCATGCCTTCCACCAGGACCTGGTCCTTGGAGGAGAAGTGGTAGTACACCGCGGCCGACGTCATCTCCGCCCGAGCCGCGATGTCCGCCACGGTCACCTCGTCCGGAGGCTGGGTGGCGAAGAGCTCCGTGGCTGCCTCGATCACCCACTGCCTGCGCGAAGGGCGGTGAGCTGCGCGGGTTCCGGATGTAGTCATGGTGTCAAGTATGCCGTGACCTTGGCGCTCCGGAGCCACGCGGGTACCAGCGTTTACGGGCTCGACCAACGGGAGTAACTGGATAACATGGTCAGTACGCCGGGGCCCACAGGCACCGGTCGCGGCAACCGCCAGGGAGCATCATGGCCACCACGAACGGCAAGCAGCCCGCCCACCGTCCTTCGCGACGTCAGCACATCATCAGTGCCGCCGTCCGGGTGTTCGGCCGCAACGGTTTCGCGGAGACCAGCGTGCAGGACATCGCGGACGAGGCCGACGTGGTGCCCACGGCCGTCTACTACCACTTCGCGGGCAAGGAGGAGCTGCTCGAACTCGCCATGCGGCGGGTCTTCGACCAGCTGAACACCGTCGTGGAGACGGCCCGGCCGGACACCGAGCCGGGTGACGCCGAGGGTCTGATCCGCGTCATCGACGCCGTGTGGGACTGGGTGGAGAAGAACCCCGACGAGGCCCGGCTCTACCAGGTCCAGATCGCCTCAGCCAACGGCAACATCAAGCTGATGCGCGACGAGTTCGAGCAGCGGCACATCCAGCGTGCGTACGACTATCTGCCCGAGAGCACCACCCGCGGCCCGCGGGCGGCCAAGGCACGGCACGCGTCGCAGGCGCTCGCGGTCCGCACCCTGATCAGTACGACCATCCTGGTGACCGCGCTGCGCGCCGAGGGCGGACCGCTGTCCCGGATGCCGTCCCGGTCCGTGCAGGAGGCGGTCAGGTTGCTGGCGCTGCGCATCGTCGCAGCCGACCAGAAGGCCGAGTCCGCGACCACACCGGCCTAGTACCCGTCCGGGAAGAGCCGGTTCACCAGGGCAGTGGTCGGCGGTCGGCGAACAGCCCACCCGTCGTCCCGTCGCCCGGCGGCAGGGTCGCCAGCCAGACGGGCGTGTCCGCGCCCTCCTTCGGCCCACGCGGGGCGGCCGGGCCGCCCATGCCGCTGCGGGTCCAGCCGGGGTCGGCCGCGTTGACCAGGACGCCCGTGCCGGCCAACTCGCCCGCGAGCATCCGCGTCAGGGCGTTGAGCGCGGTCTTGGAGACGCGGTAGGCCGGGTGCCGGCCGGAGTCCATCAGCGCCAGCGACCCGTATGAGCTGGTGAGGTTGACCACCCGCCCGTAGCCGGCCCGCACCATGCCGGGGACGACGGCCTCGGCCATGCGCCAGGCACCCACGAGATTGATGTCCAGGGTGGAGCGCAGGATCTCCTCGTCGAGGTACGGCGGCCGCAGGTCGCCGTCCAGGGACACCCCGGCGTTGTTCACCAGGACGTCGATCCCGCCGCCGACCAGTTCCCCGGCCTCGCGCACCGCCTCGGTGACGCTCAGCGCGGAACCCACGTCCAGGGCGAGCGGCAGCGCCGCCGGGCCGATGGCGCGGCACACCTCCTCGGCCGCCTCCCGCTTCCGTGCACCGACCAGGACCCGCAGCCCCCGGTCCGCGAGTTGTCGGCAGATCTCCGCGCCGATCCCGCGCGCGCCGCCGGTGACCAGGGCGGTTCTGCTCTCGCTCATGGCAATTCCCCTCACTTGTGCGCAGCCTCGCCGCTCAGACCGTCAGCACCGCGCAGGCGCTGATCCCGGGCGCCCCGTACACATGGGTGAAGCCCACCCGGGGGCCGCCCGGCACCTGTACTCCCGGCGCGCGGCCCTGCAACTGCCGTACGACCTCATGGAATTGACGCAGACCCGAGGCGCCGACCGGCTCGCCGCCCGCCAGGCACCCGCCGTCGGTGTTGACCGGGATCCGGCCCGTGGGGTCGGTGTCTTGCGCGGCCAGCAGTTCCTCCTGCTCGCCGTGTCCGCACAGCCCGGTCTCCGCCAGGTGGATCAACTCCGAGCCGCTGTCGGTGTCCTGCAACTGGGCCACCTGCACATCGGCGGGCCGCAGACCGGACCCACGGAAGGCCGCCTCCGCCGCGTCGACGCTCGGGCTGCGATGCGGTCCCGGCGGCAGCCAGGGCGAGAACACCTCGAACGAGCCGAACCGCCTGGTCCGGAAGGCCAACGAGGCCAGCTTCACCGGCTGCTCGCACAGGTCGAACGCGCGGTCGCCGCGCGCAAGCACCAGCGCGGCCGCGCCCTGACCCGGGGAGCAGAACATGTACTGGGTGAGCGGCGGGCTCACCTCGGCGGAGAGGAGGATCTCCTCCTCCGTGAGCTCCTTGCGCCGCCAGGCCAGGGGATGGCGGGAGCCGTTGCGGAAAGCGCGCGCGGCCACCATCGCCAGCGCCCGTTCCGGAATCCCGTACTCGTGCAGATAGCGCTGCGTCTTCAGAGCGAAGAACTGGGTCGTCAGCATCATCCCGGTCTCCGCGTACCAGTCGGCGAGACCGTAACGGGCCGCCGATACATGGAAGGCGCCCCGCTCGTGCTTGTCGAACCCCACGGCCAGCCCCAGCGACGCCTCGCCGGCCCGCAGCGCGTTGGCCACCGCGAGCAGCGTCGAGGCGCCCGTCGCGCAGCCGTTCTGCACATTGACGAACGGCACACCGGTCAGCCCCAGTCGGCCCACCAGCGTGTCGGGCTTGCCGGACACGTCGGAGCCGCCCGCCGCGTAACCGATGTCCTCCCAGCTGACACCGGCGTCGGCCAGTGCCTCCCGTACCGCGTGTACCGCCATGTCCATCCCGGTCACGGACTCGTCGCGGCCGAAGGGATGCATCCCGCAGCCGACCACGTACACCTCGTCGGCCCGGCTCATCGCCGTCCTCCCGGATCCGGACGGAACGCGAACGTCAGCACGTCGGTCCCGTCCTCGTCCTGGTACGCGGGCACCGTGGTGAGCCGGACCGGAAGCCCGATCCGTACCTCCGGGCGGGTCACCTCCAGCCGCGCCTCGACCAGCACCTCACCGAGGTCCACATAGCCGACGTGATACGGCTCGTAACCCCCGGCCGGCGGCCGGTACGGCGGCTTGGGCGGAAACGCCTGCAGCGTCCACGACCACACCCGCCCGCCCACCGGCAGGGGGTGCGCGGACATGGTCCCGTCCGAGCACCTGGGGCAGGAGTCCTGCCGGGGAAAAACGACGGTGCCGCATCCGGAGCAGCGCGCCCCCACGAGGCGCGGGGGGCTCGCGCCGTCGAACAGGTCGTCGTCGATGAGTCTGGTGGTCATGCTGTCGTCCCGTCCTCTTGCCGGCTGCGGATCACGGCTGCGGGCTACCAGCCCAGCAGCCCGGCGAGCCGTTCCCGGTGGTGCGCGGTGCCGCCCAGCAGTACGGCGTCGGACTGCGCGCGCCGGAAGTACAGGTGCGCGTCGTGCTCCCAGGTGAAGCCCATCCCGCCGTGCAGCTGGACACATTCCGCCGCGACGAACGTGAACGCCTCGCCGCACCAGGACTGGGCCACCGCAGCGGCCTCGGCGAGTGCTTCCGGGGAGCCGGCCGCACGGACCGCCCGTACCACCGCCGATCGAGCGGACTCCACCTGGAGCAGCATGTCCGCGCAGGTGTGCTTGACGGCCTGGAAGCTGCCGAGCGCCCTGCCGAACTGCGTACGGTCCCGGACATGCGCCACGGTCATGTCCAACGCCGCCTGCGCACCGCCGAGTTGCTCGGCGGCCAGCGCCACCAGTGCGGTGTCCAGGGCGCGGGTGACGACCTCCGTCCCCTCGCCCCCGGCGGTCAGGGCACGAGCCCGGGCACCGGAGAACGTGACCACCGCCTGTCCGCGGCTCAGGTCCAGGGTGGGCACCCGGCCGACGGTCACGCCCGGCTTGCGCGGGTCGACAAGGAACACGTCCACGCCGTCGGGACCGGCGGCCGCGACCACCAGCGCCTCGGCGTCGGCCCCGTCCAGTACGAAGGGCGCGGTGCCGTCGAGCACCGCGACACCGCCTCGCCAGGTGACCTCCACCGGCACGGCGTCCGGTCGCCACACGCCGTCGGGCGCGGCCACCGCGAGCGCGTGCACGCGGCCTTCGGCCAGCTCCGCCAGCTGCTCCGCGGCGGTACCGCAGCCGGCCAGTACCTGACCGGCCAGCACGGTGGAGGACAGCAGCGGCACCGGCGTCAGCGTCCTGCCGAGTTCCTCGCAGACCACGGCGATCTCCGCGAGGCCGCCGATGCCTCCCACCTCCTCCGGCAGGCCGAGGCCCGCGAGGCCCACCTGCCGGCCGAGGGTGTCCCACAGGCCGGCGTCGATGCCGGGGGAGTGCTCGTCGAGCGAGCGCACCGCCGCGATGCCGCTCGCGTCCGCGCACACCGACCGCACGGTCTCGCGCAGGTCCTCCAGTTCGGACTCGGAGGCCTCGGTCACTTCGCCGGCGGGGCCGGTCACAGTGGTCATGACGCTGTCCTGTTCCGCTCGATGCCACGCCCGCGCAGCACGCTGTGCGCCGCCGCCATGCGGGCGACCGGCACGCGGTGCGCCGAGCAGGAGACGTAGTCCAGTCCCAGGTCGTCGCAGAACGCGATCGACTCGGGGTCCCCGCCGTGCTCGCCGCACACGCCGAGTTTGATGTCCGGCCGCACGCCCCTCGCCCGCTCCACGGCCAGGGCGATCAGCGCGCCGACGCCGTGCGGGTCGAGCCGGGCGAACGGGCTGGCGGTGAGGAACCCGCGTTCCTGGTACGCGGTGAGCACCTGGCGTTCCACGTCGTCCCGGGAGAATCCGTAGGTGAGCTGGGTGAGGTCGTTCGTGCCGAAGGAGAAGAACTCGGCGTGCTCGGCGAGTTCGGCGGCCAGCAGGGCGGCCCGCGGAGTCTCGATCATCGTGCCCAGCCGGTACGGCACCTCGATGCCGGTGCGGGCGGCCACCGTCGCGGCGGCGTCGCGTACGAAGGAGGCCGCGGCCTCCAGCTCCTCCGGCAGGCTGACCAGCGGGATCATCACCTCCAGCCGGGGCCGGACGCCGGTTGCGGCAACATCGGCCCAGGCGGAGAAGAGTGCCTCGGCCTGCGCCGGGTACAGCCGCTCGTGCAGCAGTGCCAGGCGTACGCCGCGCAGCCCGAGCATCGGGTTGGCCTCCCGCAGGGACGCGGCTCGCTGCTCCGCCGCTGTGTCACCGGCGGCCTCGGCCTCTCCAGGAGCGGGCAGGAACTCGTGCAGCGGCGCGTCCAGCAGGCGCACGGTGACCGGGCGGTCGCCGACCGCGGCCAGCAGCGCCTTGAAGTCCTCGTGCTGTGCGTGTTCCAGGGCGAGCAGCGCCTCGTCGCGGGCCGCCGGGTCGGCGGCCAGGATGACGCTGCGGATCAGCGGCAGCCGCTCGCCGAGGAACTGGTGCTCCGTACGGCACAGGCCCACACCCTCCGCGCCGAGGGCGACGGCGGTGTTCACCTCCGCCGCGGTGTCGGCATTGACCCGCACTCCGAGCCGCCGCGCGTCGTCGGCCCACTCCAGCAGGGTGGACAGTTCCGGCGGCGGTCCGGCGACGCTGATGCTCAGTGTTCCGGCGTAGACGGCTCCGGTGCGGCCGTCGAGCGACACCGGGTCGCCCTCGCTCAGCACCCGGTCCCCGATCCGAACCGTGCCGGCCGTCCGGTCCACCCGCAGTCCCTCGGCACCGCACACCGCCGGCTTGCCGGCGCCGCGTGCCACCACGGCCGCGTGCGAGGCGATGCCTCCGCTGCCGGTGAGCACCGCGGCGGCGGCAAGCATCCCGGGGACGTCGGCCGGTGTGGTCTCGTGCATCACCAGGACGGCGTGGGTGTCCTCGGCGGCCAGCTCCAGGGCACGTTCGCTGGACAGCGCGACGACCCCGGCCGCGGCTCCGGGGGACGCGGGCAGCCCGCGGACCACAAGCTCCTCGTCGCCGGTCAGCCTCAGCTGCGGGTGCAGCAGCTCCTGCACCTGCGCCGGCCCGATCCGGCGTACCGCGTCCGCCTTCTCCAGCGCCCCGTCCCGGGCCAGGTCCGCCGCCAGGCACACCGAGGCGCGCAGCGGCGGACGGCTCTGCACGGAGGCGGCGAGCAGGGAGATCTCGCCGTCGCGCACCTCGAAGTCGACGGACACCGGTGCGTGCAGATGCCGCTCCAGGGTGAGCAGCGAATGCTCAAGGAGGGTCGTCCCCGCCGTCAGGTTCTGGAGCGGTTCGCCGGTGTGCGGGGGCGGTGCGCTGCGGCGCACACCCCGGAAGAACGAGCCCTCGGCCGAGAAACGGCCGGTCTCGGGGTGGCGGCTGACCGCCGTGCCGTAGCCGGAGCGGTCCGAGGGGCCGATGCGCAGCGCCTGTACGTGCAGGGCGATGCCGAGGTCGGCGGGGAGCTTCTGGGCCCGTCGTGACCTTCTGGCGCGCGGCGAGTCCCAGCGGGCGAGGACCGCCCGGGCGGCCAGGGCGAGCTGCTCGGCCGGGTCGTCGGGGAAGGGCCGCTCGGCGTGCCGGGCGACCAGGGACAGCAGGGCCTCGACCCGGGCGCGGGGCTCCGGGGCGTCGAGGAGCGCGTCGTCCAGGACGGTGGCCGGTATGCCGAGGGCGTACTCCGCGATCATCCGGACCGTTGAGGCCCACACCTCGTACAGTCCCTCCGCGCGGCCGATGACGGTGCACAGGTCCCCGGCGTTGTCCGGGGTGGCCCCGAGACAGGCGAGGTCGGGCGGCAGCCCGGCGACCTCGCCGGGCGCGCTCGCAGACAGCCGCAGCAGCAGCGGCCGGGCGGCGTCGCCGACCCGGCGTCCCGACAACTGCTGGACGAGTTCGACGGCCGCCCGTGCGGTGCCGGGCTCGCCCAGCGCCTGCGCGGAGCCGGTGGGCACGGTGAGTCCCGGGACCACCGGCAGCCCGAGGGCCACCAGCCCGTCCATCGCGATGCCGTGCGCGCCCAGTTCACCGGCGTCCAGTCCGCGGATCCGTCCCTGGCCGTACGGCACCAGGGTGAGGCCGGGGGCTTGGGCCTGCGGCTGAGCGACGGTGCCCGTCGGTCGGTCGGTGACGCTCAACCTCGGCTCCTTCGGACCAGCTTCTCCTCGAGGGCCTCGTCGTCGGCCCGGCTGATCCCCAGGACCAGCAGCAGTTCCTGGTGCAGCCGCATCCACACGGTGTGGTACGAGTCGCACAGCGGGGAGGCCAGCCACTGGGCGCCGCCGTCGTCGAACCGGTCGAGCGCCTCCTCCAGACCGGTGAGATACCGGCCGCTGCCCGCGAGGAGGCGCTCCAGCCTGCGCAGCACCGGCTGGATGGCCTCGTGCACGTCCTCCAGCATCTCGCGCACCTCGGCGTCGTAGACGCTGTCGTTGTGGTCGTTGACGCTGCCGTCAGGGCGGCACTGCCAGGCCGTGCAGACCTCGCGCACCTTCCTGTTGACCGGCAGGAACGCCTCGTAGACCGCGTTGATCGGGTCCTGCAGCTCCGAGCCCGCCGGGATCCGCAGCATCTTCGCCGCGGCGTTCTTGGCGTACTCGGTGGGCAGCACCATCGGGCCCTTCACCATGGCGAGCCCGGCGTCGACCAGGGGGCGGTACCGGGCCTCCGGCACACCGCGCCACATGCCGCGCAGGACGAGGTCGATGACGGCGTCGGTGAGGGACTTGTCGAGCGTGTCTGTCCGCTCCGCGGCAGCAGAATGCATCTCCACACCTTCTTGTGGGGCGCGGGCTCAGGCCGCGCGGCGACGGTTGCCGGGTCGCAGGGACCGCGACGGGTGGTGCGTCGCAGGGGACTGCGATCTGTGTTGCCCGGAGGTTACGCCCGAGCGACCCTGTTAGTGAAGAGGAACTCAAGAAACACTTTGCGGCTCTTCCTGTGCCGACCGCGCGGAAGGCGCCCTGTCGCGAGACCGTACGGCCAGGAACGACTCCATCGCGGCCTGGGCCTCCGCGCCGCCCGCCAGAGCGGCGATCGAGCGCGCCTCCTCGGCGAGGTGCTTCTCCAGCGACGCCTCGGCGCCCGTCCTCAGCAGTTCCTTGGCGGCCCGCAGCGCGGCACCGGAGCCGGCGGCGAGGCCGGCGGCGGTCCGGTACGCGGTGTCGTCCAGTTCGGCATCCTCCACGACCCGGGACGCCAGCCCCCATCGCTCGGCATCCTCGCCGGTCAGGACCCGGTTGGTGAGAATCAGGTCCGCAGCCCGCCGAGGGCCGAGCAGTCGCTGGAGAATCCATGAGGCGCCGCAGTCCGGGGTGAGTCCGATCGCCGTGTACGCCAGCCGGAAGCGTGCCGACCGGGCCGCCACCACGAGGTCGCCCGCCAGGGCCAGTCCGATTCCCCCGCCCGCCGCCGCGCCGCGCACGGCGGTCACCACGGGCACGGGCAGCTCGTGCAGGGCCCGCACGGCCTCGTGCGCGGCGGAGGCGACCGCGTGCACATAGGAGGCGGTGTCCGCTCCTCGTCCGGCGAAAGCGCGCAGGTCACCGCCCACGCAGAAGTTCCCGCCCGCCGCCCGCAGCAGGACCGCGCCGCCCGGATCCGCGGCGGCTTCGGCTGCCGCGTCGCGCAGGGCCTCGGCGGTCGGGAGGTCCAGGGCGTTTCCACGTCCCGGGTCGTCCAGCAGCAGCTCGACGACTCCGTCGGAGTGGCGGACGACCCGGACCGGCTGAGTGCTCATCGGAGGTCTTCTCCCGTCGTGGGGAACAGCCGTCGTCGGGAACGGCTCGCCGCAGCGGCGCTCACATACTGGACCCGGCCTACAGTTTCGGCAATGCCTGGTCGTCCTCCCCGCGGGAAATTGCTGCACAGCACTACCTTCTGCGTCGACCATGGGGATAGATACTTAATTCGATGTACAGTTTCGGCGATGCGACGGGCACTGGCGCCCGGTCGCCTGTCGGCGGGAGGAACCGTGCCGATCCAGTTCGATGTCGATCCGTCAGTCGCCCGGCTTGCCGAGGCCACCGCCGAGTTCGTCCGCGAGGTGGTGATCCCGGCCGAGCGTGAGTGCGGCGGGTCCGTCCACGACGCACCGCAGGCCCTGCGGGAGGCTCTGCAGAAGGGGGCGCGCGAGGCGGGCGTGTTCGCGCCGCACGTGCCCGAGCGGTGGGGCGGGCACGGGCTCGACCTGCGCGGACAGGCGGTGGTGTTCGAGGCGGCCGGGTATTCCGTGCTCGGCCCGCTGGCGCTGAACTGCGCGGCCCCGGACGAGGGCAACATGCACCTGCTCGAGAAGGTGGCCACCGAGGAGCAGCAGGCGCGCTATCTGCGCCCGCTGGCCGCCGGCGAGTACCGCTCGTGCTTCGCGATGACCGAACCGGCGCCGGGCGCCGGGTCCGACCCCCGCGCGCTGCGGACCACGGCGGTACGGGTTCCCGGCGGCTGGCGCATCGACGGGCGCAAGTGGTTCATCACCGGTGCCGACGGCGCCGACTTCACCATCGTGATGGCCCGCACCGACGGCAGTCCCGGCGGCCCGGGCGGCGCCACCATGTTCCTCGTCGACGCCGGCAACCCGGGCATGCGCATCGTCAGGAACATCGACACGCTGGACGAAAGCCTCTTCGCCGGGCACAGCGAGATCGTGTTCGAGGAGTGCGTGGTGAGCGAGGAGCAGGTGCTCGGCCAGGTGCACCGGGGCTTTAAGAACGCCCAGGTCCGCCTCGGTCCCGCCCGGCTCACGCACTGCATGCGCTGGCTCGGCGCCGCGACGCGCGCCCGGGACGTCGCCCTGGAGCGTGCCGGGACCCGCGAGGCCTTCGGCTCGCTGCTGGGGGATCTCGGCATGGTGCAGCAGATGCTGGCCGACTCCGAGATCGACATCGAGGCGAGCCGCGCGCTGATCTGGCGTACCGCATGGGAGTTGGACAACGGCTCGGCGAGTGCCTCGCAGTTCTCCTCGGTGTCCAAGGTCTTCGTGGCGGAGGCGGTGGGCCGGATCGTCGACCGGGCGGTGCAGATCTGTGGCGCGCTGGGCATCTCGGCCGAGGACGCCCCGCTGGCACGACTGGTCAGGGAGGTACGGCCGTTCCGGATCTACGACGGCCCGTCCGAGACCCATCGTTTCGCCATCGCACGCCGCGCGGTGAAGCCGTACCGGCAGCCGCGTCAGGTCGGATCAGCCGGCTCCTGACGGGGTGTCTGCCTGTGGTCGCCACCCTACTTACTTGTCATTGACTACAGTCAATCGATGAGGGAAGCTTCGAAGGCCGTGCGGCGCGAGGATCCCCTGGATTCCCGGTCGCACGGCCTCCCCGCCCCCCATTACTAGGACGTCCTAGTAATGGCTCTCCCCACCCGTCGCCCGTCCCCACGGGCAGGCCGTCCGGAGTACACCGTGACCGATGGCACCCGCACACCGCAGCTTCACCAAGCGCAGCACCCCGTGCGCCTCGTCACCGCCTCCAGCCTCTTCGACGGCCACGATGCCTCGATCAACATCATGCGGCGCATCCTCCAGGCCCAGGGGGCCGAGGTCATCCACCTCGGCCACAACCGCTCGGTGGGCGAGATCGCGGACGCCGCCGTGGAGGAGGACGTCCAGGGTGTGGCCGTCAGCTCCTACCAGGGCGGTCACGTCGAGTACTTCGAATACCTCGCCGAGCTGCTCCGCGAACGCGGCGCAGGCCATGTGAAGGTCTTCGGCGGCGGCGGAGGAGTGATCGTCCCCGAGGAGATCCAGCGGCTCGCCGACGCCGGGGTACGGATCTTCTCCCCCGAGGACGGGCAGCGCCTCGGCCTCACCGGCATGATCAACACCATCGTCAGGGAGTGCGACTCGGCTCCCTGGCAGGACGCCCCCGCCCGGCTCACCGCGGTCCTCGCGGGCGAACGCCCCGCACTCGCCCGGCTGCTCAGCGCCCTGCAGTCCGCCACCGTGCCGGACGAGGACCTGCTAGTCCTGCGCCGGGCCGCGGCCGCCCGCTCCGTACCCGTCCTCGGCATCACCGGCACCGGCGGCGCGGGCAAGTCCTCCCTCACCGACGAACTCGTACGGAGGCTGCGCGTCGACCAGCAGGACAAGCTGCGCGTGGCCGTGCTCGCCGTCGACCCGACCCGGCGGCGCGGCGGCGGAGCCCTGCTCGGCGACCGGATCCGGATGAACAGCCTGGACGGCGACCGGGTCTTCTTCCGGTCCCTGGCCACCCGCGGCCACCACGAACTCCCCGAAGGCCTCACCGACTCCATCGCCGCCTGCAAAGCAGCCGGATACGACCTGGTGATCGTGGAGACCCCGGGCATCGGGCAGGGCGACGCCGCCATCGCCCCGTACTCCGACGTCTCGCTGTACGTCATGACGCCCGAGTTCGGAGCCGCCTCCCAGCTCGAGAAGATCGACATGCTGGACTTCGCCGACGTCGTCGCCATCAACAAGTTCGAACGGCGTGGCGCGGCGGACGCGATGCGCGACGTCGGCCGCCAACTCGTGCGCAACCGCGAGGCGTTCGGCTCCCGGCCCGAGGACATGCCGGTCTTCGGCACCAGCGCCGCCACCTTCAACGACGACGGCGTCACCGCCCTCTACCAGCACCTGCTCGGCCTGCTCGGCGAACACGGCCTCCCGGCCGTCCCGGGCATCCTCCCGGCCACCACCGTGCGGCACTCCAGCGGCGCGGCGCAGATCGTGCCCACCGCTCGCGTGCGCTACCTCGCCGAGATCGCCGAGACTGTGCGCCGCTACCACGCCGACACCGCCGCCCAGGCCGACGTCGCCCGGCGCATCCAGCGCCTGACCGCCGTACGGGACGAACTGACCGCGGCCGGAGCACCCACCGCCGACGTCGAGAAACTGCTCGCCGACGCCGAGGAAGGCCTCCACGAGCCCTCCCGGCACCTCCTGGACGACTGGCCGGAGACCGTACGCGCATACTCGGGCGAGGAACTGGTGACCGTCACCCGCGGCCGCGAACTGCGCACCGCCCTGGTCCGTGAGTCCCTCTCCGGCAGCCTCGTCCCCCGCGTCGCCCTGCCCCGCCACACCGACCACGGCGAACTCCTGCGCTTCCTGCGCGCGGAGAACCTGCCCGGCCGCTTCCCCTTCACCGCTGGCGTGTTCCCGTTCAAGCGCGAGGGCGAGGACCCGGCCCGGATGTTCGCCGGGGAGGGCGACCCGCAGCGCACCAACCGCCGCTTCCACTACCTCTCCCGGCACAGCGAGGCCACCCGGCTGTCCACCGCCTTCGACTCCGTCACCCTCTACGGCCACGACCCCGCCCTCCGCCCCGACATCTACGGCAAGGTGGGCACCTCGGGCGTCTCCGTGGCCACCCTCGACGACATGAAGGCGCTCTACGCGGGCTTCGACCTCACCGCTCCCACCACCTCGGTCTCCATGACCATCAACGGCCCGGCGCCCACCGTCCTGGCCTTCTTCCTCAACACGGCCATCGACCAGCGGCTCGACGCCTTCACCGCCGAACACGGCCGCGAACCGACCGCCGAGGAGACGGGCGAGATCCGGGCGTACGTCCTGCAGAACACCCGCGGCACGGTTCAGGCCGACATCCTCAAGGAGGACCAGGGCCAGAACACCTGCCTGTTCTCCACCGAGTTCAGCCTGCGGATGATGGCCGACATCCAGGAGTGGTTCATCGAGCAGGGCGTACGCAACTTCTACTCGGTGTCCATCTCCGGCTACCACATCGCCGAGGCCGGCGCGAACCCCATCAGCCAGCTCGCGTTCACGCTCACCAACGGCTTCACCTACGTCGAGGCGTATCTCGCCCGCGGCATGTCCGTCGACGACTTCGCGCCCAACCTCTCCTTCTTCTTCTCCAACGGCATGGACCCCGAGTACACCGTCCTCGGCCGGGTCGCCCGCCGCATCTGGGCGGTCGCCATGCGCGAGAGGTACGGGGCGGGGGAACGCAGCCAGAAGCTCAAGTACCACGTCCAGACCTCGGGCCGCTCCCTGCACGCCCAGGAGATGGACTTCAACGACATCCGCACCACCCTGCAGGCGCTCATCGCCGTCTACGACAACTGCAACAGCCTGCACACCAACGCCTACGACGAGGCCGTCACCACCCCCACCGAGGACTCCGTCCGCCGGGCCCTCGCCATCCAGCTGATCATCAACCGCGAGTGGGGCCTGGCGATGAACGAGAACCCGCTGCAGGGCTCGTACATCATCGACGAACTCACCGACCTCGTCGAAGAAGCCGTACTGACCGAGTTCGAGCGCATCAGCGAGCGCGGCGGAGTCCTCGGCGCCATGGAGACGGGCTACCAACGCGGGCGCATCCAGGACGAGTCGATGCTCTACGAGCAGCGCAAGCACGACGGCACGCTTCCGATCATCGGCGTCAACACCTTCCGCAAACCCGGCGGTGACAGCGAGCACGGGGTCGTGGAACTGGCCCGCGCCACCGAGGCGGAGAAGCAGTCCCAGCTCGCCCGCGTCGAGGACTTCCGCAGCCGCCATCGCGCCGAGGCAGAAGCCGCCCTCACCGAACTCAAGCGCGCCGCCACCAGCGGCGAGAACGCCTTCGCCGTACTGATGGACGCCGCCCGCGTCTGCTCGCTCCAGCAGATCACCGAGGCGTTCTTCGAAGTCGGCGGCGAGTACCGCCGCAACGTCTGAGCACGACCCCAACACCCCCTGAACACACGCCTGTCCACGCCTGTCCACTCTTCGTCCCACGCAAAGGGCCACCCGCATGGAAACTGTCTCGCGCCTCGGCGTCGTCGGCTGCGGTCTCATGGGCTCCGGCATCGCCGAAGTCGCCGCTCTCAGCGGCAGCGATATCGACGTACTGGTCGCCGAGTCGTCCTCCGACGCCGCCGCGGCCGGCCGCCGGCGCGTCGAGGCCTCCCTCGACCGCGCTCTGCGCCGCGGCAAGATCACCGAGGAGGCGCGGGACGGCGCCCGCTCCCGCCTGACCTTCACCGACGACCTCAAGGCCATGGCCGACCGCCAGTTCGTGATCGAGGCCGTCGCCGAGAACCGCGACCTGAAGACCGGTGTCCTGAAAACCCTCGACGAGATCGTCACGGACGCCGAAGCCGTTCTGGCCACCAACACCTCGTCGATCCCCATCGTCGACCTCGCGGTGACGACCCGGCGGCCCACCCATGTCCTGGGCATCCACTTCTTCAACCCCGTGCCCGTGCAGACCCTCGTCGAGATCATCCCGGCCCTCACCACAAGCCCCGACACCGTCGTACGGGCCAGAGCCTTCGTCTCCGACGCCCTGGGCAAGGAGGTCGTCGAGGCGACCGACCGATCCGGCTTCGTGGTCAACGCACTCCTCGTGCCCTATCTGCTCGCCGCCGTGCGCATGGTGGAGGCCGGCTCCGCGACTCCCGAGGACATCGACCGCGGCATGGAACTGGGCTGCGCCCACCCCATGGGCCCGCTGCGCCTGCTCGACCTCATCGGCCTCGACACCGCACAGGCGGTCGCGGAGTCGATGTACGAGGAGTTCAAGGAACCGCTGTACGCGCCTCCCGCGTTGCTGCGCCGCATGGTCGCCGCCGGCCGTCTGGGCCGCAAGAGCGGTCACGGGTTCTACGACCACACCGCGCGACAGTGAGGACGCAGACGGCACCGCTCGGGGCGACCGGCGGCCGACCGATGCTCCGGCTGTCCACGAGGTGAATCACCTGCGATCCTCGCGGCCTGACGCGGCCCGCCACCAGTTCTGGACGGAGCACGCGGGAGACGACCGCGCCTGAGTACGCGTACTCAGGCCGAGTGTGTCGCTCGGCTCTGTCGCCGCCACCGTGCGTTCCCCACGATGGAACGGTCCCACCACCCCGCGTCGAAAGAGGTGCTCATGGGCCGTGACCTGCAGCTGCGCACTGCTACTCCGGAGGATCTCGAGTGGATCCACGAACTCCGTCACCGGGTGTACGCACAGGAGTTGGGCCAGCATGCGCCGGATCCGGCCGGGCGGCTTCGCGACGGGCTGGACGGCGACAACGTCTACCTGGTCGCGGCGCGAGGCGCAGCCCGAATCGGCTTTGTCAGCCTGACTCCCCCCTGGTTGGGGCGGTACGCGCTGGACAAGTACCTGACCCGCGACGACCTGCCGCTGCTGGCGGAGGGCGATCTGTTCGAGGTGCGCATCCTCACCGTCGAGCCGCGCTGGCGGGCCTCCGCAGCGGCACCGCTGCTGATGTACGCGGCGCTGCGCTGGATCGCCGCCCGGGGCGGTCGCCGGGTGGTGGCGATGGGGCGCACCGAACTGCTCGACATGTACCTGGCCGCCGGCCTGCGCCCGGTCGGTCGTACCGTCCACAGCGGGGCGTTGACGTTCGAGGTGCTGACCGGCGGCGTGAGCGAGCTGACGAAGGTCACGATGGACCGTTACCGCACGACGCTGGCGCGTCTGCGGTCCGAAGTGGACTGGCGGCTGGACGTGCCGTTCGCACCCCGGCCGGACGGCTGCGAACACGGCGGCGCCTCGTTCACCGCCATCGGCACCGACTTCCGCAGCCTGCACCGGCGCCATCAGGTGGTCGCGGCCGACGTGCTGGATGCCTGGTTCCCGCCGGCCCCCGGGGTGCGGGCGGCGCTCGCGGAGGATCCGGCCTGGGCCGCCCGGACCTCGCCGCCGACCGGCGCCGAGGGCCTGCTGGCGGAAATCGCCGCCGCCCGGGCGCTGCCGGCGGAGACGCTCGCGGTCGGCGCCGGTTCATCCGACCTGATCTTCAGGGCATTCGGCCGGTGGCTGACCCCGCAGAGCAGGGTGCTTCTGATGGACCCGGGCTACGGCGAGTACGCCCACGTCACCGAGAGAGTGATCGGATGCCGGGTGGACCGGTTCCGGTTGCGCCGCGAAGACGGCTGGCGGATCGATCCGGCCCGGCTGTCCGCTGCCGTCGGGTCCGGCCGCTACGACCTCGTGGTGGTGGTCAACCCGAACAACCCGACCGGCCGCCACGCGCCGGCCGCGGAGCTGCGCTCGGTGATCGCCGCCGCGCCGGCCCGAACCCGCTGGTGGATCGACGAGGCGTACCTGGGCTATGTCGACCAGACCGAGTCGCTAGCCGGCCTCGCCGCGACGGACCCGCGGGTGGTGGTCTGCACCTCACTGTCCAAGATCTACGCACTGTCCGGCATGCGGGCCGCCTACCTGGTGGCCGAGCCGAACACCGCGGCGCAGCTGCGCCGATGGACACCGCCCTGGCCGGTCAGCCTTCCGGCGCAGCTGGCCGCAGTGGCAGCCCTGCGCGACCCGGCGTACTACGTCGACTGCCGGCTTCGCACCCACGCGCTGCGCCGGCAGCTGGCCGCCGACCTGGCCGGGCTGGACGAGACCGTGGTGGTCGATGAGGCCGTGGCGAACTTCATCGGCGTGACCCTGCCGTACGGCGGGCCGAGTGCCGCACAAGTGGTGAACGAGTGCCGCCGCCACGACGTGTACCTGCGCGACCTTTCGCCGCTGTCGTCTCAGTACCACGGGCGCACGGTGCGTATCGCGGTCAAGGACACCGCCGAGAACGCGCGCATTGTGGCCGCCTTTCAGGCCGCCCTGGACGAACTGCGGCCCCGTTCGGCCTCACTCGTTTCCCTGCCCGAGGGCGTTCCCGCCGCCGGAGCCGCCCGGTGATCACCGTGGCTTCCCTGGCGCCCTGCCTCGGTGGGGCGCTGGCGCTGAGCGGCATTGCGGTGGCGGCGTCCGGGCGCCGCGAGCTGCTGATCCGGTGGTGCGCCTGGGCGGTCGGAGTGCCACTGGTCACCGGTGCGTTCTGGCTGGGCCGTCCGGGAACCGCGGCCATCGCCGTCGTGGTCGGGGTGATCGCGGTGATGGAGTTCGGCGGGCTGATGCGGCTGGGCTGGGTGGACCGGGTGGTGCTGGCCGCGGCGGTGGCAGGCGTAGTGCTGGCCGCCTGGTTGGCGCCCGGACAGGTGCTCCGTGTGGTCGCGATCGGGGCGCTCGCGGTGGCCGCGGTGCCGCTCCTGGCCGGCGACGCCGACCAGGGCCTGCACCGGCTCGGTGCCGGACTGCTCGGGCTGGCCTGGCTGAGTGTGCTGGCCGCGCTGGTGGTGCTCGGGGCGAGCGCGCTTGCGCTGTTCGTGGCGGTCTCGATCGCCGACATCGCGGCGTACTTCGCCGGTCGACGACTCGGCGGGCCGCGGTTGTCACCACTGTCACCGGCCAAGCGGTGGAGCGGGACCCTGGCCGGGGCCGCGGCAGGCCTCGGCGTGCTCGCCGTGCTGTCCGCGCTGAGCTGGCCGACGGCGGTTGCCGTGGCGGTCGGCGGGCCGGCCGGCGACCTGCTCGAATCCATGGTCAAAAGAGGTGCCCGGACGAAGGACGCCGGTAGTTGGCTACCAGGCTCCGGCGGCCTGCTGGACCGGATCGACTCGCTGCTGATCGCCTTGGCCGTCCTGCTTGTCCTGCGCTGACCCGAAGACGGTCCTCAGATGAACTGGTCGGTCTGCCGCGCGGGTGACCGGGCTTGGTGTGCGGCAACGGCCATGACACTCACGGAGATCAGGACGATACCGGCGCCGACGTAGAGCGGCGCGGTGTAGCCGAGGCCCGCGGTGATGGCCAGGCCCCCGAGCCAGGCGCCAAGCGCGTTGCCGATGTTGGAGGCGGACACGTTGGCGCTGGCGGCCAGCGCCGCCCCGTGGGCGAAGTCGGTGACGCGAGTGATCATGCCGGGCACACTGGCGAACCCGAACAGCCCCATCAGAAACACCAGGATCACCGACGCGGTGGCGCTGCCGGCCAGCAGACCGAACACGGCCAGGGTGATGGTGAGTCCGAGCAGGGCGAGGACCAGGGCGCGGTCACGGTCACGGTCGGCCGCCCGCCCGCCGACCAGGTTCCCGACGACCAGACCGACGCCGTACACCATCAGCAACCAGGCGACATCCGCCGAGGAGAAGCCGCCGACCTCGGTGAACGTGTAGGCGATGTAGCTGAACGCCCCGAACATCCCGCCATAGCTGAGCGCGGTCGCCGTCAGCGTCAACCAGACCTGCCAGGACCGGAAAGCACGCAACTGGGTCCGCACACCGTCGGCCGGTATCGGATCAAATCGGCCGGTCACTGTCGGCGGAGGCGTCTGGCCCGCCCAGCCGGGGACGAGGGTGACGATTCCCGCCAGCGCGAGCACGCCGATTGCGGTGACCGCCCAGAAGGCCGCCCTCCAGCCCCACCGCTCACCGACCAGCGCACCGAACGGCACGCCCAGCACGTTCGCCACCGTCAGCCCGGCGAACATGACCGCCACCGCGCGGGACTTCTTCTCCGGCGCGACGAGACTGCGAGCGACCAGCGAGCCGATACCGAAGAACGAACCGTGGCACAACGCCGCGACGATCCGCCCGAGCAGCATCACCGGATAGCTCGGTGCGAGAGCGGACACCAGGTTGCCGACGACGAACAACGCCACCAGGCCGACCAGGACCGTCTTGCGGGGCAGCCGCGCCGTCGCCGCGGTCAGCGCGATCGCGCCGATCGCGACACTCAGCGCGTATCCGGAGATCAGCCGGCCCGCGGCCGCCTCGGACACCGCGAGACTCGACGCCACCTGCGGCAGCAGCCCCGCGATCAGGAACTCGGTCAGACCGATACCGAAACCGCCCAGTGCCAGCGCGATGAGGCCACTCGGCATCCCTCGGTCTCCGATCGCGCGCCTACGCAACCGGGCGCCCGTCGCGCTGGAAGTCCCCGTCCTCGACCGTTAATTCGCTCATGGCCTCACCCTCACCCTGGGCGGCGAGCCCGTCCATGGACAAAGATCGACGACCGCTTGGACGAAAGTAGAGGAAGATGTGGCGCGGGCCAGGGTGCGGCTCTTGAGGGCCGGGTGGCCGGTGGCCGGGTGGCCGGGTCAGCGGGGCAGGTCGTGGCGGCCGAACGGGTGTCCGCAGCCGCCTCTGCGGCATCGTCCGAGCTGGCCGTCTGCCATGAAGTCGGGGCACGGGCAGGCCAGGCAGGGAATGCCCTCGATGCCGGGGTCCCAGCCGTTGTCGATCAGTCGCGCACGGGCGGCTTCCTGGATGCCGTGCATTTGGTCGTCGAGTCTGCGGAAGTCGGCCTCGTTGTCTTCGAAAGCCTTCTTCTGGGCCTCTGTTATCTCGTACTGCTGCATGTTCCCTCCCGGGTGGACATGGCGGCGAGGGGTTTTCGACTCCCTTCCCACGATGGCCCGGCGGGCGCGTGTTCGCACGTCGAGCGCCTGTGGCCCCGCTTCGGGGCGGGTTCCAGAGGAAGCGCGCGGCGGATGACTGTGCCCTGCCGTCGATCGCGTCCGTATCGCGGCGCTTTCGCCGGAGTACCGCCGGGCTCCATACCGACTCCCGTCCCCGCAAAGCCACTTCACCACCATCCCGGCGTATGGACGGTACCTCCCGGCGGTTCAGCGGAGCGGATGCAGAGAAGTGAGTTCGGCGGCGCTCCGCCCGGTCACGATCGACTCGGCGAGGAGTTTGCCGCTCAGCGGGCCCAGGGCGACGCCCCACATCCCGTGGCCGCCGCAGACGTGGACGCGCGGTGAGCGGGTCGGGCCGACGAGGGGCAGCCCGTCCGCGGTGCAGGGGCGTGGGCCCGCCCATTCGTCGGTACGGCGGCTGAAGTCGGCGCCGGGCAGCATGGGACGTGCCGCGTCGATGACGGCCTGGACGCGGCGGGGGTCCGCGGGCCGGTCGGGGGCGGTGAACTCCATCATTCCGGCGACCCGTACACGCTCGCCCAGAGGTGTGCAGACCACGCGCTGGGCGGCGAAGTACGTGGGCCCCGTGGGCAGTCCTTCGGCGGGCAGGGTGAAGCTGTAGCCGCGGCCGGACTGGACGGCGGCGCGGACGCCGAAGGGTGCCGCCAGCCGGTTCAGCCAGGCTCCGTTGGCGAGAACGGCCGTGTCGGCGCGCAGGTCCGTACCGTCGGAGGCGACCACGGCGACTTCGCTCCCGTGATCCTGTACCCGGGTGACCCGCAGACCCTCGACGACCTTGCCGCCCCGCTCACGCACCGCGTCGGCGAGCGCCGCGGCATAGGCCCCCGGGTTCAGGAAGCGCTGGCCGTGCAGTCGTACGGCGGCGCCGGTCCGTTCCGACAGCGCCGGCTCCATGGCCCGGGCCTCGGCCCCGGAGAGCAGGTCGTAGTCGACGCTCTGGCCGGCCGCGCGCACCGCCTCCAGCTCGTGGAGGAACGGCGTGCGGGCAGCCTCGGTGGTGAAGGCGATGAGGCACGGGTCGCTCTGGTGGGTCGGCTCGGCGACGCCGCCCCGGGCGAGTTCGTCGTACGCGGCCTGCGCCTGCCGGTTCAGCGGGGCGAGGGCGCTCATGGCGATCCGCCGGCGCCGCGGAGTGCAGTTGCGGCTGAACGACAGCAGGAACCGGGCCAGACGCGGGTCCGCGCGGGGCGGGATGTAGAGGGGCGAGGCCGGCGAGAGCAGGGTGCGCAGCCCCAGCCGCAGGGCGCCCGGCTCGGGCAGCGGTACGGCGAGGGCGGGGGAGAGCCAGCCGGCGTTTCCCCAGGACGCGCCGGCCGCGACATGCCGACGGTCGACGACGGTGACCTCGACACCGGCTTCCTGGAGGAACCAGGCAGTGGCGAGCCCGGTCATGCCGGCCCCGATCACGACGGCGTCGCGCGGGGTCCTGGGGGCGTTGTGCGGGCTCATGACCGGCTCCCGTCCTTGAGCGCAACGGAGCCTGCGTCCTTGAGGACGACGGGCGGCCTGCGCTCGCCGGTCCGCAGCGCCTGCTCGATGGCGTAACCGGCCTGCAGCACCGCCCGGTCCTGCCGGTGCGGGCCGACCACTTGAAGCCCGACGGGCAGGCCCTGAGGAGTGAAACCAGCCGGCACCGACAGTGCGGGACAACCGGTGACGGAGATCAGGTAGGCCGAGCGCATCCAGTCCAAGTAGGTCTCCATCGGGGTGCCGTCGACGGAGGCGGGGTAGGGGAGCCGGACGTCGAACGGGGCGACCTGGCTGACCGGCAGCAGCAGAAGGTCGTACGTCTCGAAGAACTCCCGGACGCGGTGGTAGAGGGCGGTCTGCAGCAGCTGTGCCCGGCCGAGGTCCGGGCCGGTGAGCCCGCGTCCCTCCTTGATGTTCCACACCACGTCCGGGGCCATGTGGTGGCGGTGCTCGTCGAGCAGGGGGCCGTAGGCGAGTTCCGTCTGCCAGGCGCGCTGGACGAGGAAGACCTCGTCGGCCCCCGACAGATCCGGGCAGGCCTCCTCGATCTCGCAGCCCAGCGAGGCGAACACCTCGACCGCGGGCTCGAGTGCGGCCCGTACCTCGGCATCGACGGGCACGGTCCCCCCGAGGTCGGCCGACCAGGCCACGCGCAGGCCGCGCACACCACCGTCCAGGGGGCCGGCGAAGGCGGAGCCCGGTGTCTGAAGTGCGAGCGGGCTGCGCGCGTCGGGGCCCGCGAGCACGGACAGGGCCAGCGCCACGTCCGTCACGGTCCTGGCCATCGGCCCCTTCACCGACAGCTGTCCCCACGGCACCTTGTCGGGCCAGGACGGAACGCGCCCGGGGGAGGGGCGCAGCCCCACGACGTTGTTGAAGGAGGCGGGATTGCGCAGCGACCCGCCGGTGTCGCTGCCGTCGGCGATCGGCTGCATTCCACAGGCGAGCGCGGCCCCCGCACCGCCGCTGCTGCCGCCCGCGCTGCGGGAGAGGTCGTACGGGTTGCGGGTGGGCCCGAACACCTTGTTGACGGTGTGTGAACCCATGCCGAGTTCGGGGACGTTGGTCTTGCCGAGGGTGATGGCCCCGGCGTTCTTCAGACGCTCGACGACCAGGTGGTCCCGGTCGGGGACGCGGTCGGCGAAGATCGGCGAACCGTACGTCGTCCGGATGCCCGCGGTGTCGTGCAGATCCTTGTGCGCGACGGGCAGCCCGTGCAGCGGGCCGACCTCCGCTCCCGACATCAGCCGCGCGTCGGCCCCGGCCGCCTCTTCCAGCGCCTGATCGGCGACCAGGGTGACGATGGCGTTGACCGCCGGATTGACGCGTTCGATCTGCTCCAGGTGGGCGGTGACGACTTCCCGGGCGGACACCTCGCGGCGCCGGATCGCGGCGGCGAGATCGGTGGCGCTGCGGAAGCAGAGCTCATCCGTGCCGGCTGCGTCGCCGTTCGCGTCGTTCATGGGGTTCACGAAGGGATTCACGCCTCTCAGAACGTTTCCTTGACCTGTACGACGGCCAGCACCCCGAAGAGGAGGAAGGCGCCGGACAGCAGCACATTCGACATGATCTTGTTCCGGTACAGCGGCTCGATGCCCCGGCGGTTCAGCAGCACCAACAGTGCCCCGGACAGCAGGGGCAGGATCAGGGACCCGAAGGCGGCGTACGTCAGCACGAGGGCGACCGGCTTCCCCATGAACGTGACGGCGATCGACGCGGCCGCGCAATAGACCACGAAGACGCGGAAGGGCCGGCTGTTCTGTGCCATATGGGGCTCGGCATCGGTCTCCGGAATGCCGCGCACGGTCCGCAGGGAGTCCGCCAGCAGATAGCAGAGGGCGTTGAACCCGCCGACGAGGGCGCTGAGCGTCACGAAGAAGAAGGTCGCCAGGAACAGGACGCGGGCCACCGACCCGAGGTCCGCGCCGAGCGGGTCGGCGAGTGCGGCCAGGCCGTCGTTGCCGGTGATGGTCCTGCCGGTGCCGTACAGCAGGCCCGTCCCCACGATGGTCGTGCAGAGCACGAAGAGGAAGGTGACGGCGTAACTGACCGCGGAGTCCGCCCGCATGACGGGCAGCCAGCTCCGGTGCTGCCAGCGCTTCTCCCGTACCCAGTAGCTGTACGAGGCGATCCCGGCCGTGCCGCCCACGCCGCCGATGAGGGCGAGCACCGTCACCACGTCTCCCTCCGGCAGCCTCGGGCGCATCGAGGAGACAAGGCCCGGAAGGTCGTCGACGGTGGCGAGGGTGGCCACGGCCAGGGTGACCATGCCGAGGAACTTGACGAGCATGAAGACGCTCATCACCCGCTCGAAGAGCGTGTACCGGCCGACGTACACGAGCGCGGCGGATGCCAACGCGATCGCGATGCCCAGCGGCCGCGGGGGGAGCGCCGGGAACAGCGTGGACAGTGCCAGCGAGGCCACCGAGCTCAGGGCGGCCCCGTAGAGCAGTCCGATGACCAGGACGAAGACGAAGAACGCCGCGGGCAGCCAGCGTCCGACCGACCGCAGGCTGGCGATCACGGTCTGGCCGGTCGCCATGTAGAGCCGTCCCACCGCCTCGGTGAGGACGAATTTCAGGACGACGCCGATGAGGATCGCCCACAGCAGCGCCATCCCGTACCCGGAGGCGCCGGCGAGGGACGTCACCATGTCGCCGGCGCCCACGCTGGCGGCCGCCAGGACCAGGCCGGGGCCCAGCAGAGCCAGTCGCCCGCGACGGGTGCCAGGAGCCTGGGCGGGTGCAGCAGCCGGTTGCCGAAGGGGAGTTCCTTGCGTCGTGGTCACGTCGACCATCTCCGTACGTGGGGAGAGCGGGAGTCATCGGTACGTGCGGCTCATGTCGTGCAGGTTCGGGCACACTGACGGAAGGGAACAAGAATCTCGGCCCAAGTGACGGAATCAGCCATATGCTTGGTGCGATGAAGGCACAGCAGGCCGGTCCCGTGGCGGATTCGCTGGATCGCCGCATCATCAGCGCACTGCAGATCGACGGCCGGGCCTCGTGGCACCGCATCGCGACGGCGCTCGACGAGGCCGAACGCACCGTCGTGCGCCGGGGGACCCGGCTGCTGGACTCCGGGGTCGTGCGGATCGGCGCCATGGCGCAGCACGGCCGCAGCACGGTGGTCGGTGTGCGCTGCGCCCCGGGGCAGGCGCGGATGGTCGCGAGCGCGCTGGCCCGCCGGCCCGACTGTGTCTTCACCCATGTGCTGACCGGCTCCCCGGACTGCGTGGCCGAGCTGCTCTGCCCCAGGGACCGACTGGCGAGCCTGGTGATGGACGAACTGCCGGGACTGCCGGGCATGTTGGAGAGCTTCACGCTGCCGGTGCTGCGCCACATCCGCACGATCCGCGAGTGGCACTCCGGTCTGCTCACCGACGACGAGATCGCCACGCTGGCGGGGCCGTCCGAGGCGCCCGCACCTTCGTCGGCCGACGCAGACGTGATGCCGCTCGCCGACGTGGCACACGAACTCTCCCGGTCGGACCGGCTGCTCCTGAACGCGCTCGCCGAGGACGGGCGGTGCACCTATGAGGAACTCGGCCGCGTCGCGGGAGTCTCGGAAGCCACCGCGCGGCGGCGCCTCGGCGCGCTGCGGCGGGAGGGCAGGGTGCGCATCCGCGCCGTGATCGAGCCGGCGCTGCTCGGGCTGCCGGTGGAGGCGGTGCTCCGGGTACGCACCGCTCCGGCCGGGGCCGAGGCGGTGGCGGCGGCGCTGGCGGACAACGTCCACGTCCGGTACGCCAGTTTCGTCACCGGAGAGCACCAGATCCTGGTGCTGGCGGCGCTGCCCGGCGAGTCGGCCCTGTACGACTTCGTCACCCGGGCCCCCTGGCTGCGGGACGTCGCGTCCGTGGACACCTCGCTCGTCCTCAGCTCGCTGAAACGCGGCGGCATGCTCGCGCCCCGGCCGCGGGACTGAGCGGCACCAGATGCTCCTCGGCAGCCGGCCGCCCGCGCGGCAGATCCGACGCCGCGCAGCACGTCGAGCATCTCCGACACCTCGCCGGCGGTGATACCGGGCGGGCGTTTCGGCCACCGCCTGGATGCTCCGGGGGCGTGACGAGCGGCGACGACCTCCAGGCGTACCCCGGAGCTCAAGTGCTCAGGGACGACTGGTGAGGTAGCCACCCATGGAGGAGAAGTACTCGGTCCCGGTCAGCTCCCTGCCGTCCGCGGTCCGTACGCGCGTGATGGCCAGGCCGTGGTTGCGGCCGGTGCGGGCGTCGGCTCCGGCGACGATCACCACGCCGTCGCCCTCGCGATAGAAGACGCGGCCGGGGGTGCCGCCGTAGCGGCCCTGGGACACCACGGCGGAGAGGACCTCGAGGCGCTCGCCCTTGTGGAAGGTGAAGGCGCTCGGGTACGGGGCGGACTGGGCGCGGACGAGGCGTTCCAGGTCCGCGGCGGGCCAGTTCCAGTCGATGCGGATGTCCTCGGCCGAGCGCTTGTGGAAGAAGCTGGCCTGCGAACGGTCCTGCTTGGTGAACTCGGTCTGTCCCGAGGCGATGAGGCCGAGGGCCTCCGTGGTGACCGGGGCGATGAGGTCGACGGTCTTGTGGAACAGGTCGGTGGTCGTGTCCGCCGGCCCGACCGGGACCGCCCGCTGGATGACGATGTCCCCGGCGTCGAGTTCCTCGTCCATCAGGTGGGCGGTGACGCCGACTTCGCTCTCGCCGTTGATGAGGGCCCAGATCAGCGGGGAGAATCCGGCGTACTTCGGGAGCAGTGAGTCGTGGACGTTCAGGGTGCCGTGGCGGGGCAGGCCGAAGATGCGCGGAGGGATCCAGGTTCGCCAGTTGTTGGCGACGATGATGTCCGGATCGGCGTCCTTGAGCCGCTCGAACAGCTCCTCGTCGTCGGGGCGGTTGCGGATGAGGACGGGGACGCCGTGTTCCTCGGCGAGGTCGGCGACCGAGTCGCTCCAGATCCGTTCGTAGGCGTGCTCGCTCCTGGGATGTGTCACGACCATCACCACGTCGTGCTCGGAGTCCAGCAGGGCCTGCAGGGTGCGGTGCCCCCAGGTCTGATAGCCGAACATGACGACCCGCATGCGGTTCCTCCTCGAGGCAGGGCGTGGACCGCCGCCAGTAAAGCAAGGCTTACCTAAGCATGCAATGCCGCGTGCACTGCGGGGCTTTGACTGTCTGTCAGGTATCTCCGAATCTCGATTGTCCGCTTCGTCCCATCGACAGTCTCACAGCATAAGCTTAGGCTTCCCTAAGTTTCACGGGTTCGCCATGCTGCGTGCCCTCCTCCCGTATCTCCGAGCCGGGCAACCGGCCGCCCGCAAGATGGGAGTGACATGTCACAGGTTCTTCCTGGCGACGCACCTCTGGTCCACGACCTCATCGGCATCGGCTTCGGACCCTCCAACGTGGCCATGGCGATCGCGCTCAGCGAGCACAACGCACGCGCCGGCAGCCAGGAGGCGGTCACCGCTCACTTCTTCGAGCAGCAGCCGAACTTCGGCTGGCACCGTGGCATGCTGATCGACGACGCGACCATGCAGGTGTCCTTTCTCAAGGACCTGGTGACGCTCCGGAACCCGGCCAGTGAGTTCAGCTTCCTCTGCTACCTCAAGAGCAGGGGACGGCTGATCGACTTCATCAACCACAAGAACCTCTTCCCGCTGCGGGTGGAGTTCCACGACTACTTCGAGTGGGCCGCGGCCAAGGTCGAGGACATGGTCTCCTACGGTCACGAGGTCGTCGGCGTCGCGCCTGCCCTCCGTGACGGCGTCGTGGAGTACCTGGAGGTGACGGTCAGGTCGGGGGAGGGGCTCGCGGTCCACCGGGCCCGCAACCTCGTCATCGGTACCGGGCTGCGTCCCCTCATGCCCAAGAGCGTGGAGCGCGGCGACCGCATCTGGCACAACTCCGAACTGCTGGCGAGAGTCGACGCACTGGAGGGCACCTCACCGTCTCGGTTCATCGTCGTGGGCGCCGGGCAGAGCGCCGCCGAGAACGTCGCCTTTCTGCACCGCCGCTTCCCCCGGGCCGAGGTCTGCGCGGTCTTCTCCCGCTACGGCTACAGCCCCGCCGACGACAGCAGCTTCGCCAACCGGATCTTCGACCCCGCGGCGGTCGACGAGTACTTCGCCGCGCCCGAGAACGTCAAGCGCCGGCTGATGGACTACCACGGCAACACCAACTACTCCGTGGTGGACATCGACCTGATCGACGACCTGTACCGCCAGATGTACCAGGAGAAGGTCCTCGGCACCGAGCGGCTGCGCTTCCTCAACGTGTCCCGGCTCACCGACGTCGAGGAGACGCCGGACAAGGTGCGTGCCACCGTCACCTCCCTCGTCACCGGCGAGGAGACTCCCCTGGACGCGGATGTCGTGGTCTTCGCCACCGGCTACAGCCCGGCCGACCCCCTCGGCCTCCTCGGCGAGGTCGGCGACCTCTGCCACCGCGACGACGAGGGCCGCGTTCGCGTCGAGCGTGACTACCGGATCGTGACGGACCCCGGCCTGCGCTGCGGCATCTACCTCCAGGGCGGTACGGAGCACACGCACGGCATCACGTCGCCGTTGCTGTCCAACACCGCCATCAGGGTCGGCGAGATCCTGGGCTCGCTCCTCGACCGGGGCCTCAAGCCCGGTTCCGACGAGGCCCGGACGGTCGCCGACGGAACCGGCAGCACCGCCCGCTAGTCCGCTCACCGGTTCGCCCCCGACACCGCCGCGCCCGCCTGGTGGAACCGCACCCGGCGGACGCGGCAGCACCGCGCAACGCCGTGAAAGGAACATCCGTGTCCACTGGTACACGCCCTGTGCCGACGGGGTTCGCCAACTCCCCTCCCGGGGGAGTTTGTTCGACCCACTGGCCATGCGCGGCCGGCCGATCAAGGGGATGACGTACGTCGACATGGGCACGACTGCGGTGGAGCGCCCCGCGCCCGGAGGCACAACAGAGGCCCGTCGGCGGCGGGTTGTGGGTTTGGGCACGCTGGTGGTGATCCTCATGGCCGCGGGGGCGGTGTCGTTGGCCGTCGGTGCGCGCGCGTTGAGTCCCGCCGAGGTGTGGCACGGGTTGTTCGCGGCGCCGGACTCCGGCCAGCGGCTCACCGAGATCCGGCTCATCGTCCGGACCGTACGGGTGCCCCGGACGGTGCTCGCGATCGTGGCGGGCGTCGCCCTGGGGGTCGGCGGGGCGTTGATCCAGGGGTACACGCGCAACCCGATCGCCGACACGGGCTTGCTGGGGGTGAACGCCGGCGCCTCGTTCGCCGTGGTGTCGGTGATCGCCGTGTTCGGGTTCTCCAACCCGTTCCAGTACGTCTGGTTCGCCTTCCTGGGGGCGGCGGTCGCCGGTGTCGTCGTGTTCGGACTCGCCAGCATCGGCCGGGGGGCCGGCAACCCGTTGACGCTCGCACTGGCCGGTCAGGGGATCACGGTGTTCCTCGCGGCGATGACCACGGCGGTCGCGCTGTCGGACCAGGCCTCGCTGAACGCGCTGCGGTTCTGGAACGCGGGCTCCGTGGCGGGTGTCGGATTCGACGTCATCTGGCCGGTGGCCGCGTTCATCGCGGTCGGGTTGGTGTTGGCGCTGACCACGCTGCCCGCCATCAACCTGCTCAACCTGGGTGACGACGTGGCGCGGGGGCTGGGAGTGAACATCGCGCTGAGCCGGACCGTCGGCATCGCCGCCATCACCCTGCTGGCGGGCGCGGCGACGGCGGCCTGCGGCCCCATCGCGTTTCTCGGGCTCATGGTTGCCCACGTGGCCCGTTACCTGACCGGACCGGACTATCGCTGGCTGGTTCCGTACGCGGGTCTGCTCGGAGCCGTCGTCCTGCTGGCCTGCGACATCGTGGGGCGTCTGGTGGTGCGGCCGGGCGAGTTGGACGCGGGTGTCGTCGTCGCTCTCCTCGGCGCCCCGTTCTTCGCGGCTCTGGTGTGGCGCGGAAAGTTCAAGAACGCATGAACGGGACAGACGTGAAGCCCTCGGTGACGCCCGGCGTGCGGCTCGGCGGTGTGTCGTTCGTCTGGCGGCCCTGGATCGCCTTCGTCACGCTGTTGCTGGCGACGGCGGCCTTCCTGGTGTTCTGCCTGTCCATCGGTGTCGGGGACTTCCCCATCGGCCTGTCCCGGGTGATCGCCACCATCCTCGGCCGCGGCGGGCAGGTCGACGAGTTCGTGATCATGGACCTGCGGATGCCGCGTGCCCTGGCCGGGCTCGTCGTGGGAATCGCGCTGGGGGTGTCCGGGGCGATCACGCAGTCCATCGCGCGCAATCCGCTGGCCAGCCCCGACATTCTGGGGATCACCGGGGGCGCCAGCGCGGTCGCGGTGTTCCTGGTGACGGTGTCGGGCGGGACCGCCGCGGCCGTCGTCGACTCCGTGGGCCTGTCCGCGGCGGCGCTCGCGGGCGGTCTCGGCACGGGGCTGCTGGTGTACTTCCTGGCGTGGCGGCGCGGGATCGACGGCTTCCGGCTCATCCTCATCGGCATCTCGGTGAGTGCAGTGACGGAGGCGATCACGACCTGGCTGCTGGTCACGGCCGACATCAGGGACGTGGCCCGGGCCCAGGCGTGGTTGGTCGGCTCGCTGGACAACCGGTCGTGGAACGAGGTCTGGATCGCGCTCTGGTGCACGCTCGTCCTGATGGTCGTCGTGGCGTGTGTCGCGTTCCAGTTCAAGCCGATGCACTTCGGCGACGAGGTCGCCGCGGGCCTGGGCGTCCGGTACTCGATGGTGCGGGCGGTCCTGCTGCTGTGCGCGGTCCTGCTGGCCGGTGTGGCGGTGAGCGCGGCGGGTCCGGTCCCGTTCGTCGCGCTGGTGGCGCCACAGGTGGCGATGCGTCTGGCGCGGTGTCCGACGCCGCCGATGGTGGCCTCCGGCCTGGTGGGCGCGCTGCTTCTGATCGGCGCGGACCTGGTCGCGCGCACGGCACTGCCGATCGCACTCCCGGTCGGCGTGGTCACCGCCGCGATCGGCGGCCCCTTCCTCGTCTATCTGCTGGTGCGGGCGAACCGCAGACAGGTGTACAAAAGTTAGGCATACCTAAATAAGGGGGGCTTGTGGTCGCTCAGTACGTCACCGGGATCGAGTCCGCGGTCGATGACGCCTCACGGCTGGCAGCGAAGGGTGTCACGGTCGGGTACGGCACCCGGATCGTCATCGACGATCTGGACGTGGCGATCCCGCCGGGGGTGATCACCACGATCATCGGCCCCAACGGCTGCGGGAAGTCGACCCTGTTGCGGACCCTGTCGCGGCTGCTCAAGCCGACCAAGGGGACGGTCGTGCTGGACGGCGAGGACATCGTCAGGCTCAAGACCAGGGAGGTGGCGAAGAAGCTCGGTCTGCTGCCGCAGGCGCCGGTCGCGCCGGAGGGGCTGACGGTGTCCGACCTGGTCGCCAGGGGCCGCCATCCGCACCAGAGTTGGCTTCGGCAGTGGTCGTCGGACGATGCCGCCGTGGTGGAGCGCGCCCTGGCCATGACCGGGGTGTCCGATCTGGCCGACCGTCCGGTCGACGCGCTGTCCGGCGGGCAGCGTCAGCGCGTCTGGATCTCGATGACCTTGGCTCAGGGAACCGACCTGCTGCTCCTCGACGAGCCGACCACCTACCTGGACCTGGCGCATGCGGTCGACGTGCTCGACCTGGTGGACGACCTGCACGAGTCGGGGTGCACGGTGGTCATGGTGCTGCACGACCTCAATCTGGCCACGCGCTACAGCGACAACCTCATCGTGATGAGGGAGGGGTCGATCCTGGCCCAGGGGCACCCGCGTGACGTGATCACCGCCGAGTTGCTGCACGAGGCGTTCGGGCTGCGCGCCAAGGTGATCGACGACCCGGTGGGCAGGCGGCCGCTCATCGTGCCGATCGGTCGCACACACGTCCAACTCGACTAGTTCCCAATAAAGTTGTAGAAGTTAGGCTAGCCTAGCCTCACCTGTGCACGGTAAGGTTTGCCTGCCCTTATGTGGGGGCGCAGTGGACAGCGCGAGCAAGGGATGTCGGATGCTCCTCCATCGAACGATGCCCAAGAGATCCCGGCGGCGGCTGGCGGCGATGTTGTCCGCCGCGGCCCTCGGAGTCGGCCTCCTCGCGGGCTGCGGTTCCGACTCGGCGGACGAGCCGAGCGACGACACCCCGGCTGCCGCCGCCGGTGCATTCCCGGTCACCGTGGAGCACGCGTTCGGATCCACGAAGGTCACCAAGGCTCCGCAGCGGGTCGTCTCCGTCGGCTACACCGACGACCAGACCATCCTGGCGTTCGGCATCAAGCCGGTCGGCATGGTCGACCAGTACCCGAACCCGGCGGGCAAGACCCCCGACATCAACACCCAGTGGCCCTGGGTGAAGGACAAGTGGGGCGACAGCCGCCCCGAAGTCATCATGAGCAACGGCGACTCCGGCCCCAACTACGAGAAGATCGCCGCCCTGCGGCCGGACCTGATCATCGCGGTCTACTCCGAGATCGACCAGGCCGCCTACGACAAGCTCTCCAGGATCGCCCCGACGGTGGGCCGCACCAAGGCCGAGAAGGAGCCGTTCAGCGCGCCGTGGCAGGACAACGCGCTGCACATCGCCAAGGCGCTCGGCAAGGCCGAGGAGGGCGAGAAGATGGTGGACGACATCCAGGGCCGGCTCGACGAGGCCAAGAAGGCACACCCCGGGGTCGCGGGCGAGAGAGCCGTCGCGTTGTCCTGGTACGAGGACTCGGTGGCGCCGTTCACCTCCACCGACGTGCGCGGGCGGCTGGTGACGGGCATCGGCTTCACGTACCAGACCGAGATCGACAAGGTCGCGGATGGCAGCTTCTACACCAAACTCTCCCCCGAGCGCATCGACCTGATCGACGTCGACCGCATCTTCGTCATCAACGACAAGGCGGACACGGAAGCGTTGAAGAAGTTCAAGCTGTTCACCAACCTGGACGCCGTGAAGAACGGCAAGGTGTCGTACCTGCTGGACAGTGAAGGCCCGGCGGTCGGCGCGGCCATCTCCCAGGGCACCCTGCTGTCCATGCCGTACGCGATCGACGAGCTCGTCAAGTCGGCCGAGTAGGTGTGAGCACCGCCGACACGCGCGTCGCCCCGGCGACCCTGCGCACGGCGACCGGACGCGAGGCCGGCCGATGGGTCGCGGCGCACTGCCGCGAGGTGCCGTGGCTGACGGTCGCCACCGTGCTCACCACGGTGGCCGGGGCGGCGCTCCAGGTGCTCCCGGTGCTCCTGCTCGGCCGGGTGGTCGACGGGGTCGTCGAGGGCGAATCGCGCTCGATCCTGGTGAGGGTCGGGGTGTTGATGGTGGCGGCCGCGCTGCTCGGTGCCGCGGCCACCGCGTTGTCGACCTACCTGATCGGGCGGCTGGGCGCGGATCTGCTCGCGCGACTGCGGGAAGGCGCGGTCCGGGCGGTGCTGGGGATGCCGAGCGCACGGATCGAGCAGGTCGGCAGGGGAGACGTGCTGTCCCGGGTCGGTGACGACGTGGCCGTGATCTCCAAGGGCATACGCACGGCCGTCCCCACGGTGTTCTCGGCGGGAGTGCTGGTCGTCATCGCCACGGCCGGCATGTTCGGACTGGACTGGCGGCTCGGCCTGGCGGGCGCCGGCGCGCTGCCCGCGTACGCGCTGGCCCTGCGCTGGTACCTGCCCCGGTCCGCCCCGCTGTACCAGAAGCAGCGGGTGGCCCAGGCCGACCGTGCGCAGGCGTTGATCAGCGGTCTGAACGGGATCGACACGGTCCGGGCGTACCGCCTCGAGGACGACTTCCGCGAACAGGTCACCAGGGAGTCGTGGCGGGTGCGCGATCTCGGCATCGAGGTGTTCCGGTTCTTCGGCCGGTTCGTCGGCAGGGAGAACCGCGCCGAGTTCATCGGGCTGGTCCTGATCATCGTGGTGGGATACGCCCTGCTGGAGGCCGACGCCGCCAGCCTGGGCGAGGTGTCGGCGGCCCCGCTGCTGTTCCACCGGCTGTTCACCCCGCTGGGCGCCATCATGTTCACCTTCGACGAGGCGCAGAAGTCGGGCGCGAGCCTGACCCGGCTCGTCGGGGTGCTGGGGGAGCCCGCGGAGGAGCGGCTGGTGGGCGACACGGCCGTCGCTGCGGCGGGCGCCGGGTCATACCCGGTGACGGTGGAGGGGCTGACGTTCAGTTATCCCGACACCGAGGAGCCGGTCCTGAGGGATGTCGACCTGACGATCCCGGCCGGCGCTTCGCTCGCCCTGGTGGGGGCGACGGGCGCGGGCAAGACGACCCTGGCCGCACTGGTCGCGGGCATCGGAACCCCTCAGGCCGGGTCGGTGCGCATCGGGTCCACCGACCTCGCCGGTCTGGACGAGGCCGGGGCGCGGGCCCTGGTGAGCCTCCTGACGCAGGAGACGCACGTGTTCTCCGGCCCGCTCGCCGACGACATGCGGCTGGCCGCACCAGAAGCGACCGACGCCGAGCTGATGGACGCGCTGCGCACGGTCGGCGCCGACGGGTGGGTCGACGCGCTGCCGGACGGGCTCAACACCATGGTCGGCGAGGGCGGCGAGCGCCTGGACGTCACCAAGGTCGCCCAGATCGCCCTGGCCAGGCTGGTGCTGGGCCGGTCGCCGGTGGTGGTGCTCGACGAGTCGACCGCGGAGGCGGGCAGCGAGGGCGCCGCCGAGCTGGAGCGGGCCGTACTGGCCGCGTGCGCGGGCCGGACCACGTTGTTCGTGGCGCACCGGCTGACCCAGGCCATGGCGGCGGACCGGATCGCCGTGTTGGACGCGGGACGCGTGGTGGAGCAAGGAACTCACGAGGAGCTGGTGGCTCTGGGCGGCCGGTATGCGCGGCTGTGGCGGGCCTGGCGAGAAGGAAGTTAGGAAACCCCGATTCAGGCTGGGCCGACTTTCGTACCGTAGAAGGGCGTTGAGTCTTCGATGATGGAACCGAGCGCTCGTCTCCTACTGCTCTCTCCCGCGCGCCTGGCCGAGGTGCGCCGGCGAACCGGCGACTTCTCCGACAGGACCATCGCCGAGGCGTGCGCCATCGGGCTGTCGTACTGGGCGACGGGCCGCAGCCCCGACGGCATCGACCTTGGCCCCGGCACTCTGTTCGCCGACGTTCTCGGGTGGGTCGACAACGGCGGGGCAGGGCCCGGCGGTTGGGAGGTCGGTGCGGACGGCCGGAGCATCGCGGTCCCGGAGGGCGTCGGGCCGGCCGACGCGCAGCTCGCACTGGACGACCTGGCGGACTTCCCTGACCGGCCCATCGGCACCATCGGCCCGTCCAGTGCGGCGGCGAGGCTCGAGGCACTTGCCGAGTGGAACGACACCGGGGCCGACCGGGTCCGCCCGACCATCGTGGAGATGTTCCTCGAGCAGGCGCGGAGCAGGCCGGACGCCGTCGCCGTCGTCGACGAGCACCGATCGCTGACTTACCGTCAGGCAGCCGCGCTGTCCAGCCAGTTGGCCCACCATCTGATCGAACGCGGACTGGCCCCCGAACAGGTCGTCGGCATCTCCCTGGGCCGCTCCGCCGACATGGTGATCGGGCTGCTCGGCGTGCTCCAGGCGGGGTGCGCGTTCGTACCGCTCGATCCGCAGTGGCCCGCCGCGCGCCGCGCCGTCGTCATCGAAGACGCCAGGGTCGTGGTGCAGCTCAACGACTCGGGCGAACACGCCCCGGATGAACCGGAAGCCGTGGCCGTCGACCTCCGCGACTGGCGGTTCGGGTCCTACCCCGCCGAGGCGACCGGGGTCACCGTCCTCGGCCCCGCCCTGGCGTACGTGATGTTCACGTCCGGTTCGACCGGGCGGCCCAAGGGCGCGATGATCCGGCACGAAGCCATCAGCGAGCGCCTGCTGTGGCAGGTCGGCGAGATCCTGGGCTTCGGCCCCGACGACGCGTCGCTGTTCAAGGCCCCGTTGTCCTTCGACATCTCCATCAACGAGATCTTCCTGCCGCTGGTGTGCGGCGGCAGGGTGGTGGTCCTGCGGCCCGGCGGCGAACGCGACCCGCACCACCTGCTGAGCGTGATCGCCGAGCAGCGCGTCACCTTCACGTATCTGGTGTCGTCGATGCTGGACGTGCTGCTGGAGATGGTGGCCGGCTCCGGCCGCCTCGACAGCCTGCGGCACGTGTGGTGCGGCGGCGAGGTGCTGACCCCGGAGCTGTACGAGCGGTTCCGCACCCGCCTCGACATCCCCATGTACCACGGCTACGGCCCGGCCGAGACGACGATCGGTGTCTCGCACGTCGTCTACCGGGGCACGGCGGAACGCCTGTCGACGTCGATCGGCAAGGCCAACCCCAACACCCGGTTGTACGTGCTGGACGACGAGTTGCGCCCGGTCCCGGTCGGGGTCGGCGGCGAGCTGTACGTGGGTGGGTTCCTCCTGGGGCGCGGGTACGTCAACGCGCCCGGCCTGACGGCATCCCGCTTCGTGGCGAACCCCTTCGCCGGCGACGGCTCCCGGCTGTACCGGACCGGTGACCTCGCGCGGTTCGCGCCGGACGGGTCGCTGGACTTCCTCGGCCGGGCCGACAACCAGATCAAGATCCGCGGTATGCGGCTGGAGATCGAGGACGTCGAGGCCGGTCTCGCGGAGCACCCCCGCGTACGGCACACCTGCGTCGTCGCGAAGGAGAACGCGGCGGGCGGCACCTATCTGGTCGGGTACGTGATCCCGGCCACCGGCAGCCAGGACCTGCGGGCGGACGAGGTCAAGGCGTGGGCCGCCCTGCACATGGTGGAGTACATGGTGCCCGCCCACATCGTCGTGATGAAGGAGTTCCCGCTCACCGCCAACGGCAAGCTCGACCGGAACGCGCTGCCGGAGCCCGCGATCGGGGCGGGCTCGCTCGTCCCGCCCGCCACCGAGAACGAGCGCGTGGTGTGTGCGGTGGTCGCGGCGGTGCTGCGGCTGGACGAGGTCGGCGTCGACCAGGACTTCTTCCAGCTCGGCGGAGACAGCATTCTGGCGATCTCGCTGCTGAGTGCGCTGCGCGACGCCGGTCTCCACGTCACGGCACGGCAGATCTTCACCAACAGCACGGCGGGTTCGCTGGCGGCCGTGGCGAGCCGTGAGGACGTCTCCACCACGGACCACGGCGATGTCGCGACCGGTTCCGTCGTGGGCTCGCCCATCGTGCAATGGCTCGGCGAGACCACGGACGCGATCGACGGCTTCGTGCAGTCGGTGGTGCTGAACACCCCCGCGGACCTGACCGCCGCCGCCCTCGACGACATCCTCGCCGCCGTGGTCGGACGGCACCACATGCTGCGCGCCAAGCTGGTGCGCGGCGCCCGCTGGAGCTTCGACATCCCGGAGCCGGACCGGGCCCTCGCAGGGCAGGCCGTCGCGGGGTGGCAGGAGAGCGACCGACCGCTCGACGAGTGCGTCGCGCTCGCCACCGACGGGCTGGACCCGGCGGGCGGTGTGATGCTGCGTGCGGTCTGGCGCCGCGAGGCACGGCAACTCGTCGTGGTCGTCCACCACGTGGTGATCGACGGAGTGTCCTGGCGGGTCCTGATGGAGGACCTGGCCACGGCGTGGCGGCAGTTCGCCTCGGGCGCGCCCATCGAACTGCCCCCGGCCGGCACGTCGTTCCGGCGCTGGACCCAGCTGCTGGAGCGCGCGGCGTTCGACGCGGACAGCGCCTACTACTGGCGTCCCCTGCCGGCCGAGGACCAACCGGTGGGCAGGCGGGCGCTGTCCGCAGCCGACACCGTCGCGGGGGAGCGGGTGCGGACCGTCTCGGTCGGCCCCGAGGTCACGGCCGCGCTGCTGGGCGAGGTCCCCGCGAGGTTCCACGCGGGCGTCAACGACGTCCTGCTGACCGCGCTCGCCGTCACCCTCGCCCGGTGGCGCCGCGACCTCGGGCAGGACCAGACCTTCGCGCACATCGAACTCGAGGGCCACGGCCGCGAAGGACGGTTCGTGGCGGGCTCCGTCGGCTTCGAGCCCGAACTGTCGCGGACCGTGGGCTGGTTCACCACCCTGTTCCCGGTGACCCTGGACCCCGGCGCCGCGGCCGACTTCACCGCACCCGAATACCTGGCCGCCGCGCTCAAGGCCGTCAAGGAAGACCTCGCCCGCGTGCCCGACAACGGCGTCTCCTACGGTGCTCTGCGCTACCTGACCCACACCGAGTTCGACGCGCCCGCACCGCAGGTGCTGTTCAACTACCTGGGCCGCTTCGACGTGGGCGCGTCCGGCGACTGGCAACTCGCGGGCACCACAGGTCAGTTGGGTGAGAAGCGCGACCCGAGGATGCGCCTGCCGCGCGCCCTGGAGTTCAACGCGATCGCCGAACCCGCCTCGCATGGCGCGTACGAACTGGTCACCACCATCTCCTGGCCCGACGGGATGTTCACCGACGAGGACATCGCGACCGTCGGCGAGTACTTCCGGGTGGCCCTGGCCGGACTGGCCGCGCTCGACCAAGGCGGCCACTCTCCCAGCGACTTCGGCCTGGTGCCGCTCACACAGGCCGACGTCGACGCCCTGGACGGACCGGCCCTGCGCGACATCCTGCCGCTGACCCCGTTGCAGGAGGGCCTCTACTTCCACTCCGTCTTCGACGACGACTCCACGGGCGCTTACGTCGAGCAGCAACTGCTGACGCTGGACGGCGAGGTGGACGCCGACCGGCTCGCGGCGGCGGCCACCCGGCTGCTCACGCTGTACCCGAACCTGGCCGCGCGGTTCACGGCCCTCGCCGACGGCCGTGTGGTCTCCGTGCTGGAGAGCGGTGTGGAAGCACCCTTCACGACACTGGACCGCCCCGGCATCACCGACGACGAGATCCGTGACCACGCCGAGCGGGACCGCCGCGCCGGGTTCGACCTGGCCACCGGCCCCCTGATGCGGTACACGCTGCTGCGCGCCGGCTCCGGCCGCAGCGTCCTGGTGCAGACCGTGCACCACATCATCGCCGACGGCTGGTCGGTGCCGCCGATGCTCCGCGCGCTGCTGGCCGAGTACCACGCGCCGGGCACGGTGCACCCGCTCGGCGGCTTCCCCGACTATGTGAGCCGGCTCGCCGAACGCGACGACGACGAGAGCGACCGGGTATGGCGCGATCAGCTCGCCGACCTGCCCGGCCCGTCGCTGGTCGCCGAGGGGCACACCCCCTCCGCCCGATTCGCCGACACCGCCGTGGAACCGCAGGACGACATCGACGCGGCCGCCCGGTCGGCCGGCGTGCCGCTGAGCGTGGCCGTGCACAGCGCCTGGGCGGTGACACTGGGCGGCATCCTGCACGGCAGGGACGTGGTGTTCGGTTCCACGGTGTCCGGGCGCGACGCGGACGTGCCCGGCATCGAGGACATGGTGGGTCTGTTCATCAACACGATCCCCGTGCGCGCCCGTTGGACCGGCACCACCACGGCGCACGACCTGCTCGCCTCGGCGCGGGAACACCAGAGCGTGGTGCTGGCGCACCAGCATGTCTCGCTGGCGAGGATCGGCCGCGAGGCCGGAGCCGGCACCCTGTTCGACACTCTGGTGGTGTTCGACGTCGCGACCGATGTCGAGGGTCTGCGGCGGCCCGGCGACACGCTGGTCATCACCGACATCGTGAACGAGGGCGCCCCGCACTACCCGCTGACACTGGTGGTGGAGCGCGTACTCGACGGCCGTCCCCGCTTCAACCTGATCTACGACGGTGAACTGCTGCGGGAAGCGAGAGCCCAGGCGATCCTGCTCACTTTCACCCGGACCCTCACCGGGCTGCTCACCCGGCCGGACGCCCTGGTCGACGACCTGGCGCCCGAGGACACCCCGGGTGCCATTCGGGTCACCCCGACAACGCTGGGCGGACTGTTCGACGCCGCCGCGCGCCGGGACCCGGCCGCCACCGCCGTCACCCGGTGCGGTCTCGACGGGAGTACCCGGTCCCTGACCTACGGCGAACTGACGGACGCGAAGAACGAGTTGGCCTCGGCCCTGCGCGCGGCCGGTGTCGGGCCGGGCAAGCGGGTCGCCGTCGCCGTCCCGCGCTCCCTGGAGCAGGTCGTCGCCCTGGTCGCGATCGTCACCGCGGGCGGCGCGTACGTGCCGCTGGACCTGGCGTACCCGGACGAACGGCTGGAGTACATCCTCGCCGACGCCGCACCGCAGGTCGTCCTCGTGGACCGGCGCCAGCGGGACCGCTTCACGGAACTGCTGGCCCGGGCGGGCGTGTCGGCCCGGGTGCTCGTGCAGGACGACGAGCTGCCGCCGGCCACCACCGGGCCCGGGCCCCAGGCCGGTTGGCACGACCCCGCGTACGTGATCTACACGTCCGGATCGACCGGCAGGCCCAAGGGTGTCGTCGTCCCGCACTCCAGTGTGGTGACGCTGCTCGCGAACACCCGGCCCGGCATGGACTTCGGCCCGCACGACGTGTGGGTCCAGTTCCACTCCTTCTCCTTCGACTTCGCGGTCTGGGAACTGTGGGGCGCGCTGGCGCACGGTGGTGAGCTGCTGGTGCCGGAGTACGGACTGACCCGCTCCCCGGTCGACTTCCACCGGCTGGTCCGCGAGCGCGGAGTGACCGTGCTGAACCAGACCCCGTCGGCCTTCTACCAGTTCATCGAGGCCGACCGGCATGCCGACGAGCCGGTCACCGCACTGCGCCGGATCATCTTCGGGGGCGAGGCGCTGGATCTCGGGCGGCTGCGCGGCTGGGTCGAGCGGCACGGCACCGGTTCGCCCGAGCTGGTCAACATGTACGGCATCACCGAGACCACCGTCCATGTCACCCACCGGGTGCTCACCGACGAGGACTTCGATCTCGGCGACGACGTCAGCCCGATCGGCGGTCCGATTCCCGGCCTGGTCACCTACCTGCTCGACGACCGGCTCCGGCCGGTGCCGCCGGGCCGGGTGGGCGCCATCTACGTCGCCGGCGACCAGGTGTCCCTCGGCTATCTGGGCAGGCCGGGGCTCACCGCGGGCCGGTTCGTGGCGAACCCGTTCGCGGGCGACGGCTCCCGCATGTACCACACGGGCGACCTCGCCCGCCGCACGCTCGACGGCGAGCTGGAGTTCACCGGCCGCGCCGACGACCAGGTCCAACTCAAGGGCTTCCGGATCGAGTTGGGCGAGGTGGAGTCCGCGATCAGGGAACTCGACGGTGTGGCCGACGTGGCCGTCACCGTCGCGGGCAGCGGCGACCACCTGGTCGCCCACGTGGTCGGCCGGGTGCCCGGCGACTTCACCGCCCTGCTGTCGGCGAAGCTGCCCGTGCACATGGTGCCGGGCAGGGTGCTGCCGGTCGACGCCCTGCCGCTCACGGTCAACGGCAAGCTGGACCGCAAGGCCCTGACCGACCGCGCCGCCCGGCACGCCATCCCCGCCACGCGTGACTCGGCGCCTGCCGCACCGGACGACACCCAGGTGGCCGCGAGTGATGCCACGTTCGCCGCACTCGTCGACATCTTCGCCGAGACGCTGCCCGGCTCCGAAGCGGACGGTGACACCGACTTCTTCAGGGCCGGGGGCGACAGCATCGTCGCCATCACCGTGATCAACCGGGCCAGGGCGCTCGGCCTGCCGATCGCGCCACGCGACGTGTTCCTGTTCAGGACGCCGCGCGCGCTCGCCGAGCACCTGGGGGCACGCACACCACGCACAGCGCAGGCCCTCGCCTCCGCGCCCGCCCGTCGCGAGGACGGCCCGCTGACGCCGACGCCGATCATCCTGCGCCAGCGGGAACTGGGCGGATCGCTCGCCGGGTTCGCCCAGGCCAGGACGCTGGTGGCCCCCGAGGGCACCGGGTTCGCCGACGTCGAGCGCGCCGCGAACGCAGTGGTGGCCGCGCACCCGGCCCTGCGGCTGCGACTGCGCGTCGAGCACGGGGTGTGGGCACTGCGCACCGAACCCGCCCGCGAAGTCACCGTCGTCCGGGCGGACGCGACCGAAGCGATCGACGCGACGACCGCGGCGAACGAAGCCGCCGGACGGCTCGACCCCGAGTCCGGGCACGTCATCGCGTTCTCGTGGCTGGCGGCGAGCCGGACCCTGGTGGTCACCGTGCACCATCTCGCCGTCGACTCGGTGTCCTGGCTGGTACTGCTGGACGACCTGGCCACCGCCCTGCGCGGGGCGGCCCTGGCGCCGCCGACCACGTCCTATGCCGAGTACGCCGAAGCCCTGGCGCTCCGGTCCGCCCAGGTGATCGACGACCTCGGGCACTGGGTCACCACGCTCCAGGCCCCCGGGCTGCTGCCCGCGGTCGGGAGACTGCGCGAGACGACTGTCGTGCTCGCCCCCGAAGTGAGCGACCGTGTGACGCGTACCGCGCCCGCCGCACTCGGTGTCGGTCTCACCGAGTTGCTGTGCGGTGCGCTGCGCACCGCGCTGACACACGTCCAGCCGTCGCCCACCGATCTCGCGATCGATCTGGAGCGGCACGGCCGGGTCCCGGTCCTTGAACACCACGACTACACCCGCACGGTCGGCTGGTTCACCTCCATCGCGCCCATACGGCTCACGCCGCACACCGACCCCGTCGCGGCGGCCCGCGAGGTCGCCGAACGTCAGCCGGACGAGTGCGGGCACGTCGCCTACGGCGGGCTCAGGTACCTCAACCCGCAGACGGCCCCGCTGCTGACCGCCCGCCCGCAGGTGCTGTTCAACTACCTCGGGCGGGGCAGCGAGTCCCAGGCGCTGCACCTCACCGGCGGCGATCAGGGCAGCCCGTACGCCGTCGAGGTCAACGCGTGGCTCGACGAGGCCACCGGAAGCCTGCACGCGGCCTTCACCCTCGCCGAGGGCATCCCCGACGAGATCACCGAGCGCTGGCGGAACGCACTGGAACGCATCGCGGACGCCTCCGCGACGGCCGAGCGCACGGCACCGGTCACCCCGCTCCAGCGGGGCCTGTTCTTCCAGGCCCAGATGGCGGGCTCGGCCGGACACTACGTCGCGCAGAGCTGGTTCAGCTTCGACCGGCGACTGGACACCGACGCGCTGGCCGAGGCGATGGCGTACGTGATGGTGCGACACCCGGTCGTGGGCGCCGGCTTCGCCACCGACGCCGACGGAAACCCGGTGCAGGTCCTCAAGGCCGGTCGACGGGTCGATGTCCGCACGGTCCACCTGTCGACGGACGGTGAAGTCGAGGCTCTGTGCGCCCAGGACCGCGACACGGGATTCGATCCGGGTGAGCCGCCGCTGATCCGGCTGACCGTGGTGCGGCTGCCGGACGACCGCGACGGCCTGCTGCTCAGCTACCACCTGCTGCTGTGGGACGGCTGGTCCCGCGAGATCGTGCTGCGGGACCTGTTCGACGCGTATCAGGCAGTCCTGGCGGGCGAGTTGCCGGCCCCGGCCCCGGCCACGCCGAGCTTCGAGGACCACGCCCGGGCGCTCGACGCCAAGGACTCCGCCGTATCGGAACGCTTCTGGGCGGAGCACCTGGCCGGCCTCCCCGGCCCGACGCTGCTCGCCGGGCCGACGCCGTCCCTCACGGACGACCTGCCGCGCGCCCTCGTGCACACGCTGTCCGCCGAACAGTCGGACCTCCTGCGGGAAGCGGCCAAGGCGCACGGCGTCACGCTGAACTCGGTGCTGACCGGAGCCTTCGGCCTCCTGCTCGGCGCGCACACGGGCCGCACTGACGCCGTGTTCGGCGTGACCGTCTCCGGCCGGGAGGGTGAGGACCTGTCCGACATCGTCGGCGTGCTGCTCAACACCGTGCCGATGTGGACGCGGGCACGGCCGGACGACACGGTCCGCGAGTACCTCTCGGCCGTGCAGACGGCCAGGGTCGAGGCGATGGGGCACGAGCACCTCGGCCTCGGCGAGATCCAGCGGGCCAGTGGCCACGACACCCTGTTCGACAACCTGTTCGTGCTCCAGAACTTCCTGGACATGGACGCGTTCGCCGAGATGAACGCCAGGCACGGCATCACCGCGGTGAAGGCCGATGACTCCACCCACTATCCGTTCACCTGGGTCGTCACGCCCGGCGACCGGCTCACGGTCAAGCTGGAGCACCGCGACGACGACACCGAGAACGCCCGGCGTCTCCTCGACGACTACCTGCGCGTACTCGAGGACCTGGCCCGGTCGACCGGGCCGGTCGGCGCACTGCGGGGGTTGGGGCCGCAGCCCCCCCAGCGCACCCGCACGGACGTCGGCACGGACACCGTCCTCGACCGGTTCGACCGGGCGGCGGATCGCGATCCGCTGCGGGTCGCGCTCGTCGCCCACGGCTCGACCATGACCTTCGCGGAGCTCCGGGACCGCAGCCGCGCGGTGGCGGGTGTGCTCGCAGAGCGTGGCATCGGCCCCGAGACGACCGTGGGTCTCGCGATCCCGCGTTCCCTCGACTCGATCGTGGCGCTGTTCGCCGTGCTGCGCGTCGGAGCCGCGTACGTGCCGCTGGAGCTGGACCACCCGGACGAGCGGATCGCCGCGATCGTCGCGGACGCCCGCCCGGACGTGATCCTCACGGTGAGCACCGTGTCGCCCCGGCTGACCGGCGACCTGATGGACCTGAATGACCTGATCGAGCTGGACCGCCCGCTGCCCGAGGCCGAGCCGTTCGTGACGTTCGCGCCGGACGATCCCGACCGCCTGCGGCACCCCGCGTACACGATCTACACCTCCGGATCGACGGGGAAGCCCAAGGGCGTGGTCACCGAGTACGCCGGACTCACCAACATGCTGATCAACCATCAACGCCGGATCTTCGAGCCGGTGCTGGCGGAGCACGACCACCGGGTCTTCCGGATCGCGCACACCGTGTCGTTCGCGTTCGACATGTCGTGGGAGGAACTGCTGTGGCTCGCCGACGGCCACGAAGTGCACATCTGCGACGAGGAACTGCGCCGTGACGCGCCCCGGTTGGTCGAGTACTGCCTTGAACACGGGATCGACGTCATCAACGTGACCCCGACCTACGCGCAACAGCTGGTCGCCGAGGGGCTGTTGGACAATCCGGCACGGCGGCCGGCACTGGTGCTGCTGGGCGGCGAGGCCGTCACCCCGACACTGTGGCAGCGGCTCGCCGAGACCGGGGGGACGGTCGGCTACAACCTGTACGGACCGACCGAGTACACCATCAACACCCTCGGCGTCGGCACCTTCGAGTGTCAGGACCCGGTGGTGGGAGTGGCGATCGACAACACGGACGTGTACGTGCTGGATCCGTGGCTGCGGTCCGTGCCCGACGGGGTTCCCGGGGAGCTGTACGTGTCGGGCATCGGCATCGCGCGCGGCTACCTCGGGCAGCCCGCACAGACCGCGCACCGCTTCGTGGCGTGCCCGTTCGGCCAACCCGGCGAGCGCATGTACCGCACCGGGGACCTGGTGGTCCGGCGGCCCGACGGGAACCTGATGTACCTGGGCCGAACCGACCAGCAGGTCAAGATCCGGGGGCACCGGGTCGAACCCGGCGAGGTCGAGGCCGCGTTCGCGGCGCACCCGGCGGTGCGGTTCGTCGCCGCGGTCGCCCAGCCCGACCCGCAGGTCGACGGGGCGTACCGGCTGGCCGCCTACCTCGTCCTTGACGGCGCCGACCTCGCGGCGGTCGCCGCCGAAGTGGGCGCCGGACTGCCGGACTTCCTTCGCCCGACGCACTACGCCCAGGTCGACGGCATCCCGCTGACGGTGAACGGGAAGGCTGACACGAAGGCGTTGCCGGAGGCCAAGCCGCTGGGCGCGCTGACCACGGCGGGGGAGCGGGGACCCGAGAGCGAGACCGAGACCGTGGTGTGCGAGTTCTTCGCCGAGGCACTGGATCTGGACGACGACGAGGTGAGCGCGGTGAGCGACTTCGTGTCCCTGGGAGGGCACTCCATGCTGGCGGTGCGGCTGAGCGGGCTGCTCCGCCGGGAGTTCGGTCCTGTGATCACCATCCGAGACCTGTTCACCCTGCGCACCCCGGAAGCGATTGCCCACCACCTCGATGACAACTCCTGACACGCAGCGGCCCCGCCCGGGGTCCGACATCCTCCGGACCGCACTGCGTCGCAACGTCGGCGCCATGGCCTGGGGCACCTTCCTCATGGGCCTGTACCAGGCGGGTGAGACCGCCTTCCCCATCGCGCTCGGCCTGATCGTCGAACACACCATGCGGGACCGGAGCCTCGGCTCGCTCGGCCTGTCGATCGCCGCGTTGGCCGTGATCATCACGACCGTGTCGCTGTCGTGGCGGTTCGGGATGCGCATCCTGCAGAAGGCCAACACGACGGAGGCGCACCGCTGGCGGGTGCGGGTCGCGGCCTGCGGACTCCAGCCGGTGGCCAGGGACGTCGACCTCAAGTCCGGCGAGGTGCTGACCATCGCCACCGAGGACGCCGACCAGACCGCCGACATCATCGAGGTGGTGCCGCTGCTGATCAGCTCGCTGGTCGCGGTGCTGGTCGCGGCGGTCGCGCTGGGCCTGGCCGACCTCCGGCTCGGCCTGCTGGTGATCGTGGGCACCGTCGCGATCCTGTCCGTCCTGAGCGTGATGTCCCGGCGGATCGGCGCCAGTACCCGCGAACAGCAGGCCCGGGTGGCACGGGCGGGCGCGAAGGTCGCCGACCTCATCATCGGCCTGCGCCCGCTGCACGGCTTCGGCGGCAATCACGCGGCGTTCCGGTCCTACCGGACGGTCAGCACGGAGGCGAAGCACCAGGCGATCACCGTCGCCCGGGTGAACGGCGTGTACGCGGGCACCGCGTTGGCCCTCAACGCGGTCCTCGCCGCCGCCGTGACCCTGACGGCGGGCCGGCTGGCGTTCGACGGCCGGATCTCCATCGGGGAGCTCGTCATGGCCGTGGGTCTCGCGCAGTTCATCATGGAACCGCTCAAGCTGTTCTCGGAGATGCCGAAGTACGTGATGATCGCGCGCGCGTCGGCCGAGCGGATGGCGCTGGTGCTGTCCGCGCCTCCGGTCACGACGCCGGGTCCGGAGCGCCCGGCCGCGGGCGGATCCCTCGAGATCGACTGCGTCCGATACGGATCCCTGCGCAAAGTGAAGTTCCAGGTGGCAGCCGGCGAGTTCGTGGCGATCGCCGCCTACCAGCCGCGCGCGGCGGCCGACCTCGCGTCGCTGCTGGCCGTGAACGTCCCTCCCGACGCGTACGAGGGAGTGGTGCGGGTCAGCGGGCAGGAGCTCGCGGACCTGTCGATCGAGGCGGTCCGCGAGCACCTGCTGGTGAATCCGTACGACGGGGAGATCTTCGCGGGCACCCTCCGCACGAACATCGACCCGTCGGGCACCAGCCGGACGGTCCCGGAGGCCGTCGAGGCGTCCATGCTGACCGACGTCGTCGCCCTCCACCGCGAAGGACTCGACCACGGTGTCCGCGACCGCGGCGCGAACCTCTCCGGGGGGCAGCGCCAACGGCTGTCCCTGGCCCGCGCCCTCGCCGCCGACACCGACGTCCTCGTCCTGCACGACCCCACGACGGCCGTCGACGCGGTCACCGAGCAGCTCATCGCCCGCAACGTCGCGAAGCTGCGCCGGGGCCGTACCACCCTCGTGATCACCAGCAGCCCGGCCCTCCTCGACGCAGCCGACCGTGTCCTTGTCCTGGACGACGGTGTCATCACCGCCGAGGACACCCATCGGAACCTCCTGGCGACGGACGAGGCCTATTGCCTGGCGGTGGCCCGCTGATCCGACCTGCTGGGTGTGCTGTCCCGGCACGGTGGTGACAGCGACACGCCTTGAGCGGGGCTTGGCATGCCGCAGATCGGCGTGCCAAGCCCCGCGTCTGCGGCATGATCCGCCGGACAGGCGCTAAGCGAGCGCCCAGGCGACATCCCTGAGCAGGGCGTGCCGCCAGCCCGCTCGGTCGTGGTCCGATGCCGACCGCGAAACCCGCACGGTCGCACCGGCCTGTTCGGCCAGGGCCTCGGTCAGTTCGCAGTGGGGCAGCATCCGCGTCTCGTGTTCCCCCACGTCGAACGCGACCCGGAGACCCGACAGGTCGGGGCGCTCCCGCAGGCGGGCGGCGATGGTGCCGCCGACCGGGCCGCCCAAGGGGTCTGCCAGGTCCATGGCGTCGGGTGTCCACCAGAACGACGCCGACTGACAGGCGACGCGAGAGACCAGCTCCGGGAACTCCAGTGCCGCGTACATCGCGCTCAGCCCGCCGAGACTCTGCCCGGCGACCACCAGTCGGTCCCGGTCCGCGGGTACGCCCGTTTCTGCCACCAGCGGCAGCAGTTCGTCCCGGACCGCCTCCCACAGCTCGGGCCTGCATCCGAACTCGGCCACCCTGTCCTTGGTCGGAAGGAAGACGAGCGTGACGGCGGGCATCTCGCCACTGGCGACGGCCGAGTCGAAGGCACTCATGGCCGGGTGCAGGTACAGCCAGTCGTCCCCGTCGAGCAGCAGGACCACCGGTCCGCCGCCGCCCGCCGGGTGGACTCGCACGGTGCGCCGCCCGCCGAGCCGTCCGCCGGCCCAGCGGATCCGGGTGCGCGGGAGGGGCAGTACGGCGTCGCTGCCGGTGCCGACCACGGGCCAGTGCGGCTGGGCCGGCGCGTCCGGGGTCGCGGCGATGGACCGGTCACCGCCCGCACCGACCGGGTTGAAGGGGTCGGCGTACGCCGCGTCGCCCGCGAGGAACCGGTAGGTCACCCGCAGCCGCGCGGGCATGCGCACCTCGGCGTACCAGCAGTCCGTCTCGCCCCATCGGCGCAGCGGCACCGGATCCGACCAGCTCTCGAAGCCGATGCTCGCCGGAGACCCGCGCCACAGGAACAAGGTCACCCAACCGCCGTCGTCGGCGGGCACCGATGCGGGTGTTCCCGCCGCCGCCCAGAACTCGTCGGTGCCGGGCGTGCCGGGCAGTCCGAACTCGACGAACGCGTTCTCCCTGCCGGCCGCGAGGCCGTGGACGGGATCGGTCATGGCCGGCCGGTGAGGTGGCAGCCCGTGGTCCGAATGAACTCGGTGTCGGGCAACTCCGTGCCGTCCTCGGTGCGGACCCGTTCGATCACCAAAGGCATGAACGTCTCCTTGTGAGAGGGAAGGGCAAAGGCTAAGCTCACAGGAATTAGGCGAGCCTAACCTAATCATGGCACTCGCTTCCATCACCACTGGAACCACCCCTGGTCCGCGCTCTCGACGCGGCTGTCACCGTTCCCGTCGGAACCGAGGAGGCACTGAGCATGAGCACCAACCCTTTCGACGACCCCGAAGGCCGATTCCTGGTCCTGGTGAACGACGAGGGCCAGCACTCACTCTGGCCGTCCTTCGCCGAGGTGCCCGGGGGGTGGACGATGGTCCTCGACGAGAACACCAGAGAGGCATGCCTGGACTTCATCGAGGCCAACTGGACCGATCTGCGCCCCCGATCCCTCGCGGCGTCCATGGACGGCTGACCCTGCACAGCGAACCGCCCCGCCCAAGGACAAACCTGGGTGTCCGCGGCGTGAGCGGCAGCTCGGGGCGCCTCGATCAGAAACACCTGACGTTCCCTCGCCGAAGGCAACTCGGAGGCAGGCCCCAGGAGTTCGACCACGCCCGGCAACGGCGTCAACTCGCCCGCAGGCCGACCGGCGCGTCCGGCCGCTCGGCTCCCGCCCCCCCACCCAGGCGGCGGCCGCCCGCTTCCACCCCGGGGGCAAAACCCCCCTGCTCCCCCGCCGCGACCGCATCACGCTCGGCCTGATGGCGGGCGTGCCGACGATCCTGCACGTCGCCCTGGTGTGGGTGACCGCGCTCGCCTCGAT
>NZ_LGDG01000271.1 GCF_001279775.1 Streptomyces sp. MMG1533 | reverse complement strand
CGAAAGCGGGCGACCAGGGTGCCCAACACCGTTCGGAGCACCCGGCTGAGCACGAGTCCTGGCAACAGGACCCACTCCCACTCAGTCATTAGGAACGGTTGAGCAAGTAGGGCGGGGCGGCTCGAGAGGTCCTCGCGGCGCGAACCGACGCAGGCGCACCACACGGCCGCCATCAGTGGTGGAACCCGGTGGCCATCTCCTTGCCGTGGGCCAGCGGGCCTGTCTGTCGGCGCAGCTCCGGCAACAGCCGTCCCAGGTCCTCCACGAACATCTCGGCGAGGTCGGCCGAGAAGCCGTTGCGGCACACGACCCGCAGGACGGAGAGGTCCTCGCGGTTCGCCGGGAAGGTGTACGCGGGCACCAGCCAGCCCCGCTCGCGCAGTCGCCGGGACACGTCGAAGACGTCGTACGCGTCCACGCCGGGCGCAGTCGTGAAGGCGAAGACGGGCAGCTGGTCGCCCCGGGTGAGCAGCCGGAAGTCGCCGAGCGCCTCCACGCGTTCGGCGATGCCGAGGGCCACGTCCCGCGTGGACTGCTGCACCGCCCGGAAGCCCTCGCGGCCCAGCCGCAGGAACGTGTAGTACTGCGCGACCACCTGGGCGCCGGGCCGGGAGAAGTTGAGGGCGAAGGTCGGCATGTCGCCGCCCAAGTAGTTGACCCGGAAGACGAGTTCCTCGGGCAGGGCCTCCTTGTCACGCCACAGTGCCCAGCCGACGCCGGGGTAGACGAGCCCGTACTTGTGCCCCGAGGTGTTGATGGAGGCGACCCTCGGCAGCCGGAAGTCCCACACCAGGTCCTCGTCGAGGAAGGGGGCCACCATGGCGCCGGACGCACCGTCGACGTGCACGGGGATGTCGAGGCCGGTCCGCTCCTGGAGGGCGTCGAGGGCGGCGCACAGATCGGCGATCGGCTCGTAGGAGCCGTCGAAGGTGGAGCCGAGGATGCCGACGACGCCGATGGTGTTCTCGTCGCACAGTTCGGCGGCGGCCTGAGGGTCGAGGTGGAAGCGGTCGCCCTCCATGGGCACCTGACGGGCCTCCACCTCCCAGAAGGTGCAGAACTTGTCCCAGCAGACCTGGACGTTGACGCCCATGACGAGGTTCGGGCGGACGTCCCGGGCCGGGTACCGGTCGGCGTTCCGCTGCGCCCAGCGCCGCTTGAGCGCCATGCCGGCGAGCATGCACGCCTCGCTCGACCCGGTGGTCGAACAGCCCACGGCAGCCGCCGGGTCGGGCGCGTTCCACAGGTCGGCGAGCATGGCCACGCAGCGCCGCTCCAGCTCGGCGGTGCGCGGGTACTCGTCCTTGTCGATCATGTTCTTGTCCCGGCACTCGCCCATCAGGAGCCCGGCCTGCGGTTCCATCCAGGTGGTGACGAAGGTGGCGAGGTTCAGCCGGGCGTTGCCGTCCAGCATCAGCTCGTCGTGCACGAGCTGGTAGGCGGTCGTGGACGGCAGGGGAGTGTCCGGGAGGCGGTGCTTGGGCGGGGCCTCGGTCATGCCGCCGACCGGGTTCGCCTCGCCGAAGAACGGGTTGACGGACAGGGGACGCTCGTCGGGCTTCTCGGGACCTTTGTGGAGCGGCATGGGCGGTTCTCCTCAGCGGATCGTCGGATTCTTCGGCGGGTTCAGGTGACTGGGGTTCCGTCCTTGCGCAGCTGCATCTGCGGCCGCCCCGTCACCAGGAGCCAGGCCGGCAGGGAGGCGATGCAGAGAAGGGCGAGGATCGCGGGGGAGGCCACCAGCACGGCGGCCGTGAACAGGCTCACCCAGCCCTGCCGGGTGATGGCGAGGAGCATGCCCAGGACGCCCGCGGCGACACCGACCGCCGGTTGGACGGAGGGCGCCAGGGCATGGGCGCCGAGTCCGAAGGCGGTGCCGACGAACACGGCCGGGAAGATCCGTCCGCCCCGGAAGCCGCAGGACGAGGACCACGGAGGACGAGCCGGACCGCCGGCAGCTGCCCTGGTCGCCGCCGCGGCCGGCGCCAGGATGGGCCACAAGGGTGGTCGTGAGGGCGCCGGCCGCGGCGGCGACCAGGGGCGCGAAGACGTTGTCCCACAGCGCTCCCTTCAGCTGCCGGCCGGCCGGCGCCTCGGAGATGAGCAGCGCCGCCGCCACCGGCGTCCCGAACAGGGCCCCGATCGTCGCCGACTGGGCCGGCGCCGGCCACAGGCCGCCCGGAATCCGCGGGAGCAGCCGGCTGCCCAGCCAGAACGCGAGACCCACGTTCACGGCGATGGGCGGGTTCTCGGGACCGAGACTCGGCCCGCCCGCGAGCATCAGCCCGGTCGCCGGCACCGGCCCGGGCGGCATGGCGGGCGGGAGCACGGGAGCGTCGAGGCCGGTGGTGGCCGGGTCGGGCCCGGCGTGCCCGGGCACCTTCCACACCACCAGCCCCACCGCGACACCTGTCGCGGTGAGCACGAGGAGCATCCACAGCACGGAGTACCGGCCGGTCCCCAGCGTGTCCGGCAGGTCCTGCCGCAGCACGTCCTGGAACTCCTCGGCCGCCGCGCTCACCCCGACGAGGAGCAGGCTCGCGCCCACCCCCACGACGAGAGCGGGGAGGATCGACGGCAACAGGGCGCGCGCCGGGTTCGCCGGGGCGGCGGATGCCTGCTGCGCGGTGTCCTGGGCCACGGGCTCACGATAAGCGGACAAAACGGACTGAACATCCGGAGGAATCCGGTCGGGTACCGCCGTCTCGGACCTCACCGGAAAATCCGGCTTGCACCTCACGTCACGTGAGGGCCCACCGTGGAGTGCGTACCGAGAAGGGAGCGGACGAAGTGAGCCATTCCGTGGGACAGGTCGCCGGTTTCGCCGGAGTGACGGTGCGCACGCTGCACCACTACGACGACATCGGCCTGCTCGTCCCGAGCGAGCGCAGCCACGCGGGCCACCGGCGCTACAGCGACGCCGACCTCGACCGGCTGCAGCAGATCCTGTTCTACCGCGAGCTCGGCTTCCCGCTCGACGAGGTCGCCGCCCTGCTCGACGACCCGGCCGCGGACCCGCGCGCGCACCTGCGCCGCCAGCACGAGTTGCTGACCGCCCGGATCGAGAGGCTGCAGAAGATGGCGGCGGCCGTGGAGAACGCCATGGAGGCACGCAAGATGGGCATCAACCTCACGCCGGAGGAGAAGTTCGAGGTCTTCGGCGACAAGGACCCGGAGCAGCACGCCGAGGAGGCGGAACAGCGCTGGGGCGGCACGGACGCGTACGCCGAGTCACAGCGCCGCGCCGCGAGCTACACCAAGGACGACTGGAAGCGCATGCAGGCCGAGGTCAACGACTGGAGCGAGCGCTACGACGCCCTGATGGCCGCCGACGAACCGCCCACCGGCGACGCGGCCATGGACATGGCCGAGGAACACCGACAGCACATCTGCGGGTGGTTCTACGAGTGCTCGTACGAAATCCACCAGGGCCTCGGCGAGATGTACGTGTCCGACGAGCGCTTCAAGGCGTTCTACGACTCCATGCGCCCGGGCCTCGCCGAACACCTGAGGGCCGCGATCACGGCGAACGCGGCCCGCCACACCTCGTAGTCACCCGGCCCGGGGGAGCACCTACTCCCGGGCCAGGACGACCGCCGTCCCGTACGCGCACACTTCGGTGCCGACGTCCGCCGCCTCGCTCACGTCGAAGCGGAACATCAGCACGGCATTGGCCCCACGCGCGCGTGCCTGCTCCACCAGCCGTTCCATGGCCTGGTTCCGGGTCTGGACGAGTGTCTTGGTGAGCCCCTTGAGTTCACCGCCGATCATCGACTTCAGACCGGCACCGATCTGACTGCCCAGGTGCCGTGACCGTACGGTCAACCCGAAGACCTCGCCGAGGACCTCCTGCACCCGGTGGCCGGGCACGTCGTTCGTGGTCACCACCAACACGTTCGGCCGGGGCTCCTGACCACCGCCGTAATCTTCGATACTCATGGTCCACAGCTTTGTCCCAGACGGACCACAGTGCATCCTGGGGACTCCCATGGAACCTGGGCCACGACGGCTGCGTTGATACTTTTGGGCAGCCAGCCCAAGCCCGTCCCCCACCAGCAGGAGCCACAAACCCGTGACGACCACGCTCGCGCTCGGCCCCGAGTGGCTCAGCCCCGACTACCTCATCGAGACCTTCAGCCTGCCGGGCATCCTGCTGATCGTCTTCGCCGAGTCCGGGCTCTTCGCGTTCCTGCCCGGCGACTCGCTGCTGTTCACGGCGGGTCTCTTCGTGGCCCAGGGCGAGTTCATCAGCCAGCCGCTGTGGCTGGTGTGCCTCCTGATCGTGCTGGCCGCCGTCCTCGGCGACCAGGTGGGCTACATGATCGGCAAGTTCTTCGGCCCGAGGCTCTTCAGCCGCCCCAACTCCAAGCTCTTCAAACAGGAGAACCTGGAGAAGGCCCACGAGTTCATGGAGAAGTACGGCCCCAAGGCGATCGTCCTCGCCCGCTTCGTGCCGATCGTGCGCACCTTCGCCCCCATCGTGGCGGGCGCCGGCCGCATGCAGTACCGCACCTTCCTCACGTACAACGTCATCGGCGGCGTGGCCTGGGGCTCCGGCATCACGCTCGCGGGCTACTGGCTCGGCCAGATCGAGTTCATCAGGACGAACGTCGAGGCGATCCTCGTCCTGATCGTCTTCGTCTCCGTGGTCCCGATCATCATCGAGTACCTCCGCGAACGCTCCAAGAAGAAGCGCGCGGCCGCCGAGGCCCCGATCGCCGCCCATCAGCAGGCCCCCGTCATGGACGACGCGACGACCCAACTCCGCCGCATCCCCCCGACCGACGAGCAGTACGGCAGCCAGGGGGACCAGCAGCAGTACGGCAGCCAGGAGGACCAGCAGCAGTACGGCAACCCGGGGGACCAGCAGCAGTACGGCTACGACCAGCAGCACTACGGCCGGCCCTCGCAGCAGCAGCCGTACGCCCAGCAGTACCCGCAGGGGTACGGGCAACAGCCCTACGGCTCCCAGCAGAACGAGCAGTACCCGCCCAATCAGGGCTACTGACAGCCGGCCCAGGGGCGCGGGGCCGTGTCGATATGCGGCTCCGCCGCGTGGGCGCGAACAACCGCAACGCCAACGCACCCGTAGCCGCACCCGCGCACTCGCATCAGCCGTACGCCGGCCCCCCGGTGCTCGTAGGCACCGGCGCTCAGAACCCTCGCGTACGCTTCGCGGCCCTGCGCCCCGCCGCACTCCCCGCCCCCGGCAACCGCAGGAACAGACGCGAAATCTCCGACCCGAGGTTGACGCCGATGGCGATGGCCATCGCCAGTGCCGCCGCCTTCGACAAGGACACCAGCCCCTCGTCGACCTGGTTCTGCGCGATCGACAACAGCCCGAAGTACGTGGCGGAACCCGGCAGCAGGGGGCCGATCGCCGCCGTCGTGTAAGGCAGCGCGGACGCGAACCGGTACCGGGACAGCATCTGGCCGAACAAGCCCACGAGCCCCGCCGCCACCGCCGTGGACGCGACCGGCGAGAGATCGCCCGTGTAGTGCATCGCGCCGTACACCGACCACGCGACCCCGCCGTTCAGGGTCACCGCCAGCACGGTGGATCGTTCCTGCTGGAGCAGGACCGCGAAGGTCAGGGACAGCAGCATCGACGCGCCGATCTGCCACAGCGGCCGCTTGTCGATGCCCAGCGCGGCGTCGGGGTTGAGGTGGGCGCCCAGCTGCACGCCGACGTAGAGCATGATCAGCACTCCGACGACGATGCCGACGAAGAAGTACATGACCTCCAGCAGGCGCGCGGAGGCGGTGATGTAGAAGCCGGTCAGACCGTCCTGGACGCCCGCCACGAGCGCCCGCCCGGGCAGCAGGGCGAACAGTCCACCGGTGACGACCGCGGCGGCCTTCACGTCCACGTGCGCGAGGGTCAGCGCGATCCCGATCGCGGCCGGTGGCATCGCGGCGACGGTGAACTGGTAGAACTCCGGCAGTCCGCGTCCCGCGCACAGCCACGCCAGCCGGTCGCCGAGCATCGCGCCGAGCGCGGCCGCGACGAAGACGAGGAAGTCACCGCCGACGAGCACGGAGGCCGCACCCGCCAGCAGCCCGCTCGCCGTGGTCAGTACCCAGCCCGGATACGGGTGCCGGTTGCGCCGGATCTCGGCGAGCCGCCGGTACGCCTCCTCCAGGGAGATCGCCGTGTCCGCGTCGCTGAGGTCGTCGACCAGCCGGAACACGGCCGCGAGGCGCGTGTAGTCGGTGCCGCGGCGGCGGACCGTCCGGGACGCCGTCACCGGGTCCTCCACCAGGGACGGCTGGTAGGAGATCGACAGCAGGGTGAAGGTGACGTTCGGCTCGCAGCGGTCCAGGCCGTAGGAGCGGCAGACCGCGAACATCGCCGCCTCCACGTCCTCGGCGCCCTCACCACCGGCCAGCAGCAGTTCGCCGATACGCAGCGTCAGGTCGAGCACGCGCGGAACGGCCGGGCCCTCCTCCTCGACCTTCTGCAGGATCTCCGGCGCGGGCCGCTCGGCCACCGGCATCCGCAGCATCGTGCGCATCCGGTCCTGCCAGGGCGCGTTCTTGGTGAGGCTGACCACAGGGATGCCGGTCGCCGGAGTGAACGCCGCCGGGGCGTCCTTGGCGCTGTAGGTGCGCGGCGTGTTGAACGCCGATCCCTCGGGCTCCGCCGGGAGCGTCTGCGGTACGCCGAGACCCTTGGGGACGGCGAACTCCGACGTGGTGTCGGACTCCGTGGCGACGCCCGTGGGCACCGTCAGCCCCTCGGGAACCGCGAACTCCGACGTCGTAGAGGAATCGGCCGAATCCCCGGCGACGGTGGTCGGAGCCGCGAACCTGCTCCTGGCCTCGTCCGACCGCGGCTTGCGGTCTTCCGTGTCCCTCACTCCGTAGCGCTCCCTGTACGACACGTGCAGCAAGCATCAGTATGCGCACACATACGCGAAGGGGCCGCACGCGTGAGCGTGCGGCCCCTTCGCAACAGCAGGCTCAGTGACCGCCCTGGTCCTTGAAACGCTTGTAGGACCGCTCGATCTCGGCCTCGGCCTCGGTGCGGCCCACCCAGTCGGCGCCCTCGACCGACTTGCCGGGCTCCAGGTCCTTGTAGACCTCGAAGAAGTGCTGGATCTCCAGACGGTCGAACTCCGACACGTGGTGGATGTCCCGCAGGTGCTCCACGCGCGGGTCGTGCGCCGGGACGCACAGCAGCTTGTCGTCGCCACCGGCCTCGTCCGTCATACGGAACATGCCGATCGCGCGGCACTGGATGAGGCAGCCGGGGAAGGTCGGCTCGTCCAGGATGACCAGCGCGTCCAGCGGATCGCCGTCCTCGCCGAGGGTGTTCTCGACGAAGCCGTAGTCGGCCGGGTAGCTGGTCGAGGTGAAGAGGCGACGGTCCAGGCGGATCCGACCGGTCTCGTGGTCCACCTCGTACTTGTTCCGCGAACCCTTCGGAATCTCGATCGTGACGTCGAACTCCACCGGTGGCTCCTCCATGATCAGCACATAGTTCTGGTGGTTAAGTGTCCCTCACGCAGGTGTGTGATCGCGAAAGGGGCTGGTGGTCGTGCCAGAGCTGAGGTCTTGGCGAGCCGCGAGACCGCGTGTGACGCGGGTCGCGAACGCCGTACGACCGCGTCTGGCACAGGCCGCGGACGCCGTACGACCCCGTCTCGCGCGCGCCACCGCGGCCGCGAAACCGCGGGTCACACGGATCGCGCGGGCCGCGAAACCGCAGGTCGCGCGGATCACGAGGCCGAAGACCTGGCAGTACACCGCGGGTGCCGCCACCGCCGGACTGGCCCTGGCCGCCGGAGTGGTGAGTGCCGCAGGCCCTTGGGACTCCACCGGTCAGCGTACGGCGGAGCGGGACCGGGCGGTTGCCCAGGAGCGCACGGGTGGCGCAGATCACGACGGATCGTCCGGTACGGCGGGTGGGGCGCCCCGGCCCGCCCCCAGCGCCGCGTCCGTCCTCATCGGCCTCGGCGGTGCCACGAACAGCGTCCGGACGGCCCCGACCGGCCCGGTCCTCGCCGACGTCCTGACCCCGCTCCTGAAGGACGCGGCGCTCGGCGCCCGCCGCACGGCCGCGGTCGTCGACGTCGCCACCGGAAAGCGGCTCTACGGCACGGGCGCCGACGAGGCCCTGACCCCCGCCTCCACCACGAAGATCGCCACCGCCGTCGCAGCCCTCTCCGCCCTCGGCGCCGACCACCGCCTCACCACCCGCGCCGCCCTCGAACCCGACACCAACGAACTCGTCCTCGTCGGCGGCGGCGACCCCACCCTCACCGCCCACCAGGACGCCGAGGGCTGGGCGAGCCTGCGCACCCTCGCCGACGACACGGCCGCCGCCCTGAAGAAGCGCGGCATCAGCGAGGTCACGCTCTCGTACGACACGACCCTGTACGCCGGCCCCGAACTTCACCCCATCGGAGTCAACGACAACCTCGCCCCCGTCACCGCCCTGATGGCCGACGAGGCCCGCACGGACGACTCCGCGAGCGGGCCCGCGGTCCGCGTACCGGACCCGGCGGCGGACGCGACCCGCAAGTTCGCCGACCTTCTCAAGGACTACGGCATCAAGACCACCTCCCCGGGCCCCTCCAAGGCCACCGGCCGCGCCGAGTCCCTCGCCGCGGTCTCCTCGCCACCGCTCTCGGCCCTCGTGGAGCGCATGCTCACCAACAGCGACAACGACATCGCCGAGGCCCTCGCCCGCCAGACGGCCGTCGCGACCGGCAAGCGCGCCGACTTCGGCGGCGCCGGCCAGGCCATCGGCGCCCAGCTGAAGACACTCGGACTTGCGGTGTCGGGCGCCGACTTCAAGGACGGCAGCGGCCTCAACCGCGACGACAGACTCACGGCGGGCCTCCTGACGTCCCTCCTGGCCAAGGCCGGCGACCCCACCCACCCGGAACTGCGCGCCGCCCTCACCGGCCTCCCGGTGGCAGGCTTCACGGGCACCCTGACCAGCCGCTACGCGGACGGCGCGGCAGGGATCGTACGAGCGAAAACGGGAACACTGACGGGCGTGAACACACTCGCCGGAACGGTCGTGGACCAGGACGGCCGCCTCCTGGCCTTCGCGTTCCTGGCGTCGAACACGACGGATCCCGCGGCGGCACAGGCGGCGCTGGACCGGACGGCGACGGCGCTGGCGGCATGCGGCTGCAGGTAGCCGTTCCCCGCCCGGGACCGGCTCCGCCGACCTCCACGGCCTGCCCCAAGTGGGAACGCTCACGTACGGTTGACGCATGACGAGCATCGGTGGTGCCGAGATGGTCGACTGGAATCTCGCGGTGGCGACCGCGACCCGGCTCGTACGGCCGGGCCCCGACGTGAGCCGTGACGAGGCCCGGGCCGTCGTCGCGGAACTGCGCCGGCATGCCAAGGCTTCGGAGGATCACGTCCGGGGCTTCACTCGTATGGGGACGGAAATCACCCACGACACCCCGATCCTCGTCGTCGACCGCCCCGGCTGGGTCCGGGCGAACGTCGCAGGCTTCCGGGAACTCCTCAAGCCCCTGCTCGACAAGATGCAGGAGCGGCGCAGCAACACGCCCGGCGGCGCGGTCTTCGGCGCCGTGGGCGGCAAGGTGACGGGCGTCGAGCTGGGGATGCTGCTGTCCTTCCTGTCCTCGCGCGTCCTGGGACAGTACGAGACCTTCGCCCCGGCCACCCGCGAACTCCCGGCGGGCGGCCCCCCTGATTCACCGAGCGGCGGCGGCCGCCTGCTCCTCGTCGCCCCGAACATCGTGCACGTGGAGCGCGAACTCGACGTACAGCCGCACGACTTCCGTCTGTGGGTGTGCCTGCACGAGGAGACGCACCGCACACAATTCACGGCGGTGCCCTGGCTGCGGGACCACCTCGAGGGCGAAATCCAGTCGTTCTTGGGGGAGACCGAGGTCGACCCCATGACCGTCCTGGAACGCATCCGGGAAGCCGCTCAGTCGCTCGCCGGCGGGCGCCCCGAGGGCGAGGAGGACGAGGGCGGCAGGTCCCTCGTGGAGATCGTGCAGACGCCCGCCCAGCGGGAGATCCTCGGCCGCCTCACCGCCGTGATGTCCCTCCTTGAGGGCCACGCCGACTTCGTGATGGACGGGGTCGGCCCGGACGTCGTGCCGACCGTCGCCGAGATCCGCGAGAAGTTCCAGCAGCGTCGCGCCAAGGGCGCCTCCCGACTGGACTTGGCCCTGCGCAAACTGCTGGGCCTGGACGCCAAGCTCCGGCAGTACCGCGACGGCGAACGCTTCGTGCGGGCCGTCGTCGACCAGGTCGGCATGGACGGCTTCAACCGCGTGTGGACGTCCCCGAACACCCTCCCGACCAAGGCGGAGATCGCCAAACCGGCGGACTGGGTCGCGCGGGTGCACCGCAAGTCCGAGTCGTGAACAGGGCGCGGAGGTCGTGAAGCGAATCCGGCCGACGGCAGGCAAATGCCCCTTCAATCACCCGTCCGAGGGACCGTGAGCGATGGGTAGGCGTGCAATGCTCGGGGAACGCCCCGGTTCTGTCACCATCTACACACTCTGAGTGACCGAACTCGGGGCTCACCCCCGAAAACTTCATGAAGGGAACCGGACATGGGTCCCCATCCTGCGGTCGCGGCGATACGCCTGGCGGTCCGCCGCGTCCTCCACGACGTCCTCACCGAACACGGACGCACGACTCTCGGCCGTACGCGCGAAGAGCCAGGCGCCTGCGACGACACCCCGCACGAGCGACCGCCGTCGCCGCTCGTGCTCGTGGCATGCTCCGGCGGTGCCGACTCCATGGCCCTCGCCTCGGCCCTCGCCTTCGAAGCCCCCAAGCTCGGCATCCGCGCCGGCGCCGTCACCGTCGACCACGGCCTGCAGCCCGGCTCCGACCTGCGCGCCGACGAGGTCGTCCTGCGACTGCGTGAACTCGGCCTCGACCCGGTCGAGTCCACCGCCGTGACCGTCGGCCGTGAAGGCGGGCCTGAAGCCGCCGCCCGCGACGCCCGCTACGCCGCCCTCGACGCGGCCGCCGAACGCCATGGCGCCGCCGCCGTCCTGCTCGGTCACACCCGCGACGACCAGGCCGAAACCGTCCTGCTCGGCCTCGCCCGCGGCTCCGGCATCCGCTCCCTGTCCGGAATGGCCGCTGTTTCCGGGGGACCGGGGGCCGCCCGCCGTTACCGACGCCCCTTCCTCCAGCTCGACCGGCAGACCGCGCGCAAGGCCTGCATGGTCCAGTCCCTGCCGGTCTGGGACGACCCGCACAACGCCGACCCGGCGTACACGCGCTCCCGGCTGCGCCACGAGGGCCTGCCCGCCCTGGAGAAGGCGCTGGGCAAAGGCGTCGTGGAAGCCCTCGCCCGTACGGCCCAGCTCTCCCGCGACGACGCCGACGCGCTCGACGCCTGGGCCCGCCAGGCCGAGGCCGCCGTCCGGGACTCCGCGGGCCTCCTGGAGTGCGCCAAGCTCTACGCCCTGCCGCCTGCCGTACGCCGTCGCATCCTGCGTCGCGCCGCCATCGAGGCCGGCGCTCCGGCAGGCTCGTTGTTCGCCCGTCACATCGAGGAAGTCGACCGGTTGATCACCGGCTGGCGCGGCCAGGGAGTCATCAATCTCCCGGGCAAGGTCGTCGCCCAGCGGCAGGGTGGCAGACTGGTGATCCGGCAAGGCTGAATCCCATCCCCTTTCCGGGGACGGACCGGGCCTCTGCGGGAGGCCGGGCAGCCGGTGGGACGACCGAAAGTGATGCGGGTGGACGCGAAAGACATGGGTGCCGACCTCAAGTCGGTGCTCATCACCAAGGAAGAGATCGACGCGAAGCTCACGGAGCTCGCCGCGAAGATCGACGCGGAGTACGCGGGCAAGGATCTGCTGATCGTCGGCGTCCTCAAGGGCGCGGTGATGGTCATGGCCGACCTCGCCCGGGCGCTGTCCACCCCCGTCACCATGGACTGGATGGCCGTGTCGTCGTACGGCGCGGGCACCCAGTCCTCCGGCGTGGTGCGGATCCTCAAGGACCTCGACACCGACATCAAGGGCAAGCACGTCCTGATCGTCGAGGACATCATCGACTCCGGCCTGACCCTGTCCTGGCTGATCTCCAACCTCGGCTCGCGCGAGCCCGCATCCCTCAAGGTGTGCACCCTGCTGCGCAAGCCCGAGGCCGCCAAGGTCGCCATCGACGTCGAGTGGGTCGGCTTCGACATCCCGAACGAGTTCGTCGTCGGCTACGGCCTCGACTACGCCGAGAAGTACCGCAACCTCCCGTTCGTCGGTACGCTCGCGCCCCACGTCTACGGCGGCTGAGCCAGACGGCCCAAGCCCTCTAAGACGATCGGGAACCCCAGCGGGTTTCGCGCCGTTGGAGCATGCAGACGGGTACGCCGGCAGTCCCGTGCGGCTTCGGTCCACAATGCTGGGGTACCGTCAGAAGAACTGTCTTATCAAACTCACTATGGCAGGAGGGACGGGGCGGCACCGCTCCGTATGGATGGACGTGAAGCGATACTTCCGTGGGCCGGTCATGTGGATCGTGCTGGCCGTCCTTGCCGTGGTCGTGTTGATGCAGGTCGTCGGCTCGTCCGGTGGCTACAAGACGGTGGACACCGGCCAGGTGATCCAGGCGATCAATGACAACAAGGTCGAATCAGCCAAGCTGACCACCGGCGACGAGCAGACCGTCAAGGTCCAGCTCAAGGACGGCGTAAAGGTCGAGGGCAGCTCGAAGATCCAGGCGAGCTACATCGGCGACCAGGGCGCGACCCTCGCCGGCACGCTGCAGAACAAGTACCAGGACAAGCAGATCCCGGACGGCTACACCGTCTCGCCGACGAAGCAGAACGCCTTCGTCGGGATCCTGCTCTCCCTGCTCCCCTTCGTCCTCATCGTGGTCGTCTTCCTGTTCCTGATGAATCAGATGCAGGGTGGCGGCTCCCGGGTCATGAACTTCGGGAAGTCCAAGGCGAAACTCATCACCAAGGACACCCCGAAGACGACGTTCTCGGACGTCGCGGGCTCGGACGAGGCCGTCGAGGAGCTCCACGAGATCAAGGAGTTCCTGCAGGAACCGGCGAAGTTCCAGGCCGTCGGGGCGAAGATCCCCAAGGGCGTACTGCTGTACGGCCCTCCCGGCACCGGCAAGACCCTGCTCGCGCGCGCTGTCGCGGGCGAGGCAGGCGTGCCGTTCTACTCGATCTCCGGTTCCGACTTCGTCGAGATGTTCGTCGGTGTCGGTGCCTCCCGAGTCCGTGACCTGTTCGAGCAGGCCAAGGCGAACGCCCCGGCGATCGTCTTCGTCGACGAGATCGACGCGGTCGGACGCCATCGCGGCGCCGGCCTCGGCGGCGGTCACGACGAGCGCGAGCAGACGCTGAACCAGCTGCTCGTCGAGATGGACGGTTTCGACGTCAAGGGCGGTGTGATTCTCATCGCCGCGACGAACCGACCCGACATCCTCGACCCGGCGCTGCTGCGCCCCGGCCGCTTCGACCGCCAGATCGCGGTCGACCGTCCGGACATGCAGGGCCGTCTGGAGATCCTCAAGGTTCACCAGAAGGGCAAGCCGGTCGCGCCGGACGTCGACCTGTCGGCCGTCGCCCGCCGCACCCCCGGCTTCACCGGTGCGGACCTGGCGAATGTGCTGAACGAGGCGGCGCTCCTGACGGCGCGCAGCGACCTGAAGCTCATCGACAACCACATGCTGGACGAGGCCATCGACCGCGTCGTGGCGGGCCCGCAGAAGCGGACCCGGATCATGTCGGACAAGGAAAAGAAGATCACCGCGTACCACGAGGGCGGCCACGCCCTGGTCGCGGCGGCCTCCCCGAACTCCGACCCGGTCCACAAGATCACGATCCTCTCTAGAGGCCGTGCTCTGGGCTACACGATGGTCCTGCCGGACGAGGACAAGTACTCGACCACGCGCAACGAGATGCTGGACCAGCTGGCTTACATGCTGGGCGGCCGCGCGGCCGAGGAACTGGTCTTCCACGACCCGACCACGGGTGCTGCGAACGACATCGAGAAGGCCACCGCAACGGCCCGCGCGATGGTCACGCAGTACGGCATGACCGAGCGTCTCGGCGCCATCAAGTTCGGTGGCGACAACACCGAGCCGTTCCTGGGCCGAGAGATGTCGCACCCGCGTGACTACTCGGAAGAGGTCGCCGCGCTGGTCGACGAAGAGGTCAAGAAGCTGATCGAGACCGCGCACAACGAGGCCTGGGAGATCCTGGTCGAGAACCGCGACGTCCTCGATCAGCTTGTCCTCCAGCTGCTGGAGAAGGAGACGCTGAACAAGGAGCAGATCGCAGAGATCTTCGCTCCCATCGTCAAGCGTCCCCCGCGGCCGGCCTGGACCGGCTCCTCCCGCCGCACGCCCTCCACCCGTCCGCCGGTGCTCTCCCCCAGGGAGCTCGCACTGACGAACGGTGCCAACGGTGCCACGCCGGCGATCTCCACGGCGAAGTCCACCGTGGCGGAACCCGCCCCGGTGACCGAGCCCGCCCCCGAGGAGCGTCCGGAGAGCTGACTCCCCGGACACCTCGGGCCACGGTGACCTCATCAGGCCCGGAATGAATGCCGCGCCCCCCAGGTTCTAGCCTGGGGGGCGCGGCGTTTGCATGCCCGCAGATGAGGCGCGTGGCCCACACGCGCGACTGGCACAGGAACGAGGCACCAAATGACCGACCCCGTGACGCTGGACGGCGAGGGCTCGATCGGCGAGTTCGACGAGAAGCGGGCCGAGAACGCCGTACGCGAACTGCTGATCGCGGTCGGCGAGGACCCGGACCGTGAGGGGCTTCGGGAGACGCCGGGGCGGGTGGCGCGGGCGTACAGGGAGATTTTCGCGGGGCTGTGGCAGAAGCCCGAGGACGTGCTGACGACGACGTTCGACCTCGGACACGACGAGATGGTGCTCGTGAAGGACATCGAGGTCCTGAGCAGCTGTGAACATCATCTGGTGCCGTTCGTCGGAGTGGCCCATGTGGGCTACATTCCGTCCACCGACGGCAAGATCACGGGTCTTTCGAAGCTGGCCCGGCTCGTGGACGTGTACGCCCGTCGGCCTCAGGTGCAGGAACGGCTCACCACGCAGATCGCCGACTCCCTGATGAAGATCCTCGAGCCGCGCGGTGTGATCGTCGTCGTCGAATGCGAGCACATGTGCATGTCGATGCGGGGGGTCCGGAAGCCCGGCGCGAAGACCATAACGTCGGCGGTCCGCGGCCAGCTGCGTGATTCCGCCACGCGTAATGAGGCGATGAGCCTCATCATGGCGCGCTGAGCGGCCTCCTGATCGTCCGGCGGGTTACGCCGCCGAGGCCGCCCCCGTGTTGTGGTCGTCGTCCTCCGGGAGCTTGCAGACGCGCTCCAGGAAGATGGCGGCCGCTATGACGGCGATGCCCGCGGCGACCGAGAAGCCGGCGTAGATGGCCTGGTCGCGGCGGGCGGGGATGTCGAGGGACTCCAGGAGGAAGACGCCGGTGCCGCCGTACATCCCGGAGACGAGGGCGGCCACCAGGGCGCTGGCCTGGCCGAAGACGACCGCGCGGGCCGCCATCAGCGGGTCGACGCCCTTGGCCTCGGGGCGGCGCTCGCGCTGGGCCTTGAGGCGGGCGCGGATGGAGAGCGCCGTGGACAGCAGGACCACGGCGATCAGGGTGAGGACGATGGGGGCGGCCAGGGGGACGCTGGGGAGGGTCCCGACAGAGTTCCAGAGGCGGGCGCCCGCCCAGGACAGGATTCCGGCGACGGCGAAGACGCCGGCCAGCAGCCTGATGCGCAGCTCTCTCACGGTGTCCCTTCAGCTCCCCGGCCGTGGTCCCGGACGGTGGTCGTGATGACCCGTCCGGTCCGGCCGTCCGTCCGGCCGCCCCGGGGTCGTCTTGACCTTAACGGCTACTCGGGCAGCCGGAGTTCCAGGTCCTTGCGGGGTTCTACGCCGTCGCGGGTGACGGTGTCGAGGAGGGCGGCGACCGCGCCCCGTCCGGGCAGCTGGGCCTCGGGCTCCACGTCGTGCCAGGGGGCGAGCACGAAGGCGCGTTCGTGGGCGCGCGGGTGGGGGAGGGTGAGGTGCGGGTCGTCGGTGAGGACATCGGCGTACGCGACGATGTCGACGTCGAGGGTGCGTGGGCCCCAGCGCTGGTCCCGGACGCGGTTGAAGGCCTCCTCGACCGCGTGCGCCCGCTCCAGGAGTGAGGACGGGGGCAGCGTCGTCTTCAGGACCACGACCGCGTTGAAGTAGGACGGCTGGCTGCCGGGCTCGACGCCCCACGGCTCCGTCTCGTACACCGGGGAGACGGCCTTGATGCGGACGCCGGGAGTGTCCTCCAGGGCGTCGATGGCTCCCTGGAGGGTCTCCAGGCGGTTGCCGAGGTTGGAGCCGAGGGAGATCACGGCTCGTTTCGGGTTGTGGAGGGTGGTGTCGGCGGCGTCGACCTTCTCGACGACGGAGGCGGGTACCGGCTGTACGGTCGGGTCGCTGTGACCGTCGGTGAACGAGGCAGTCATACTCGGCTCCGGGTGATGGTGACGGTCACGTCGTCGAAGGGGACGGTGATCGGCGCGTCCGGTTTGTGGACGGTGACCTCGGCCTCCTGGACCCCTTCGTGCTTCAGACAGGCCTGGGCGATGCGCTCGGCGAGCGTCTCGATGAGGTTGACGGGCTCGCCCTCGACGACGGCCACGACCTCCTCCGCCACGATGCCGTAGTGCACGGTCTTCGCCAGGTCGTCGTCGGCGGCGGCCGGACGGGTGTCCAGGCCAAGGACGAGGTCCACGATGAAGGTCTGGCCCTCCTCGCGCTCCTTGGGGAACACACCGTGGTGCCCGCGGGCCTTCAGGCCGCGCAGCGCGACACGATCCACGCGAATCACTCCTGCAATCGTCGGTGACGGCCGGTTCGTACCGTGTGCGGGCGGCACACCGGCCTCGAACGAATCTACCTGCGAGCACCGACAGGGCCGGGCCACGGGGGCGCGGGCCCGAGCCGGGGCCCGAGGTTTCACCTTGTGTTTCCCCTGGGGAACCCGGCGGCTCACGGGCTGGTAGCCGCCCCTACCCAGGGTTCGTGATTCCAACCACTTCTTGGTCCCTGCGGGCGGGTCCCGGGCGGCTCGCAGGGAGTCCCGGACACGGCTGTCCCGTGGAGACCTGTGGTGTGCCTACCCGCTCAGGCGGGGGTCTCGTCGCTTTCGTCCTCGTCGTTTTCGGCCAGAACCGGGGACGCGTGGTGGGACCAGAGCTTCCAGCCGTCGGGGGTGCGACGGAACACGTTCGTGGCGACGACCAGCTGGCCGACGAGCGGGCCGAGTTCCTCGCCGCCCTCGGGGGCGGGGCCGCCGCTGAGGATGTTCTCCGTGCAGGTGACCAGGGCCGTGTCGCCGGTGATGGAGACGTGCACGTCGGTGAGGAAGAACTGAATGTAGTCCGTGTTTGCCATGATCAAGGCGTAGGACCTGAGGACGTCGCCGCGGCCGGTGAGCACGGGCCAGCCCGGGTGCACGCAGGAGATCACGCCGGTGTCCGCCGGGTCGTGGTACTCCTCGTCGACGCCCAGGTCGGACGGGGTGAGCCAGAGCGAGGTCAGCTCTTCGAAGCCGCCCCGCTCCATCGCCTCGTAGTAGGCGGCGTTGGCGAGTTCGACCTGTTCGACGTCGGTATGGGGGGCGCTCACAGGGCTCCCTCTGCGCCGTTGCCCGCCGCGCGTACGCTCTCCGCAGTGCGCGCACCCTCCACGGCCCGTGCGACCCGTACCGCGTCCGCCGTGGCGCGCACCTCGTGCACGCGCACCGCCCATGCGCCGGCGTGCGCCGCGAGCGCGGAGACGGCGGCCGTCGCGGCGTCGCGCTCACGTGCGGGTGGCGGTGCGCCCTCCGGCCCGGCGAGGACGCGGCCGAGGAAGCGTTTGCGGGAGGCGGCGACGAGCAGCGGGTGGCCTAGGCCGAGCAGGCGGTCGAGGTGGGCCAGGAGGGTGAGGTCGTGTTCGGCGTCCTTGGAGAAGCCGAGACCGGGGTCCACGACGATGCGGTCGGGGGCGATGCCGCCTTCCAGAACGGCCTCCACGCGCGCGTGCAGTTCGTCGACGACTTCGGTGACCACGTCGTCGTACGCGCCCTTGACGTTGCCGCCCGCCAGGAAGCCGCGCCAGTGCATGACGACGAAGGGGGCGCCGGCGGAGGCCACGGCCGGGATCATCGCGGGGTCGGCGAGGCCGCCGCTGACGTCGTTGACGAGGGCCGCGCCGGCCGCGAGGGCCCGTTCGGCGACGGAGGCACGCATGGTGTCCACGGAGACGGTGACGCCTTCGGAGGCGAGGCCGCGGACGACGGGGACGACCCGCTTGAGTTCCTCGGCCTCGTCGACCCGGGTGGCGCCGGGACGGGTGGACTCGCCGCCGACGTCGACCAGGTCGGCGCCCTCGGTGACCAGGTCGAGGCCGTGCTTGACGGCGGTTGTCGTGTCGAAGAAGCGGCCACCGTCGGAGAAGGAATCGGGGGTGACGTTCACGACTCCCATGACCGCGCAGCGGCCCCATTCCGGAAGGCCCGCGACGCGCCCACGTCCGCTCTGCTTGCTCATACGTTCAGCGTAGGCCCCGGACGGGTCCGCAAGGTCCGTGGCCCGGCCGTTGCGGCGGGCGGGCAATACGGGGCGACCGGAAGCCCCGGGGCCGGTGGGCGTCGGTGGGGCTGCCGCCCGGGCCTGTCCCGGTGACCACGACCTGTCCTGGTGGCCGCGGTCCGTGCCGGTCGGTCGTGACCGCGGCCCGCCGCCGTCACGCCGCGCGCACGTCCCGTTCCGTGACGGCGTGGGCGCACACGCGCGAGGTGACCGTACGCCGGCGCAGGAAGCGCGGCAGGGGGAGGGCCAGATTGACGAAGCCCTCCGCCTGCATGGCGGCGAAGCCGATGCGGGGCAGGTCTCCGGAGGCGCGGTAGACGACGAAGCGGGGCTCCCAGCGGGGCCGGAACTTCGCGTTGAACTTGTACAGGGACTCGATCTGGAACCACCGGGAGAGGAAGACCAGCAGCCCGCGCCAGGCACGCAGTACCGGACCCGCGCCGATCTTCTCGCCGCGCGCGAGTGCGGAGCGGAACATCGCGAAGTTGAGCGACACGCGCGTGATGCCGAGCCGGGGTGCCGCCTGGAGCGACGCCACGATCAGCAGTTCGTTCATGCCGGGGTCCGCCGAGCGGTCCCGCCGCATCAGGTCCAGCGATGCGCCGTCCGTGCCCCACGGCACGAAGTGCAGGATCGCCTTCAGGTCGCCGTACGGACCCGGCCGTTCGTCGGCCTTGTGGGCGGTGGCGATGAGGCAGTCTCCGTCGGCCGGGTCGCCGATGCGGCCCAGCGCCATGGAGAAGCCGCGTTCGGTGTCGGTGCCGCGCCAGTCCTCGGCGGCGCGGCGGATGCGGTCCAACTCGGCGTCGCCGAGGTCACGGACGCGCCGTACCCGGGTCTCGTAACCGGCGCGCTCGATGCGTTTGACCATCTGGCGCACATTGCGCATCGCGCGGCCGGCCAGGGAGAAATCCGCGACGTCCACCACCGCCTCGTCGCCCAGTTCGAGGGCGTCGAGGCCGGTCTCACGGGTCCAGACCTCGCCGCCGGTCTCGGAGCAGCCCATGACGGCGGGAGTCCAGGAGTGGGCCCTGGCCTCGTCCATGAAGCGCTCGATGGCGCCCGGCCAGGCCTCGACGTCGCCGATCGGGTCGCCGCTGGCGAGCATCACGCCGGAGACGACGCGGTACGTCACCGCCGCCTTGCCGCTGGGTGAGAAGACGACGGCCTTGTCGCGGCGCAGTGCGAAGTGGCCGAGCGAATCGCGGCCGCCGTGCTTGTCCAGGAGGGCCCGCAGCCGGGCCTCGTCCTCCGCCGTGAGGCGGGCGGCCGGGTGTTCGGGGCGGAAGGCCAGGTAGATCGTCGTGATGGCGGTGAGGAGGCCCAGGGCGCCCAGGGAGAAGGCGACCGTCCAGGAGGTGTTGCCCTGGTAGTCGACCGGGCCCTCGAAGCCGAACAGGCCGTACAGGACGTGCGTGATGCGGTCGGCCAGGCTCGGGTCGCCCACCATGCGATTCGGGTGGACGCTGACGATGACCAGGCCGAGGGCGAGCGAACCGGCGCCCATGAGGACGAAGTTGGCCAGTGCTCGCCACCGGCTGCGCGGGTCGGGCAGGGCGGAGAACTGGTCGCGGTGGCGCAGCAGGGGCGCGAGCAGCGCGAGCGAGACGAGCACGCCCACGATCGAGTGCCGGTAGGTGAACTGCGCCATCGCCCCGGCCGGGAGCAGCACCACGGAAGCGCGCCAGGCCCGGCGCTTGGCGCGCTTGAGGCCGTGGGCGAGCAGCAGCAACAGCATGCCGGCGCTGAGCGAGAGCGCGGCCGCGAACGGGCCGAGCGCACCGGGCAGCACCTCGGCGATGGTGTGCATACGGCTGTGCCGGAAGCGCGGGAAGACGCCCGCGGCGATGTCCACGAGGCCCACGAGGGCGCACGCTCTGCCGACGAGGGCCGGGACGGCCTCGGGGCGCGGACCACTGAGGACGCGCCGCATCCGCTGTGATCGGGTCGGAACCTCGCCCGACATTTCCTCATCTGTCCTGACAGACATCGCATCCCGTTGTTCCGCGAGAGACCTTGGATCCGGGCCCGATTCGGGCATCCGGCGACATTGCGCCCTCTAGGACGGTGTCTCAGGGGGAGAGGTTCACTCACCTCCCCAAAACCGGTTCAAAGCCCGGGGAAAGTCCCGGGCAAGCCCTTGCGAAGAAGTGAGGGGCGCACGGGGGATGCGCGAGGGGGCGCACGCGGCGTGCGCCGCGACACGGCGGAAAGCGCAGGCAGGATTCAACTCATGGGTCTCACGAGCAACAAGACGCTGGTGCTGGCGGTGCTGTCCGCGGTGCTGCTGTTCGTCGGCACGGTGTGGCTGTGGCCGCGGCTGGCACGGCGGGACTGGCGGGCCGTCGGCGGGCGCGTCGGCCTGCTGCTCGCCACGCAGTTGGCACTCTTCGTGTCGGTGGGCCTCGCCGCCAACCAGGCATTCGGGTTCTACGCCTCCTGGGCGGACCTGCTCGGGCGGGAGACCGGCCAGGGTGTGGTCGTCGACCACACCGAGGGCCTGGGTTCGGGCGGCCCTCTTCAAGTGGTCGACACCCAGAGGGTGAACGGGCCGGGTGGCCTGAGGCCTCAGGCCGGCGGGCAGATCCAGAAGGTCGCCATTGCGGGCCGCACGACCCGTATCGCCACACCCGCCTACGTGTATCTGCCTCCGGAGTACTTCCGGCCCGAGTACCGCACGCGTACGTTTCCCGCGGCCGTCGTCCTCACGGGTTATCCGGGCACTGCCAAGGCCCTGGTGGACAAACTCCACTATCCGCGCACGGCCCGGAAGCTCGCCAAGAACGGCCGTATGCAGCCGATGATCCTGGTGATGCTGCGGCCGACGGTGGCGCCGCCGCGGGACACGGAGTGCGTGGACGTCCCGGGCGGCCCGCAGACCGAGTCGTTCTTCGCCACGGATCTTCCCGACGCCGTGACCGGCCACTACCGGGTGGGGGAAAAGCCGGGCAGCTGGGGCATCATCGGCGACTCCACGGGCGGCTACTGCGCGTTGAAGCTCGCCATGCACCACCCCGAGGTGTACGCCGCCGGGGCGGGGCTGTCCGCGTACTACGACGCGCCGAGCGACCCGACCACGGGTGATCTCTTCCACGGCGACAAGGAACTGCGCGACCGCGCGAACCTCTTGTGGTGTCTCGAGCACCTGCCCGCGCCCGACACTTCACTGCTCGTCACCAGCAGCAAGGTCGGCGAGGCGAACTACAAGGACACGTTGAAGTTCATAGAGCGGGCGAAGGACACCGGACGGACACGGATCTCGTCGGTCATCCTCGAAAGCGGCGGGCACAACTTCAACACCTGGCGGCGGGAGATTCCGGCGACGCTGCAGTGGATCGGTGGACGCCTCGGCGATCACTGAAAACGATCTTGTAGTTCTCGCCGTACTTGTCTCCCGTCTCGTCTCCCGTCCGTCTCCCGTCCCGTCTCCGTCTGGTCTCCTTCTGGTCTCCGTCTCGTCTCCGTCTTGCCAATCCTGCCGAATTCGATGGCGGATCTGATTCCTGATGACATGTGAAGTCTTCGGGATGGCTGTGTTTTTACGGCCTGGGGCACCATCATTCGCCTACGCGCGGTAAGTTTCTGGCCATGCCACGTGGACGCCACCGCCATTCCCCGCCCTTGCACAGGCTGCTGCCCCCCTCCGCGATAGCGGGCGTTTCCTTTGTCTGCGCCCTTGGCCCGTGGGTGTTCACGGAGCAGATGGTGCTCCGCGGTCTGGCTGCGGGCGCCGCGGTGACGGCGGTCGTCGGTGCGGTCGTCATGCGTCGCTGGGACGCGCAGGCGGGCAGGCAGGTCGCCGACCTCACGCGCGCGCGTGCGAGCGACGAGTGGCGCTACGAGGAGCGGGTCGCCGAACTGGAGACCGACCTCGAGGAGTCGCGCGAACTGCGCGTCAAGCTGGAGCAGCGGCTGCGCGCCAAGCGCACCGAACTGGCGGGCCTGCGCAACGAACACGCGGCGCTGCTGCGGCGGTACGCCACGGCGGAGACCGAGCGGGCGAGCGCCCTGGAGGGCCGTCGGCTGCTGGAGATCGAGGCGTCGGGTCCGGCCCGTGCGCTGCTGCCGGCGCCGGCCGGGCCCGTGGGGGAGGCGGGGGCTGTGGCTGCCCCGGCCGAGCCGGAGACCGACGAGGCCGCCGAAGCCGTACCGGCGGCGGAGGAAGAGCCCGATGCGCCGGCGATCTTCTCGCCGGAGGGCTCCAAGCTGTTCCTGCGGGCCAAGGGGGCGTTGGCCCGCTTCGGCGACGACGGCGACGGCGCGGGGAAGGACGGCGACGGCGCGGTGAAGGCCGAGCCGAAGAGCGACTCCAAGGACGTGACGAAGGCCGGCCCCAAGGACGCCGCGAAGGGCGAGCCGGTGAAGGTCGGTTCGGCCGAGGAGACGGCCGCCGGTGCCGCCGGCGGCACCGAGGCGGAGGCCACGCAGGAGGCCGCGCAGGAGGACGAGGCGCGGGGGAAGCCCGTGGCGGTCGACGAGCATTCGCGCGCGGCCGCCACCACCACGGGCAAGGCCGCCCAGCCGGGCCGGCAGCCCTCCGGACACTTCGTCGCGCCGACGGCGGTGGCGGTCGTCCCGGCGGCGCCCGCGCGGCGCCCGCTGGTCGAGGGCGGCTTCGACTTCTTCGGTGCGCAGAAGGGGGCGGCCCCGGCCGCGCTGGCGGCCGTCCAGAACGAGGACCTGGCCGATGTCGTCGGTCAGGAGGCCCTCGCCCTCCACAAGGCCGAGTCCGAGGCGGAGTTCAAGCCGGCGGACGAGGAGTCCCGTGGCGTCGGCCAGGTCATCGACCTGACGGCCCACGACGAGACGGAGCAGATCGACGTACAGGGGCTGCGGAGCGCGGTTTCGTAACGCCGCGCGCGGCACGTCATCCGCGCGCGGCACGTCATCCGCGCGCGGCACGTCACCTGTGCGCCCGGGACGTCCTCGGTGCGCCCGGGACGTCCTCGGTGCGCTAGGACGTCATCCAACGGTCCGGTCGTGCGACCTTCCGCCCCGTCCGCGACCGCTCCGCCTGCCCTCGCAGCAGCTCGGCAGCCTCCTGAGCGTCCCTCAGCCGCGCTGTCACGGTCTTGTTGGCCCCGGTGTCCACGTGGACGTCGGCGACGCGCCAGACACGCTCCCAGGGCCCTTGCGCGAGACGTACGCTCTGGACCTTCGCGTGCGGGACGAGCGCCATGCTCCGCCGCAGCAGCCCGTGGCGCGCCACGAACACCGCGTCGGTGACGACGAGTCCGTGGCCCCGCCACCACAGCGGCATGCAGCGCGCGGCCCGCCGGGGCGGCCGGGACAGCGCCGACAGGGGCGGCACGGTCACGCCGGGCAGCACGCGCGCGACGACCGACTCGGCGACCTCCCGCGGAGCGACCGGCACCAGCACGGAGTTGGACGACCCGGCCACGTCCAGCTCCACCCGCACCCAGCCGCGCCGCCGCCACAGCAGCGGCTCCACGATCCGTACGGTCTGCACGCGCCCTGGCGGCACGGTCTCGTGCGTACGGTCCAGCAGCCCGTGGTCGATCCGCAGCCCGTCCGGCGACTCGCCCACCGCCCAGTCGTACTCGCCGACGAACCGCCCCACGCTGCTCGCGCCCGCGGCGCCGAGCAGCGGCAGCGCGGTCGCGAGGACCGTCCACACGCTGTGGGTGGCCAGCCACAGCACCGTCGGTACGACGAGCGCGGCGACCAGGGTGCCCCAGGTCGCGCCGGTCAGCACCAGCGAGACGGCGAGGACGCCGGGCGGCACGCGCAGCAGCTCGCGGGAGGGCGCTTCGCCGACCTCGTGCGCCGTCTCGGGCGCGAAACCGGCGGCGCGCGCGAGGAGTTCCGCGCGCAGCGCACGTGCCTCGTCCTCGCCCAGGAAGGCGAGTTCGTCCTTCTTGTCCGCGCCCACGACGTCGAGCTTGAGTTTCGCGACCCCCGCGACCCGCGCGAGCAGCGGCTGGGTGACGTCGACGGCCTGGATCCGTTCGAGCCGGATGTGCGCGGCGCGCCTGAACAGCAGGCCGGTACGGATACGCAGTTCGGTGTCCGTCACGGCGAAGTGAGTGAACCACCAGGTCAGAAAGCCGTAGAGAGCGGCGGCCGGGACGAACACGGCCAGCCCGATCAGCAGCGTGGTCGTGGTCAGCCTCGTCAGCTGCTCCTGCGCCTGGTTGGGGTCGTGCACCGCCCAGCCGATGATCACGGCGATCGGCGCCCACGCCCGCCTGAGCGGCGTCACGGGATGCAGCCGCCGTTCGGCGACGGGCGGCTTCTCGCGTACGGCGTCGTCCACGCCCGGTGTCGTCACAGGCCCGCCGATCGGGCCTCGCCGAGCTCGGTGAGCCGGTCGCGCAGCCGCTCCGCCTCGTCCGGGTCGAGGCCCGGGATGGTCGCGTCGGTCGCCGCGGCAGCGGTGTGCAGCTGCACGCTGGCCAGGCCGAAGTGGCGTTCGACGGGCCCGGAGGTCACCTCGACCAGCTGCATGCGCCCGTACGGCACGACCGTCTCCTCCTGCCACAGGACGCCCCGGCTGATCAGCAGGTCGTCGGCGCGCTCGGCGTAGCGCCAGGAACGCCAGTTGCGGCCGAGCATCACCCAGCCCCACGCCATCAGGGCCGGCGGCAGCAGCGCGAAGGCGGCCCAGGCCGGCTCGACGAGCAGGCCGAGCAGCAGGCCGAGCCCCAGGGTCAGCAGTCCCAGCCACACCACCAGCAACAGCCGTCGCATCCGCAGCAGCCCCGGCGGCAGCCCGGTCCACACCGGCTCGTCCCCCGTCGTCCCCATGTCGGCCGTGCTCCCCGTCTCCATACGGCCAGCGTACGTAGGAGAGACTGTGTCCATGACTCCTACGACGGAGACCATGGTCGGCATCGGCGGCGCCGCGGAGAGCACCGACATGGTGCTCAACATCGGACCCCAGCACCCGTCCACGCACGGTGTGCTGCGTCTCAAGCTCGTCCTGGACGGCGAGCGCATCACGCGCGCGGAGCCGGTGATCGGCTACATGCACCGGGGCGCGGAGAAGCTCTTCGAGGCGCGCGACTACCGCCAGATCATCATGCTCGCCAACCGCCACGACTGGCTGTCGGCCTTCTCGAACGAGCTGGGCGTCGTCCTCGGGGTGGAGCGCATGCTCGGCATGGAGGTCCCCCAGCGCGCCGTGTGGACGCGCACGCTCCTCGCGGAGCTGAACCGGGTGCTGAACCACCTGATGTTCCTCGGGTCCTATCCCCTGGAGCTCGGCGGCATCACGCCGGTCTTCTACGCGTTCCGGGAGCGCGAGGTGCTCCAGAACGTCATGGAGGAGGTTTCCGGCGGGCGCATGCACTACATGTTCAACCGCGTCGGCGGCCTCAAGGAGGACCTGCCGGCCGGATGGGCCGCACGCGCGCGTGCGGCGGTCGCCGCCGTGCGCTCCCGCATGGACCGGTTCGACGACCTGGTGCTCGGCAACGAGATCTTCCGGGGGCGCACGCGGGGCGTGGGCGCCCTCGCTCCGGAGGCCGTGCACGCGTACGGCGTGAGCGGGCCGATCGCGCGCGCCTCGGGCGTCGACTTCGACCTGCGCCGCGACGAGCCGTACCTGGCCTACGGCGAGCTGCAGGACACCCTGAAGGTGGTGACCCGGAAGGAGGGCGACTGCCTCGCCCGCTTCGAGGTCCTCCTGGAGCAGACGCACAACGCCCTCGACCTCGCGGACGCCTGCCTCGACCGGCTCGCCGAGCTGCCGCCCGGGCCGATCAACCAGCGGCTCCCCAAGGTCCTGAAGGCGCCCGAGGGGCACACGTACGCGTGGACCGAGAACCCGCTCGGCATCAACGGCTACTACCTCGTCAGCAAGGGCGAGAAGACGCCGTACCGGCTGAAGCTGCGCTCCGCCTCGTACAACAACATCCAGGCCCTCGTGGAGCTGCTGCCGGGCACGCTGGTCGCGGACATGGTGGCGATCCTGGGGTCACTGTTCTTCGTGGTCGGGGACATCGACAAGTAGGCCGCGGAACGGAGCCTCCTCGACGCCCGCCGGCTGGAGCAGCCACCCGAAGTCGCCGAGTCCGCCCGACGCGGTGAGCTCGGCGGCCTCTCCGGCGCTCGCGAGGGCGCGGACGTAGGCCGCGGGGCGGGTGGACGCAAGGGCGAGCGGGGGGCGTGCGCCTGAGATGTCCAGGGCGCGCAAGGCGTCGCGCTGGGTGAGTACGCGCCCTCCCGGGAGCGCGCACGCGTCCAGGGCGACATGGGCCGTGATGTCGCACGACCCGTCCGGCATGGGCGCCGTCTCGCGCCCCTCCCGGAATCCGGTGAGCGTCCCGAACAAGGGGCGTGTGCTCGCGGTGTGCGCGTAGTCCACCGCCACCGCGAGCCCCCGGCCGACCGTAGCCACGGCCGAGGCCCACGCCTCGTCCCGGGGCAGACCGACCTCCGCCCGCAGCCCCTCCTCGGCCGGCAGCGGCCACCAGCGCGCGAGCCACTCCGCCTCCGCGCCGGAAACCGGCTCCCCGAGGCGCTCGCGCCCGTCCCGCCGTACGAGCACCAGCCGGGGTACGCCCGCGGAGTCCACCTCGGCGATCTCCACGGGCACGTTGTCGAGCCACTCGTTGGCGAACAGCAGCCCGGTGATCCCCTGTGGGGGCTCGGCCAGCCACTCGATCCGGTGATCGAGGCCTTCGGGGCGGCCGGCGACCTCGACGGCGTACCCGCGCGCGCGGGAGGCCACGTCCGCGGGCAGCGCGGCCAGTACCCCGGCGACCAACTCGCCCCGCCCTGCGGCCATGTCGACGAAGTCGAGTGCCGCGGGCCGCCCCAGCGCCTCGTCGACCCGGCACAGCAGCCTGGCCACGGCCTGGGCGAACAGCGGCGACGCGTGCACGGACGTACGGAAGTGCGCACCCGGCCCCTCGGGCCTGCGATAGAAGCCGTCCGGCCCGTACAGGGCGGCCTCCGAGGCCGCCCGCCAGCCGTGCCACTCGCCCGCTGTCTCCACCGTCACGCCGTCAGGTTAGGCGTACAGGGGAACGGAGCCTCCACCTTGCGGAGTATGCGCGGGGGGTACGGATCGGCCCTCCGGTTGACCCCTGCACGCATCTCGTATCCCTACGCTGGGTTACGTGCAACGCCTCTATGACTTCCTCCGCAGGCACCCGACATGGGTCGACAGCTTCTGGGCCGTCTTCCTGTTCGGGATCTCGGTGGTGGGCGAAACAGCCCGTCAGGAGGCCCGGGGCACCGACTCCCCGGCGGTGGTCGTCCCGATCGTTCTCCTGTTGTGCCTGGTCATCGCACTGCGTCGGCGTATGCCGGAGAAGATGCTGCTGCTGGCCATCGGGCTCGGCGTGGCGCAGCTCGCGCTGAACGTGGAGACGACGGCAGCCGACTTCGCCATGCTGGTGATCGTCTACACGGTGGCCGCGACCGGCGCCCGCTGGGCATCCCGGGTCGCGTTGGCCGTGGGCCTGTGCGCGGCCCCTCTGGCGACACTCCGCTGGCCGAACGAGGACACGAGCGCCCTGGGCAACCTCGCGCTGATGATCTTCCAGGCGGTGCCGTTCGCGCTGGCCTGGGTGCTCGGCGACTCGATCCGCACCCGCCGCGCCTACTTCGCACAGCTCGAGGAGCGCAACGCGCGCCTGGAGAAGGAGCGCGAGGCCCAGGCGAAGGTCGCGGTCGCCGCCGAGCGCGCCCGGATCGCGCGCGAACTGCACGACGTGGTCGCGCACAACGTGTCGGTGATGGTGGTGCAGGCCGACGGCGCCGCCTACGTCCTCGACGCCGCCCCCGACCAGGCCAAGAAGGCCCTGGAGACGATCTCCTCCACCGGCCGCCAGGCCCTCGCCGAGATGCGCCGCCTGTTGGGTGTGCTGCGCACCGGCGAGCACCAGGAGGGCGGCGAGTACGTCCCGCAGCCCGACGTCGAGCAGATCGACGACCTCGTCGAGCAGTGCCGGGGGTCCGGCCTGCCCGTCGACTTCAAGATCGAGGGCACCCCGCGCCCCCTGCCCAGCGGCGTCGAGCTGACCGCCTACCGCATCGTGCAGGAGGCGCTCACCAACACCCGCAAGCACGGCGGACCGAACGCGGGCGCCAGCGTCCGCCTGGTCTACTTCGACGACGGGTTGGGACTGCTCGTCGAGGACGACGGCAAGGGCGCCCCGCACGAGCTGTACGAGGAGGGCGGCGCCGACGGGGCCGGCCACGGCCTGATCGGCATGCGCGAGCGGGTCGGCATGGTCGGCGGCACCCTGGACGCGGGCCCGCGCCCCGGCGGAGGATTCCGCATCAGTGCCCTGCTCCCGCTCAAGCCGGCGCACTGACGCCGACGTCTGTCCTTCACTGACACCTGTAACAACCCCTGAAAAAGAGAGGCCCCGATGACGATCCGCGTGATGCTCGTCGACGACCAGGTGCTGCTGCGCACCGGGTTCCGGATGGTGCTTGCCGCCCAGCCGGACATGGAGGTCGTCGCGGAAGCGGGTGACGGCGTCGAGGCCCTCCAGGTGCTGAGCTCGACCGCAGTCGACGTGGTGCTGATGGACGTCCGCATGCCGAAGCTCGACGGCGTGGAGACCACCCGCCGTATCTGCATGGAGTCCGACCCGCCGAAGGTACTGATCCTGACCACCTTCGACCTCGACGAGTACGCCTTCTCCGGGCTGAAGGCGGGTGCCTCCGGCTTCATGCTCAAGGACGTGCCACCCGGCGAGCTGCTGGCCGCCATCCGCGCGGTGCACAGCGGCGACGCGGTGGTGGCCCCCTCGACCACGCGCCGCCTGCTCGACCGCTTCGCGCCGATGCTGCCCAGCGCCGGCAAGGAACCCCAGTACAAGGAGCTGGAGCGGCTCACCGACCGTGAGCGCGAGGTCATGGTGCTGGTCGCCCAGGGCCTGTCCAACGGCGAGATCGCGGCCCGGCTCGTGCTGTCCGAGGCGACCGTCAAGACCCATGTGGGCCGCATCCTGACCAAGCTGGGGCTGCGGGACCGGGTGCAGGTGGTGGTCCTGGCGTACGAGACGGGGCTGGTCCGGGCGGGCGGTCACGGCTGAGGCGGGTCCCTGCCGTGCGTGGGGCTCGCTAGCGGAGTATCCCCTCCAGGAAGTCGCTGCCCAGCCGGGCCACCACCGTGACGTCCAGCTGGTGCAGGACGTACCGGCCGCGGCGGCGGGTGGTGACCAGGCCCGCCTTCTTCAGCACGCTCAGGTGCCGGGATATCTCGGGGGCCGTCATGCCGTGCACCTGCGCCAGCTCGCTCGTGGTGTACGCGCTGCGGGCCAGGTGGCGGCAGATCCGCATGCGGACGGGGTGCGAGAGGGCGGTCATCCTCAGGGCCAGCTGGCCCACCGAGGGCGGGTCGGCGAGCTCGGGTGATCCGACCGGGTAGTGCAGCGCCGGCTGCCAGCCGTACCGGTGCAGGACGCTCAGGTGGGGCCAGCCCAGACTCGTCGGGACGAGCAGCAGGCCGCCGTCCTCGGTCGCCGAGTGGCCGGTGCCCAGCTTGTCGATCGTGACCCGGGCGGCGGACTCGTCGAGCCGCACCGCGGGGGACACCGAGGCCAGCGCCTCGGCCGGGCCCTTGCGGCGCAGAAGGTCCGTCTTGTGGCGGGCGTCCGCCGCGAGCTGGTGCCGCAGCCGGGACCATGCCTCGGCGAAGAACGCCTCGTCGCAGTCCTCCAGGAACTGGCGCAGCCAGGCCCGGATCTGCGGCGGGTCGTCCAGCAGCCGCTCGCTGAACCGCACCTGCTGCGGTCCGCGCGATGCGGCCAGCTCCAGTGCGCGTCGGCGCACGTCCGCGTCCGAGAGCACATCGGGCCCGTGCGAGCAGTAGGGCAGCGCGCATGTGAACTCCAGGGCGGCGTCCACGAACTGCTCGTCCGACAGCTTGTCCAGCAGGTCGAGGTCCTCGGCGAGCGTGGCCCCCGGGAGCGTGCTGCGACCGGGGACGCCCGCGAAGGGCATGAACAGGTCGGAGAACGTCGTCCGCCACAGGAAGTCGGCCTCGCACATCCGGTCGGCCAGATGCGAGTCCAGCCCGGCGCTCACGCCCGTCACCCAGCCCTGCAGGCCCGGATGGTGCCCCGGCTCGGACAGCGCGTGCAGCGCCATGCCGAGCTCGGCCAGGGGCGAGGGCACGACGGCGATCCTCTCCGGCCGCAGCCCCGCGATGTCGATGTGCACGCCCATGCCCTCATGGTGCACCCCGCCACTGACAACGCCGCCCTCGATTGACGGCCGCCGTCAATCGACGCGACTTCGCCGCCGTACGGGGCGCAACGTGGGATCACCGGGGCAGCCGCGGAGCCCGATCCCCATCACTTGAAAGCGTCCCGAGAAGGCGATCCGCCATGACCATCACCCAGCAGTACCTCCTCGACACCTACCGGGCCCAGCGCCTCGGTACGCCCGCCCCGCCCGCGCCGGGCGCGCACGACTGGCAGGTCGTGCGCGAGCTGCACGACTACGGGCAGTTCCGTGCGGTCATCGCCGAGCGCCCGGCCCACAAGCGGATACGGCAGGCCCTGGGCCGGTGGCTGCGCCCGCGGGCGCGTCCTACTCGCTGACCGCCTCGACGGCTTCGTCGGCCACCTCGGTCACCCGCGCGACGAAGTCCGCGACCGCCGCCTTCACATCGTCGGCCGTCCACTCCAGGCCGCCGGCGCGCACGGTGACCTCGGTGATGCCCAGGCCCGGCCCGCCCCGGTCCCAGGGGACGCCGAAGAGCATGGTCTTCGTCTCCTCGGCCTGCCGTACGGCCGCCTCGGCGAGCACGTCCGGGTCGTACGGCAGCCAGACCTGGAACTCATGGGTGTGGGGCTCCTCCGGGAAGACGCGCGCCCACGGCACGCCGGCCTCGGCGAAGCCCTCGCGCAGCGCGGCGGCGACCACGCGCGCGTGGGACACGTACTCCGGCAGCCGGGGCAACTCGCGTTCCAGGCCCACGAGCGCCGACAGCACCGTGGGGAACTGCTGGAAGATCATGCCGCCGTACCGGTGCCGCCAGGTCTTCGCCTCCTCGACCAGCGTCCGCGGGCCGGCCAGCGCGGCGCCTCCGAAGCCGTCGAGGGACTTGTAGAACGACACGTAGACGCTGTCCGCCAGGCCCGCGATCTCGTCCAGCGGGCGGCCGAAGTGGACGGTGGACTCCCACAGGCGTGCGCCGTCGAAGTGCACCACCGCGTCGCGCTCGCGCGCCGCCTCCACGACCTCCGTCAGCTCCTCCCAGGAGGGCAGCACGAAACCGGCGTCCCTGAGGGGCAGTTCCAGCATCAGCGCCCCGAAGGGCTCCTCGAAGTCGCGCACCTCCTCGGCGGTCGGCAGCCGGGGCTCGCTCGTCAGGCGGACCGGGCGCAGCCCGGCGACCTCGCCGAACGCGCCTCGTTCGTGCACCTCGGGGTGGGCCAGCGCGTGCAGCGCCACCGTGCGGCTGCCGGTGCGGCCCGCCCAGCAGCGCAGGGCGATCTGCTGGGCCATCGTGCCGGTCGGGAAGAACGCGGCGGCCTCCGTGCCCAGCAGCGCGGCGACGCGGTCCTCCAGGGCCTCCACGACCCGGTTGCCGTACATGTCGCCGGGCTCGTCGAGGTCGTACACCTGGGGTGCCGCCTCCTGCAGCCACGCGAGCCGTTCGCGCAGGGTGCTGCGGAAGCCCGCTCGCGACAGGACGCGCTCCGCCCCCAGGTAGGCGGCCGCCCGCCGCTCCCGCAGCCGCTCCTGCGCCGACTGTTCCCCGCCCTGTTCCGCCGTGTCCGTCATGCTCCGGATCATGCCGTGCGGCGGTCCGCGCGGGCACGCGCATTTCCGCCGTCCCGCCGAGGGGTGCGGGCGTGCCGGGAAACCCACAGCCTGTGGACAACCGGACGCCCCCGGAACCGATCGCGTTAACATGACGAGAAATCGTCCGGTACCCAGAGCGGACTGGAACGGGAAGGCCGCCGTCGCGTGAGTACAGTCCACCAGCCAGATCCCAAGGACCGCCCCGCGCGGCTCACTGTCGGCGTCGTCGGCGCCGGCCGCGTGGGCCCCGCACTGGCCGCGTCCCTGCAACTCGCCGGACACCGCCCGGTGGCCGTCTCCGGGGTCTCGGACGCCTCCAGGAGGCGCGCCGCGCAGATGCTGCCCGACGTGCCGATCGTGCCGCCCGCCGAGGTCCTGGGGCGTGCCGACCTGGTGCTGCTGACCGTCCCCGACGACGCGCTGCCCGGGCTCGTCGAGGGCCTCGCCGAAACCGGGGCCGTGCGGCCGGGCCAGCTGCTGGTGCACACCTCGGGGCGGTACGGCGCGAAGGTCCTGGACCCCGCCCTGCGCGCGGGCGCGCTGCCGCTGGCCCTGCACCCGGCGATGACCTTCACCGGCACACCCGTGGACGTCCAGCGCCTGGCCGGCTGCTCCTTCGGCGTCACCGCGCCCGACGAGTTGCGGCTGGCGGCCGAGGCGCTGGTCATCGAGATGGGCGGCGAACCCGAGTGGATCGCCGAGGAGAACCGGCCGCTCTACCACGCGGCCCTCGCACTGGGCGCCAACCACCTGGTGACGCTGGTCGCCCAGTCCATGGAGCTGCTGCGCACGGCCGGCGTCGAGGCCCCCGACCGGATGCTCGGCCCGCTGCTCGGCGCGGCCCTCGACAACGCCCTGCGCTCCGGCGACTCGGCCCTCACCGGCCCCGTCGCGCGCGGGGACGCGGGCACGGTCGCCGCCCACGTCACCGAGCTGCGCAGGCACGCCCCGCAGACCGTCGCCGGCTACCTGGCGATGGCGCGCGCGACCGCGGACCGGGCGCTCGCCCACGGACTGCTGAAGCCGGAACTCGCGGAAGACCTTCTCGGGGTACTCGCCGACGGGACGACCGGGACGACCGGGACCAACGGCACCGAAGGGGACGCCCGATGACGATCGCCCTGCTGCGCACCGCCGACGAACTGCACGCACGCGTGCGCGTGGGCCGCCGCGCCGTCGTGATGACCATGGGCGCCCTGCACGAGGGCCACGCCACCCTGATCCGCACGGCCCGAGAGATCGCGGGACCGGACGGCGAGGTCGTGGTCACCGTCTTCGTGAACCCGCTGCAGTTCGGCGAGGGCGAGGACCTCGACCGCTACCCGCGCACCCTGGACGCCGACCTCAAGATCGCCGAGGACTCGGGCGCGGACGCCGTGTTCGCCCCCGGTGTCGAGGAGGTCTACCCGGGCGGCGAGCCCCAGGTCCGCATCAGCGCCGGCCCCATGGGGGAGCGCCTGGAGGGCGCCTCGCGCCCCGGCCACTTCGACGGCATGCTCACCGTCGTCGCCAAGCTGCTGCACCTCACCCGCCCCGACGTCGCCCTGTACGGCCAGAAGGACGCCCAGCAGCTCGCCCTGATCCGCCGCATGGCGCGGGACCTGAACTTCGGCGTCGAGATCGTCGGCGTACCGACCGTGCGCGAGGAGGACGGCCTCGCGCTGTCCAGCCGCAACCGCTACCTCAAGCCCGAGGAGCGGCGCACGGCACTCGCGCTGTCCCGGGCGCTGTTCGCGGGCCGCGACCGCCATGCGGCGCAGGAGGCGCTGAGCGCGCGGGCACGCGAGGTGCCCGCCACGCACGCGCGTGCCGAGGCGCTGAGCGCCATAGGGGAGTCCCGCGCGGCGGCCGACACCCACGCCGTCGCCAAGTCCCGCCCGTCGCCCGCCACCGCCCCTGGCGGAGACGCTTCGCATCGCTCCGCCCATGCGGGCGGTCCCGCGGCCGTTCGCGCAGCCGCCCGCCTGGTCCTGGACGAGGCCGCCCGTCTCAATCCGCCGCTGGCCCTGGACTACCTGGCCCTCGTCGACCCGTCCGACTTCGCCGAGATCGAGGACGGCTTCACCGGCGAGGCCGTCCTCGCCGTCGCCGCCCGGGTCGGGACGACCCGGTTGATCGACAACATCCCCCTCACCTTCGGAGCCGCCTCGTGACCAGCACAGGCATACGACTGCACGCGCCCGCACCCGGTTGGTCCATCGACGCGGACGTGGTCGTCGTCGGCTCCGGAGTCGCCGGTCTCACCGCCGCTCTGCGCTGCGAGGCCGAGGGCCTCAGGACGGTCGTCGTCACCAAGGCCCGCCTCGACGACGGCTCCACCCGCTGGGCGCAGGGCGGCATCGCCGCGGCCCTCGGCGACGGCGACACCCCCGAACAGCACCTGGACGACACCCTGGTGGCGGGCGCGGGCCTGTGCGACGAGGAAGCCGTCCGGATCCTCGTCACCGAGGGCCCCGACGCCGTACGCCGGCTCATCGAGACCGGCGCCCACTTCGACGAGTCCGAAGAGGGCCGACTGGAACTGACCCGCGAGGGCGGCCACCACCGCCGCCGCATCGCCCACGCGGGCGGCGACGCGACCGGCGCCGAGATCTCCCGGGCACTGGTCGAGGCCGTACGCGCGCGTGGCCTGCGCACGGTCGAGAACGCGCTCGTCCTGGACCTCCTCACGGACGCCGACGGCCGTACCGCGGGCGTGACCCTGCACGTCATGGGCGAGGGCCAGCACGACGGCGTGGGCGCCGTGCACGCCCCCGCGGTCGTCCTCGCGACCGGCGGCATGGGCCAGGTCTTCTCGGCGACCACCAACCCGTCCGTGTCGACCGGCGACGGCGTGGCGCTCGCCCTGCGCGCCGGCGCGCAGGTCTCGGACCTCGAGTTCGTGCAGTTCCACCCGACCGTGCTCTTCCTGGGCGCGGACGCGGAGGGCCAGCAGCCGCTGGTCTCCGAGGCGGTACGCGGTGAAGGCGCCCACCTGGTGGACGCCGACGGCGTGCGCTTCATGGTCGGCCAGCACGAACTCGCCGAACTCGCGCCCCGGGACATCGTCGCCAAGGGCATCATGCGCCGCATGCAGGAGCGGGACGCCGAGCAGATGTTCCTCGACGCCCGGCACTTCGGCGCCGACATGTGGGAGCACCGCTTCCCGACGATCCTCGCCGCCTGCCGCGCCCACGGCATCGACCCTGTCCACGAGCCCATCCCGGTCGCCCCGGCCGCCCACTACGCCTCCGGTGGCGTCCGCACCGACTCCCAGGGCCGTACGACCGTCCCCGGCCTGTACGCGTGCGGCGAGGTCGCCTGCACCGGTGTGCACGGCGCGAACCGGCTCGCGTCGAACTCCCTCCTGGAGGGCCTCGTCTACGCCGAGCGCATCGCCGCCGACATCGTGGCCCGCCGGGCGGAGAACGGCCTCCACGCGCGCGTGCCCGTGCCCGTCGAGCACCCCGAGAAGCCCGCGCACCCTCTGCTCGCGCCCGAGGCCCGGTTCGCGATCCAGCGGACCATGACGCAGGGCGCGGGCGTCCTGCGCTCCGCCGAGTCCCTCGCGACGGCCGCGGACACCCTCCAGCGGCTGCACAGCGAGGCCCGTGACGCGCTCGACGAGAACGGCAAGACCGCCGAGCCCGGCGTCGACACCTGGGAGGCCACCAACCTCCTGTGCGTCGCCCGCGTCCTGGTCGCCGCCGCGCTCCTGCGCGAGGAGACCCGCGGCTGTCACTGGCGCGAGGACCACGCCGAGCGCGACGACACGACCTGGCGCCGCCACATCGTCGTACGGCTGAATCCCGACCGGACGCTGGCCGTACACACCACGGACACTCCAGACTTCCCCCCGACCCGGCAGCAGCAGCCCCACCGTCCCCAGGAGCAGTGACAGAAGTGAGCACCCCCGACCTTCCCCTCGCCCAGAGCGGCGGCTGCGGCGACGGCTGTGCCTGCGGCGCGGACGCCGAAGCGGAGTACCTGGAGTGCGGGCTCGACCCCGCGCTCGCGCAGCTCCTGGCCGACGCGGGACTCGACCCCGTGGAGGTCGAGGACATCGCCAATGTCGCCATCCAGGAGGACCTCGACCACGGAGTGGACGTGACGACGGTCGCGACCATCCCCGAGGACGCCGTCGCCACCGCCGACTTCACCGCGCGCGAGGCGGGCGTCGTGGCGGGCCTGAGGGTCGCCGAAGCGGTCGTCTCGGTCGTCTGCACGGACGAGTTCGAGGTCGAGCGGCACGTGGAGGACGGCGACCGCGTGGAGGCCGGGCAGAAGCTCCTGTCGGTCACCACGCGCACGCGTGACCTGCTCACCGCCGAACGCAGCGCGCTCAACCTCCTGTGCCGGCTGTCGGGCATCGCGACCGCCACGCGCGCGTGGGCGGACCTCCTGGACGGCACCAAGGCGCGCGTGCGGGACACCCGCAAGACGACGCCGGGGCTCAGGTCGTTGGAGAAGTACGCGGTGCGCTGCGGCGGCGGCGTCAACCACCGCATGTCGCTGTCCGACGCGGCCCTGGTCAAGGACAACCACGTGGTCGCCGCGGGCGGCGTCGCACAGGCCTTCAAGGCCGTACGGGAGGCCTTCCCGGACGTACCGATCGAGGTCGAGGTCGACACCCTGCACCAGCTGCGGGAGGTCGTGGACGCCGGTGCGGATCTGATCCTGCTGGACAACTTCACGCCGGGGGAGTGCGAGGAGGCGGTCGCCGTCGTCCACGGGCGCGCCGCGCTGGAGGCGTCGGGGCGGCTCACCCTCGACAACGCCAAGGCGTACGCGGACACCGGCGTCGACTACCTCGCCGTGGGGGCCCTGACCCACTCCTCGCCGATCCTGGACATCGGCCTGGACCTGCGCGAGGCGGAGTAGTCGCGATGCTCCTCACGATCGACGTAGGCAACACGCACACGGTTCTGGGCCTGTTCGACGGCGAGGACATCGTCGAACACTGGCGGATCTCGACGGACGCGCGCCGGACGGCGGACGAGCTGGCGGTCCTCCTCCAAGGCCTGATGGGCATGCACCCGCTCCTCGGGGACGAACTGGGCGACGGCATCGACGGCATCGCGATCTGCGCGACGGTTCCGTCCGTGCTGCACGAGCTGCGTGAGGTGACGCGGCGGTACTACGGCGACGTGCCGGCCGTGCTCGTCGAGCCGGGCGTCAAGACCGGGGTGCCGATCCTGACCGACAACCCCAAGGAGGTCGGCGCGGACCGGATCATCAACGCGGTGGCGGCGGTCGAGCTGTACGGGGGGCCCGCGATCGTCGTGGACTTCGGTACGGCCACGACGTTCGACGCGGTGTCCGCGCGCGGGGAGTACATCGGTGGCGTCATCGCGCCCGGTATCGAGATCTCCGTGGAGGCGCTGGGCGTCAAGGGTGCGCAGCTTCGGAAGATCGAGGTGGCCCGGCCGCGGAGTGTGATCGGGAAGAACACGGTCGAGGCGATGCAGTCGGGGATCATCTACGGGTTCGCGGGCCAGGTCGACGGGGTGGTGAACCGGATGGCCCGGGAGCTGGCGGAGGATCCGGAGGATGTGACGGTGATCGCCACGGGGGGACTGGCGCCGATGGTGCTGGGCGAGTCGTCCGTGATCGATGAGCACGAGCCGTGGCTGACGTTGATCGGGTTGCGGTTGGTGTACGAGCGGAACGTGTCGCGGATGTGAGGCGGGGTGGGGGTACCCGCGGGATGTTTCTCGCCCCCGCCGCCCCTACCCGTCCCATCCCCAGGGGCTGCGCCCCTTCGACCCCCTGGGGCTGCGGCCCCGGGCCCTCCAGGGGCTGCGCCCCTTTGACCCTCTGGGGCTGCGCCCCGGGCCCCTCTGGGGCTGCGGCCCCGGGCCCCTGGGGCTGTGGGCCCTTGCCCCCGAGGTCGAGCCCCTGAACCCCTGGGGTTGCTGGCCCCTGGCCCCCGAGGTCGAGCCCCTGAACCCCTGGGGTTGCTGGCCCCTGGCCCCCTAGGTCCTCTGTGGCTTTGCCCCTGGGCCCGTGGCCCGTGGCCCGTGGCCCCTCGCCCCTCGCCCCTCGCCCCTCGCCCCTCGCCCCTGGCCCCTGGCCCCTGGGCCCTCTGTGGTTTCACCCCTGGCCCCGGCCCCTCTGTGGCTTCGCCCCCTGGGCTGCATCCCAGCCCCCTTTCGACCCGAAGCGCCTCGTCCTAAATGTCGGGCGGGCCGGACTCCGGATGTCTGTGGGGGCGGCCGGCTGGGTGGCTCGGTGCGCCACACCCGGCTGACCTATGTCGAGTTTGTCTGATTAGCGCGTATCGTCGCCGCATGCCCACGCCATACGGATCCCGCGGCGGCATGGCGTTCGGTGTGGAGGAGCTGCGTGTGCTCCGCCGCGCTCTCGCCCTCGCCCTGCACCCCACGCCCGCCTCGGCCGAGGACGTCCAGGACTGTCTCCATCTCTCCGAGTCCCTCGACGAGGCGATGCGTGAGGGCGCCCGGCTGCGTGCCTTCCTGGTGGCCGACCTCGCCCGGTACCGCGCCGCCCTGCCCGGCACCGCCGCCGGTTACCTCACGCTCCTCGAGGAGGCCCTGAGCGCCGGGTATCGCCCGGACCCCGACGATCTGGCCGCGCTTCGCGCCCTGCGCGGCAACCCCGTCGCGGCCGCTCTCCTGCACCGCTGCCAGGTCCTTGCCGAACAGGACGTACGCGCCCGCCTGGCGCGTCGTGGGGCTCGCGCGACGGCACGGCCCACCCCGACGGTGCCGGCCTCTCGTACGCGCCTTCTGGCGCTGCCAGGGGGGCTCTCCGAGGCACCCGAGGACCTCTCCGAGCGGCTGGTCGAGAGTGGTGCGGAGGGACGCGTCGGGCGAGCCGTCGAGGGGGGTGGCGCTCAGGAGCTCGCCGGGAGTCTCGTCGGCGCGCTCGCCAAGGATCCCGCCCCCGGCCCCGTCAAGAAGCCCGCGCAGAAGCCAGCCGAGCGGCCCGAGCGGCCCGCTCCCAAGCCCGCGGTGCCGGACGCTCCCAAGCCGTCGCGGCCCATTCCCACCCCGGGCGAGGTCTTTCCCCGCCGCAAACCCGCCCCGCCGCCTGCCGACTCTCGGCAGCAGCTCGCCGCCGGCTGACGGCGTCCGGCCCGTTTCGCCCCACCCCGGCCCGTTCGTCGTCCTGCGCGTGGCTACTCTGGACGCATGGACTACGTCTCCGCGCTCGTGCCCCCGGTCGTCATGGCCGTGTTCTTCATCGGTGTGATCCGGGTGATCGTGAAGACCCAGGGCGGGGCCAACAAGGCCAAGGAGGACGCGGCCGTGGATGCCGCCCTCGCGCGCGCGGAGGGGGCTCGTCAGGCCTCCGCCTCCAGCAGGACCGAGGCCTGAGACAAGGCCTGTGACCGGGGCCCGAAGGGCCCGGTCTCGTCGGCGTACGGCTCGCAGATTTTTCGAGTCGTACGCCCTTTTTGTGCCGTTTGTCGATGAAAGCGCACGTCCGCCACGCGAATGCCGGGAACTCCCACTATTGTGCTGAGCTGTGCCTCGCCCATTGGGAGAACTCGAAGACGCGGTCATGACGCGGGTGTGGAAGTGGAACCGCCCGGTGACCGTTCGAGAAGTCCTGGAAGACCTTCAGCAGGAACGGTCCATCGCCTACACCACGGTGATGACCGTTTTGGACAATCTCCATCAGAAGGGCTGGGTGCGTCGTGAGGCGGAAGGCCGGGCCTATCGATATGAGGCGGTCTCCACCAGGGCCGCCTACGCCGCCGCTCTGATGAACGACGCCTGGTCCCAGAGCGACAACCCCGCAGCCGCACTCGTCGCCTTCTTCGGGATGATGAGCGAGGAACAGCGTCACGCCCTGACGGACGCCGTCCGGATGGTGCAGGGTCCGGAAACGCCCGAAGCCGCTCCGTCGACCGCCGCCCATACCGTCGAGGAGAACGCCGAGGAGAACCCCGGCTCGGCAGCGGAGGGCGGCGGGCGATAGCGTCCGCACATGTCAGCAGAGAGCTCAGCGGAGAGTGCCTCCGCGGAGAGTCCCGAAGTCACCGCAAAAGCCATCACCGTCCGGCGGGCCCGCACGGGCGATGTCCCGGCCGTACGACGACTCCTTGACGCGTACGTCCGCGGCGGCATCCTGCTCGACAAAGCGACGGTGACTCTTTACGAGGACATCCAGGAGTTCTGGGTCGCCGAACGCGACGACAACGCCGAGGTCGTCGGCTGTGGTGCCCTGCACGTGATGTGGGAAGACCTCGCGGAAGTCCGCACTCTCGCCGTGAAGCCCGGCCTGAAGGGCGCCGGCGTCGGCCATCAGTTGCTGGAGAAGTTGCTGCACACCGCGCGCTGGCTCGGTGTTCGTCGCGTTTTCTGTCTGACCTTCGAAGTCGACTTCTTCGGCAAGCACGGCTTCGTCGAGATCGGTGAGACACCCGTGGACACCGATGTCTACGCGGAGCTACTGCGTTCCTATGACGAAGGCGTGGCGGAGTTCCTCGGTCTCGAACGAGTGAAACCGAACACCTTGGGCAACAGCCGGATGCTTCTGCATCTGTGATCGTCCGGCGCTGACAAGGCGCGAAGGCATGACAAGGGCCGCAAGCGAGACCTATTCCGGCGGAGCTCGCCCTGCCCAGGTTCCCTATGTCCGAAACGCGCATGTTTCCGGACTGGAGCAGGACCGGCAGTCTCTGCCGGGGGTTTGTGTTTTCCAGGCAAAAGCGGTTTGCTTTCCGACGTACTGCAGTACTGCATATAACAGGGGACGGCGAAACGGCGGACGCCGCAGGCCCCCGGCCCTCAAGTATTGGATGAAAGGAAATCCGGTGGCACAGAAGGTTCAGGTCCTTCTTGTCGATGACCTCGACGGCGGCGAGGCGGACGAGACCGTCACGTTCGCGTTGGACGGCAAGACGTACGAGATCGATCTCACGACCGCCAATGCGGACAAGCTGCGCGGCCTTCTCGAGCCTTACGTGAAGGGTGGTCGTCGTACCGGAGGTCGTACTTCGGGTGGACGCGGAAAGGCGCGGGCCGCTTCCGGCGGCAGCCAGGACACCGCGCAGATCCGCGCATGGGCCAAGGAGAACGGTTACGAGGTCAATGACCGCGGCCGTGTTCCCGCGACCATTCGTGAGGCATACGAGAAGGCCAACGGCTGATCACGGCTCACGGTACTTACGGTCAGGTGAGCTGCTGCGCGCACGCGCGTCGTAGCCGCATACGGTGGCAGTGCGTCGCCACCGTGGCCACAACTCGCACGAGATCGGGGGCGCCCCCACCGCCCCCCACGGCCGGCAAGGTCGGCAGCGAGGCCTCGACCTCGCACCCGGGCACGGGGGGCCGCAGCCATACGGCGGCCCCCTGCTCGGCTCCTGAGTAGCCCAGGCCCGGCGGCAGCGGGGGCACCCCCGCCCGGCCCGGCTCCGGGGGCAATGGCGCGTCCATGGCGCCGCCCTCGCCGATCGCCGTGAGGTCGAGCGCCAGCGCTCCCCACTCCAGCCAGTCCAGGACCCCGGGCACCTCCTCCGCGCCGCCCGCCGCCACCAGCAGCCGCATCCGGTCACCCCGCAGGGCCACCGGAGAGCCAGGCGCGAGGTGCCTCAGTGCCGGCCGGCCCGCCTCTGCCGGCACGTCCAGGACGTCGAAGCGCGGGCCCACGCGGAGCCGTACCGGAGATTCGGGGTCATTCGCGCTCGCGGGCACCGTCGGCCAGCCCAGTTCGTTCTCGTACCACCGGCGGACCTGATTTCTCGGATCGAGAGGCCGCCGGGGGCGGGGGACCGTGGTGAGTTCGGTGGTGACCGGGGGGAGGGAGCCAAACATGCCAAGTGCAACCGTCGGAAGAGCCTGCAAGTTACGCTGGGTGCGCTTTTGAATGCGCAGAGTGTCGAAAAGAATGTCGAAAGAGGCGCGTGCGGGGGTGGGGGAGGCACGAGGTTGTTCGCCCATAGCGGAGGGAACCGGGGCGAGCGGCATGGAGTGTCAGTCCCAGCGGGTAAGACATCCCTAGTGGGAGGGGGCGACACGCAGGACAGGCCGTCTCACGTTCGCCATCGGCGTACTGGCGGTAGGGGTATCTGCCTGGCCTGCGGGAACATCGTCTCGCACCATCAGGTTGGAGTAGATGTCGGCGTTCGGGGTCAGGAGGCCATCGACGGTGTCGGCAGTTGGAATGAGCGGTCCCCGCTTGCGGGACTAAGCTGCGGAAGGACAGGGAGGGGAAGTTCCCCCCACTGCCTGACCGCTCTGAGGAGCGATTAACGATGTTCGAGAGGTTCACCGACCGCGCGCGGCGGGTTGTCGTCCTGGCTCAGGAAGAAGCCCGGATGCTCAACCACAACTACAT
>NZ_LGDG01000270.1 GCF_001279775.1 Streptomyces sp. MMG1533 | reverse complement strand
CGGGGGAGACGGGGGCTCGGCCGGCCGCGGGGGCGGCCGTGAGCGGGGCGCGCGCCGGAGTCTTCCCGTCGTCGCCCACCGCCTTCGCGACCAGAGGGATCGCCGCCCCCGTAGCCGCCACCGCGGCGCCCGTGAGCACCGCACGCCGCCCCGGCCCTCGCCGCTGCCCGGTCCACCCCGGCTGTCCCTCGGTCATCCGCTTCCCCAAGTCCCCGTAAATCGCCGTAGGGGATGGTCTGTACGCCCCCACAGGCTGTGAACGAGCTTGCAGTTTGCAGGTACTTCCTGTGAACACCGTTGCGGATTCATGGCGGTGGGCTTGCGGTGCTGTGGCGATCGGGGCCGGTCAGCCGGCGGGCGGCGACCAGACGTACGGCGTGGTCGTGGTGACCGCCCGGAAGCCCAGGCGCCGCAGGACGGGCGCGCTGTCGTCGGAGGCGTCGACATGCAGGTGGGTGACGCCCCGGGCAGCGGCGAGCCGGGCCCGCTCGGCCACCAGGGCGCGGTAGATGCCCCGGCCGCGCCACTCCGTGAGCGTGGAGCCGCCCCACAGGCTCGCGAACTCCGTTCCCGCGCGGAAGACCAGCCAGGCGGCGCAGACGACCTCCCCGCCCGCCTCGGCGACGTACACGGCGATCTCGTCCGGCGCGGAGGCCACACGGCCGATCAGGTCCTCGGCGAGCCAACTCCAGTCGTCGTCCCACACGACGGACTCCATGGCGGCGATCCGGCGCATGTCCGCGTCCGCCGTGACCCGGCGCAACGTGACACCGTCCGGCAGCACCGGTTCTCGTACGGCCATCTGCGCGACGCGTCCGACGAGCACCGTCTCCCGCTCCTCGGGCACGAATCCGGCCGCCCGCAGCCGGTCGGTGAGGTCGGCCGGTACGTCGTGCGCCCGGGTCTTCCACTCCACGGCCTCACCGCGCGCCGCGAAGAAGTCCCGCTGACGCGAGATCAGCCGGTCCAGCGCGTCACCCTCCACGCCGAGGTCGCGCGGCCCGCCGACGAACCCGCGGAACTGCCCCACGATCCGCAGCAGCGGGCCGTCCCGCTCGTACGTCACGCCTGCGGGCGGGTTCGGGGGAGCGCCGCGCATCTGGTCGTCGTAGGCGGCGAGGAGGGGATCGGTGGCTGTTTCTGTCACCGGATGACGGTCGGGCACGACAAGGGCGAGGGCAACCGTTTTCCGCGTTCAGGGGCTCTTCTCTGCCGGCACGCGCGCGTGAAGGTGCTCCGTCCAGTGAAGGTGCTCCGCCCCGTGAAGGTGCTCCGTCACTCGTCGCCCTGCACGCGCGCGTGCAGGTGGTCGTCATGCCAGCCGTCCGCGTGCAGCAGCGCGCCGCGCATGGTGCCCTCCAGGGCGAACCCGGCCTTCTCGGCGACATGGCAGGATGCCGGGTTGGCCACCGAGTGGCAGAGCGTCAGCCGGTGCAGTCCCAGGTCGTCCAGGGCCCACCGGCTGAGGCGACGCGCGGCCTCGACGGCGATGCCGCCGCCGCGTCCCGCGGGCAGCACCCAGTAGGCGATCTCGGCGTTGCCGCGGTTGAGATCGATGCCGATCCACGCGGCCAGGCCGACGACCTCGCCCCCGTCGACCCGCGCGATCGCCCAGACCGCAGCGGTCTCCGCCGCCCAGCGCTCGTGCATCCGCTCCACGCGCACGCGTGCCTCGTCGTCGGACAGCGCGGGCAGGAGGTTCCAATGACTGATCGCCGGATCGTGACTGGCGGCGACCAGCGCGTCGGCGTCCGCGAGCCGCCACGGCCGCAGTTCCAGACCGGTGCCGGGAAGGTCCAACAGGGGTTGGGCGTTGTCGGACATGCGGCCCGCCGGGACGACAGGGGGTATGGGAGCGATCATCGGCGCATCATGACATGCCTGGTCAGAGGGGAGTCAGGGCGTGATCGCTCACAGCGAACGCGGCCGGGGGAACATTCGGGGGCTCACGTGCATTGAGTCGGCATAGCTCAACTTGACTGCCGAAGGGGAGATCATGGCTGCTGAGTCCACGGCGTTCACACCGCTCACCTTGCCCGTGCTGCCGCTCGACGACGAGGTCGTGCTGCCCGGAATGGTGGTTCCGCTGGACCTGAACGACGCCGATGTGCGCGCCGCGGTGGAGGCCGCCCAGGCCGCCGCGCGGTCGGAGCCCGGCAAGCCCAGGGTTCTGCTGGTGCCACGCATGGACGGGACATACGCGAGCACCGGCGTGCTCGGCACCGTCGAGCAGGTCGGCCGGCTGGCCGACGGCGACCCGGGTGCGCTGATCCGCGGCCGCGGGCGGGTGAAGATCGGTGCGGGGACCACGGGCCCGGGTGCCGCCCTCTGGGTCGAGGGCACCCGTGTCGAGGAGAGCGTCCCCGAGCCGCTTCCCGGCCAGGTCGCCGAACTGGTCAAGGAATACAAGGCGCTTGCCACGGCCTGGCTGCGCAAGCGCGGCGCCTGGCAGGTCGTCGACCGCGTCCAGGCCATCGACGACGTCTCCGCGCTCGCCGACAACTCCGGTTACTCGCCGTTCCTGACCACCGATCAGAAGGTGGAGCTCCTGGAGACCGCCGACCCGGTCGCCCGGCTCAAGCTCGCCACCCGGCAACTGCGCGACCACCTCGCCGAACAGGACGTCGCCGAGACCATCGCCAAGGACGTCCAGGAAGGCGTCGACAAGCAGCAGCGCGAGTTCCTGCTCCGCCGCCAGCTGGAAGCCGTACGCAAGGAACTGCGCGAGCTCAACGGCGAGTCGGAGGGCGAGGAGTCCGACGACTACCGCGCCCGTGTCGAGGCCGCAGACCTGCCCGAGAAGGTCCGCGAGGCCGCCCTCAAGGAGGTCGACAAGCTGGAGCGGTCCAGCGACCAGTCGCCCGAGGGGTCGTGGATCCGGACCTGGCTCGACACCGTCCTCGAACTGCCGTGGAACGAGCGGACCGAGGACCAGTACGACATCCGGGGCGCCAAGGAGATCCTGGACGCCGAGCACGCCGGCCTGGAGGACGTGAAGGAGCGGATCACCGAGTACCTGGCGGTGCGCAAGCGCCGCACCGACCGGGGGCTGGGCGTGATCGGCGGGCGCCGCGGTGGTGCCGTGCTCGCGCTCGTCGGCCCGCCCGGCGTCGGCAAGACCTCGCTCGGCGAGTCCGTCGCGCACGCGATGGGGCGGAAGTTCGTCCGGGTCGCCCTCGGCGGCGTCCGGGACGAGGCCGAGATCCGCGGTCACCGGCGCACGTACGTCGGTGCGCTGCCCGGCCGTATCGTCCGCGCCATCAAGGAGGCCGGGTCCATGAACCCGGTGGTCCTCCTCGACGAGATCGACAAGGTGGGGTCCGACTTCCGGGGCGACCCGGCGGCCGCTCTCCTGGAGGTCCTGGACCCGGCGCAGAACCACACCTTCCGGGACCACTACCTGGAGGTGGAGCTGGATCTGTCGGACGTCGTCTTCCTGGCCACGGCCAACGTGCTGGAGGCCATCCCGGAGGCGCTGCTCGACCGTATGGAGCTGGTCCGCCTCGACGGCTACACCGAGGACGAGAAGATCGTCATCGCGCGCGACCACCTGCTGCCGCGTCAGCTGGAGCGGGCGGGGCTGGAGGAGGCCGAGGTCACGCTCGACGAGAGCGCGCTGCGCAAGCTCGCCGGCGAGTACACGCGCGAGGCGGGCGTCCGCAACCTGGAGCGGTCCGTCGCACGGCTGCTGCGCAAGGTCGCGGCCCAGCACGAACTGGGCCGCCGGAAGCTGCCGTTCACCGTCCGGGACGAGGATCTGCGCGGCCTGATCGGCCGGCCGCACCACGTCCCCGAGTCCGCGCAGGACCCGGCGGAGCGGCGCACGGCGGTGCCGGGCGTGGCGACGGGCCTCGCGGTCACGGGAGCGGGCGGTGACGTGCTGTTCGTCGAGGCATCGCTGGCCGACCCGGAGACGGGCGCGGCGGGCCTGACCCTGACGGGCCAGCTCGGCGACGTCATGAAGGAGTCGGCGCAGATCGCGCTGAGCTTCCTGCGCTCGCACGGGGCGGAACTGGAACTCCCCGTGGCCGACCTGAAGGACCGGGGCGTGCACATCCACTTCCCGGCGGGCGCGGTGCCGAAGGACGGCCCGAGCGCGGGTGTCACGATGACGACGGCGCTGGCGTCGTTGCTGTCCGGTCGTCTGGTCCGCACGGACGTGGCGATGACCGGCGAGGTCTCGCTGACCGGCCGGGTCCTCCCGATCGGCGGCGTGAAGCAGAAGCTGCTCGCCGCGCACCGGGCGGGCGTCACCACGGTCGTCATCCCCAAGCGCAACGAACCCGACCTGGACGACGTCCCGGCCGAGGTCCTGGACAAGCTCGACGTCCACGCCGTCACGGACGTCCGCCAGGTCCTGGAGCTGGCGCTGTCCCCGGCGACCAACGGGGCCGCGCCGGAGGTTCCGGTGGCGGCGTGACGGACGCGACCGGATGAGGGAAGGCCCGGTTTTCGTGAGGGAGGACCGGGCCTTCGCCTTTGTCCGATTCGTTGTCCGTTTCCTTGCCCGCTTCGCGGGTCAGCCGTTGGCGAGGGCGACGACCCGGTCGAGCGCCCCGTTGAACTTGTTGTGGTCGCCGACCGTCGGGCCGGAGGAGGTGTACTGCCACATGGTGTAGTAGCTCCAGCCCGCCGGGAGCGTCCCCACAGTCGAGGCGTACCGGGCGATCCACAGCGGGTTGGCGGTGGCGAAGCCGGCGTAGTTGCCGGTGCACTGGGTCCACCAGCTGGTGGCCGTGTAGATCACCGCGTCCCGTCCCGTGCGCGCCTTGTACTGGTTCAGGAAGTCACGGATCCAGGTGACCATCGCGCTCTGTGTCCTGCCGTAACAGGCGTCGCCGTACGGGTTCCACTCGATGTCGAGCGCGCCGGGCAGGGTCCTGCCGTCCTTGGACCAGCCGCCGCCGTGGTCGGCGAAGTAGTCGGCCTGCGTGGCGCCGCTCGTGGTGTCCGGGGTGGCGAAGTGGTAGGCGCCGCGGACCATGCCGACGTTGTACGAGCCGTTGTACTGCTGGGCGAAGTACGGGTTCGTGTAGTACGTCCCCTCGGTCGCCTTCGCGTAGGCCCACTTGACGCCGCTGCTCCACAGGGTCGACCAGGCGACGTTGCCCTGGTGGCTGGAGACGTCGACGCCTTCTGTCTGGGTGGCGCGGGTGTCGGCGGGGACGCCGCTTCGACCGTCGTGGGCGAGGACGCCCATGCCCATGTGGGCGGAGCCGCGGGCGGGGGTGCCGGCTGCGGATGCCGGGGCTGAGAAGCCGAGGGTGAGGGCGGCGAGCAGGATGCCGGTGAGGAAGAGGCGCCGGGAGTGGAGCGGACCGGGTCTGTGCACGGGCATGGCGTGCCTCCGAAGGGCTCGGTGCTGCGCGGTGGGGGGAACGCGGGGCATGTCCACCGCGACGGATCACCGTCGACCTGCCGTCATCATGGTGCTGGCGTGGGCATGCCAGTAATTGCCTGATAAAGAAGCTACGCACGTAGAACGCGGGGTGGGAAGAGGGCCCGGAGGCTGCCGTTGGTCTAGCCCTGCGAAATACTGGTGGAGCTGCGGCGATGAGGGCCTTTGGCGGAAACTTTCAGGACCGGGAAAACCGAGGCAGGGGCTGACGTGCACGAAGACGGAAACGGCGACGGACGCGGAGTCGAATCCGGCGTGGCCGCGAGCGGTGTGGACCAGCCCGCGTTCCTGGCGCTGGAGCGCGAACTGACCGTCCTGCTGCGGCGCGCCCGGGCCAACCAGGGCGAGATGGCCCGCGAGGTCCATCCCGACCTGGAGTCGGCGGCGTACGGCCTTCTCGTCCGCCTCGACGAGTGCGGCAGCCAGCGTGCCACGGAACTCGCCGCGTACATCGGCGTCGGCAAGGCCACGATGTCCCGCCAGCTGCGCGCCCTGGAAGACCTCGGCCTGGTGGCCCGGGAGCCGGACCCGGCCGACGGGCGCGCCTGGCTGGTCGCACTGACCCAGGAGGGGCACGACCGGGTGCGAAGGGTGCGCGAGGCGCGTCGGGCGCGGTACGCCGGGCGGCTTGCCGACTGGGATTGGCGCGAGGTGGGGGAGCTGGCTCGGTTGCTGCACCAGCTGAATCGGGGAATGGAGAAGTAGCGCCCGCCTCCGCGACGGCCGGCGTCACAGCTCCACGTACACCACCGTCGCGTCGTCGTGCGTCTTGCTGCGCCCGAGGAACTCCCGGGCCTCCGCATCCCCCCGCTCCAGCCCCCGAACCCGCTCCACCAGCGCCCCCGCCCCCTCCTTCCGTACGAACGTGTAGCAGTCGGTCCAGTCGCCCTCGCGGAACTTCTCCACCCACCGCGTCGCCCCGTCACTCAGGGCGGCCAGTGCTCGCACCTCCGAGCGCGGCAGCACGCCCGTCACAGACCGGCCCGCCACCGACGGGTCCGCCGCCGCCGTGAAGAAGCCGCCCTCCCTGTTGCGGACCGTGGAGTCGATCAGGGCGTCCGTGGCGAGGGCGGAGCGGGGGAGGCGGGACAGGCGGTCGTCCAGGTGGGCGGTCACCGTGCCGGCGGGGGACTCGACCAGCAGGGCCGAATCCGACAGGACCAGGTACTCCACGGACTCCGGCGACCAGCGGGCCACAACCACCGTCGCCTGCGGGGTGCGTGGGTGAGAAAGGTCACAAGTCGTTTCGTGGGCCTCGGCTGTTCGGCCTATCGCCCGCGAGAGGATCTCCGGCAGCGTCAGATCTCGGCAGGAAACGGTCAGTTCGGTCAGTGCGCCGCCGAGGCGGGACGTGAACCAGGGGACCGAATGCAGACAGCCCGTCGCACCCTTCGGGGGTGTGACCCCGTCCAGGACGACCAGCGCGCCGCCCAGTCCGGACGCCGGTAGGGCGACGCCGGCGAAGTCCTCGTTGGGGCGGTCCGGATCACCCGGCTCCGAAACAAGTTCCGTACGCATCCGGCCAGTCTGCACGAGCTCTTCACAAGGCGCGCGAAAGGGTGGCATCACTCGCCGAATTGATGCAGTCACGCAGGTCAGGCGCCTGGTTTGGGGTGGAATGCTTCGCTCCGGGAAGGCGTGGCGGCGAATACTGCCACCGCGGGCCGCCGACGTCCAACCGGCCTGCCGCGCAGGAGCGTCGCACACGCCGGAGGAACTTGCCCGCCAACTCCCGTCCGATGTTCACTCCTTCGGGTGGCGGGTCCAGTGATGCGCGGCCACTGCCCACCGGCACTGGGAGGGTCGGGGACCGTACCGGGTGTACGCAGAGTCGGCACTCGGTGACGGAGCGTAGCCCGACCCATGGGTACTCACGAGTTCAGGAATGCGAGCACCGGTGCAGAAGACGCGGCCTCGTCGTACAGGCAAGAAGGCGGCCTCCGAAAATGGCGTGGAGCGCACGCCCGGCACCCCCACCCCCGGTACGCCCGCCTCCGACACCCCCGTCGGCAAGGGCCGGCGCACGCACGTACGCACCCGGCTCATCCTCGCCGTCACCGTCGTGGCCGCCGCCATCGCCGGGGCCGGCGCGCCGTCCCTGATCACCGCCTCCGGGGACCTCGGCGACTCGCAGGACCTGGTGACGCTCGCCGAGCAGACCCAGGACGCGCTCGCGCTCGCCCACTCGCTCGCCGACGAGCGCGACGAGGTGACGCCGTACATCGCCGCCGGACGGCCCAAGTCCAAGGCGCCCAGCGAGCAGCGCAGCGTCCGCGTGGACCGGCAGGTCGAGGAGCTGCGCGCCGACACGGACCTGCCCTCCGCCCTCCGCGGCGACCTCGACGGCATAGCGGCCGTCCGCAGGGCCGCGCTCTCCGGCAAGAGCAGTGCCCTCGAAGCGCACCAGGCGTACTCCGCCGCCATCACCGACCTCCACCGGCTCGCCGAGGACCTGGCCGAGCAGCTGCCGCCCCGCGCGGGCTCCGGCGGGTACGCCCTCGCCGAACTGGACGCAGCCGTCCAGCAGGCCGCCGCGACCCGCGGGCTCCTTCTCGCGGCCCTCGCCGTGCCGACGACGACGCAGACCGTCGTCGACCCGATCACCGGCCTGCCGTCCACCGAGACCACCTCCTCGGACGCCGACGCCAAGCAGCGCGACGCCCTCTCCGCAGCCGCCCAGCAGGCCCGCCTGCGCTCGGACGCGGCCCTCGCCGACTTCGCGGACACCGCGCCCACGACGGCCAAGACGCGCTACGACTCCACGGTCACCGGTCCCGAGGTCAACTCCGCCGAGAAGTACCTCGCCACCCTCACCGACCAGCCGACCCTGTCCGACCGCGAACTCGGCACCAGCGCCACCAAGGTCGACACGGCCCTCTCCGCCCGCATCGACGCGATGCGCGGCGCGGAGGCCGCCCTCTACGACCGCCGGGTCAAGGACCTCGCCCAGCTGCGCGACGACGACGTCACCGCGCTGGAGATCCGCATCGCGGTGCTCGGCGCGCTGATGCTGCTGGCCGTCGGCATCGCCACCGCCATGGCCCGTACGCTCACCCGGCCGCTGTCCGTCCTGCGCCGCGGCTCGGCCCGGCTCGCCGGGGCCGAGGACCCGAGCGCCGAGGAGCCGGTCGCCTTCACCGGCCGCAACGACGAGTTCGCCCAGGTCGTCCGCTCCGTCAACGCCCTGCACGCGCACGCCGCCACGCTCGCCGAGCGTGTCACCACCCTGGAGGCCGACCGCAAGCACCTGGTCGGCCAGCGGCAGAAGATGGCCGACGCCCGCGAGGGGCTCAAGGCCGAACTCGCCGAGTCCGCCGCCCAGTTGGAGCGGATGCGCACCAGCATCGGCGCCACCTTCGTCAGCCTCGCGCTGCGCACCCTGGGCCTCGTCGAGCGGCAACTCGCCGTCATCGAGAGCCTGGAGGAGCGCGAGCAGGACCCGGACCGGCTCGCCACGCTCTTCAAGCTCGACCACTTCTCCACCGTGATGCGCCGGCACAGCGAGAACCTCCTCGTCCTCGCCGGCACCGAACACGTCCAGCAGACCGCCGGTCCCGTCCCGCTCGTCGACGTCGTGCGCGCCGCGGTCAGCGAGATCGAGCGCTACGAACGGGTTCGTATCGCCGCCCTGCCGCCGCACGCCCACATCGCCGGGTTCGCCGCGGACGACCTGTCCCACCTGCTGGCCGAACTCATGGAGAACGCCACCTCGTTCTCCCCGCCCGACCTGCCCGTCGAGGTCTCCGCCTGGCTCCTGGAGAGCGGCGAGGTCATGCTCTCCGTCCAGGACGAGGGCATCGGCATGACCGGCGACCGCCTCACCAGGCTGAACACCCGCCTCGCGGACTTCGACGCCGAGACGACGTACGACTCCTACGAGCAGGAGGACGAGGAGGGTCTCGGTCTCGGCCTGTACGTCGTCGCCCGCCTCGCCCACCGGCACGGCGTCCGCGTGCAGTTGCGCGAGCAGAAGCAGGGCGGCATCGCGGCCGTCGTCGTGCTGCCGAAGACCCTGCTGGCGCCCGCGCCGACCGCCGCGGTCCCGTCCGCGTCGTCGCCCACGGCCACCGGCGGCACGCACGCCTTCTCCCTGCCCGGCGCGGACGCGGAGGTCAACTCCAACGTCCTGTACGGCCGCTCGGAGAACGGCGACCCACTGGTCGCCCTCGCGGAGAAGGCCGTACGACGGTCGGAGGGGGAGACTCCGGAGACCCCCGCCGAGACCACGATGGAACTCCTGATCCCCGAACCGGCAGCCACCGTGGACGGCGGGGGCACCCCGCAGGGGCCGTCCGCACCCGGCGACGAAAGCAGTGCGGGTGGGACCGAATCCGTCGAAGGCGAAGCCGATACGGAACACGAGCGAGTCCGCGACGAGCCGGAGGAACTCGTCACGGACAAGGGCCTTCCCAAGCGCACCCCGAAGATCACCGCACCCGCACAGGCGCCGCGCCAGCGCAGTGGCTCCGTGGACGCCGAAGCACTCCGCCGCCGTCTGGGCGGCTTCCGCCGGGGGGCGGAGGCCGGCTACCGAGACGTGGAGGCGGAGATCGCCGAACAGACGGGCACGCACAAGGCATCCGTCAGGGAATCCGAAGCATCCGCAGAAGCCACGGGGGGCACCGTCGAGGAGGCAAGCAGTTGACCGCGCCCAGTACCTTCGGACTGAGCCGTGAGGCCCGCAATCTTCACTTTCTGCTGACCAATCTCGTCGAGGAGGTGCCGGGCATCCAGTCGGTCGCCGTCGTCTCCTCCGACGGCCTGCTCCTGCTCTCCTCCGACGCCGAACGCAACGCAGCGGCACGGGAGGCACACGAGGAGAAGCCCACCGGCCCGCGCGGCTCCTCCGCCGACCTCGCCACCATCGTCTCCGGCATCGGCAGCCTCACCATCGGCGCCGCCAAGCTGATGGACTCCGGTCCGGTGAGGCACACCATGGTCGCCATGGACGAGGGCAGCCTGTTCGTGATGTCGATCAGCGACGGCTCGCTGCTCGGTGTGCACGGCGCCGCCGACTGCGACATGAGCGTCGTGGCGTACCACATGGCCCTGTTCGTGGGCCGCGCCGGCCACGTGCTGACGCCCGAACTCCGCAGCGAGCTACGGCAATCCCTGGAGAACGAGTCGACGTCGACGGGGAGTACCCGATGAGCAGCACGCCGAAGAGGCTCCCCGTGCGCGGCGCCGACCGCAAGCCGGCGCGGGTGCGCCCCTACTCGCTCACCGGCGGCCGTACCCGCTTCGGGCACGTTCTCCTGGTGGAGACCTTCGTGGCCACCACCGCGGAGATCGAGGCCGCCGAGGAGCGCAAGGAACTGACGAACGGTTCCCTCAACAGCCGGGTCATGCCGGAGATGCGGGCCATCGTCGAACTGTGCCGCCGTATGCGCACGGTGGCGGAGATCGCCGCGCTGCTGAAGATGCCGCTCGGCGTGGTCCGGGTGCTCCTCAGCGACCTCGCGGACCAGGGAACGATCCGGGTGTACGGAACAGGAACCGGTCACGGCACGGGTCGGCCGGACCGCGCTCTGCTGGAAAGGGTGCTGAGTGGACTCCGTCGTCTCTGACGCCGCTCGTGGCGTCTCCCCGCGTCTCGAACCGGGGCGCGTCGAACCGGAGCTCGTCGAATCGGACGAGCCGCTGCGGCCCTGGCAGACGGACCGCACCCGCGCCCCGATCGCCACGAAGATAGTCGTGGCGGGCGGCTTCGGCGTCGGCAAGACCACGCTGGTCACCGCCGTCTCGGAGATCACGCCCCTGCAGACCGAGGCGCTGATGACCGAGGCGAGCGAGGAGCACGACGACCTCACCGCCACGCCCGGCAAGCTGACCACCACCGTGGCCATGGACTTCGGCCGCCTCACGCTCGACGACGACCTGGTGCTCTACCTGTTCGGCACGCCGGGCCAGCAGCGGTTCTGGTTCATGTGGGACGACCTGGTGCGCGGAGCGATCGGCGCGGTCGTGATGGCCGACACCCGGCGGCTGAAGGACTGCTTCCCCGCGCTCGACTACTTCGAGAGCTGCGGGCTGCCGTACGTCGTGGCGGTCAACCACTTCGACGGCAGTGAGCGGTTCGAGCCGGAGGACGTGCGGGAGGCGTTGACGATCCCCGTGCACATACCTGTCATGATCATGGACGCGCGCCGCAGGATCTCGGTCATCGAGACCCTGCTGTCCCTCGTCGGTCACGCGCTGGACGTCACACCCGAGTAGGAGAACAGCACCCGTATGCGGAAGATACTCGTCGTCGGAGCCGGCCAGTCCGGACTCCAGCTCGCCCTCGGACTCCAGTCGCACGGGTACGAGGTCACCCTGATGTCCAACCGGACCGCGGACGAGATCCGTTCCGGCCGGGTGATGTCGACGCAGTGCATGTTCCACACGGCACTCCAGCACGAGCGCGATCTCCAGCTGAACTTCTGGGAGTCCCAGGCCCCGAAGATCGAAGGACTCGGCGTCTCGGTCGCCGCCCCGGGCTCGTGGGGCGAGGGCCCCGCGGCACGCGCGATCGACTGGGTGGGCAGGCTCGACGGGTACGCGCAGTCGGTCGACCAGCGGGTGAAGATGGCCGGCTGGATGGAGACGTTCGCACAGCGCGGCGGCCAGCTGGTCATCCACGGCGCGGCGGTCGGCGACCTCGACTACTTCGCCCGTGCGTACGACCTGGTGCTGGTGTCGGCGGGCAAGGGCGAGCTGGTGTCCATGTTCGCCCGGGACCCCGAGCGCTCCCCCTACAGCGAGCCGCAGCGCGCCCTCGCGGTGGCGTACGTCCACGGCCTGGGCCCGCGTCCGGAGCACCCGGACTACGACGCGGTCCGCTGCAACCTGGTCCCCGGCGTCGGCGAGCTGTTCATCATGCCGACGTTCACGACCTCCGGCCGTGCCGACATCCTCTTCTGGGAGGGCATACCCGGCGGCCCGCTCGACGTCTTCAACGGCGTCAAGGACCCGGCGGAGCACCTCTCCCTGACCCTGGAACTCATGGAGAAGTTCACGCCCTGGGAGCACGCGCGGGCCTCGAAGGTCGAACTGACGGATGCCGGTGGCACGTTGGCGGGCCGTTACGCGCCCACGGTCCGCAACCCCGTCGGCCGGCTCCCCGGCGGCGGTCTGGTGCTCGGCGTGGCCGACGTCGTCGTCGCCAACGACCCGATCACCGGACAGGGCTCCAACTCGGCGTCCAAGTGCGCGGCGGCCTACCTCGCGTCGATTCTCGAGCACGGGGACAAGGAGTTCGACGAGGACTGGATGCGCGGCACGTTCGACCGGTACTGGGACACCGCGCAGCACGTCACCAAGTGGACGAACGCGATGCTCGCGCCGCCGCCGGAGCACATCCTGAACCTCATCGGTGCGGCGGGTCAGCTTCCGCCGGTGGCTGATCGTTTCGCCAACGGGTTCAATGATCCGGCCGACTTCGAGAACTTCTTCTACGAGCCGGAGAAGACGGGGGCTTACCTGGCTTCCGTTACCGGGGCCTAGGCCTGACCGGCGGCTCAAGGGCGATGGCAGGTGGGCCCACCTGGCCCACCTGGCCCACCTGGCCCGGCGCATGGCACAGGCTTGGTCCACCATGCCGGCCATGCTCTGAGGCATGACCCCGGGCCGGACCGGCGATCACTGCAGATTGAAGAAGATCATGGGGTTGTGGGAGCTCTCCCGGAGAGGCAGGCCCAGGGCCAGGCTGCGCTTCACGTCCTTCAGCCGGTCGTGGATCTCCGGCGCGTGGGCCCGGGAGGGCGTGAAGTAGGCGTTGTCCCGTTCGGCCAGCCAGCGCAGCACCACCGCACCCTCGCTGAACGGCATCGCCCTGCGGCCGTGGAAGACGTCGTGGACGCAGACCGGGATGCCCGCAGTCATGCGCGGGAAGAGGCGCTGGATGTACCAGCGGGCGAACCGTGCGGAGTGGGCCGCGTCGATGAAGAGGAAGTCCGCAGTGTCGGGGATCTTCTCCAGGTTCTCCCGGGCGTCTCCCTGGGTGAAGGTCCAGCGGCCGGCCGAGAGATGGTCCGGGACGTTCCGTACGACGTGGTCCACCATGTCGTACGAGTAGAGGTGCCCGGTGCCGTTGTCCCGCAGTGCGTGGAGTATCCAGATGGTGGACCAGCCGTGGAAGGTGCCGATCTCCACGACGGTCTCGGGGCGGGTGTCGCGCAGGAGAAGGTAGGTGATCTCCGCCTCGATGTCGTCGAGTTGGGCCTTCATCGAGGTCGGTGGCGCGAGCAGTTTCCGCTGCTTCTCGCGGACCCGGTCGAGGTCGTCGGCGTAGGTGCGGTAGAGGCTGCTGATGTGGTCGAAGTCGATCTGCGGGTGCATGCATGCTCCGTACGAAACCGGTCGATGGTCGGGACGCGGTGACGCTAGAAGCACGGTTCGGGAGGGCGCGTCACACCTGGGTGCCAACTCGGGCCTCGTACCTCGGTATGACGGCGCCAAGGTCCGGGCGCACGGCCGCCCGCACTCCTGAGCCCGCCACCGTCGCTGCGAGCGGGCGAGCGGGCGAGCGGGCGATGCCGTGGGCCGGCCGGGGCCGGGCATCCGCACGGTTCCGGCCACGGCGGCGATCGCACTACCCCGGGCCCACGAGTGCGGCGTCCGGCGAGCCGGCACCTTCGCGCCGGCGTGGCCGACCGCCGCGCAGACCCCCCGCACCCGGTGCGTGGGAAGCGTCGTGACCACCGCGAGCAGGAGGGCGAAGCCCGCGCAAGCAGCGCGGACCCGTCAAACCGACGGCCGCCAAGAGACCGACAGCAACGACCAGAACGCCCGGCAACCACCCACCCGCACCAGCCGCGCAACGGCGGCCGAAACCGCGCTCGTAACCGCCAGCCAGCCCTGCGGGCACGGGGAGCAGGACGTGAGCCAGACGATGCGCTTCATGTCGCCGGCCCCAGCTGCCACGGCGGCCCCGCATACGCTGCCGCCATGGGACTGGACCTCAACCTGCGTATGGCCGACTGGGGGCGGCTGCGCGAGATCCCCGTCGAGGATCGCACCCGAGTACTGGACGAAGCGATCCGGCCGACGGGTCTCGACGACACGTACTACGGCACGTACGGCTTGGCCGACGGCTGGGTGTGGCCCCCGGACCAGGATCCGGCGTGGTGCGCCGAGTACCGCTTCTTCAGCACCAGCGGCTCCTACAAGCCGCACTCCCACGCGGGCGACGCCTGGGCCGATATGCGGGTGCTCGTCGACGCATCACTGCGCAACGCAATGGACCGCTTCTTGAACGGCCTCATCTGGGACGAGGATCCGGCCGAGGAACGGGACGAGGATCCGGCCGAGGAACGGGCCGAGGATCCGGCCGAGGACCCCACGCCGACCGCCGGCGGGGGCTTCTTCCCGCCGGTCACCGACCGATGGCGACCCCGCCTGCTCCTCGTCTGCCCGCCGGAGGCGGCACCCGGCAAAGCCCGGGCCTGGCAGCGGGCCGCGCCGCGCCTGGAGGAGCTGCGCGGACCCTTCGCCGCGGAGTGCGAGGGCTGGGCCGGACGCCCGGACACCTTTAGGGAGTTCACCACGCTCATCCGCGAATGGGGCGACGTGGTGACGGAAACCGCCGTCCGCGGCTGGGGCCTGATCGGCCTGCCCTAGGGGCACACTCGACGCGCCCACCGCACGCCCCCCTGTCCGCCGGACAGGTCCTAGTCGGCGTAGGGGCCGCGGGGAGCCGGCGGCTGCGGGGTGTCCGTGGCTTGTCGCGCAGTTCCCCGCGCCCCTTCGGGTGGGCCATCCGGACGCACGGCTCCCAGGATGGGGTACGACGCGATCGGCGAGACCTTGATCTTCTCGCCGGTTCGCGGGGCCTCGACCACCTTGCCCTCACCCCTGTACATCGCCACGTGTGTCGCCTCGGGGAAGTAGATCACCAGGTCACCCGGTCGCAGCTCGTCGAGGGGGATCCTCGGGAGCTCGGCCCACTGTTCCTGGCTGGTGCGGGGGATCGGCGTCCCCGCCTGGCCCCAGGCCTGAGACGTCAGGCCCGAGCAGTCGTACGTCTTCGGACCCTCGGCGCCCCATTCGTACGGCTTCCCCAGTTGCCGTACGGCGTATCGCAGCGCCCGGTCGCCCTCGCGTGACGGCTTGCGTTCGCTGCTGAGGGCGCCGGAGGTCATGAGCTCGTCCTGGGCCTCGGCGATGTCCTGCTCCTCGAACTCGGCCAGGGCGGTGAGCTGTTCGGCGGTGAGGGAGGCGAGGAGTTCCTCCACGTCCTTCAGGCGCTTCTGTACGGCGTCCCGCTCCTTCTTCTGGCGGGCGGCGAGGGTGAGTTGGCCGTCCAGGGCCTTGCGGGCCTCGCGGGCCAGGTCGTCGGCCTTCTTCTCGCTGCCGGTCAGGCGGCCCACCGTCTCGGCGCGCTCGCGCGCCAACTGGCCGATCACATGGCCCTGGTCGAGGGCGTGCTGGGGGTCGCGGGCGAGGAGCAGGCGTACGTACGGGGAGATGTCGGTGCTGTTCTGGTACTGCTGCCGGGCCAGCAGGCCGGCCGCACCCCGGCTGTCGTGCAGCGAGAGCCGGGCCCGGGACAGCTCGGTGTCCAGGCGCCTCACCTCGGTGCGCCGTTCCTTCAGCTCTTCCTCGGTGGCGTTGTACGTCTCGGTCGCCTTCTCGGCCTCCTGGTACAGCCGCTGAAGGTCCGTCAGGAGCTCGGCGACAGACTCCCGGCCGGGCTCCCGTGGCTCGGGTACCGCTGCTGCCGGCAGGGGTGCCAGAGCGGTTCCGGCTGCCAATGCCGCCGTCGCCGCCGTACAGACGAGACGCAGAAGCCTTCCTGACACGTCATCACCTCCGGTGCGGGGCAGCCCTTCCGCTCCGCACCGCGAGCATGGGACGTGTGTGCCGGGTCCGCGCGCCGAGTGTGCGCGGTTCGGCGCAACGGGGTCACCCGTCGGTGGCGTCCGGCTTGCCGCCCGGCGTGGCGTCCGGCTTGGACCAGGGCCACTTGCGTCGGCCGGCCTGTCCGGTGGGGTCGTACTCGTACTTCCACCCCTGGTGGAGCCCGAGCCGCTTGCTGTGGGCGCGCGGGACCCGGCGGTAGACCAGCACGGTGGGCGGACCGCCGGCGGCGTCCGGGACGGGGATGCGGTAGGTCTTGGGCGGGTGCCCGGTGGCGCCGAGCAGGACGGGCAGGACGCGCCCGTCCATGGGGCCGCCCTCGAAGGGGGTGTCTTCGCTCTTCACGGCACCAGTGTCGGCCATCCGCCGCGGGCCTCAGCCATCGGCGGCGAGGGCCTCCACCAGGGCCTCGGTCTGCGGGTCGCGCCGCGCCGTCACCGACAGGACCGCCACGAACTGCTCCACCAGCCAGTCCCGCAGTTCGCCGGCGGGCGGCTGCTTGTCCTCGTCCAGCCAGATGAGGGAGGCCGCTTCGACGGCCGTGATCCACATGCGGACGGTCATCCGCAGCCGGGGGCCGGGCTCCGTGACCTCCAGGTGCCGCATGATGTGCTCGGCGGCGGCCCGCCGTACGCCGTCCACTATGGCCGTCGTACGGGACGTCTCGACGACGCTGCCGCCCTGGAGCAGCGCGCTGAAGCCGGCGTCGTGCTCGTCGACGAAGGCCAGATAGCGGTCCAGGGCGCGGGAGAGGCGGGGGAGGAGGGAGCCCTCGCGGGGCTCGTCGAAGCACGTCTGGAGTTCCTCGGCGGCGGACCGGAGGGCGGCCTCGTACAGCTGCTGCTTGCCGCCCGGGAAGTACCGGTACACGAGCGGCCGTGACACCCCGGCCGCCTCCGCCACGTCGTCGAGCGACACGTCCTCGGGCACCTGGTGCGCGAAGAGGGACAGCGCGGCGTCGAGCAGCTGAGTGCGTCGCTCCTCGACGCTGAGGCGGCGGTAGGCGGGGGTGGGGGCGGAGGGGGTCATGACGGGCAGCGTAACCGGCATGCCCCCGTAGGTAACCGGGCGAACCGGCCGGTACCAGGGCCGTCCGGCGGATCATGCCGCGGGCGCGGGGCCTGGCACGCCGATCTGCGGCGTTGTCGCCGGACAGGTCCTGCTAGGCCAGGAGCCCGGACGACCGCCACAGCCGCCGTCCCGCTCCCCGCAGCACCCCGATGTCGTCCAGGAAGTCCGTCAGCCGCTTGGCCCCCGTCTGCATGACCTCCCGGCGGTGTCCGCTCGCCTTCACCTGGGCCATGGCCTCCCGGCGGTCCAGTCCCACGTTCGTGTAGACCTCGGGATTCACGAACGCCACGGAGAACACCCGCGCGAACTCGCCCGAGGTGACCCGGGTGAACTCCTGCGACCACTTCGGTGCCGTCACCATCTGGCGCCGCAGCTCCTCGCGGGCGTACCGCACATGGCGGGCCTCCTCGACCACGTGGATCCGGGTGACCCCGCGTATCAGGGTCTGCACCCGCTCGTCCGGGAAGGTCAGCCGCTGCATCCAGTCGAGGACCTCCTCGCCGAGCAGCGTGGCGGTGAAGGAACCCGGTGTGGTGGAGATGGTCTTGAACAGTCGTCCGAGGTGCTGGTGGGCCCGGCTCACCGGGTACCAGGGCGTCCCGCCGTGCGAGATCAGCCGGGCGAACATCTTGGAGTGGCGGCACTCGTCCTCGATCTCGGTGAGGGCGTACCGCACGTGGGCGCTCGTCGCCGCCTTGTCGTAGACGTGCCGGACGAGCAACTGCATCAGGATGAGCTCGAACCAGATGCCGAGCGAGGCGAGCGCGGCGGCCTCGTGCCGCGACAGCAGGATCCGCTGCTCCTCGCTCATCCGCTGCCACATCGGGGTGTCGTACAGCGACACCAGCTCCGGCGGCCAGAACCACTTGCCCTCCTCGAAGGGCGCGTCCCAGTCCAGCTCCTTGTCCGGGTCGAAGGAGTGCCTGGCGGAAGAGGCGAGCAGCCGCTCGGCCACCTGCTCGCGGTCCTTGAGCAGGCCGAGCGCGTCACGCAGCCCGTCGAGCGCGTCGGCATCGGTCAGGGTCGTCATGGCTGATCCACCTAAGTTACCCGGGGTCACGTCGTGTCGTCCGTCTTATGAGACTGCTTGTCAGCAAGCCCGTCAATCCCCTCTGCGTGACTTGTTGACCCGGCGTCTGTGTGTCCCCCGCATCCAGTAACGTTCTGACGTGTCCACACCCCCTCCGCCGCAGAGCCCGTATCAGCCGCAGCCGCCGCAGAACCCGTACGGCCCGCAGCCGCCGCAGGGTCCGTACGGCGCGCCGCACCCGCAGCAGCCGTACCCCCAGCAGCCCTACGGGCAGCAGTCCGCCCCGCCGCCCTACGGCGCCCCGTACCCGCAGCAGCCCAACGGCTGGGTCCCGCCGACCCCGAAGAAGACCAGGGCCGGGCTCGTTCTCGGCATAGTGGGCGGGGTCGTCGCCGTGATCGCGGTGGGGATCGGCGTGAAGATCAACAGCGGTTACCCGGCGTCCGAGTACGCCCTGACCCTGCCGAAGACGCTGCTGGACGACCGTTACCGGCTGACCGAGGACCTCTCCGACGCCGAGGGCCAGGAGGTCGAGGACGAGATGGATGGTGCCTGGGACGCCAAGGTCGTCGACGCCAAGGTCGGCACCTACGGCCTGGACGGCGACGAGACCAAGGGCGCGTTCATGGTCTCGGGCATGTACGGCCGGTTCAAGAACCCCGACGACGACCGCGACAGCATGCTGGAGGGCGCCGCCCAGGCGGAGAGCGCGACCCTCGCCGTGTCGCCGAAGGACTTCCGGCCGAGCGGCTCGGACATCACGGTCACCTGCGAGGTCGTCACCCAGCAGCGGCTCGGTACGACGATGACCTACCCGGTCTGCGCCTGGGCGGACGGCAACACGGCGGCCGTGGTCGCGGAGGTGACCCCGGATGCCTACACGCAGGACCCTTCCGAGGTCGACCTGGAGGCGGCCGCTGAAACCGCCCTCCGGATCCGCTCCGAGATCCGGAAGCCGATCGACTGACCCGGACGGGCCGGGGGCCTGTCCGGGCAGCACACCTAGACCGAGCACCCCAGATCCTCGGGAACCTCCCCGACCACGGGCTCCACAGGCTCCGCAGCCCCCGCCGGGAACGACGTCCGCAGGGTGAAGGCGTACGGCGTCGGGCCGTTCGCCCGCAGGTGCAGGAGGCGGGCCTCCGCCTCGGCGATGGTCGGGCGGTGGCCGGCCGGGATCCACCACAGGGCCGTCATCGCCTCCGTCACGCGCTCGAACCACTCCTTGCGGCGGGACAGCATCTCGCGGTGGCGGCCCTGGTACATGAAGGCCGTCAGCGCGCTCTGGTCCCGCCACACCGTCATGTTGATGATCAGCCAGTCGTCGTCGAAGACGCGGAGGTCCGTCGCGTCGCCGGAGTCGCTCTGCAGCCGCCAGACGTAACCGTCGGCCGCCTCGGCGTCGGCGTTCACGGGGTCGAGGGCGTCGACGAAGTCCTTCAACTGAGGGGAGTCCAGCGGGGCTTTGAGTCGGGAGATGTTCACCTGGGCGAGTTCGTGTGCGGCGGCTGTCGTCATGGACCGAACGATAGGTCGGGAGTGTGGGGGCGGCCCAGACCCTGTCTCGTCAGATGGGCATTGTCCGTCTTTCACAACCCGGTCGCCGTCCGAGTGAGTACCTGTGTACCGTCGGCTTACGAACCAGAAACCGCCTTCTGACCTGCGCACCCGTAGCCTCACGGGGCATGACGGGGAACGTATCGACCACCCAGGGTTCGACCAATCAGGGTTCGACCGATCAGAGTTCGGCCGATCAGAGTTCGGCCAGTCAGAGTTCGGCCAGTCAGAGTTCGACCACCCGGCGTCCGGCCATCCATCGTTCCACCGGCCTGAGGCTGTCCGGCCTTCCGGGCTGGAACTCCATCCGCGGTCGCATGGCCATCGTCCTGGCCGTCCCGACCTGCCTGCTGCTCACCCTCATCGGAATCGGCGCCGCCGACCGTGCCGCCGACTGGTCCGCCGCCCGCGCCACCGAGGCGCACGTCGGTGTCCTGCTGCGCGTGCAGGACCTGGTACGCGAGGTGCAGCGTGAACGCGGGCTCACCAGCGGGCTGTTGGGCGGCGCCGAGGAGTACCGGGACGACGTGCGGGGGCAGCGGGGCCGTACCGACGCGGCTCAGGACGAGCTGCGGGCCACGCTCGACGACCAGCGCGGTGACCTTCCCGGCGCCACCGTCGCCGCCCTCGACGCCACCGAGGGCCCCCTCGCGGCGCTCACCTCGACCCGCGCCGACGTCGACGACGGCAAGGCCGGCCGTACCGCCACCCTGACCGCCTACACCAAGGCCGTCACCGCCCTGATCGACGCCGAGTCGGCCGGCGCGCCCGACGGGGACGGCGGTATCGGCCAAGGCGTGCAGGCGCTCCAGTCGCTGGCGCGTGCCACCGAGGCCGTCGCCCTCGAACGCGGCTCCATGAACGGCGTGTTCGCCGCCGGGCGCTTCCGCTCCGGCGAGTACCTCGACTTCACCGAGATCCGCGCCACCCGGCTCGCCGCGCTCGGCCAGTTCCGTCAACTCGCCGACGGAGAAGAGGAATCCGGGCTCGACAAGGCCTTCGCGACCGCCGCCGCCCGCCGCGTCACCGGATACGAGCAGCAGGCCGAGGGCGGTGCCGACGGCTCCGCCCTCTCCGTCGCCCCCGCCCGCTGGTGGGCCGACATGACCACCCTCGTCGACGATCTGCACGGTGTGCAGAAGCAGGTCGGCGACGACGTGCGCGGCCGCGCCGAGGAGACCGGGGAGGCGGCCACCCGGCAGCTCGTCGGCTTCCTCGCGCTCGGTGCGCTGATCCTCGCCGTGGCCACCGCGCTCGCCCTCTTCTCCGCCCGCTCCATCACCCGCCCGCTGGGCGCCCTCGCCGACGAGGCGGACGCGGTGGCCGGGGCCGGGCTGCCCGCCGCGGTGCGGCGCATTCAGGAGGCCGACCCCGACGCCCCGCTCCCGCCCGAGCCGGACAAGCCCGAACTCCCGGGCGGCGCACGGGAGATCACCCGCCTCGCGGCCGCCCTGCGCAACGTCGAGCGGACCGCCGTCGACCTCGCCGCCGAACAGGCCGTCCTGCGTCGCAACAGCACCGAGTCCCTGACCAGCCTGGGCCGCCGCAACCAGGCGCTCCTCAACCGCCAACTCGGTCTGATCACCACCCTGGAGAGCCAGGAGCTCGACCCGGAGGCCCTCGCCGAGCTCTTCGAACTCGACCACCTGGCCACCCGGATGCGGCGCAACGCCGAGTCCCTGCTCGTGCTGGCCGGCGCGGAGTCCCCGGCCCGGGTCTGGCGGGGCACGGTCGCCGTCCACGAGGTCGTGCAGTCGGCCGTGTCCGAGGTGGAGCAGTACCAGCGGGTCGCGGTCACCGACGTACAGCCCTGCCAGGTGCGCGGCCACTACGTCGCCGAACTCTCCCATCTGCTCGCCGAGTTGGTGGAGAACGCCCTGATGTTCAGCCCGCCCAACCAGCCCGTCGAGGTCTACGGCTGGCAGGACGGCACCGAGTACTGCCTCGCCGTCGTCGACCGGGGCATCGGCATGACCGCCGCCCGGATGGCGGAGTCCAACGCCCTGCTGTCCGGCCGCGATTCCTTCCTCAAGTCCCCCACCCGCTTCCTCGGCCACCATGTCGTCGGCGCCCTCGCCGCCCGCCTCGGCGCCCACGTCGAACTCCGGCCGACCCAGGGATCGGGCGTGACGGCGTACGTGGCCCTGCCGAGCGCGCTGGTCCAGAAGGTGTCGACCGCCGCCGCCACCCGGTGAGTGTCCGGAAGGCACCCCGGCCGCTGCCCCTCACCGCCCAGGAGAGGTCAACCCCCGCTGCCCCCACCCGAGTTCAGCACCGCCTCCATCACCGCCCGGGCGATCGGCGCCGCGTCCCCACCCCCGCTGATCTCCCCCCGGTCCGCCTCCGCGTCCTCCACCACCACCGCCACGGCCACCCTCGCCTCCATGTCACTGTCGCCCTGCGCCCAGGAGACGAACCAGGCGTACGGCGTCCCGGAGTTGCCGATGCCGTGCTGGGCGGTGCCGGTCTTGCCGCCGACGGTGGCGCCGGGGATGGCCGCGTTGGTGCCGGTGCCCTCCGTGACCACCTCCGCCATCAGCTCCTGCAGCCGGACGGCGGTCGCCGGCTGCATCGCCTGCCGGACGGGACGCGGGCCGGCCGTCGACACCGTGGCACCGCCCGCCCGGGTGGTCCGCTCCACCAGGTACGGCTGCCGCAGCTGCCCGCCGTTGGCGACCGCCGCCGAGACCATCGCCATCTGCAGGGGCGTGGCCCGCGTGTTGTACTGCCCGATCGACGACAGCGCCAGCTGTGCCTTGTCCACCGAGGTGTCGAAGGTGCTCTGCGCCGCCGAGAAGGGGATCCTTAGGTCCGTGTCGTTGAAGCCGAAGGACTGCGCGGTGGCGCTCATGTCCTCGACACCCACGTCCACGCCGAGCTTGGCGAACACCGTGTTGCACGACCACTTGAACGCCTCCCGCACCGAAAGGTCCTCGCAGCCGTCCGACTCGTTGGTCAGGCTCGTCGTCGTCCCGGGCAGCCGGTAGGGGGCCGGTGAGTCGGTCGGCTCGTCCACGTCCGTGACCACGCCCGCGTCCAGCGCCGCCGCCGCGGTCACCACCTTGAAGGTCGACCCCGGCGGATACGTCTGCCGTACCGCCCGGTTGAGCATCGGCCTGTCCGCGTCGCCGTTCAGCCGTGCCCAGGACCGGCCCACCGTCGCATCGTTCCCGGAGAGCGCCGCCGGGTTGTACGACGGTGTCGACACCAGCGCCAGGATCCGCCCGCTCGACGGCTCGATCGCGGCCACCGCGCCCTTGCGCCCGCGCAGGCCGTCGTACGCCGCCTGCTGAGCGTCCGGGGCGAGGGTGGTCACGACGTCACCGCCGGAGGGCCGGGAGCGCGTGAAGTCGTTCCACAGCGGGAACGCCGACAGCATCGGGTCCGTGCCGGACAGCACGGCGTCCTCGGAGTGCTCCAGGAGGGTCGTCCCGTACTCCTGCGAGGCGAACCCGGTGATGGGTGCGTACAGCGGCCCGTCCTGGTACGTCCGCTCGTAGCGGAGCTGCTCGCCGGTGTCCCGGGAGCCGGTCACCGGCACCCCGCCGACCAGGATGTCGCCGCGCGGCTGGCCGTAACGGGCGATGCTGCTGCGGCGGTTGGCCGGGTTGTCGTCGTAGGACCGGGCCTGGAAGACCTGGATGCGGGTGGCGTTGACGAGGAGTGCCACGAGCAGCAGGGCGCAGAAACAGGCGGCGTGCCGGATGTACCGGGTCACGGCCCCACCTCCCCGTCGTACTGGCTGCGGGCCGAGTCGCTCACCCGGATCAGCAGCGCCACCATCGCCCAGTTGGTGACGACCGACGAGCCGCCCTGGGCGAGGAACGGCATCGCCATGCCGGTCAGCGGGATCAGGCCCGTCACCCCGCCCGCGATCACGAACACCTGGAGCGCCACGATCGAGGCGAGTCCGACCGCGAGCAGCCGTCCGAAGGGGTCGCGCAGGGCGAGGCCCGCCCGGTAGCCGCGCTCCACCAGGAGGGCGTACAGCAGGAAGAGCGCCAAGAGGCCCGCCAGGCCCAGCTCCTCGCCCGCGGTGGCCAGGATGAAGTCCGACTTGGCGGCGAAGTCGATGAGGGTGGAGTGGCCGAGGCCGAGGCCCGTGCCCGTCATGCCGCCGGCGGCGAAGGAGAAGAGCGACTGGGCGAGCTGGTTCGGGCCCTGGCCCGCCTCGATCGACGCGAACGGATGCAGCCAGTCCTCGACCCTGCTGTGCACATGCGGTTCCAGCCGGCCCACGGCGACCGCGCCCAGCGAGGCCAGCAGCAGACCGACGGCGATCCAGCCGGTGCGGCCGGTGGCGACGTACAACAGGACGACGAACAGGCCGAAGAACAGCAACGAGGTCCCCAGGTCGCGTTCCAGGATCAGCACGCCCACGCTCAGCAGCCAGACCGCGACGATCGGGCCGAGGACGCGGCCGGTGGGGAGCTGGAGCCTCCAGACCCGGCGTCCGGCGTACGCCAGCGCGCTGCGGTTGGCCGCCAGGTAGGCGGCGAAGAACACCGCGAGCAGCACCTTCGCGAACTCGCCGGGCTGGATGGAGAACCCGGCGATCCGGATCCAGATGCGGGCGCCGTTCACCGCCGGGAAGAAGATCGGCAGGATCAGCAGGACCATCGCGGCGACGACACAGACGTAGACATAGCGCTGGAGGACGCGGTGGTCGCGCAGGAGGAGTACGACCACGATGAAGAGGGCGATCCCGAGGGTGGACCACACGAGCTGGGTGGGCGCCGCCCGGTCGCCGGGCGTCTCCAGGTCCAGCCGGTAGATCAGGACCAGGCCCACGCCGTTGAGCAGGACGCCGATCGGCAGCAGCAGGGGGTCGGCGTAGGGGGCGCGCAGGCGTACCGCGATGTGCGCCAGCAGCGCGAGCACGCCGAGCCCGGCGCCGTAACCCGCGGCGCCGGGCGGGACGGTGCCGTTCCTGGCGAGGCCGACATCGCAGTAGCCGTACACGGACAGCAGGACGGCGATGACGATGAGGGCCAGTTCGATGCCGCGGCGCCGGGGGAGATGTACGGCGGGAGCGGGGGCGTCCGCCTGTACGACGGTGGTTCCGGCGTTGGTCATGTCCGGAACTTACCCAAATAGGGCGCCTTGTTCGCCTCCCGCATCAGCACCAGCGGGGCGCGGCCCCGATGTTGTCGATGTACCGGGCGGCCCCCCACGCCCAGGTGCCGTCCGTGAGGAGGTACCAGAGAGGGTTGCCGTCGACGTTCTGGCCGCCGGTCTTGCAGAAGATGGAGACGATCTCGCCCCGGTGGGCGTACCGGATGACCTGGCCGCCACGGTCGGGACGGGCGCGCAGGGCCAGTGTGCTCGCCGTGACCCGGCCCCGGTACAGGCGCTGGTTCTGGCTGTTGCTGGCGTTGGCGCTGGTGCCGTTGCCGTTGCCGTTGGGGTTGGCGTTGCCGTTGCCGTTGCCGTTGCCGTTGGGGTTGGGGTTGGGGTTGGCGTTGCTGTTGCTGTTGCTGTTGCTGTTGGCGTTGCCGTTCTGGTCCCAGTTGTTGTCGCCCTGGTCGCCGCCGTTCTGGCTCCAGTTGCCGTCGTTGCCGCTGGTCTGACCGCCTTGGCCGTTCCAGTCGTCGTCCGCGACCGCGGGGGTGGCCATGGCCGCGACGGCCAGGGTGCCGACGGCGGTCGCTATGGCGAGGCGGTGGGTGAGGGAGGAGCGCAGGGGCATGGGAGTACCTCCATGAGGGAGCGAAACGGTCGGAAGCCGACTAATCGCCACATTAGGAGTGGTGTTCGCGCGGCGCCCCTCACACTGCGCCATCGGGGAGGCCGGCCCCCGCAGGCCTTCCCTGAGGCAGTGTCAGCGAGGCGTACGCCCCGCCGTCCGGCGCGTTCAGGAACTCCAGCCGCGCGCCGAGGACTTCCGCCTGCCCCGACGCGATGGTCAGCCCGAGTCCGTGCCCCTTGGACCCGCCCTCCGTACGGAACCGCTGCGGGCCGTGCTCCACCAGGTAGTCCGGATACCCGTCCCCGTGGTCCCTGACGGTGACCACCGGCCCGTCCACCGTCAGCACCACCGGCCCCCGCCCGTGCCGATGCGCGTTCGCCACGAGATTGCCGAGCACCCGCTCCAGCCGCCGCCGATCCGTCTCCACCGCCGCATCCCGTACGACGACGACCTCCGTGTCCGTCCCCGACGCCCGCACCACCCGCTCGGCCAGCGCGGCCAACGGCTCCCGGTCCAGCTCCAGCCGCTCCCGTCCGGTGTCGAGGCGGGAGATCTCCAGCAGGTCCTCGGTGAGCGTGCGCAGCGCCGCCACCCGGTCCCGGACCAGCTCGGTCGGCCGGCTTGCCGGCAGCAGTTCGGCCGCCGCGTGCAGTCCGGTCAGCGGGGTGCGCAGCTCGTGCGCCACGTCCGCGGTGAACCGCTGCTCGGCGAGCAGCTTGCCTTGGAGGGACGCGGCCATGGAGTCCAGCGCGGCGGCCACCGCGGCCACTTCGTCCTCGGGGCGCGTCGGATTCTTCGTACGGGGGTCGTCGACGCGGGCGTCCAGGTCGCCCGCGGTGATCCGCCGGGCCACCTGCGCGGTGGTGTGCAACCGCCGGGTAACCCGGGTCACCGCGAACGCGCCGACCAGCAGTGTCGCCCCGATCGCCAGCCCCGACGACCACACGATCGCCCGGTCGAGGCCGTCGATGGTCCGCTCGCCCTGCGAGTAGTCGACCTCCACGGCCAGCGCCCGCCCGCCGTCGACCGGGCCCGCCGCCCACATAGTGGGGCGTCCGCGGTGCTCGCCGACCATCGTGCCGCGCTCCCCGGCCGCCGCCAGCTCCCGCAGCGGCTCGGGCAGGTCCGGGGGATCGACGCCGACGCCCCGTGCAGGCGAGTCCCCGGCCTCGAACGCCGCGGTCGCCTCGGTGAGCCGGTCCAGCGCGAGGTCGCGGGCCTGGCCGACGGTCTGGTTCGTCACCGACACGTGCACGAGGACGCCGAGCAGGGCGGCCAGCGCACAGCACATCACGGTGATGAATGCCGCGGCCTTCACGGCGAGCGTCCCGGCCCAGCGGGGGAGCGCGAGCCTCATCGGCCGCTCGCGGACGGGGAAGCGGACGGGGAGGCGGACGGAGAAGCGGACGGAGAGGGGTGTTTCGAGGCCTTGCCGCCGTCCCGCGGCAGCATCTCGTCGTGCGTCAGCAGCATCACGCGCTGGCCCGGATCCCAGGTCCACTGGAAGCGGTACTCGTAGCCCGCGATGTCGGACGGCGAACGGATGATCACGGACCGTCCGGCCAGTTCCACCCCGGTCACCGCGTCGTCGTTGGACATGACCCGCACCAGCCGGCCCGACTGGAAGGTGTAGACGCGTACGGCCGTCTGGTTGCCGGGCAGGAGCTCGAAGCCCAGCGTCAGGTCGTCGCGGCCGTCGCCGGTGAGGTCGCGGTAGTACGGCTTCAGGACGGGACAGCGGCCCTTGGCCACGCCCTCGTCGCAGTCGGCGATCCGGCGGGCCGTCTCGTAGTACGGGGCTTTCGTCCCCGTGTACGAGTCCGGGTGCCGGGCGATCTCCGCGCGGACGACGGCCACCGGGTCCACCTTGCGGATGTCGTCGCCGGGAGCCGTGAGCCCCCGCACGAGCTCGGACTCGCCGTCGTCGTAGTCCCAGGCGGGGCTGGACGCCGGGGCCAGGTCCGGCCACAGCCGGTCCGGGCTGATCGCGGTGGCCGTCGGCCCGGCACCCCGCAGGCCGCCCGCGTCGCCGCAGCCCACGGCGGTCGCCAGCAGCAGGGCGACGGTGGAGGCGGTGCGGAAGGGTGTGAGCGGCACGCCGTACACCTTATTTCTTCGGGAAGTCCTTTTTGCGCGGCGATCGCGGCCCGGTGGGGACGCGGAGGGCGGCCGAGAAGAAACGATTACTCGGCGAGCTCCTCAAGGAGCCGTGCCGTCGGCAGGCCCGCCTGCAGGTACTCGACGAACAGCTCGTTGTGCAGGGCCCAGGGCGAGCGGCGGGACCGGATCAGCCGTATCGCCTCGTCCGCCGAGTGCCCTCGCCGGACCAGGGCGTGCGCGACGACCAGGCCCGAGCGGTTGTAGCCGTGGTAACAGCGGACGAGGACCCTGCGGCCCCCGTCCAGCGCGTCGCACGCGGCCTGTGCCAGCCGTATCACGCCCGCGAGCTGGGTACCGTCCAGCGGTCCGTCGGGAATCGGCCACACATGGTGCTCGACGCCCGCGTCCGGGCCGTGTCCCGGCAGCCTCAGCAAGGTCTGGACGAGATCGAACTCGTCCCGTACGACGGCGAACTCGACCTTCCCGGAGCGGCCCCTGAACTCGTGGCCGCCCATCCACAGCCCGGGCACGACCTCGTTCCACGCATGCTCCGGAGCGGGCACGTCGGCCTGCTTCCTGCGCGTCCGCAACGGCGCCTCCCCAAGCCCCCGCCAACTCACCCATAGGTACCCGGGTCAACTCACCTTCAAAGGTGTCCGGCAAAGGCGACCGACTTCTTGCCCCTGGAGCGCCCGGCTGTTCCCATGGCAGGGGGTGAGGTGCATGAGCGGACTGCGCGTCGTACCGACCTGGCGCCACGGTCAGGAACGGCTGTACGTCTGTCTCACGGACGGCAGGAACATCGCCTGGTACGACCGTGAGACATCCCGGGTCAACCTGCTGAGCGAGGACCGCAGACAGGACGTGCTCGACGTCCTCGGGCCCTTCCTGACCGGAACGGTGGCCGTCGGACCGCCCCCGGTGCCGACCCCCGCGGAGCTGGCCCGGCTGTCCCTCCACCCGGACGACGACCTGGCGCCCAACCGCCCCGGCGAGGCGCTCCAGATCGCCCTGGACCGGGACCCCGGCCCCGCCCACCGGCTCCGCCCCGACCCCCGCCGCCGGGCCCTCGCGGCCGAACAGGCGGTGGGGGAGGCACTGGACCGTCTCGACGGAGCCGGCTGGCACGCCCTGCACTCGGTCCCGCTGCCCGGCGGCGACCGCGTCCACCACCTCCTGATCGGCCCCGGAGGGCTCTTCGCGGTCCACACGCTCTACGCCCGCAAGCAGCGGGTCACGGTCGCCGACCCCATGGTCACGCTGGGCCGCCGCGAACCCCGCCCGCTGCTGCGCCGCGTCCGCGCCGCCGCCGACCGGGCCTCCTACGCCCTGACCGCCGAGGTCCACCCGGTCCTGGCCCTTGTCGCCCCTGCCGACGTGCAGGTCACCGCTCCGCTGCGCGAGGCCCGGATCGTGACGGACACGGAGGTCGAGCGCCTGGCCGGGCTCGGCGGCATCCTCAAGCCGGCGGACGTGGAGGCGCTGCACGCGGTGGCACGGGACCGGCAGACGTGGGTGCGGGTCTGAGCCGCCTCGTCTGCGCCGCTGCAGATGAGCCACTGCAGCTGAGCCGCCGCAGCTGCGCCTCGTCTGCGCCACTGCGGCTGAGCCACGGCATCTGAGCTGCTTCAGCGGCCTGAAGCAGTGGGCGAGTGCCCAGCGGCCGATGCGCGTGCCGACCTCGGCGGCGACGACGTCACTGGTGCGGAAGTGAAGCTGTTGTCCTCAGGGCAGCGATCCCGCCGCGTCCGCGTCGAGGAGCGGGGCCAGCAGATCGCCGTAGTCCTGCACGCGAGGCGCGATGTCCGGCGCCTGGAAGGCCAGTTGCCCGGGCGCCCGGCACTCCTCGACCTCACCCCACGTCACCGGCGCCGACACCAACGGCCGCGCGCGTGCCCGCAGGGTGTAGGGCGTGGCCGTGGTCTTTCGGGCGGCGTTCTGGCTCCAGTCGACGAACACCTTCCCGGGCCGCAGGCTCCGCGTCATGCGGTGGACGACCAGCCGGGGCATCGCCTTCTCCGCCTCGACGGCGAGCTGTTTGGCGTACTCGGAGGCGGCGCCGGAGGAGACCGGCCGCAGGGCCGCCAGCAGATGCAGCCCCTTCGACCCGGCGGTCTTCGCGTACGCCTCGATCCCGTCCGCCGCGAGCCGCTCGCGCAGCCAGAGGGCGACCTCGCAGCACTCGACGATGCTCGCCGGCGTCCCGGGGTCGAGGTCGAAGACCAGCCGGTCGGCCTCGCCGGGCGCGTCGAGGACCCACTGGTGGGTGTGGAACTCGGTGACCAGGTTCGCCGCCCAGATCAGGCTCGCCAGGTCCTGCACCAGCACCATCCGGGCCGGCCCCTCCGACCTGGGCACCTCGGCGGTGGTGACCCAGTCGGGCGTACCGGGCGGCACGTTCTTGGTGAAGAACACCTGCCCGTCGGGCCCGTCCGGATAGCGCAGGAAGGACACGGGCCGATCCCGCAGATGGGGCAGCAGGACCTCGGCGGTGGTCGCGTAGTAGTGCAGCACCTCGCCCTTGGTGAACCCGGTCGCGGGATACAGCACCTTCTCCAGATTGCTGAGCGCGAGCCTTCGCCCCTCCACCTCTGTGATCGGCGTCATACGATGAGAATCCCAGACATTCAGCAGTAAATATTTACAAGTCTTGGCAAAACGATCGAAAGGGTGCTGCACGTGCGATCCATCTGGAACGGCGCCATCTCGTTCGGCCTGGTCAGCATTCCGATCAAGCTGGTGAACGCCACCGAGAGCCACTCGATCGCCTTCCGCCAGATCCACACGGAGGACATGGGCCGCATCCGCTACCGCAAGGTCTGCGAGCTGGAGGACCGCGAGGTGAGCGGGGCGGAGATCGGCAAGGGCTACGAGGACGCGGACGGCACGATCATCCCGATCACGGACGACGACCTGGCCCACCTGCCGCTCCCCACGGCCAAGACGATCGAGATAGTGGCGTTCGTCCCGGCCGACCGGATCGACCCGCTCCAGATGGACGCCGCGTACTACCTCGCGGCGGGCGGCGCCCCGGCCGCCAAGCCGTACACCCTGCTGCGCGAGGCCCTCAAGCGCAGCCAGAAGGTCGCCATCGCCAAGTTCGCGCTGAGGGGCCGCGAGCGCCTCGGCATGCTGCGGGTGGTGGGCGACGCCATCGCCCTGCACGGCCTGCTCTGGCCGGACGAGGTCCGCGCCCCCGAGGGCCTCGCCCCCGACACCAAGGTCACGGTCAACGACAAGGAACTCGACCTCGCGGACGCCCTGATGGACACCCTCGGAGAGATCGACCTCGAAGACCTCCACGACGAGTACCGCGAGGCCCTGGAGGAGGTCGTCGCCGCGAAGGCCGCGGGCGAGGCCCCGCCCGAGGCTCCCGAACCGGCGAAGAGCGGCAAGGTCCTCGACCTGATGGCGGCGCTGGAGAAGAGCGTGAAGGCGGCGAAGGAGTCGCGGGGCGAGGAGGGTGCCGGGGAGCACGCCGAGGTCAGATCCCTCCCGCAGCGGAAGTCGGCGCGGGCCACACCGAAGCAGGGGGCGGGGAAGAAGTCGACGGCTGCCGCGAAGAAGACAGCGGCCAAGAAGACGACGGCCGCGAAGAAGTCCACGGCCAAGTCGGCCCAGGGCACGAAGAAGACGGCGGCGAAGAGTACGGCGACGAAGAGTACGGCAACGAAGAAGAGCGCGGCGAAGAAGACGGCCACGAAGAAGGCGACGACGTCACGCAAGCGCACGGCCTGACCCGTCGCCCCGGTCCTACGGCACTTGAGCCCTGCAACTCTTGAGTCCTGCAACTCTCGAGCTCTACAACTCTTGAGCCCTGCAGCTCTTGAGTCCTACGGCTCCTGCCGCACCCTCCGCAGCGCCAGCACCGCGTTGTGCCCCCCGAACCCGAACGAGTTGCTCAGCGCCAGATCCCCGTCCTCCGGCAACGCCCGCGGCGCGCCGGTCACCACGTCCAGCCCGATCGCGTCGTCCACCTCCCCGCACCCCACGGTCGGCGGCACCACCCCGTGGTGCAGCGTCAGTACCGTGGCCACCGCCTCGACGGCGCCCGCCGCCCCCTGCAGATGCCCGAGGTGTCCCTTGAGCGCGGTGACCGGCACGGACCGCGTCCCGAGCACCGCACGCACCGCCCCCGCCTCGGCCAGATCCCCGTCCACCGTGGCCGTCGCATGCGCGTTGACATGGACGACGTCGACGACATGCCCTCCGGCGTCCCGCAGCGCCCGTCGCAGCGCGAGCGCGACCCCGCTGCCGGACGGATCGGGCGCGGCCATGTGATGCGCGTCGGCGGACAGCCCCCACCCGGCCGCCTCGCAGTAGATCCGCGCTCCACGGGCCAGGGCGTGCTCCTCGGCCTCCAGGACCAGCACCCCCGCCCCCTCTCCGTTGACGAACCCGTCCCGGTCCTTGGCGAACGGCCGTGACGGCGAGGCCCCGTCCGCGAGCCCTCGCGTGGACAGGGCGCGCATCGCTGCGAAGGACGCCATGATCGCCGGCGTGACGACGGCTTCCGCGCCGCCCGCGAGGGCGACGTCGACACGGCCGTACCGTATGCGGTCGACCGCCTGCCCGATCGCCTCGGTCCCGGACGCGCACGCGGCGGTCACCGTGCGGGCCTCGCCGGTGATGTGCAGGTCGAGCGAGACCTGGGAGGCGGCCTGCGAGGGCACGGTCATCGGCGTGGTGAGCGGCGAGACGGCGCGCGGCCCCTTGTCCCGCAGCTTCCGGTCACCGCCGACGAGCACGGACGCGTCCCCGAGGATCGCGCCGAGACTCACCCCCACCCGCTCGGGATCGAGCCCGCTCTCCCGGGTGCCGCCCGCGACGAACCCGGCGTCGGCCCAGGCCTCCCGAGCGGCGAGCACGGCGAACCGGGCGGCCCGGTTCATCCGCCGGGCCACCGTCCGGGGCAGCAACTCGGCCGGATCGACGGGCACGGTGCCGGCCACCCGCACCGGCAGCCCGTCGAACTCGGCGTCCGCCAACTCCCGTATCCCGTGCCGTCCTTCGAGCAGCCCCCGCCACAGCTCGCCGACCCCGACGCCCAGCGGCGTGACGGCCCCGAGCCCGGTGACGACGACCCGTCGCGGCATGTCCGTGCGCACAGAGGTCATGGTTGAAAGGTAAACCGGGACCGGTTCTCAACTGCTGCAACAGGGACGGTTGTTCAGCGTGCGGCCCCTCACACCCGAACCCTCCCCCGGTCACGCACCGAACTCTCACCCGTATGTTTCCGGGATTTAACGCAAGACCCCTTGGTGGATCGCTTTCTACGCGCGTAACTTGAGCCGACTCCCCACGGGCAATGGTTCAAGCTCCGTCCCCGGACGGCGCGTTGATGTCCGTACGTACACGAGGTACGTACGCGAGGTACGAGGAGACCGCCAGCGTGTCCAGACCCGCAGGAAGCAGACCCCGCGCGCGCCGCGCCGCCTACCCGATCGTCTCCGTGGGCGCGGCGGGCGCGCTCGCCTTCACCGCCCTGCCCGCCGCCTTCGCCGCGCCGTCGGCCACCGCGGTGATCGCCGAGGTCTACGGCGGCGGAGGCAACTCGGGGGCGACCCTGACCCGGGACTTCGTCGAACTCGCCAACGCCGGCTCCGCGGCCTACGACCTGTCGGGCTACAGCGTGCAGTACCTGCCCGGTTCGCCGTCCGCCACCTCCCAGTGGCAGGTGACCGCACTCAGCGGCTCGGTCGCCCCCGGCGCCCGCTACCTGGTGGCCGAAGCCGCGGGCACCGGCGGTACGACCGCCCTGCCGACCGCCGACGCGACCGGCTCCGTCGCGATGAGCGCCACCTCCGGCACGATCGCCCTAGTCTCCGGCACCACCGCGCTGGCCTGCAAGACCGCCGCGGACTGCGCGGCCGACACCCGGATCGTCGACCTCGCGGGCTACGGCAGCGCGGTCGTCCGCGAGGGCAGCGGCCCGGCCACCGGCTCCTCCAACACGGCCTCCGTCGCAAGGGCCACGTCCCTGGCCGACACCGACGACAACGCCGCGGACTTCACCGCCGGTACCCCGTCACCGGTCAACTCGGCGGGACAGACACCGGGTTCGGGCGACGGCGACGGGGATGGCGACGGCGGGGGCTCCACCGACCCCGGCACGGTCCGCGTCCACGACATCCAGGGCCCCACCCGCCTCTCCCCGTACACCGGACAGACGGTCACCCGGGTGCCGGGCATCGTCACCGGCGTCCGTACGAGCGGCTCGAAGGGCTACTGGATACAGGACCCGCAGGCCGACACCGACCCGCGCACCAGCGAGGGCGTCTTCGTCTACACCGGCTCGGCCGCGCCCACCGTGGCGGTCGGCGACTCGGTCCTGGTCACCGGAAAGATCAGCGAGTACCACCCGAGCAGCACCAGCCAGTCGGTCACCGAGATCACGGGCCCCACCGCGACGGTCCTCTCCAGCGGCAACGCCCTCCCCGAGGCCGCCACCCTGGACGCCACGACGGTCCCCGACGGGTACATACCGACCGCGGACGGCGCGAGCGTGGAGTCGCTCCCGCTCGAACCGGCCGTCTACGCCCAGGACTTCTACGAGTCCCTGGAGGGCATGCGGACGACGCTCGCCGACGCGCGGGTCGTGGGAGCGACCGACGCGTACGACGAGCTGTGGGTCACGGTGAAGCCCGAGGAGAACGCGACGACCCGCGGCGGGACCCTCTACTCCTCGTACGACCGGCCCAACACGGGCCGCATGAAGGTGGCGTCGCTGGACACCGCCGCCGCCGTCCCCGCGGCGAACGTCGGCGACGAACTCTCCGGCACGACCACCGGCCCCCTCGACTACTCCACCTACGGCGGCTACATCCTCCAGGCCACCCGGCTCGGCACCCGGGTGGACAACGGCCTGAAGCAGGAAGTGACCCGCCGTCAGAAGGCCGACGAGCTCGCCGTCGCCACGTACAACGTCGAGAACCTGGACGCACTCGACGACCAGGAGAAGTTCGACCGCCTCGCCGAGGGCGTCGCGGTCAACCTCAACTCGCCCGACATCGTGGCTCTGGAGGAGATCCAGGACGACAACGGCGCCGTGAACGACGGCACCGTCACCGCCGAGGCCACCCTGACCAGGTTCACCGACGCCATCCGCGCGGCCGGCGGCCCGCGCTACTCCTGGCGCTACGTCGCCCCCGAGAACAACCAGGACGGCGGCGAGCCCGGCGGCAACATCCGCCAGGTCTTCCTCTACAACCCCAAGCGGGTCTCCTTCACGGACCGCACGGGCGGCGACGCGACCACGGCCACCAGCGTGGTGAAGACGAGGAAGGGCGCCCGACTCACGTACTCCCCGGGCCGCATCGACCCGGCCGGCGACGCCTGGGACAGCAGCCGCAAGCCCCTGGTGGGCGAGTTCACCTTCCGCGGCGAGTCGGTCTTCGTCATCGCCAACCACTTCACGTCGAAGGGCGGCGACCAGCCGCTCCACGGCCGCTACCAGCCGCCGGCCCGCAGCTCGGAGACCCAGCGAGCGGCCCAGGCGGCGGAGGTCAACACGTTCGTGAAGTCCCTCCTGTCGGCGGACAAGAACGCCAAGGCGGTGGTCCTGGGCGACCTGAACGACTACGAGTTCTCCCAGACGGTGACCACGCTCACGGCCGGCCGGGCGCTGACCCCTTTGATCGCCACCCTCCCCGCCGCCGAGCGGTACACCTACGTCTACGACGGCAACTCCCAGACCCTGGACCACATCCTGACGAGCCCGGCCGTCACGTCGTTCGACTACGACGTCGTCCACATCAACGCCGAGTTCGCGGACCAGGCGAGCGACCACGACCCGCAGATCGTGCGGATCGATGTGGCGAGGTGCGGCAGGCACTGACACCGGCGCGCAGAGGGTGAGGGGCGGGACGACGGCTTGTCGCCCCGTCCCTACGCCTGTGTCGGTGTCAGGCGGCTTCCTCCAAGGAGTCCTTGGAACCGTCGGCGTCTTCGGGCTCCTTGAGCCGGCGTTCGGGCGCCCGTCCGGGCAGCATCACCAGAGCGACGCCCACCGCAAGCCCCAGCGCGGGCAGCACGGGGAACCGCCCCTCGTGAGCGAACCCCTGCGCGGCGAACCGGGTGAGCGCGGCCACACCGGCGGCGAGGCCGAGCCAGAGGGCCCAGGGACGCCCTGTCCCGCCCCGCTCGTACAGGACGCCCAGCCCACGCTCCAGCGGCCGAAGAGCCACCACAACCCCGACCAGGACGACACCGAGAACGACCAGCCAGGGCACCCGCAGCGCCCACCACCCCGCGGACCCGTAGCGGGGCTGGGGCGCGAGCCCGGTGAGATAGAAGGCGGCGGCGACAACGAGCACGGGCAGCATGTGCCACAGATAGAGCGTCATGCTGACCCCGCCGAGCGGCCGTACGGCCCGCCACACCCGCTCCCGCTCCAGGAGCCGCCGCAGGGCGGGAGCGAGGAGAAGAGCGAGCCCCACCTGGGCCACGGTCCAGGCCAGCATGGCGGCGGACGGCGGATCGGTGTTGCTGGGCTCCTGCCCGGTGACGAGGATCAGGCTGACGGGAAAGGGCCCGAGTCCGACGAGCGCGGCGAAGGCGCCCCCGCCACCCGCGACCATGGCGACGGGCACCCACTGCTTCCGGTCCTGTCGGTCCTTCCGGTCCTTCCGGTCCTGTCGGTCCTTCCGGTCCTTCCGGTCCTGTCGGTCCTTCCTGCCCTTCCGGTCCTTCCTGGTCCCGCTTCCGGTGATCAGACCGTCCCGCCAGCAGAAGCCGAGCTGGTAGGCGACGCCCCAGACGAGCACGTAGTTGAGGAGCCCGACGTACGGCAGGTGCGCGCTGAGCACCAGGATGTCGGCGGCGAGGGCGACCAGGCCCATGACGACGGGGACGAGGAGCCCCCACCGCCGGTGTGCCGCGTACAGCACGGGGGTCAGGGCACTGAGCAGCAGGTAGACGGGCAGGAACCAGAACTGCATGGCCATGGCCCAGCCCACGAGAGCGAGGGTCCCCGGATCCACGCCCACGGCAGAACAGACGGCCACGGCGCCCAGCACCAGCCCGCTGTAGACACCGGCCGGAAGCAGCAGCCGCAAGGCCCGTCGCCCCACCCATTCGGCCGTACCGCCTGCGGCACGTGACCAGGAGCCGCCGGCGGCATGGCCCCCGGCCAGGAAGAACAGCGGCATGATCTGGAAAAGAAGGGTCAGCCACTGGGTCCAGGGAACGGTCGCCAGCAGCTCGGGCGCGCTGATCTCACCGCCGGGCCCGCGAACCAGCCCGGTGATCAGCCAGTGCCCGAACACGACGAGGACGATCGCCCAGGCACGAAGGAAGTCGACGTATCGATCTCGCAGATCTCGCCGATCTCCCAGATCTCGCCGATCTCGGCTGATGCGACTCATAAGACGTCATGCTGCCGTGGGCACGGGCCGGTCACGGCGAAAAGCCCATGCCGCGCCCATGCCGCAACCTTTCCGTGCCCGGCACGACACCACCCGGACGGGTCAGTCCAGAACCTTGGCGCCCTCGATGACGACGGGCTGGGTGGGAACGTCCCCGTGCCCGCGGCTGCTGCCGGTCCGAACCTTCTTGATCGAGTCGACGACGTCCTGCCCCTCGGCCACCCGGCCGAAGACGGTGTAACCCCAGCCGTTCGGGGTCTTCGCCGTGTAGTTGAGGAAGTCGTTGTCCGAGACGTTCACGAAGAACTGGGCGGTCGCGGAGTGCGGGTCGCTGGTGCGCGCCATCGCCACGGTGTATGCGGTGTTCTTCAGCCCGTTGTCGGCCTCGTTCGGGACCGGCGCCATGGTCGGCTTCTGCGCCATGTCCGCGGTGAATCCACCGCCCTGGACCATGAAGCCGTCGATCACGCGGTGGAAGATCGTGCCGTCGTAGTGCCCGTTGCGGACGTACGTCAGGAAGTTCTCGACGGTCTTCGGAGCCTCGGCGTCGTTGAGCTCGAGGACGATACGCCCGAAGTTGGTGGTCAGCTCGACCCTTGACATGGGAATGGTCCCTTTCTGACGGGGCTTGACCGAGGAATGGTGTCACACGGGCCGGACACCCAGGGCCGACGACCCGTGACCCGTGGCCCGTGCTGCGAGCCGACCCGGTTCCGGCGCATGCTGGAGACATGGACGTACGCCCCCCTGTGGTTGTGCTCCCGCCGGAATCGGACGGCGGGCGACGGGTGACGATCGACGACGAGCGCATGGGCACCGCCTACAGCCTGTTCGACGTGCTGGACTTCATGCACGGCAAGGGCCTGCCCGCCGAGGACCGGGCCGTCGACGACCCCGAGCTCATCGAGTGGCGCGGTGGCGGACCGTACGTATGGAGCAACACGCCGTAGTAGTGGCCGACAGACTGCAGCAGCGCTCCGCGGCCGTCACCCGGGTGCTGTGTGCACCCGGGTGACGTGTGCCCCCGGATGCCGTGTGCACCCAGATGCCGTGTGCACCCAGATGCCGTGTGCCCCCGGATGCCGTGTGCCCGTCAGCCGGTTTTCCCGCCCCACCGGGTGTCGACCCGTGCCCACTCCGCGGCCCACTGCTCCCTGCGCCACCGGTCGAGCCCCGCCCGCACGGCATGCGCGCCGCCCGCCACGGCCCCGCCGGCGACCACGGCACACAGCACACCCGAGAGGACCGCCTGGAGCCGGGCCTCTCCGTGCGTCACGGGTTTCGACACGACCGCGCCGCGCTCGTCCGTCCACACCTCGACCGGGGTCCGGGCCTTGGCGCCCGGCTGCACCTTGATCAAGCCGGTGTGCCGCGAGCCGTCCGTGCCGGTCCAGCGCGCCTTGACCCACACCCGGTCGTCGTCGACGGCGGCCGCGGACGGCTTGTCCTGCGCGTTCTCGACGAGCACGGCAGTGACGGTCCGACGCTCCACCCGCTGCCGATCGAGGTCCCGCTCCACGGCGCCCTGGGCAACCAGCCCCACCAGGACACCTCCCACCAGCGCCAGAACCCAGGCGGCCAGCACGACCCAGGCCTCGACCACATCACTGCCGCGCCGGAGCGGATTACGCCGCCACCGCCACAACCACACCTTCGTACGCCGCGTCCTCGCCACCACCGGCCGACACCCCCTTGCCTGCGCCGACACCCTTTACCCCAGTGTCCGCCCTGAATCGATTGAGGGCGCGTTCGTGTGCGGCTCTCATCGAGGAGGCCGTGCTGCGGCGCTTTCCCGGTGGCGGGAGATCAACAGGGAGCAGCGCAGTGTTTCGTCTCCCAGGGGTATCGCGGCTGTCCGGTAACGGGGTCCAATGGTGAGAGTCAAGCCCTTCGCACCCGCGCCGGTCAGAAGAGGCACGCAATGGATCCATGGCTGATCTGGTTGATCATCGCAGCCGTGTTGGCTGTGGCGGAGATCTTCACCCTTACTGTTGCGCTCGGAATGCTGAGTGCGGCCGCATTGGTCACGGCGGGGTCCGCCGCGGTGGGGCTGCCGCTGCCCTTCCAGTTCTTGGTGTTCACCACCGTCGCCACGGTCACCGTGGTGTTCGTGCGCCCCGTTGCGCTGCGCCATGTATTCGGACCCCAAGTGGAGCGATTCGGCATAGACGCACTGGTCGGCAGGGCTGCCTATGTCGTGTCGGAGGTGACGGGCCGGGGCGGCAGGGTCCGTATCGACGGCGAGGAATGGACGGCCCGCGCCTACGACGAGACGCTGGTGATTCCTCCAGGAACGACTGTCGACGTCATGGAGATCAGCGGCGCCACCGCGATCGTCTACCCCCGGGACTGAAACCATGGAAACCTCGGCGTTCCTCATTGCCGGCCTGATCGTCGCTCTTCTCGCGGTTTTCACCGTGGTGCGAGCGGTCCGTATCGTGCCCCAGGCACGCGCTCGCAATGTCGAGCGACTGGGCCGATATCACCGGACCCTGAACCCCGGCCTGAGCCTCGTCATTCCTTACATCGACCGCGTTCACCCGGTGATCGACCTGCGGGAACAGGTCGTCTCCTTCAAACCGCAGCCGGTCATCACCGAGGACAATCTGGTCGTCGAGATCGACACCGTCCTGTACTTCCAGGTCACGGACCCACGAGCGGCTTTCTACGAGATCGCGAATTTCCTTCAGGGGGTCGAGCAGCTCACCGTCACCACCTTGCGCAACGTCGTGGGATCCATGGACCTGGAAAAGACCCTCACCTCCCGGGACACCATCAACAGCCAACTCCGTGGCGTGCTGGACGAGGCCACCGGCAAATGGGGGCTGAGGGTCAACCGGGTGGAGATCAAGGCCATCGATCCCCCGCAGTCCATCAAGGACGCGATGCAGAAGCAGATGCGAGCCGAGCGGGACAAACGGGCCGCGATCCTCGGGGCCGAAGGACAACGCCAGTCGCAGATCCTCACCGCCGAAGGCGACAAGCAGGCTGCCGTCCTGCGCGCGGAAGGTAACCGAACCGCTGCGATCCTCCAGGCCGAGGGCCAGTCCCGGGCCATCGACGAGGTGTTCCAGGCCGTACATCGCAACGACCCCGACCCCAAGCTGCTCGCCTACCAGTACCTCCAGACGCTGCCCCAACTCGCGCAGGGCTCGGGCAACAACTTCTGGGTCATCCCCAGCGAGATCACCTCCGCACTCCAGGGCGTGTCCCGCGCCTTCACCGAGGTGCTGCCCCAGTCGCCGGCCACCCGCGAGAAACCCTCGGACGACATGGTTGCCCAGGCCGCCAACGACAAGGCTCAGGCCGAGGAAGCCGCTGCCGCGGCCCTCGCCGACGCAGCCAAGGCCGAGGGCGTCACCTCCGACGCCACCCCACCCCGCCTCCTCGCTGACGGCGGGTGACAACGACCGGACATCATGGTGCGGCAACGAGACCGACGAGTCCGAGCGACACAGGGCCCAGCGGCGGGCTACGGTCTCGCCCGTGAGCCCTCCTGGGTGTCCCGTGTCCCGGGTCGTATCGCGTCGCCTACAACTGTCCTGACGGAGCTTCCGCAAAGCACCGGTGCAGCCCACGAAAGAGCAGCGGAGACCTCGGAGCGGAGGAGTTGCCGGGCCACTCCGGCCGGTGCGGGCGCCGACCTCCGACCCTGACTCGCGCCGCGAAAGGCGTTGGGTCAAACCTTGATGACGGTGGCGCGTCCACCGCACAGGGTGGTCAACGCGTGAAGCCCCTCGGTACCCGGAACCTGTTCTTCGCAGACCTGTTCCTACCAGGGGCTTCACGCGTATCTGATGTCGGGTCAGCCTGTCCCTGGTCAGAAAGATCTCGGACCTGTCGGACGGGCGGCATACTCTGAGCCCCGTCCGCACTATCTGGGGGAGTCATGACAAGTAGGTTCACCGAGTTGACCGTTGACTGCCATGATCCGGAGAGGCTCGCGGCCTTCTGGTGCGCGGTCCTGGACTTCAAGGTGATCGACCGGAGCGAGGGCAAGGTCGAGATCGGCTCCTGGGTGCCGACCGTCGAGGAGGTTCGGGCCCGCCAGATGCCACCCACCCTGCAGTTCATCCAGGTGCCCGAGGGCAAGACCGTCAAGAACCGGCTTCACCTCGACGTCAGCCCGATCGACGGCAGCACCGAGGACGAGGTGACTAGATTGCTCGGCCTCGGCGCCACCACGACGGATGTAGGCCAGGGCTCAGACCGAAACTGGGTGGTCATGGCCGACCCCGAGGGCAACGAGTTCGACGTCCTACGCACCCTGGCACCGCAGAACTAGGCCGCGAGCGGGCACCCGCGCCCAGTCCCACACCGCAACCATCGCGTTGCCGAGAAGACCTCAATGAGAAAGAGCGGGACCCAGTGAGACTGGTTCCCGCTCTCTCATGTCGGCATCCGCCCTGGTCAGCACTTAATTTCTGCTGTTCCTAGGCGAGTGCCCCCGGCAGGATTCGAACCTGCGCACACGGCTCCGGAGGCCGTTGCTCTATCCCCTGAGCTACGGGGGCGTGTCGGCTGCGGTGTTCGCGGCGACGGGTAGAACCCTACCAGTTCCGTCGGGGTGTTCATGAACAGGTTTCTCGGGGTCAGGGGAGGTCGGGCCAGGCCCTAACTGAGGGGTCAGGTCGCCCCCGAGACGGGATGGGTACCTCGCACGGGGCGGAAGTGGGGAAAACCCGGACGCGGTGGCCGGTCCCGACCTACTCTCGAGTTGTGCCAGGCGCGTCGGGCCGGGTGCTTGTTGTGGACGACAACAAGGTCATCCGGCAGCTGATCAGGGTCAATCTCGAGCTGGAGGGCCTCGAGGTCGTGACCGCGGCCGATGGTGCCGAGTGCCTGGATGTTGTTCATCAGGTGCGGCCCGATGTGGTCACCCTTGACGTCGTCATGCCTCGGTTGGATGGGCTTCGGACCGCCGCTCGGCTGCGTGCCGACGACCGGACTCGTGATCTTCCCCTCGCCATCGTCAGCGCCTGTACTCAGCACGAGGTCGAGGCCGGGCTGGAGGTCGGTGTCGATGCGTTCCTTGCCAAGCCCTTCGAACCCGCCGAACTTGTGCGGCTCGTACGGCAGTTGATCGAGCGGGAGCGGAGCGGGGTGCCCGGGGGAGAGGAGGACGGGGCGGTCTTCGGGAGTGTCCTCGGGGGTGGGGAGGCCGAGCGGGCCGGCCGTACCGGCGGCTGAGCAACCCCAGTTCCACCGCGCCGTGACCATCCCCGGCAGCGGCTGAGCAACCCAGTCCACCGCGCCGTGACCATCGCCCGCAGCGGCTGATCATCCACCGTCCAGCGAGCCGTGACCGTCCCCGTCAGCGGCTGAGCACCCCAGCTCACCGAGCCGTGACCATCGCCCGCAGCAGCTGATCGTCCACCGTCCACATCCCGGACCCCACCCAAACCGACTCGCCTACCCACCCCCCTCCTCCCCTACGCTTGTCCCGTGACCCCCGTCGAGCTCTCCCGTACCGTGCTGTGCGCGGTGCGTCGTGCTGTCGACGAGGGGGAGCTGAGCGTCACCGTTCCGGGGCGTGCCGTGGTCACCAGTCCGGGGCCCGGGGGCTGTGGTGACTACGCCAGCAACATCGCCCTGCAGCTCGCCCGCCCGGCCGGGCAGCCGCCCCTTCAGGTCGCCGAGGTCCTGCGGCCGTACCTCCTCGCTGCGGACGGCGTCACCGACGTCGTCGTCACCGGGCCGGGATTCCTCAACATCAGCTTGCAGAGCGATGCGCCCGTGGCCCTCGTCGAGGAGATCCTGCGGCGCGGAAAGCGGTACGGATACGCCCATGGGCCCGACGCGCAGCCGCTCGTGCGGCTGCACGCCCCCCACGAGGTCCGTGCCGTCGTCGTCATGGACGCGACCGCCCGCATCCTCCGCTCCCAGGGTGCCTTCGTCCGCACCGGCTGTGAGGCCCGCATCGAGCCCGAGTGGGCCGACATCCTGGGCGTACGCGTCGACGGCCACGGCACCCCCGCAACCCCGGCCTTGTTCCTACGACCGGCTGCGGCCCCCGTGGACCCCCTCCCGCTCGGCCGCGACGCCGCCCGCTGGGCCCTCCTGCACCCCGCGCCCCACGACCGCCCCCGCCTCGGGCAGCGACTT
>NZ_LGDG01000269.1 GCF_001279775.1 Streptomyces sp. MMG1533 | reverse complement strand
GGCCCCGCCCCCTCCGCCCCCCCCCAGGGGGCACGGCCCCCTGGACCCCCGCCATCCGCCCCCCCGCCACCCGACTCGGGCGGTCAAGAAGTAGCACCCGCCACCAGGCTCGGTCGGACAACAAGCGCACCCCGAAAACAACCCCGCCGACCACCTCGGCCAGTCAGCAGCGCACCCCGAGAACAACCCCTCCCGTCAGAAAGTCGCCCGGATCTCCCCCACCACCCGGCCCCCGCCCTCCAGCGGTGCCCGTCCGATTCGCTCCACCACCGGCGACTCCACCCCCATCAGCGCCAGCGCCCGCCCCAGGACCGGCCCCAGTGCCCGCCCGCCGCCGTCCTCCACCTTGAACGCCAGCGCCCGCCCGTCGGGCAGGGCAACCGCCTGGACCGCCTCCGCGCCCATCTTCGACAGGGTGCCCGGGACCTCGCGCATCAGCCAGGTGTCGGGGCGGCGGGTGCCGGCGACGTACTCGGGGTGGGTGCGCATGGCGTCCGCGACCCGGCGTTCGGCGGAGCCGGGGGCGGCGAGGACGAAGGTGCGGTAGGCGCGGGCCAGGCCCGTGAGGCTGATCGCCATCAGGGGCGCCCCGCAGCCGTCCGTGCCCACCGCGGCCACCTCCTCGCCCGCCGCCTCCTCCACAACCCTGTGGATGAGCTGCTGCAACGGATGGTCGGCCGCCAGATACGTGTCCAGCGGCCAGTCCCGCAGCGCGCACACGGCCAGCATCGCCGTGTGCTTGCCGGAGCAGTTCATGGTCACGCGGGAACGCACCGCCCCCGACGCCAGATACGTCTCCCGCTCCTCCGCGTCCAGCGGCAGGTCCGGCGGGCACTGGAGCCGGGAGGCGTCCAGCCCGTGTTCGTCCAGCATCTTCTGGACCAGGTCGCGGTGGAAGGACTCCCCGGAGTGGCTGGCCGCGGCCAGTGCCAGCCGTTCCCCCGCCAGGTCCAGGCCCGCCCGCAGCACGCCCGCCGCCTGCATCGGCTTGTTCGAGGAGCGCGGGAAGACCGGGGACGTCACATCGCCGAGCGCCAGCTCCACCGCCCCGTCCGCGTCCAGCAGGACCAGACTCCCCCGGTGCCGCCCCTCGACGAACCCGGAGCGCACGACCTCGGCGAGGACGGGCGGTATGGCAGGCAGGACAGCGGAACGGGACTCGGACATCGGCGGTGGCCTTCCGGAGATCGGGAGATCGCGAGATCGGGGTGACCCGCCCCGACCGCGGGCCCCCGGGATCGCCGGTGCGGCCGCCGCCTCAGGTGAGCAGGTCGTCGACTTGTGCTTCCCCTTCACGGTACCTGCGGGCGATCTCCGCGCTGCAGTCGTCGGCCGTGCGCTGCAGCCGCTGCCGGCGCCGGGACACCTGCTGCTCGTACCGCACCAGTCGGCCCATCGCGGTGCTCAGCTCCAGGTCGGTCCGGGCCCCCAGGTCCGACAGCTCGACCTCGGCGAGCATCTCCGCGGCCAGCAGCCGGTACTCCTCGCTGTGCGGAGTGCCCAGCGTCACATGGCGGGCGGAGGAGCGGTGCCGGGCCGGGGCGTCGGTGAGGATCTCCGGCAGCCGGTCGACCACGGACATCGCCCCCACCGCCACGACGGACGCCGCCCCCGCGGGGGCTCGCCGCACCAGCTCCGCCCGCAGGATGTCGATACGGCCCTGGAGCAGTCGCCGTACGTAGCTGAGGTCGGCCTCGTCCCGCTGCGCGTCCCGGCGCAGGGTGCGCAGTTCGGGCAGGCTCAGTACGGCCAGATGGTGCTCGGTCGGGTCCGCGGGCAGCAGCGGGCTGTCCGTGCGCTGCATGGGGGGCCGCTGGGTGCCCAGCCGCCCCTCGGTACTCGGTGTGCTCATGTGCCTCTACCGTCCCCTCGACCGGATGTGGAAGCATCGTGCCACCCCAAGTGGCCGCTATGTGACCGAGTGCCCCCGATCAGCCCCAGATGGCCTGTTAAGGATCAAAAAAAACCACGTGAAAGAGCACCACCCGCCGCCCGGCATGATGGTCGTATGCGTGCAGTGGTGCAGAGAGTGGACGGCGCGAGCGTCGTCGTGGACGGCGAGACGGTCGGGGAGATCAACGGCGAGGGACTGTGTGTCCTGGTCGGCGTGACCCACGAGGACACCAAGGAGAAGGCGGCTCAGCTCGCCCGCAAACTCTGGTCGATCCGCATGCTCGCCGACGAGCGGTCGTGCAGCGACATCGACGCCCCGCTCCTGGTCATCAGCCAGTTCACCCTTTACGGCGACGCCTGCAAGGGCCGCCGCCCCACCTGGAACGCGGCCGCCCCCGGCGACGTCGCCGAGCCCCTCGTCGACGAGGTGGTCGCCCAGCTGCGCTCCCTGGGCGCGACGGTGGAGACGGGCCGCTTCGGCGCGCGGATGCGGGTGTCGCTGACGAACGACGGCCCGTTCACCGTGCTCGTGGAGATATAGGGCTCTGCAGACCTAGGACTCAGCAGACCTAGGACTCAGCAGCCCTAGAGCTCTACAGCCCTAGGGCTCTACGACGACTTCCTGCGCCGCGGCCGTCGTGTCGGCCAGCAGCCGGGCGTCCAACGGCACGTTCCGCTTCACCAGCGCCAGCGCGACCGGGCCCAGCTCGTGGTGTCGTACGGACGTCGTGATGAAGCCGATCTTGCGGCCGTCGGGGCCCTCGTCCGCGAGGCGGATGTCCGTGCCGGCGGTCGGGAGGTGGACCTCGCTGCCGTCGAGGTGGAGGAAGACGAGCCTCCTCGGCGGCTTCCCGAGATTCTGCACCCGGGCCACCGTCTCCTGGCCGCGGTAGCACCCCTTCTGGAGGTGCACCGCGCTGCCGATCCAGCCCAGCTCGTGCGGGATCGTACGGTGGTCGGTCTCGAAGCCGAGGCGGGGGCGGTGGTGCTCGACGCGGAGCGCCTCGTACGCGAGGATCCCGGCCGCGGGGCCTGCCTTCTCGGCGTACGACTCCAGGTCCGCGCGGGGGAGGAAGAGATCACGGCCGTACGCCGTCTCACGTACGACGACGCCCTCGGGCACCCCGGCGATGGAACCGGCCGGCAGGTGGACGAGCGCGAAGTCGGCGGTGCGGTCGGCGACTTCGACCCGGTAGAAGAACTTCATCGACTCCAGGTAGGCGATCAGCGCCTCCTGGGTGCCGGGCTCGACGTGGATCCAGACCGTCCCGCCGTCGTCCACCAGGTACAGGGCGTGCTCGATGTGACCGTGCGCGGACAGGATCAGGGCCTCGGTGGCCTGCCCGGTCGGGAGGTCGCTGACGTGCTGGGTGAGCAGGAGGTGCAGCCAGTTCAGCCGGTCGTCACCGGTGACGGTGACGACGCCGCGGTGCGAGAGGTCGACGAATCCGATGCCGTCGGCAAGGGCGCGCTGTTCGCGGAACAGGTCGCCGTAGTGGGCGGCGACGCCTTCGTCCACACCCTCGGCGGGAACGGCGCCGGACAGGGACAGCAGAGGGCTCTTCATAGGCCTAAGCCTACGACTCGGTAGTTGAACCCTTCAGAGAGCAGTCCTTGCACCGGCCGAAGATCGCGAAGTGCTTCATGTCGGTCTCGAAGCCGAACTCCTTGCGGAGCTTGGCGGTGAACTCGGCCGCCACCGAGACGTCGGCCTCGATGACGTTCGTGCAGTCGCGGCAGACCAGATGGATGTGGTGGTGCCGGTCGGCCAGGTGGTACGTCGGCGCGCCGTGCCCCAGGTGGGCATGGCTGACCAGCCCGAGCTCCTCCAGGAGCTCCAGGGTCCGGTAGACCGTGGAAATGTTGACCCCCGACGCGGTCTTCCTCACCTCGATGAGGATGTCGTCGGGGGTCGCGTGCTCCAGGGCGTCCACGGCTTCGAGCACGAGTTGCCGCTGCGGCGTCAGCCGGTAGCCGCGCTGCCTGAGGTCGCTCTTCCAGTCGGTGCTCACCACACCAGAGAGTCTAGGACCACTGGGAAGCCGACCCGGGAGGTCGGCCTACTTGAAGAACGCGATGCCGTCGTCCGGCATGTCGTCGGGGAGGGCCTTGGCCCAGCGCTCGACGTCCTCGGGGGTGACGACCTTCTTCAGGTGGGCGGACATGTAGGGGCGCAGCTCGACCTCGGGGGTCTGCTTCTCGCCGACCCACATGAGGTCGCTGTTGACATAGCCGTACAGCCGCTTGCCGCCGGTGTACGGGCCGGAGGCCGCCGTACGCGCCACCGCGTCCGTGACCAGGTCGATCTGCGGCTTCTTGGCGGCCAGTTCGCCGTACCAGACCTCGACGACACCGTCGTCGCGGACCATGGTGACCTCGACCTTGCGGTCGGCGTCGATCCGCCAGAAGCCGGACTCGGACTCCAGCGGCCTGACCTTGTTGCCGTCGTTGTCGAGCACCCAGGTGTGGGAGTGGTACTCCAGGAAGTCCCGACCGTCGTGCGTGAAGGTGACCTCCTGTCCGAAGTTGCACTTCTCGGAACCGGGGAAGTCGTGCACGCCCGCGCCCGCCCAGTTGCCGAGCAGGAAGACGAGGGGGACGAGGTCCTTGTGGAGGTCGGACGGGATCTCGATCATGAGCAGCAGTTCCTAGACGTGGGTCAGCGCTGGCCCTGGTACAGCTTCTTCACCGTCAGCCCGGCGAAGGCGAGCACGCCGACGCAGACCAGAACCAGCAGGGCTTCGAAGAAAACCTCAAGCACGGAGTGCTCCTCGGACGATCGTGGATGGCAGTACACAGTGGGATGGCAGTACACAAAAGCCGGGCCCCAGCTTACGCGGCCGGGGCCCGGCTCCCTGCGTGAGGTGTGCCCTCGCGCGGGGGGTCACCCGAGCAGCTGGCTCTGCAGGGTCACCGTCTGCTGGAACGGAACGGCCTTCGCCGTGCCCTTCCGGGACTGGATGATCACGGCGAGGACGTCGCCGGCGGCCAGGTAGGCCTGCCGGACGTGCTCGGCGCCGTACGGCTTCGCCTCCGTGTAGACCGAGCGCTGGACGTCGTCGACCCGGGCCGGCTCCGGGAAGTCCTCGTCGGTGACGGAGTCCGGGGCGCCGCGCACCGCGCGGCCGGGGCCGCTGTAGGGGCCGATGTCCCCGGAGAACACCTCGTCCACCACGGCCGCGGTGTCGAAGTGCAGGAGATAGATCCGCGTGTGCGTGCCGTCCTCGGTGGTCCAGCCGCGGGCCGCGATGTGCCGCAGGCCGTCGTCGACGAGTTGCTGACGGAGGTCGTCGCGCTCGTCCGACTCGTACTCCGCCAGGAAGTCCTTCGTCGCCAGCCAGCCGTCCTCGCCGCGCAGCGCCTTGTCGTCCGTGGCGCCCGTGGGGGCGGGCAGGACGAGCGCCCGCAGGTCGGCGTAGTGCGCGCCGGCCTTGTTCGCCTCGGCGAAGGGCTCCGGGCTGCCCGACGGCAGCGGCGGCTTCGTCAGCTGCGGGTAGTCCCACCGCCCGTCCGACTCCGTGGCAAGGCCCGGTACGTCCGTCCGCTCCATCCGCGTGATCCCGTACGCGGCCGACGCCCCGACCGCCGCGAACACGACGACGGCGGCGGTCCAACGCAGGACGGCGCGCAGGACTCGGCGGTCCTTGGGCGCGGGGGGTGCCTGGAGGGGCGGCCCGTAGGGCGGGGGCGGGGAGAGGGGCGGTGCCGCAAGGGGCGGTGCCGCGGGGGGCGGGGAGAGCACGGACTGTGGTTGGTCCACGACGGCTACGGGGGTGGTGTCCTGCGTCGCCGTCGGTTCCGTCGCTGCCGGTTGGGTGGTCTGCGGCTCGGTGGCCGTCGGCTCCGTGGCTGTCGGCTCCGTGGTCTGCGACTGCTCGGTCATACCGCCTCCCCCGGTTCGGCTATGCGGTCGAGCTGCTCGCTCAGCAGCATCGCGACCCCCTTGGTGTCGAGTGGCTTGACGCCGTCCGCGGTGGCGGTGACCAGGACGTCGCCCTGGTAGGCGGAGCAGTACATGGTGTCGAGGTCCGTGTCGTCGTCCGCGGGCGGCAGGAAGCACTCGGCGTTCTTGTGGCCCTTGATCTCGGGGCCCTTACGGAAGACGTCCAGGGCGTCGAGGAACTCGTTCTGGAACGTGGCCATGTCCCGCACGGCCGCCCGGCTCTCCATCTGCGCCAGCACGATGCTCACCGTGAAGGTGCCCTCGTTCTCGCTGAGGGCGTCGGCGTCTCCGCTGAGGTAGCTGCGCATCGCCATGCCCGTGACGCGCTGCCGGTCGATCTCCTTCTCCAGCTTCTTGCGCTGGGTGCGGGGCAGATCGCTCAACGACTCCTTCCGCAGGGCGGTCGCCTGGGCACCGCTGAGCTGCGCGTCCGAGCCGAACTCACCGAGGTCGGGGCCCCGGGTCCAGCCGTCGGTGCCGTACGGCACGAGCACGCCGGCGAGGCCCTTGGCGGTGGCCGCCTTCTCGTCCTCGGCCGTGGTCTTCGGGAACTTCCAGACGGGGGCGCCGGCGTCACGGTCGGCGTCGTTCACGGTCACCACGGTGTAGCCGACACCGGCGACGACGGCGCCGACCAGCACGAGGGATCCGACCACGGCGGCGACACGGCCACGGAGGAAGGGCTTCTTGGCGGGCGGCGGGACGGGCCCGGGAACGGGGCCGCCGTAGGCGTCGGACGCGGCGGGCGCCGGAAGTTGGACGAACTCGACGGGCCCGACCTGGCCGACCGGCTCGCTCGGGGCCTGGGCGCTCGGAACCGGCTCGTTCTGGTTCTCGGTCACAGCCGCTCCATCTGCCGCTCGGCCAGGTCCATGATCTTCTTCTTGCTGATCCGCTTGGTGTCGTAGATCAGAATCTCCATGGCGATGTCGCCACGCGAGGCGTAGGCCTCCGCGCTGTACAGCGGCAGGTATCCGGCCTCGCGCTCGGGCTCCGTGTGGACGTACGCCATGCCGTTCCCGGTGCCGGGGATGGTCCAGCTCTCGGTGGCATCCTCGGCCTCCGCCCAGTACTGGCTGTTGTCCGTCGAGTCGGCGGCCGCGGGGGCCTCCTCCTGGCGGAACTGGATCAGACGGATCTCCAGGGTGGTCGTGCCGGACTCCCACCCGGTGACGGCCGCGCGGCGGAACTCGTCGCCGACGAGGTCGCCGAAGATCTCGTCCGGCGACTCGTACAGGTCGGCGTAGGCGGCCAGGTCCATCCAGCCGTCGGCGCCGGTCAGCCAGTCGGCGTCCTTCGCGCCGCCCGGCTTCTTCAGCAGCAGCTTGCGCAGGTCGCCGTCGGTCTTCACCCGGCGGTCCCGGGCGGCGGACAGCGGCTCGGGCCCCTTGCCCTTCGCCTGCGGCAGCGCCGGCTGGGAGAGCGGGGGCAGCTTCGTCGGCTCGCGGTCGGCCTGCACGAGGTAGCCGCCGCAGGTGCCGGCGACCAGGCCCAGGACGGCGGCACCGGCGATCAGCAGTGCGGTACGCCCGCGACGGCGGGGCCGGGGCGCGACCTGCACAGACGGAGCAAACGCACCGACCGGGTCGACAGGGCCGACCGGATCGACAGGGCCGACCGGATCAAACGGGTTTACCGGAGCAACCGGGTCGACTGGGGCGTCGGCTACTTCTTCGGGTACTTCCAAGACGTCCCCCCACAGAACGTGAAGTGCGCATTCCGTATGCGCGCTCACAGGAGACTCTTGGTCGACGCACCGAGTTGTAAGGGAGTTGATTACGATTCGGCCATGGCTAAGAAGCTCGTGATCAAGGTGACGGCGGGGGCGGATTCCCCCGAGCGGTGCTCGCAGGCGTTCACGGTGGCGGCGGTGGCCGTGGCCAGCGGGGTCGACGTCTCCCTGTGGCTGACCGGCGAGTCCGCGTGGTTCGCCCTCCCGGGCCGGGCAGCCGAGTTCGAGCTCCCGCACGCGGCCCCGCTGCCCGACCTCCTCGACTCGGTACTGGCGGCCGGCCGCGTGACCCTGTGCACCCAGTGCGCGGCCCGCCGGGACATCACGGAGAAGGACGTCATCGAGGGCGTACGCATCGCGGGAGCCCAGGTGTTCGTCCAGGAGGCACTGGGGGACGAGACGCAGGCGCTCGTCTACTGAGATGTACCGAGTACTGCCGGGACCTACGGCGGCCTACGGAGACCTACGGAGACTCCTGCACCCACAGACAGAAGGGGTGCCCCGACGGGTCGTACAGCACGCGTACGTCGCTCTGGGGCTGGTACTCGGCGAGCCGCGCCCCCTCGGCGACGGCCCGCGCGGTCTCGGCCTCCAGGTCGTCGACCTCGATGTCCAGGTGCAGCATCATCTGCTGGTCGCCGGGCCTGCGGGTGGGCCAGACGGGCGGGACGTACTCGGGTTCGGTCTCGAAGGAGAGCGCCGTGCCCCCGGCGCCGGGCGGCGGGCCGATGAGCACCCAGTCGGGCTCCTCGGCGCGCACCTCGTATCCGAGCAGACGCAGGTAGAACCCGGCCAGCTCGTGCGCGTCACGCGCGTCGAGCACCACGGTGGACAGCCTCGCAGGCGACATGCGCCTCTTCCTACTGCCGCCGCCTCTTCCCGTCCAGCTCGTCCCACCACTCGTCGGACTTCGGGTCGCCTGAGGGGTCGTCCCACCAGCGGTCGTCAGGGCCGCGGCGGTTGGCGACCACGGCGGCGAGCGGCGGAATCACCATGGCCACCACGCACATCCCCACGGCCACGGGGACCGACCAGAGGCGCACGACAGCCCAGGCCAGGACGAACAGACCGATGCAGCTGCCCATCATGGCGAAGTAGATGTGCCGGCGCCGTGCGTACATGACTCCAGCGTAGGTCGGTGCACGCCGAAGGGCCGCACCCCAGGTGTCGGGGTGCGGCCCTTCAGTCGTTCATGAGGCGCTGCCTCAGACCGCGATCGCGACCTCCGCGAGACCGCCCTGCTGGGCGACGACCGTGCGGTCGGCGGTGCCGCCGGGCACGAGGGCGCGTACGGTCCAGGTGCCTTCGGCCGCGTAGAAGCGGAACTGGCCCGTCGCGGAGGTCGGGACCTCCGCCGTGAACTCGCCGGTCGAGTCCAGCAGTCGGACGTAGCCGGTCACCGGCTCACCGTCGCGGGTCACCTGACCCTGAATCGTGGTCTCACCGGGCTTGATCGTCGAGGCGTCCGGGCCGCCGGCCTTCGCTCCACACATGTCTGTCTCCAGAGGTCGTTCAGGTCGGGATTACTTGTTGGCGCCGAGCTCGATCGGCACGCCCACGAGGGAGCCGTACTCGGTCCACGAGCCGTCGTAGTTCTTGACGTTCTCCACACCGAGCAGCTCGTGCAGCACGAACCAGGTCAGCGCGGAGCGCTCACCGATGCGGCAGTAGGCGATGGTGTCCTTGGCGAGGTCGACCTGCTCCTCGGCGTAGAGCTCCTTGAGCTCTTCGTCCGACTTGAAGGTGCCGTCGTCGTTGGCGTTCTTCGACCACGGGATGTTGCGGGCGGACGGGACGTGACCCGGACGCTGCGACTGCTCCTGCGGCAGGTGGGCGGGGGCGAGCAGCTTGCCGGAGAACTCGTCGGGCGAGCGGACGTCGACCAGGTTCTGCACGCCGATCGCGGCGACGACGTCGTCACGGAAGGCACGGATGGCCGTGTTCTGCGGCTTGGCCTTGTAGTCGGTCGTGGCGCGCTCGGGCACGTCCTCGACCAGCTCACGGGCGTCCAGTTCCCACTTCTTGCGGCCGCCGTCGAGAAGCTTGACGTTCTCGTGGCCGTACAGCTTGAAGTACCAGTAGGCGTACGACGCGAACCAGTTGTTGTTGCCGCCGTAGAGGATCACCAGCGTGTCGTTGGCGATGCCCTTCGCGGAGAGGAGCTTCTCGAAGCCCTCCTGGTCGACGAAGTCGCGGCGGACCGGGTCCTGGAGGTCGTCGGTCCAGTCGATGCGGATCGCGTTGCGGATGTGGTTCTTCTCGTAGGCGGACGTGTCCTCGTCCACCTCGACGATGGCGATGCTCGGGCTGTCGAGGTTGGCCTCGACCCAGTCGGCGTCAACCAGGACGTCGCTGCGGCTCATGCTCTTTCTCCTCCGGGGCAGTTACGGCGGGGCGTGCAAGTGAGAGGCGTGCGCGTGCAGGCCGGAAGCGGCGTATGCGCACGAGTGCCCTGGGCAGGGCGGCGGGGATGCGGAAGGCAGCGCTTCCACTCAGAAGGTGCGACAGAGCATGGCGGCGACGCGGCACAGGTCTACTGCCCGCCGCTTCGTGAGATCCGCCTGTCGCTTCATGGCCTCGATCGTAGGGACGGACAGGCGCGCGTGTCACCGGCGTGTCGTATTTTGAGACGCGATCGTCCGGGATGTGAGAACAGACGACAGCCCGGGCCGTGGGGGCACGGTTCCCGGGCGGCTGTATCCGTCGTCACATCTGCGGTACGGACAGCGGCGTCTCGCCTTTCGGACAGCCCTGTCAGGACAGCCCTGTCAGGGCACCGCCTGCCGGGACACCCCCTGCCGGATGAACCCTGGCCTATGAGCCCTGACCTATGGACCCTGGCCCATGAACCCTGTCGTCCGCCTTACCCGGCCAGCCGGACGTTCGAACCCTTCACCGTGATCTCCACACCGTTCTCCGCCGCCTGCACCTTGTCGAGCTGGATGCCGCCCGGGAGCCCGTCGATCTTCTGCTCGAAGTCGGTGACCGTCCGGGCCCGGTTCTCGGCGAGGTCGACACCGCCGAACGACGGCAGCGTGTCGGCGTGCACCTTCACGGTGTCGCCCTCGGCGGTGACCGTGCTGAGCACGTAGACCGGATCGGGCAGTTCGGTGCCGAGCACCGTCGCCTTGATCTCGACCTTGATCTTCCCGCTGCCGCCGTCGGAGAGGCCGACGACCTCGGCGGTGACGCCGGGGGCGACCTGCGTGGGCTCGGACTTGGCGGTCTTGAGCAGCTCGTCGTACGTGATGGACGCGGTGCCGGTGGCGCTGTTCGCGGTGGCGGAGCTGTAGTCGCCGGAGAACTCGACGCCCTTCATGTTCGCCTTGAGGTCGTCGATACGGATCTTCCCGTCACTGGTGCCGGTGTCCGCCTCGTAGTCCTTGATGCCGACCTCGACGTCGTCGAGCACGCCGCCGACGACCTGGGTGAGGAAGGGGAAGCCCTTGATGGAGACGTCGGGGGTGGCGGCCAGGCCCTCGGTGGTCTTCAGCTTGTCCGCCGCCTCGTCCTCCGCGAAGTTGACCGCGAGACGGTCGGCGAGGACGAAGAGACCGCCGACGATCACGACGAGGATCAGAAGTATTCGCAGTGCACGCATGCGGTGTCCCCCACAACGGCGGTCAGACGACGGTCGGTTGACGGACCGGGTGGCCGTCGAGCGTGAGAGTAACCCTGCATCGGTCAGGGGCCGGCAAATTGTCGATCACCTGTGACAGGGGAGGTGGCGGCCCGGAAGGGTCAGATCAGCGCCCGTCCCAGCAGGTACACGGCGGGCGCAGCCGCCGCCAGCGGCAGGGCAACACCCGCCGTGAAGTGCACGAACCGCGACGGGTAGTCGTAGCTCGCCACGCGGTGGCCGATCAGCGCGCAGACCGCCGCGCCCGCGCCGAGCAGCGCGCCCTTCGCACCCAGCCCCGTCATTCCGCCGACCGCGATGCCCGCGCCCGCCGCGGCGAGCAGGGAGACGACCACGGAGGCCGGGGTCGGCAGGGGCAGTGCGCGGGCCAGGACGGCGACCGCCACCGCGGCCGCGCCGACCGTGACCGCGTCCGGCTCGGCCGCGAGGTGGCCGGCCGCGATGACCGAAAGTGCCGCCGAGGCGACCGTCGCCATCAGGCCGTACATCCGCTCGTCCGGGTCGGCGTGCGAGCGCAGTTGGAGGACGAGGGAGAGGAGGACCCAGACGCCCAGCGTGCCGAGAATCGCGGCGGGCCCGTTCTCCCGGCCGGCCGCGAGGAGCACGGCGTCCGCCACCAGCGCCCCCAGGAACGCCAGCGCGATGCCCTGCCGGGCGGGCCACATGCCGTTGAGCCGGAACCAGCCCGCCGCCGTGACGGCCTGGAGGACGACGAGCGGTACGAGGAGGGCGTACGACCCGATCGCCGCCGTACCGGAGAGGAGCAGGCCGAGCAGCGCGGTGAGCGCGGCGGGCTGCATGCCGGGCTCGATGATCGGGGAACGCCCTTCGAGGCGGGCCCGCTGCGCGTCGGTGATGCGGGCGTTGCCCGCGACGGTGGCGGGGCCGTAGCCGGCGGCCGTCTCCTCGGATGCGGGCGCCTGCGGCTGAGGAGCCGCGGGCTGCTGCGCCTGCTGTGCTCGGTGGGCGCCGTGAGACGGCTGCGCCTGCTGTGGTGCTCCCTGGGCGCCGTACGACGGCTGCCCCGTACGACGGCTGCCCTTGCTGTCCTCCATGGGCGCCGTGAGACGGCTGCGCCTGCTGTGGTGCTCCCTGGGCGCCGTACGACGGCTGCCCTTGCTGTGCTCCATGGGCGCCGTGAGACGGCTGCGCCTGCTGCACCGGCGCCTGCTGTGGCAGATACGCCGTCTCGGCCGCCGGCGTCGGCGACACCGGCGGCTGCTGCATCTGGGTCTCCCAGGTCTGCCCCTGCCACTGCTGCGTGTACTGCTGGGCGGCCTGCGGATCCTCGTAGGCCTGCTGCCAGTACGGGTCGTACCCCTCGTATCCCTCGTACCCCTGCTGGTACGGGGTACCGCCCTCATACGGCTGGTCGCTCATCGTCACCCTCCTGCGAACGGCGGCAGCACCTCGACCGTGCCGCCGTCGGCCAGCCGAACCGTCTCATGTCCGCGGGTACCCACGGGGTCACCGTCGACGAGGAACGAGCATCGCTGCAGGACGCGCACGAGCTCGCCGGGGTGTCGCCCGCGCACGGCGTCGAGCGCCTCTGCGAGCGTCGCCGCGTCGAACGACTCCTCGGCGATCCCGGCCGCGGCCTTCGCGGCGGCCCAGTAGCGCACCGTGACCTTTGCCATCGGGTTCCTCAATCAATCGGCGGTGTACACGGTCAGGCTAGCCCGGCCGCGAGAGCACCCAGTCCCCGATCCGGGCCAGCAGCTCGTCGGTGGCCGCGTGCTCCGCGTGCCCCATACCGGGCTCCAGCCAGAGTTCGCCGTGGTCACCGGCGGCGGTGGCCAGCATGCGGGGGTGGTCCAGCGGGAAGTAGCCGTCCCGGTCGCCGTGCACGATCAGCAGCGGGGTGGGCGCGATCCGGGGCGCCGCCTCCACGGGGGACAGCGGCACCGGGTTCCACTCCCGGTGGTGGATGCGCGTCCGGAGCCCGTACCGGCCCACCAGGCGGCCTTCGGGGCGGGTTACCAGCCAGTGGAGGCGGCGCATAGGGGCCGTGCCCCGGTAGTACCAGCGGGCGGGAGCGCTCACCGAAACCACCGCATCCGTTCCCGCTTCCGTGCGCCCCTCGCGCCCCGATCCCTCCGGCGAATGCAGCGCCGCGTGCCGCAGCACCACCGAGCCGCCCATGGAGAAGCCGACGGTGGCCACGCGCGCGTGCCCGAAGGAACGTGCCCACTCCACCGCGGCGGCGAGGTCGAGCACCTCCTTGTCGCCGACCGTGGAGCGCCCGCCGGAGGCTCCGTGGCCTCGGAAGGAGAACGTGACCACGGCCCCGTACTGGGCGAACGCCCGCGCGATCCGGCGTACGTGCGGGCGGTCCACATCGCCGGTGAACCCGTGCGCGATCACGAACACGAGGTCACGGGAAGATGGCCTTCCGGCGTCGTATACGACCGCACCCGGGTCGTATACGGAATCAATGGAAATGCCGTCGGCCGTGTGCAGAAACGTCCGGAAAGGTGCGCGTCTGCTCGTCTCGGAGTACGGACGAACGGTGGAACGCGCCACATGACCTGCCCGACCAGTGCTCATGTGGGCTATTCTCCTAAGCAGAGGACTCGGGCAGCGTAGCCCCCGGGTCCTTTTGTGCTTTCGGACGCGTTGTATACGAAGCGGAAAACCGCAGGTGTACGGGGCCCCGGGAATGCAGAGCAGTCCGCAGTGCCGCAGTGCCGCAAACGTCCTCGCAGGGACCGAGGAGGAACCAGACGTATGAGTTCTCTGCTGCTCCTGACCAATGCCCTCCAGCCGTCGACGGAGGTGCTTCCCGCCCTCGGCCTGCTCCTGCACAACGTGCGAGTGGCTCCGGCGGAAGGCCCCGCCCTCGTCGACACCCCGGGTGCCGACGTCATCCTCATCGACGGACGCCGCGACCTCCCGCAGGTCCGCAGCCTGTGCCAGCTGCTGCGGTCCACCGGGCCCGGCTGTCCACTCATCCTCGTAGTGACCGAAGGCGGCCTCGCCGCCGTCACCGCCGACTGGGGCATCGACGACGTCCTGCTGGACACCGCCGGACCGGCGGAGGTCGAGGCGCGCCTGCGCCTGGCCATGGGCCGCCAGCAGATCGTCAACGACGACTCCCCCATGGAGATCCGCAACGGCGACCTGTCGGTCGACGAGGCGACCTACTCCGCCAAGCTCAAGGGCCGCGTCCTCGACCTCACCTTCAAGGAGTTCGAGCTCCTGAAGTACCTCGCCCAGCACCCGGGCCGCGTCTTCACGCGCGCACAGCTGCTGCAGGAGGTCTGGGGCTACGACTACTTCGGCGGCACCCGCACGGTCGACGTGCACGTACGACGACTGCGCGCCAAGCTCGGACCCGAGCACGAGTCGCTCATCGGGACCGTCCGGAACGTCGGTTATCGATTCGTTACTCCGGAGAAGGCCGACCGCACCACGGACGAGGCGAAGGCCAAGTCGGCCCCGTCAAAGCCGGAGGATGCGGACGAGGCGGCCGCCCTGGACGGCACGGAGATCCCGGCAGAAGCATGACGGACGCACGGACGCTCGGGCCGGGCACCGCTTCCGCACAGGGAGCCTGCTTGACGCCCTGCCCAGAGCGGGTCCATCCGCGTAGACTCCGCGCGTGGCCAAGGTAACCAGGGATGACGTGGCGCGGCTGGCAGGGACGTCCACTGCCGTCGTCAGTTATGTCATCAACAACGGACCCCGGCCGGTTGCCCCGGCCACGCGCGAGCGTGTCCTCGCCGCGATCAAGGAACTGGGGTACCGGCCGGACCGGGTCGCCCAGGCGATGGCGTCCCGGCGCACGGATCTCATAGGCCTGATCGTGCCGGACGCGCGCCAGCCCTTCTTCGGGGAGATGGCGCACGCGGTCGAACAGGCCGCATCCGAGCGCGGAAAAATGGTACTCGTCGGCAACTCCGACTACATCGGCGAGCGCGAGGTCCACTACCTGCGCGCCTTCCTCGGGATGCGCGTCTCCGGGCTCATCCTCGTCAGCCACGCGTTGAACGACAACGCCGCCGCCGAGATCGAGGCCTGGGACGCCCGCGTCGTCCTCCTGCACGAGCGGCCCGAGGCCATCGACGACGTCGCCGTCGTCACGGACGACCTGGGCGGCGCCCACCTCGCCGTGACCCATCTGCTGCAGCACGGCTACGAGTACGTCGCCTGTATGGGCGGCACCGCGGAAACCCCCGCGGTCGGCGACCCGGTCTCCGACCACGTCGAGGGCTGGCGGCGCGCGATGGAGGAGGCCGGCGTCCCCACCGAGGGCCGGCTCTTCGAGGCGCCGTACAACCGCTACGACGCCTACGAGATAGCCCTGGGCATCCTCTCCGGTCCCCGGCGCCCGCCCGCGATCTTCTGCTCCACCGACGACCAGGCCATCGGCCTGCTGCGCGCGGCGCGCGAGCTGCGTATCGACGTGCCGGGCGAGCTGGCGGTCATCGGCTTCGACGACATCAAGGAAGCCGCCCTCGCCGACCCGCCTCTGACGACGATCGCCTCGGACCGCTCCGCGATGGCGCGCGCCGCCGTCGACCTCGTACTCGACGAGGGGCTGCGGGTGGCGGGGTCCCGGCGGGAGCGGCTGAAGGTGTTTCCGTCGCGGCTGGTGGTCCGGCGGTCCTGCGGCTGCCTGTGAGGTCCCGAGAGCCTTTATGAGGGCTCTCTGAGAGACGTCGCCGAGCTGCGAGAGACGCCTTTACATCGGACGAACGAGGTTCTGCCGGGCTTCTCAGGGAGCGCTCAGGGAGCTCTCATGGTCGACGGACAAGCTACTTGCCATGACCGAGAGCTTCCGCCGCAGCGGCGAGTACGAGAACCCCGAGCAGTACCAGGGTCACGGCGAGCAGACTCCCGACCCCCTGCAGTCGGCGTACCCCCAGCAGCACGCCTCCTCCCCCGTGAACCCCGAGTGGCCGCCCCCGCCGGCACACCAGCCGGTGCAGCCGGTCACCGTCGAGCCGGGCACCACCGTGTGGCCGTCCCAGGCCTCGCAGGCGTCCACGCCGGCCGGATACGCGGCCGCGGGTGCCTACGGCGGCGGTGACGGCAACGGCGGCGGTACGGCCGTGATGACGGCGGTCCCCGCCGAGCCCGCGGCGCCTGCGCCCGCGCCGACGAAGCGCACGCGGGGCCCGCTCGCCCTGCTCGCCGCCGTGGCGATCGTCGCCGCGGCCATAGGCGGCGGTACCGCGTACGGCATCCAGGAGCTGACCGGCAACGACACGGTCGCCACCAGCAGCACCAGCACCAGCGTGATCCCGTCCGCCGACAAGGGCACGGTCGCCGGGGTCGCCAAGGCGGTCAGCCCGAGCATCGTCGAGATCAACGCCACCTCCAACGCCGGCGAGTCCACCGGCTCCGGCGTGATCATCACCGGCGACGGCGAGATCATCACCAACAACCACGTCATCTCCGGCGCCTCCTCGATCAAGGTGAGCACCAGCGACGGCAAGACGTACACCGCGAAGGTCGTCGGCACCGACAGCAAGAAGGACCTCGCCCTGATCAAGCTGGAGAACGCCTCCGGCCTGACCGCGGCCACCCTCGGCGACTCCTCCGGCGTCCAGGTCGGCGACACGGTCGTGGCGATCGGCTCCCCCGAGGGTCTGACCGGCACCGTCACCAGCGGCATCGTCTCCGCCCTGGACCGTGACGTCACGGTCTCGACCGACGAGAGCCAGAGCCAGGGCCAGAGCGGCGGCAGCGGCCAGTGGCCGTTCGAGTTCGGCGGCCAGCAGTTCAACGGCGACACGGGTTCCTCGACGACCACGTACAAGGCGCTCCAGACCGACGCCTCGCTGAACCCCGGCAACTCCGGCGGCGCGCTCATCGACATGAACGGCAACATCGTCGGCATCAACTCCGCGATGTACTCGGCCGCCGACGCCACCAGCTCGTCGAGCGCCGGCAGCGTGGGCCTCGGCTTCGCCATCCCGATCAACACCGTCAAGTCCGACCTGGCCACGCTGCGGGCCGGCGGTTCCGACAGCTGAGCCCAACCCCACCCAGTCCGTAGGGAGTACGTCATGATCAAGCAGGTTTCGCACACGGTGGCCGGCACCGACCCGGCCGGCTTCGCCCTGGCCCTTGAGGTGGCGTACGAGCTGCACGCGCCGGAGACGACGCGGGCGCCCGAAGTGGCCGCCGCCCACGGCGCGGGGCGCCGCGCGGTTGCCGCCCGCAGCCGCCGCCGTACGGTTCGGGGCTGATCTCACCCGACTCTTCCTTCAGCGCCAGCCGGGAACCATGCGAGGCTGAAAGCGTTCAGTAGTTTCAGCCCTCCTGTCCCACCGCACCCGAGGAATTCGAAGCCCATGAGCCCCGCCGATGGCGACCGTGACACCCAGCGCATCCTGATCGTCGACGACGAGCCGGCAGTGCGCGAAGCACTCCAGCGCAGCCTCGCCTTCGAGGGCTACGACACGGAGGTCGCGGTCGACGGCGCCGACGCCCTGGAGAAGGCGACGTCCTACCAGCCCGACCTGGTCGTCCTCGACATCCAGATGCCCCGCATGGACGGCCTGACGGCCGCCCGCCGGATCCGCGGTGCGGGCGACACCACCCCCATCCTGATGCTGACGGCCCGTGACACGGTCGGCGACCGGGTGACGGGGCTGGACGCGGGGGCGGACGACTACCTGGTCAAGCCCTTCGAACTCGACGAGTTGTTCGCCCGCGTCCGTGCGCTGCTGCGCCGCAGCTCGTACGCGGCGGCGGCCGGGGCGGGCGCGGTCGAGGTGGACGATGCGCTGACCTTCGCGGATCTGCGCATGGACCTCGCGACGCGGGAAGTCACCCGTGCCGGGCGGCCGGTGGAACTGACCCGGACCGAGTTCACGCTGCTGGAGATGTTCATGGCGCACCCTCGCCAGGTCCTCACGCGTGAGCAGATCCTGAAGGCGGTCTGGGGCTTCGACTTCGAGCCCTCCTCCAACTCCCTCGACGTGTACGTGATGTACCTCCGCCGCAAGACCGAGGCGGGCGGCGAGCCGCGGCTCGTGCACACGGTTCGGGGCGTGGGGTATGTCCTGAGGCAGGGCGGGGCGGAGTGAACAGGGTTGTACGACGGTTCCGGACGCTGCCGATCCGGGCGCGGCTGTCGATGCTGGTCGCTGCCGCGGTGGCGTTTGCCGTGGCGGCGGTTTCGGTGACCTGTTGGTTCATCGTGCAGGGGAAGCTGTACGACCAGCTGAACAGCGATCTGCAGAGGGGAATGAAGGGACCGGGGCAGATGGGGCAGATCCAGCAGGCCCAGACCGCCCTCGCCAACTGCTCCGCGACCCCGCAGGGCAACGGTTTCTTCCGGAACAACTACTCCCAGGTGGTGACGGAGACCGGAAAGATCTGTGTCACCGACGACTCCACGGGCACGGTCAAGGTCACGCAGTCCGACAAGGACAAGATCAAGGACGGCGACATCAGCCGGATCTACTTCCGCAACGGCACCGACGAGGACGGCAACGAAGTCCGCGTGATGACCCGTCCGCTGGGTGCCACCACTACCGTCACCGGGGAGGCCGGACCCAACGTCGGGCTCGTCGTCGCCGTACCGCTGAAGAGCACCCAGTCCACCCTCAACGAACTCGCCCTGATCCTGCTCCTCGTCTCCGGCGTCGGAGTCGTCGGTGCCGGAGCCGCCGGCCTCATGGTCGCCCGGGCCGGTCTCCGACCGGTCGACAAGCTCACCGAGGCCGTCGAGCACGTGGCCCGCACCGAGGATCTGAGCATCCGCATCCCCGTCGAGGACGACAGCGACGACGAGGTCGCCCGCCTCTCCCGCTCCTTCAACTCGATGACGTCGTCCCTGGCCAACTCCCGCGAGCTGCAGCAGCAGCTCATCGCGGACGCCGGTCACGAACTCCGCACCCCCCTCACCTCCCTCCGAACCAACATCGAACTCCTCACCCGCAGCGAGGAGACCGGCCGCCCCATCCCGGAGGCGGACCGCAAGGCACTGCTCGCCTCCGTCAAGGCGCAGATGACCGAACTGGCCGCCCTCATAGGCGACTTGCAGGAACTGTCCCGTTCGGAGGGACAGCGCGGCGAACGCCTTCAGGTGGTCGCGATGGAGGACGCCGTCGAGTCGGCCCTGCGCCGGGCACGGCTCCGTGGGCCCGAGCTGACCATCACCGCGGACCTCCAGCCCTGGTTCGTACGGGCGGAACCGGCCGCGTTGGAGCGCGCGGTCGTCAACATCCTGGACAACGCGGTGAAGTTCAGCCCCGAGGGCGGCAGCGTCGAGGTGCAGCTCGCCCACGGCGTTCTCACCGTCCGCGACCACGGCCCGGGCATCCCCGCCGAGGAACTCCCGCACGTCTTCGACCGCTTCTGGCGCTCCCCGAGCGCGAGGGCCCTCCCGGGCTCGGGCCTCGGCCTGTCGATCGTCGCCCGCACGGTGGAACAGGCCGGCGGCGAGGTCACGCTGGCCCGCGCGGAGGGCGGCGGCACGGTGGCGACCGTACGACTGCCGGGGGCGCCGACAGCGCCTCCCGCCGAGCCGCAATAGCGCCTCCGTACGACGGCTTCCGGCCTCCCTGCCTCCCCACCTCCCTTAAGGTGCCCGGATGATCGCCGTACCGGAGACATTCGCGCGGAGCACCGTCGAGCGTGAGGGCGAGCAGGGAGCGGCCTGGCTGGCCGAACTGCCCGGCATCGTGGAGGAGTTACTGGGGCGCTGGGGGTGTGTGCCGGACTCCCGTGAGGTGTTGCACGGGGGCGTCGGCGTGATCGTCCCGGTGCGGCGGGACGGTGAAGCGGCCGTCGTGCTGAAGGTGTCGTTCCCCCATCCCGGCAACGTCCATGAGCCCGACGCGTTCGCCGCGTGGGGCGGGCGGGGTGCCGTCCTGCTGTACGAGCGGGACGACGAGCGGTTCGCGATGCTGCTGGAGCGGGCGCGGACGCAGACCCTGGCGGAGGGCGAGGCCGGTGACGAGGACGAGATCGTGACCGTTGCGGGACGGCTCAACCGTCGGCTGGCCGTGCCCGCGCCGACCGGGCCGCCCGAGCTCCCCCGGCTGCGCGACCGGGCCGACACTTGGGAGCGGGAACTGCGCACCGATGCCCGGGAGTTGGCGCACACCATGCCGCCCCGCACGCTGGACGCCGCCCTCGCGACCGTCCGCGAACTGGGCCGCGTCCAGCCGGACACCCTCGTCCACGGCGACCTCCACGCCCGCAATATCCTGCGCGCCGACCGTGAGCCGTGGCTGGCCGTCGATCCCAAGGGATACGCCGGTGACCCCGCCTACGACGGCGGCACCCTGCTCAAGTCACGTGCCCTGGCCCTTCTCCAGGCGGACGACCTGTCCAAGGCCGCCCACCGCGCCCTGGACGTCTTCGCCGAGTCCGCGGAGCTCGACCGCGAACGCGTCCGGCGCTGGGCCCAGTTCCACGCCGTCCAGACCGCGTTCCACGGGCGGCGGCACGGGTTCCGGGTCGCCCGGGGAGGTCGGCAGCGGGACTGGCTCGTCCGGTTCGCCGACGAATTGGCGCAGTTGCTTACGTGAAGCGGAAACGGACAAAGGGCGTCAGACAGCCCTGCCGGCTGTCAATGTCCTGTCATCCCTACCGCATCTTTGCCCCTACCCGTGAGTACTCTGAGACCTTCCTGGCTGTCAGACAGGTGCCATCGGCACCCGTGCACAGCACTCGGGAGTGAGCCAACCCCCATGCGACTCATTCGCAAATCGACGCTCAAGAAGAGCGCCAAGAAGAGCACCAAGAAGAGCGCCCTGATCACCGCCGCCACCGCCCTCGCCCTGACCGGCCTGCTGGCCGGCACCGGCTCCGCGCAGGCGGCCGGCAGCGGTCCGGGCGGCGCGATGAACATCCGGGGCACGGACCCCGGCGACACCGACCTGATGATCGAGCGGCTCTGCAGCCAGGAGACCAGCCTGACCGGCGTCTACGGCGCCTACAACGTCCAGACCGGCGAGTTCAAGACCCACGACGAGTACCTCCGGGACGTCGCCCCGCTGTGGGTACCCGCCGGGCCGTGGGAGGTCTTCCGCGGCTGGTGCGGTTACGCGCAGGCCTCGACCTGGTCCACCAAGGGCGAGTCGGTCCGCGTCTCCCCCTGGATCGGCAACCGGGGTTCGAAGGACGACAAGGAGACCTTCGTCAGCAGCTACAGCACCAAGACGTTCGCCAAGAAGAGCGTCGGCGCCTCGATCAGCCTCTCCATAGCCAAGAGCATCTTCTCGGGCACCGCGGGCGGCAGCTTCAGCTACGAGTGGGGCTGGGAGAAGACCTCGTCCTTCGAGCGCCGCAGCGAGAAGACGATCCCGCCGTGCACCCAGGTCGCCGTGACCTGGACGCCGTACCAGCGCGTGGTGCGCGTCAACCCGATCTTCCAGGTGGAGGACTACAGCTGGGACCAGGGGAACGGCAACAAGGCCACGGTGTCCACCTGGCGCGGCCGGGACGCCGGCTGGAAGACGATCTACTCCTACGGGTATTACATCGACGGCACCTCGGACAAGCTCCTGCCCAACGGCCAGCCCGACGGCCGTGAGGACAAGTGGGAACAGAAGCTGGACCCGAAGACCTGCGCCTGATTCGGGCGCGGGCCCGGGTCCGGGTCCGGGTCCGGGCCCGGGTCTGGGCCCGGGTCTGGGTCCAGGCCCGGGTCTGGTTCCAGGCCCGGACCCGGGTCCCCTGATCCGGACCGGCGCGGCAACCTTTTCCCCATCGGCTCCGACAGACAAGTGACTTGATCCTCCCGTCACTTGACTCGATCGGATGCGTTCGTGAGTGAAACCCGCAGCAAGCCCCGCCACCGCAGGAGGAAGACCGCGCTGGCGGTCGGCGTCCCCCTGGCGCTGACCGCCGCCGGAACCCTCGCCTACGGCACGGACTTCGGTGTCTTCGGCGAGGGCGCTCAGAGGACGGCCTCCGCGGCCACCGCCGCGCCCGCCTGGGCGACCGCCACCGCCGACGGCTTCGCCTCCGTCAACGCCCGGGACCAGAACGGCACTTACGGCGGCCGGGACGGCAAGACGGTCACCGTGAAGACGCTCGCGGATCTGGAGAAGTACGCCACCGCCGCCGAGCCGTACGTCATCGTCGTCGCCGCCGCCATCAACATGGACCCGGTCGGCAAGGAGATCAAGGTCGCCTCCGACAAGACGATCGTCGGCGCCGGGACCTCCGGGCACATCGTCGGCGGCGGGTTCTTCCTCGGCTCCGGCGTCCACAACGTGATCATCCGGAACCTCACGATCCGGGACGCCTACCAGGGCATCTGGAACGACAAGGACCACGACTTCGACGCCGTCCAGATGGACGGCGCCCACCACGTGTGGATCGACCACAACGACCTGCGGCACATGGCCGACGGGCTGATCGACGTCCGCAAGGACAGCACGAACGTGACCGTGTCCTGGAACAAGCTCAGCCAGGACAACAAGGCCTTCGGCATCGGCTGGACCGAGAACGTCGTCACCGACATCACGATCCACCACAACTGGGTCCGCGAGACGGAGCAGCGCAACCCGTCGACGGACAACGCCGCCCACGCGCACCTCTACAACAACTTCCTGGAGGACGTGGCCGGCACCGACATCAACTCCTCCTACGGCAACTACTCGCGCGGCGCGACCAAGATGGTCCTGGAGAACTCCTACTTCCAGGGCATGAAGAACCCCGTCATCAAGGACAGCACCGCGAGCATCGTCCAGAAGGGCAACACCTTCGTCGGGACCAGCGGGCGCAACGAGAGCGGTGGTACGGCCTTCGACCCGAAGTCGTACTACGCCTACACGCTGGACAAGACGGCGGACGTGCCGGCGCTGCTCAAGTCCGGGGTGGGGCCGAGGAGTTCGATCGGCACGACGACCGCCTCGACGACCGCCGCGGCCGCCACCACCCTCACCGTCGCCAAGGACGGCAGCGGGCAGTACTCGACCGTGCAGGCCGCCGTGAACGCCGTACCGGCGAACAACCCCTCGCGGGTCGTCATCTCCGTGAAGCCGGGGACGTACCGCGAGGTCGTCAAGGTTCCCTCCAACAAGCCGCACGTGACGATCCAGGGGGCGGGCGGCAGCCGCAAGGACACCGTGATCGTCTACGGCAACGCGGCCGGCATGCAGAAGCCGGACGGTTCGGGGACGTACGGCACGCCGGGCAGCGCCACCATGTCCGTCCAGTCCGACGACTCCCAGGTCCGCAACCTCACCGTCACCAACGACTTCGACGAGGCGGCCAACCAGTCCCTGTCCGGGCACCAGGCGGTCGCCCTGCTGACGACGGCCGACAAGGTCGTCCTCGACTCGCTGATCGTCAACGGCGACCAGGACACGCTGGAGCTGGAGACCGCGGCGAAGGACAAGCTCGGCCGCGTGTACGTGACCAACTCCTACATCACCGGCAACGTCGACTTCATCTTCGGCCGGGCCACGGCGGTGATCGACCGGTCGATCATCACGCTCAAGAAGCGCTGGAACGGCACCTCGGCCGGCTACATCACCGCCCCGAGCACCCCCGGCAACCGCAAGGGCCTCCTGATCAGCCGCTCCACGGTCAACGGCGACGTCTCCGCCGCCACCTTCTTCCTCGGCCGCAACTGGCACCCCGGCGGCGACACCACGGTCGACCCGCAGACCACGGTCCGCGAGACGAGCCTCAGCGCCGCGATCAAGTCGACCCCCTGGTCCGACATGGGCGGCTTCTCCTGGAAGGACGACCGCTTCGCCGAGTACAAGAACACCGGCGCGGGCGCGGGTTCCGCGAGCTCCGACCGTCCCCAGCTGACCGACGCCCAGGCGACCGGTCAGGAGATCGCCGACTGGCTGGGCGACTGGACGCCTTCGGCTTCCTGACGTCCGCTTTCCCCCTCATCCCCGGCCTGTCCGCGGGGGTGAGGGGCATCGGCGTCGGCCACGCTCCACCGGCGCGGGAGCTTCTCGGAACCACTGACCGTACGATCTCCCCGGTCGCGCATCTGTTCGCGCGGCTCGGGAGGGCGTGGATGAGCGACGGCAGCGGTGTCAGCGGCGGGGTCGAGCGGGAGTACGGGCGGCGCGGATCCATGCCCCGCAGTTGGTTCGTCTTGCTCGGTCTCCTCGCCTTGAACGGCGTCTATCAGCTGACGCGCAGTACCAGCCTGCCGGCGTGGGTCAAGCCGGCAATGGCCGCACTCACGGTGCTGCTCGTCGTGTGCGGGGTGCGGCATCACAGGCGTGCCCGCACGTTCGTCGGAGCGGAGGGGATCGCCGTACGGCTCGGCGTGGGCGTGCGCCGTCGGGCCTGGCACCAGGTCTACGACATCCGGGTCGAGGCCAACCCGTACAGGAACGGCATGTTCCAGCCGCAGCAGCTCACCTACCTGTACGACACCGACGGTCGGCGCATGCTCCTTCCCCACCTCGACGATCTGCAACTGGAGGCTGTCAACACCGAGGTCACGGAGCTGCGTGCCGTCGTCGCCCGGCACCGGGGCATGGCATGGGACCGGCGTCCGGAGGTGGAAGCGCGGATCCTGCGGCGGGCGGGGCATCGAAGGGCCTGGTGGCGGGCCTATGCGGGCGCCTTCGTGGTCTTCTTCGGAATGCTGGCGGTGCTGATCATCCAGCTGATCACCGGCGAGCAGCCCCGGCCCGCCCTTCTGCTCCTCTGCATCCCGCTGGCCTCCTTCGCCGCCCTGGCCGCGTTCCTCAACTGGCGCTGGGAGTCCCAGGTGCCACCCCACCTCCGCGAGACGTAACCGGATCCGCAGGGCACCCATATCCGTCTGCCAGCCCCACCACAGCCCTCCCCCGCACGTTGGACGGATGGCTCGGAAGATTCTGCTCGCCGACGACGACGAGGCCGTGCGAGAGGGGGTCGGGCGGCTGCTGAGGTTCGAGGGGTACGAGACGGTGCTTGCCGGGGACGGTCGTACCGCCCTCGAACTGATCGGCGTACCGGAGGACGCTCCCGACCTGGTGCTGATGGACGTGACCATGCCGGAGCTGGACGGCCTGGCCGCGACCCGGCGGATCCGGGCGTCCGGGTCCACCGTGCCGATCCTGATGATCACCGGTCGGCACGCCGTGGGCGACCGTATCGTCGCCCTCGACAACGGCGCCGACGGCTACCTCACGAAGCCCTTCGCCACGGAGGAACTCCTCGCCCGGGTGCGGGCCCTGCTGCGGCGCGCCCCGCGGGTGCCCGCCGTAGAGGCCGACGACCGGCTGTCCTTCCAGGACGTCGTCCTCGACCCCCGCGTCCGTACGGTCACCCGCGCCGGCCGCCCCCTCGACCTCACCCCGACCGAGTACGCCTTGCTGGAGTACCTGATGCGGCATCCGGAGAGAGTGCTCGGCCGGTCCCGGATCCTCAAGGACGTCTGGGGGTTCGACTTCGAGCCCGCCTCCAACACGCTGGACGTGTACGTGATGTATCTGCGCCGGAAGTTGGAGCGTTGCGGGCGGCCTCGGCTCATTCGGACGGTGCGGGGGCTGGGTTACGCGCTGCGCGCCGCGTGAGTCGGGAACGACGCGTGAGTCGGGAACGACGCGTGCCAGGCCCCGGCGGCTCCCCCGCGCACCGGGTGGGCGAGCGCCGGGGAGCTCGAGCCGCTCAGCTGTCCAGCAGCGTCCCCGGCAGGTCGAAGGTCTTCGTGCGGCCCGTCGCCGGGTCCACGCGGGTCACCGACTTCTCGGTGTAGAGCAGCCAGCCCGCCGAGCCGGCGGTGACGTCCAGGGAGGCCGCCACTCCCTTGACCCGGGCCCGGTGGAGTTCCTTGCCGGTGGTGGTGTCGAGCTCCACGATCTCGGTGTCGTCGCCCGTCGCCGCCGCGAGCAGGAGCGAGGAGCCGGTGGTGGCCACCGCGTCGACACGGCCGCCGGTGACGGAGACCGTCGTCGCGGCGTCGGTGCGCTTCAGCGTCGCCTTCACCGTGCCCGGGGAATCCGACGTGCCCGACGCGCCCACGATCACGGGGTGGCCCCCCGGACACGCCAGGTTCTGCACGTCCAGGCCGCTCGGCACGGCCACCGGCGCCACCTTGCCGGTGGTGAGGTCGGCGGCGAAGACCTTTGTGTCGCCGGCGAGGCAGATCCGGTCCGCGGCGGGATCGGAGGCGGCGAGGCCGATGGTGCCGGGGATCTTCAGCTCGCGCTCGGTGGTCCAGTTCGCGGGGTTCTTGACCAGCACGCTGGAGGCGGTGGTGTCCTGCGCGGACTTCGTGTCGGGCAGTCCGGCCACCTCGGCGACCAGCGTCTTGCCGGGGAGGATCCGGCGCAGCCGTTCGTCGGCCTTCATGCCGTCGAGGACGTGGTCCGTGCGGTCGAGCTCGTAACGCCGGTCGGGCTTGTTCCCCTTGCGCGGCACGGTGAGCAGCCTGCGGCCGTCGGCGAGTTCGACTATCTGCGGGCTGACGGAGTCGTCGTCATCGGCCTGCTGGGGGACGACCGCGAGGCTCTCGGCGTGCGCCTTGTCCGGGTTGATCCCGACGACCGTGACCAGGCCGTCGACCTTGGCGAGCACGAAGGTGGTCGAGCCCTTCCAGTCCTTGCCCAGGTCCACGCCGCCGGGGCCGGAGCAGGCGGTCGTCAGTACGGCCGTGGCGGCGAGTGCGGACAGAAACAGGGGGTGCCGTGTCGTGAAACGTGCCATGGGGGGTGGCTCACCAGTCCTTCATTGCATCTGTGGGGGACATCCTCGCGGCCCTGCGTGCCGGGGCCAGCGAACCCATCGCCACCACCAACACCGTCAGTCCGAGGAGAAGCAGCAGGGTGCTCGCCGACGGCAGCAGCACCCAGCCCTTGACGTACGGCGCCAGGTCCGCGCTGCCGCGCAGCAGGGCCGCGGCGCCTCCGGCGAGCGCCGCGCCGAGCACGGTGCCGATCAGTGCGGCCACGGCTCCGACCAGCGCCATCTCGGTGACCAGCATCGTCAGTACGGACCTCGTACGGAATCCGACCGCCTTGAGGATGCCGATCTCCTGCGCCCGCTGCCGCGACAGCGCGCCGGTCACGGTGACCGCGCCGACGAACGCCAGCACCCCGAGCACCCCGAGCAGCACCTGCCCGACCACCTTGATCATCTCCAGGACCCCGGGCAGCGCGTTGAGCTGCTGCTGAAGGGTGACTGCCGGATAACCCAGCTTCTGCACGGACTTCGTCACGTCCGGCACATCCGCGGCGGTCTTCGCGACCACGGTCAGCTGGTCGTAGCCGATGGTGGAGAGGTAGCTCTTCTCCGGCTCGCCGGAACGCTGGGCGGCCCACTTGACCACGGTGGCGTCGGCGGCGTACGCGGCGTCCGGGTTGTCCAGCTGCCAGGTCGGGTCGTACACCCCGACCAGGCGGGCATGGCCGGAGACCCCGGTGCCCTCGCCCTGCCGTACGAAGCGGGTGGTCTCGATGTCGATCTCCTGGCCCACCAGCTTGCTCAGGTCCACGCCCTGGGACGCGGCCGGGGCCACGATCTCGCCCGGCTTCAGCGGGAAGAGGTCCTTGCGGACGGACTTGGTGACCGGCGGGGTGAGAGCGGGACGGTAGGTCGTCGCGTACAGCAGGACCGTGTCGCCCGCCTTGGTCAGCACGCCGAACGACACCTGCGCCCGGTGCTGGACCGACTCGACGTGCGGCAGCTTCGCGAGCCGGGCGGCCGTACGGTCCGTCAGCTGCGGGGTGTCGGGGCGGGAGTCGGGGCGGTCGACGGTGATGCTGCGGTTGGCGCTGCTCTCCTTGACACCCGAGTCGGTGACGCCCTGGGCGCTGTCGGCGATGCCCAGCGCGCCGAGACAGACGGCGGCGGCGACCGAGACCAGGGCCGCGAGGCCGATCAGGCGGCGTCGCAGGGCGCGGACGTTGGCCAGCGCCAGACTGAAGACGTTCATTCGGCGCTCTCCGTCCGCGTGTTGGCCCTGGCCCGCTCGCCGGTGGCCTTCTCGGCCGTCACGGACGGCTCCGCCGCGACCTGCGTGAACGCACCCTTCTCCAAGCGGTGCACCACGTCCGCGAAGTCCGACACCGCCGGATTGTGGGTGACCAGGAGCACCGCCCGGCCCTCGTCGGCCAGTTCGCGGAACAGCCCGAGCAGCACGTCCTCGCTCTCCGAGTCGAGGTTGCCGGTCGGCTCGTCGGCCAGTACCGCGGGCGGGTCGTTGACCAGTGCCCGCGCCAGCGCCACCCGCTGCTGCTCGCCGCCGGAGAGTTCGCCGGGCAGATGGTCGGCGCGCTCCGCGAGGCCGACCCGCTCCAGCAACGTACGCGCGCGTGCCTCGCCCTCTGCCCGGCGGCCGACGTACGGCAGGACGACGTTGCGCAGCGCCGAGTGCTGTGGCAGCAGGTTGTACGACTGGAAGACGAATCCGAGCCGACTGCGGCGCAGATCCGCCAGTGCCCCGTCGCCCAGGCCCGAGACGTCCGTGTCCCCGACATACACCCGGCCGCTGTCCGGCGGGGTCAGCAGCCCGAGGATGTGCAGGAGGGTCGTCTTCCCGGAGCCGGAGTGGCCGACGAGGGCCGTGACCTCGCCGCCTCTCACGGCGAGGTCGACTTCGCGCAGGACGTCGACCCTCCTTCCGCGCAGGGTGTAGGACTTGCCCACACCCTCGGCCCGCAGCAGTGCGTTCACCGAACTCTCGCTCACTTTCCGTTCTTCGGGGCCGGCAACCAGCCCATGGCGCCGTGCAGTTGACGGTCCAGCGTCCACACGGCCCAGGTCGTCTTGAGATCGCAGGCGGGGTCCCCGCCGCCGACCTGGTAGAGGCCGGGCAACCCGGGACAGCCCTGGTACGGCGTGATGCCGCGTCCGAGTGCTTCGCGGATCGGTGCGTCCAGTGCGCCACCGAGCAGCGAATACGCCCGTACGACCAGGGCGTAGGTGTAGACGGAGGTGAACCGGCCCGGGTTCTGCGCCCAGTGTCGCAGTGTGTCGGCGGTGATCCAGGACGGGATGCTGTCACGACGTCCGCCGTCGGCCAGTCCGACGGCGACCGTGGCCGCCGCCACCACCCGGTCCGGGGTGTCCGGGCTCCAGGTGTCGATCTTCGGTACGGCCGTCGGGGCCCCGGCATCGGTGCAGTTGAGGGTGGTGCGCTGCCACTGGGTGGCGTTCTGCTCGGTCACGGTGGCGGGCAGCACCTGCGGGTCGGCGCACAGCTGCTCGGCCTGCTCGCCGGTGCCGCCACCCGCGGTGACCTTGCGCAGGGCGGCCCGGGTCAGCCGCTCGGCGCCTTCCTGGCCGGCGTCGTCGGACTTCTCCTCGCGCCCGAGGGCCGCCAGCAGTCCGGGGTCCTTCCTCGACCAGCCGGCCAGCGCCCGCAGGCGTTGCACGAAGAGGGAGGCGTCCGGGTTGCCGATGTAGGCGTCGGGGTCGCGTACCGTCCCGTCGTCGAGCCGTTCGCCGTCGAGCCGCTTCAGCACCGGCGCGAACACGGTCTTGGGTGAACCGGCCGCCTCGAGCACGTGGACGAGTTCGTAGAGCTGCTCGTACGGGAGCGTCGCGGCGCCGTCCCGGAGGACCGGCTCCCACACCTGACGGTTCACGCCGGGCCGCTTCCCCGCGGCCTCCTGGATCAGCGTGTAGCTGTACGTGTCGTCGAGCCTGGTCGCCCGGGCGTCGGGCGTGAGGTCGGCGAAGTCGTCCGTGCGCGGCGCGGCGATCCGGGTGACAGCGTCGGGGACGGGTTCGTGCAGCAGCTGCAGCGAGCGGGCCAGGGCGCTGCCCTCGTCGAGCGGCAGGGGCTTCGTCGTGGGCGTCGTCAGCGAGCGCAGCCAGGAGACGGTGACGGCCCGGTCCGCCGCCGGGAGGTCGTCCAGCGCCCCGAGGGCGTCGAGCACTTCGAGGGCTGCCCAGGTGCCGCCGAGGCGTGCCGCGTCGCTGTCGTCGCCGAGGGCGGAGTCGACGTACCAGCCGCCCTTGGCCCGGAGCCTGTTCACGGCTGCCGTGTCGCCCGCGCCCAGCGCGGTGCCGGCGCCGGCCCGCCGCAGCGGGATCAGCCAGTCGCGGCCCCAGAGAGGGGAGGTCTCCAGCGCTTCCCCGCGCATCGACGCGACCTGTGCCGAAGCCGCGCTCGTCTTCGGATCACGGCCCAGCTCGGAAAGCGTCCGCAGCGCATAGGACTGCGCCTGAGGGCCGGCGGGCTGCTCACGCAGGAACGGGTGGTAGTAGTAGCCGTTCTGCTTGCTGACCAGAACGTCGAATTGCCGGGCGGCGGCGGATTCACGCCGCGCGGACTCATCGGAATCAGATGTGGATGTACATGAAGTGACGAGAGCGGCGCACATCGCCGCCCCGGCCAACCGGGACGCCAGCTTTCCGCCACGCGTCACCGAACCGAATTTCACCGAACGCCCCCGTGCGTCGTCCTCCTACAAATTCGCTGCGGCACCGCAGCGAAAAGTGTCACACCGCCGGGCCCTGACGGTGTGACACCCTCACCTACCGAAAGATCAGGCAGCGCCCGCGTACGCGCACTTCTCGCTGACCTTGATCGAGCTGGTCACCTGAGCCGAACCGCAGCTCTTGGTCGAGACGTACGTGGTGGTGCCGCCCGGCTTCATCTGGCCGTAGGTGTCGGAGATGTTGGCGTTGGTGTTCTTCCAACGCACCTCACCCAGGGACCGGCTCTTCATCGTGAGCGTGGCCTCGGGGTTCTTGGAGATCGTGATGGAGACGCTGATGCCGTGAGCAGCCAGTTCCGTGCGGTTCTGGATCCACTTCGCCTTGCGGGGGTTGGTCCCGGACATCTTCGTGGACGCCTTCCAGTCACAGGCGGACACGTAGAAACCGCAGTGCCAGGCGTTGATCGTGACCTTGTTGCCACCCGGGATGCCCACCGAGGTGGAGGCCGAGGTGGCGTGAGCCGGCGCCGCCGTCAGTACGAGGGCACCCGCCGCGATCGCGGTGGCGGCCCCGGACATCAGGCGCGTGCGTATGGACTTGTTCATTCGATTGTCTCCCCGTGAGATACCGAAGCGGTTTCGGGTCAAGAAACCGCAAACGCTCCGGACCTGAATCTCAAGATCCGGTTTGGCGTTCCCAATTGATACAGGAGATCGAACCGACAGCACAATCCAGCCAGCCGCCAGGGGACATGCCCTATGTCACACCGGGGAAATGGAACCCGACCCCGGAAAATGACATCAGAGAAGCAAACCTCCGTAAGTTCGTTGCACTACCTTCACACGCCGATGGTGGTTCGTTTACCCGGACAAGTCAGCCGCGCGTAGACCCCGTCCCGCGCGAGCAGCTCCATATGGGTACCGACCTCCACCACCCGCCCGTCGTCCACGACCAGGATGCGGTCGGCGTCCGGGGCGAGGCTCAGGTCGTGGGTGATCAGGATGGTCGTGCGGCTGGACATCAGGTGGCGCAGCGGCTGGACGACCTGGCGGGCGGCGACCGAGTCGAGGCCGGCGGTGGGTTCGTCCAGGACCAGGACCGGGGCGGCGCGGAGCATCGCACGGGCGATGGTGATGCGCTTGAGCTGACCGCCGGACAGGGCGGCCGTGCCGGGGGCGATCGGTGTGTCGTATCCCCGGGGGAGCGCGGTGATGAAGTCGTGCGCTGCGGCGGACCTGGCGGCCCGTTCGACGTCCGCGTCGCTAGCGCCGGGGCGGCCGCACTCGATGTTCTCGCGGATGGTGCCGTTGAGGATCAGCGTCTCCTGGGGCAGGAGGGCGACCTGCTCGCGCAGGAACTCCAGGGGTACGTCCGGGAGCGGGACGCCGTCCAGGGTGATCACGCCCGCCGACGGGTCGTAGAAGCGGGTGAGGAGTTTGGACAGGGTGGACTTGCCGGCGCCGCTCGCACCGGTGACGAGGACCAGTTCGCCGGGGGAGGCGGTGAAGGTCACGCCGTCGAGCGATTCGCGGGTCGCACCCGGGTAGCGGAAGGACACCCCGTGGAAGCCGACCCAGCCTCGGACGGGCCAGGCGCGGACCGGGTCGGCGGGGTCCTTGACCGACGGCTGGGCGTCGAGGATCTCGTTCAGGCGCTGGGCGCCGGCCGTCGCCGCGGTGAGCGTGAGGCCGAGTTGGCCGAGGTTGCGGACCGGGGGGTAGAGGTAGCCGATGAAGGCGGCGAAGGCGAGGAGTTGGCCGAGGGTCATGCGGTCGGCGGAGATCTCCCAGACGCCGAGGCCGATCACCGTGAGCACGCACACCGTCTCGACGACCTCGACGAACTGCTCGTACATCTCGCTCAACCGCGCCCCGCGGACGGACGCCCTCATCCAGGCGCGGGCCTCGCGGTCGAGGCGGCGTGCCTCGTCGCCCTGGCGGTTGTACGCCTGGGTGAGGACGACGTTGCCGAGGGACTCCTCGACCACCGACGTGATCGCGCCGTCGGCGACCCGTTCGTCCTGGGAGGCCTCCTTGATGCGGCCGGAGAAGCGACGGGCGGCGAGGAGGAAGAAGGGGGCGAGAACAAAGGTGACGAGGGCCAGGTCCCAGCGGAGCCAGAAGGCGGCGGCCGCGTAGAAGACGGCGGAGAAGGCGGCGGAGACCGTGCCGACGACACCCGACACGACCATCTGCTCGATGGCCTCCACGTCTCCGGTCAGACGCTCGACCAGGTCGCCCTGACGGTGCTTCTGGAAGAAGTGCGGGGGAAGGTCCTGGACATGACGGAAGACACCGGCCCGCAGGCGCAGGACGAATCTCTCCGCCGTCCAGGTGGCGAGAGAGTTGCCGAGGTAGCCGACCAGCGCGCCGAGCGCGGCAACGGCCAGCCAGGCTCCGGCCGGGCCCCAGAAGGCGGAGAGCGAGCCGGCCTCCAGGGCGTTGTCGGTGAGCTCCGCGAACAGCAGGATCGAGGCGGTCTCGGCGAGCGCTGACACCACCACGCAGGCGATGATCGCCAGCAGCCACCTGCGGTCGCCGCGCGTCAGCGGCCAGAAACGGCGGAAGGCCTCGCGGACTTCCCTCATCGTCGACTCCCTTTGGTTACGGCGGACTCCGTACGGCGGACATGGCCGAGGCGGGGCCCCCGGCGCGAGTCGTGCTCGCCGACCGGTGGCCCCGCCTCGTGGCGTGGAGCCTCAGCCCTTGTGCGCGACCGGGCGGCGCTTCGGAGCAGCCTTCTTCGGAGCGGCCTTCTTGGGCGCCGGGGCGGCCTTGCGGTTCTTCTTCACGGGGGTGACCTTGTGGAAGCTCATGTCTGTGTCCCTTTCTGCTGCGGTTCTGCAACAGTCCCTCTACCGATCTGCTGCAATTACCTGTGAATTACTTTGATTTACGTAGGTGAATGCTTTGTCAGCCCTTGTGGGCCACCGGGCGACGCTTCGGCGCGGCCTTCCTGGGTGCGGCCTTCTTGGGCGCCGGGGCAGCCTTGCGGGTCTTCTTCACCGGGGCGACCTTGTGGAAGCTCATGCGACTCTCCTTCTTTCCTTCTTTGCTTTCATGTCGTTCGCTTTCGACATGGAAAACATTACGGGATCCGAGAGCCAGGAAAAGCCAAATCCGCTTAGAGATCGATGAATTGAGCCTGAAAGCATTTTTCAGGAGGCCTGCGGAACCAAAGCAGAACTCACACAGGCTTTAATACGGCCTCAGTCGCCGAAGGCCAGCCCCTGCCCCGCCAGCCGGACCCTGATGCCGTCCTTCTCCACCCGTACGTCCCGCAGCCGGAGCTCACCCCGGGGCGGCTCGGGCAGCCGGAAGCCGAGGGAGAGCTGGTCGACGAGGACCGGGCGGGTGAGCCGGGAGAGGGCGTCGAGGAGCGTCGGGTCGAAGCCGAGGCGGTCGAGCACCTCGGGGTGGGCCAGGGTCAGGTCCAGGAGGTTGACCCGCATGGCCTGGTGGACGAAGTCGGGGGAACCGGTCAGGGCGGCGAGCTTGTCGTCGTTGCCCAGTGCCTGGCGGACCTTCGCGTCCGGCACCCCCATGCGCCGTACGACCGACGGGACCCCGAGCAGCGCCCGCACCTTGCTCGTCTCCCGGGCCAGCCGGCCCGCCGACTTCGGCGTCAGATGCAGGCCCTCCGAGGCACCGGCGCCGGGCCGGTACGTCGCCAGGTCCCCCACGTCCAGACGCATTCCGCCGATCGTCGTGGCGATGCCCTGGTCGCCGTCGCGCCCGATGCGGGCGTCGGCCCGCAGCCGCAGATCGTGACCGGCGACCGGCAGCGTGCCGCGCGCCAGGATCCGGTTTCGGCCGACGCCCGTGAACGTCACCTGGGACGCGCCGAGTTCACGGTTCATGTCGGCGAAGGAGAGCAGGACGTCGCCGTGCAGCTCGGGAACGCGGGCCCCGCGTACGGAGGTCGGCCCGTCGCCGTCGAGCGTGATGTCGTGTGCCGTCGCCGACACCGAGGCCAGCGTGATCCGGTCGGCCGCCACGTCCGGGACGGTCACCTTCACCGAGTCCAGCTGCCCGTCGATGAGTTGGGGCAGGAAGGGGAAGCCGTCGATCTCCACCTCGGGGGCCGCGGTCAGCTTCATGCGGTCCTTGAGGGCGTCCGCCGCCCGGTGCTCGGCGTAGAGCACGGCCCAGCGGTCGCCGAGGGTGAGGAAGGCGGCGAGCACCAACAGGCCCACCACCGCCTTCAGCGCGAACGGCAGCCCGGCGAAGCGGCTGCGCGGACGGCGCCGGCCGCGCCGGCGGTGCTGGGGCGGGGACCAGTGCTCCTCGTCCCCGCCCGGCACTTCATACGGGTCGTTCAGGTCTGCGTAGGGATGCGTTGATATGTGGTGGGGGGCGTGCATCGATCCATCCGACCATGCGTGTGCCCCCCACCCGCAACCTCATCCCGAGGTATGCGACTCAGCTCACGAACTGCTGCTCGCGAAACCGCCGCTCACTGACTGCCGCTCGCGAACTGCTGCTCGCGAACTGCTGTTCACTGACTACTGCACGATCGTGATCCGGTTCGTCACCGGCGGCGCGATCGGGCTGGTGGCCGACGAGTTGGCCGTCAGGTACTGCTGCAGGGCCGCCAGGTCGTCGCCGCCGACCAGGTCGTTCGTGCCCAGGCCCAGCGTGGTGATGCCGTCGCCGCCGCCCGCGAGGAAGCTGTTCGTCGCGACGCGGTAGGTGGCCGCCGGGTCGATGGCCGTGCCGTTCAGCTTGACGGTGTCGGCGACCACGCGGTCCGCACCCGACTTCGTCATGTCGAGCGTGTACGTCAGACCCGTCGACGGCAGCAGGATCTTCGGCGAGGCCGCGTTCGAACCGCTCACCTGCTCCTTCAGGATCTGGATCAGCTGGGCGCCGGTGAAGTCCTGGAGGTTCACGGTGTTGGAGAAGGGCTGGACGGTGAAGCCCTCGGCGTACGTCACCACGCCGTCGCCCTCGGTCCCCTTGGCCGCGTAGGTGAGGCCCGCCCGGACACCGCCCGGGTTCATCAGCGCGAGGTCCGTCTCCGGGTCGAGCTCCTTGCCGTACGCGAGTTGCGCGTCGGCGATGAGGTCGCCCATCGGGGACTCGGTGCCGGTGCTCGGTATGTCGGCGGAGATGTAGCCGATCGGGCGGTTGCCGATGGGCGCCGCGAGGGTGTTCCACTTGGCGATCAGCTCGGTCATGTCCGTCGCCTTGGGGACGGTCCGCGTGACCACGTGGTTCGCGGACGCCACGGCCGTACGGGCGATGTCACCCGTCCAACGGTCGTACGTCAGCGTGGTGTCCGTGTAGAGGCGGCCGAAGGACGCGGCCGAGGTGACCGTGCGCGGCTTGCCCGACGGGTCGTTGATGGTGCACGCGTACGCGGCGTGGGTGTGGCCGGTGACCAGCGCGTCGACCTGCGGGGTGATGTTCTTGGCGATGTCGACGATCGGGCCGGAGATGCCGTCGCCGGCGCCCGGGGAGTCGCAGTCGTAGTTGTACGACGCCGAGGCGGGCAGGCCGCCCTCGTGGATCAGCGCGACGATCGACTTCACGCCCTGCTTCTGCAGCACCTTGGCGTACTTGTTGATCGTCTCGACCTCGTCCTTGAACTTGAGGCCCTTGACGCCCTCGGCGGACACGACGCCCGGGGTGTCCTCCAGGGTGACGCCGATGAAGCCGACCTTGACGTCCTTCTTCTTCCACACCCAGTAGGGCTTGAGGATCGGCTTGCCGGTCTTCTCGTTCAGGACGTTCGCCGCGAGGTACGGGAAGTCGGCGCCCTCGAACTCCTCGTCCGTGTAGCAGCCGGCGGTCGGGTGGCAACCGCCGTTCTGCAGCCGGCCCAGCTCCTTGGCGCCCTCGTCGAACTCGTGGTTGCCGACGGACGTGACGTCCAGGTCGAGCTTGTTCAGCGCCTCGATGGTGGGCTCGTCGTGGAAGAGGCCCGAGATCAGCGGGGAGGCGCCGACCATGTCGCCGCCGGCCGCCGTGATGGAGTACTTGTTGCCCGCACGGGCCTCGCGCAGGTGGGTGGCGAGGTACTCGACACCACCGGCGTCGATCGTCTTGGTGGTGCCGTCCGCCTGGAGCTCGGTGACCCGGCCGGAGGAACCGGACGGCGGCTCCAGGTTGCCGTGCAGGTCGTTGAAGGACAGCAGCTGTACGTCCTGGTAGCGGCCCGGCGCCTGACCGCCGGGCTTGCCCTTGTTCTCGCCCGCGCTCGCCGCCGACGGCAGCGCGGCCGCCAGCGCGCCGACGGTGGCGAGACCGGCGGCCGCGGCCACCAGACGGTACGTACGACGTCTGCGGTGCTGGCGCGACTGGGATGTGGCTGGCATACGCCCCCCTGTGATTCTGGTGAGGAAGTGGGTGAGGAAGTGGCCCCGTCCCGGCGCAGCCTAGGGTCAACGCGCGTAGCGCGACAGAGGTTTCGTGGTTACATCCTGGTTGCTTCTTTGCCGCCACTTTGCCGGTACCTCCCCTTACCCTCGTACGCATGACCAGCGACGACACCGCACAGCCCGGCACCTCCCGCTCGATCGAAACCCATTCCGCGCTCTCCCCCGACCGGACCGAGGCCGTGCTCGCGCTGCTCGCGGAGGCCGCCCGGAACGACGGGCAGCAGGCGGTGTCCGAACAAGGGCGGTTGCAGTTGCGGGGCGGACCGCGCGAGGGCGTGTCCCATCTGCTCCTGTCCGTGGGTGCCGAACTGGTCGGCTACGCCCAGCTGGAGGACACCGACCCGGTGGAGGCGCCCGCCGCCGAACTGGTCGTCCACCCCTCGCACCGGGGCCACGGGCATGGGCGGGCGCTCGGCTCGGCCCTCCTCGCCGCGTCCGGCAAGCGGCTGCGGGTGTGGGCGCACGGCGGCCACTCCGCCGCGCGGCACCTGTCGCAGGTTCTCGGCCTCACGCTCTTTCGCGAACTACGGCAGATGCGACGCCCGTTGGCGGGGATGGACCTCCCCGACCCGGTGCTCCCCGAGGGCGTGACCGTCCGCACCTTCGTCCCCGGCACCGACGACGCGGCCTGGCTCGCGGTCAACGCGGCGGCCTTCGCCCACCACCCCGAACAGGGGTCGCTCACCCAGCGGGACCTCGACGACCGCAAGGCCGAGCCGTGGTTCGACCCCTCCGGCTTCTTCCTCGCCTTCCGCGGCGACGAACTGGTCGGCTTCCACTGGACGAAGGTCCACGCGGAGGAACGGCTCGGGGAGGTGTACGTCCTGGGCGTACGGCCCGGCGCCCAGGGCGGTGGACTGGGCAAGGCCCTTACGACGGTGGGGCTGCGGCACCTCGCGGGGCTGGGGTTGCCGACGGCGATGCTGTATGTCGACGCCGACAACAAGGCGGCGGTGTCGGTGTACGAGCGGCTGGGGTTCGTGACGTACGAAACGGACCTGATGTACCGCACGGAGACCTGACGCCGCGGGCGGCGCTGCTACGGGCCACGCTGGGGGCTCCGCCCCCAGACCCCCGGCCTATGCCCACCCACCACCCGACTCGGTCGGCCGAGAGGTGGCCGATTCGGTCGGACGAGCGGGGGGCGACTCGACGAACGGCCGAGAGCCGGACTCGGTGAACGAGCAAGGGCCGACACGGTGAACGAGTGACCCGCCCGACTCGATGGACGACTCAAGGCCCAACTCGACGGACGACTCAGGGCCCAACTCGGTGCACGAGTGACCGCCCGACTCGGTAGACGACCAAGGCCCGACTCAGTCGGACAGCCGAGGCCCGACACCGTCGGACAGCCAAGCACCCGGCTCGGTCGCACAGCCGAGGCCCGACACCGTCGGGCAGATGGAGGTCGTTCGGAGGCTCAGGTGTCCGGGGACGGGGCAGGGACGTCAGCCGCCGGACGGGCCGGCCACGGTGGGGCGGCGTCGCAGGAGGTGGCACCGTCGCACCGGCTCCGGTCCGCACGCCCCCCACACCAGCACCGCCGCCGACAGGACCAGCGCCCAGCGTTGGTGGGCGGCCTCCCACTGCGGGTCGGCGGTGGGTACGAACAGTGACCAGCGTTGCGGCAGGAGCAGCCGGGCCAGGATCGCCGTGGTCAGGATGCCGGCCGCCACGGACGGGCCCGGCTCGGGTTCGTCCGCGAGACGCACGGCCGTCGCGGCTGCGGCCAGGGCCAGGACTGCGGTCGCGGCGGCCTCCAGGGTGACGGCACCGACCGGGGGCCGTGCCTCCTCCGGTACGAGGGCCAGTGCGGCCGTCCACCAGAGCACCGCCACCGGCGCGACCCACGCCGCCCGCAGCCCCGTCCGCACCCAACGCCGGGTGGTGACGGGCGTGGTGAGGTGCCGGGCGGGGTCGTCCAGCAGGAACGCCAGGCCGAGGGCGAAGGCGAGAGCGGCGGCCCGCAGCAGGTTGAGCGCCAGCCATGCGTCCGGCGGTCCGTCGAACAGCCGCGGCAGCCCGGCGAGCAGCAGCCCTGCGACGGCCCCCGCGCCCACCGCCCGCCAGGGGACGGTACGCCCGACACCCCACACCAAGGCCCCGCTCACACCCCGCACCCGCCGCTCTCCCTCAACGCCCGTCATCACCACGACCCCCGACCTCCGGCCCCGCACCGCCACGACCTCTCACGCCTCACATTCGTCGTCCCCCTTGGGCACCTCGGTCCCCAGTACCCGGGCCACCTGAGCCGTGGTCACCCCCGGAGCCGTCAGCTCGCTCCAGTGCTCCTTGACCGCCGCCGTGACCTCCGTGCGCGGCCGCGACAGCAACTCGACGACCACAGACGTCTGCCCGGCGGACATGGACAGCGAGTTGGTGGGAGTCAGGACGATCGCCGAGCCGCTGAGGCTGTCGTCGAGGCGGACGTTCCGAAGGTCGGTCTTCGGGTCGGCGGCGCCTCCCACGGCCAGCCACATCACCGTCACCATGCGCCCGTCGCACAGTTCGCCGCCCTTGGCCTCGTCGCCCGCGACCAGCACGGAGGCGACGGCGGAGGCGAACTCCGGGACGCGGTTGCCGCCCCAGCGCGTGCCGACGGTGACCTGGCGGGGCGTGGTGGACGGCTCGACCGTAGTGTCGGCGCTGAGGCCGTACGTGGCGTCGAAGCGCTGCCGTACCAGCAACTGCTCCTCGGCCGCCGAGCCGCCCGCGAGGGACTGGACCCGCTCGACGACGCCCGCCCAGGTGCCCGCCCGGCCGGTCCACTCCGGGAACGCGCAGTACGTCGAGGCGCCGTGCCGGGTGCAGGACTGTTCCTTCTCCGGGGAGACGGTGGCCCGCTCCCGGGCCGCGGTCAACTCGGCCGAGACGCCCCCGGACTGCGCGACCGCGCCGGTCAGCGTCAGGGCGAGGGCGCCCGCGAGGCCCGCCTTGACGGGCCGGGTCCGGCCGCCGCCGGCCAGTACGGCAGCCGTTGCCGCCAGCAGGACGAGCCCGATCAGGTAGAGGGCGTGCCAGGCGGCGGGCCGCCCGATCAGGTCGGACGGCAGTGTCTCGCTGCCGCTCTCGCCGACGACCGGCGACAGCCAGCGGCTCCACTCGGCGTCGCTCGTGCCGGTGGAGATGAAGGTGGCGAGGGTGAACAGGCCGAGCACCAGGATCGGCGCGGCGAACACGGTCGGCACCAGGCGGGCGATCAGCACGCCGAGGGCGCCGCACAGCATCACGTAGAGCGGTCCGACGGCGAGTTCGGCCACCGAGCCGTGGCCCACCGCGCCCGGCCTGAGCGCCTGCCAGGTGAACTCGCCCAGCACGACCAGTGCGGTGAGCACGGCGAACGGCACGACCGACAGGACGTGCGCGACCGTACGCCGCCACGGCTCCATCACCAGCACGTCGAAGTGCCGGTCGGTGCCGCGCCGTCGGGAGCGCAGCGCGGCCCGGTTGACGCAGACGAGCAGCGCGATGCCGAGGAGCAGGGGCGCGCTCTGCGTGCCCCGGTCGGTGTCCTGGAGCGCCGGGAAGGCGTCCATGCCCTCGCGTTCGGACAGCAGCGTCCAGAGGGTGTAGCCGACGTAGACGAGGAGGGTGACCACCACCGGGATGTACCGCAGGAGGTCGCGTGCCTCGAAGCGGGCGAGGGCGATCACGGCCCCCCATGGCCGGCGCGGCTCGCTGTGCACGACGGGCGGGGCCGTCGGTTCCATGACCGTGTTCACGCTGCCGCCACCTCCGCGCCCGCGCCGTCGAGGGTGAGCAGGTAGCCGTCCTCCAGGGTGGGTTCGAGGAGGTCGGCGCCGGGCGGCGGATCGCCGACGTTACGGAAGGAGCCGGTGCCGGTGCGCCAGCCGGCCAGTGCGCCGGGGTCGCGTTCCGTGCTGCTCCACACCCGGCCGTCGGCCCGCGCGGTCAGTTCGGCCGGGGTGCCGTCGAAGCGGACCTGGCCGCCGGCCAGGACGACGACCCGGTTGCAGAGCATCGCCACGTCCTCCGTCTGGTGGGTGGACAGCAGCACGGTCCGCCCCTCGCCCGCCTGCGCGATCAACTCCCTGAAGCGCATGCGCTGTTCGGGGTCGAGGCCGACGGTCGGCTCGTCGAGGACGAGGAAGCCGGGGTCGCCGACGAGTGCGGCCGCCAGCGCGACCCGCTGCCGCATACCGCCGGACAGCTTCTTGATGCGCCGGCCGCGTACGTCGCCCAGGTCGACCTCTTCGAGGACCCGCCGCACCTCGCGGTGGCGGGCGCCCCGGTCGGTCAGCTCCTTCAGGATCGCCACGTAGTCGACGAACTCGAAGGCCGTGAAGTCCGGGTGGAAGCCGGGGGTCTGCGGCAGATAGCCGAGCGAGCGCCGTACCTCCTGCCGTCCGCGCGAGGTGCCCGGGTCGTTCCCGAGCACGGTGAACGCCCCCCGGTCCGGCGGCACGGCCGTGGCCAGTACCCGCAACAGGGTGGTCTTTCCTGCCCCGTTGGGCCCGAGCAGCCCGGTGACGCCCCGGGTCAGCCGCAGCGACACGTCGTCGAGGGCGCGGGTACCGCCGAAGCGGAGGCTCAGCCCGGAGGCGGAGACGGTGGGGGTCATACGGCACTCCCGTTGAAGAGGTCGAAGCGGTCACGAAGAAGGAAGAGCAGCCCGGCGGCGAGCGCGGCGACCGCCGCGGCCACGCCCTGCCCGGCCGCGGTGAACGGTGCGAGCGGATCGCCGTCGGCCGCCTGCTGCGCGTGCGCCGTCAGCAGCAGCGCGACCCAGGACCCGCCGACCAGGGCGGGCGCGAGCACCGGCCCCAGCCTCGGGGTGAGCGCCAGCCCGGTCGCGGTGAGGGCGAGCGCGGGCAGCAGCCAGGCGAGGGCGCGCAGCCCGTACCCGGGGAGCGCGAGCGTGGCGAGGCCGTTGAGGCCGAGGCCGGTGACGAGTACGGCGACCGTGCGGATCAGCAGCAGCCGGAAGCCGTGCGTCGGCGAGACGACGGCCATCTCGTACGTCGGGTCCAGCGCGGGTCCGTACGACAGCGCGACCCCGGCGAGCGGCAGCAGCGGCGCGAGCGCGAGGAACAGCGTGGGCGTGCCGGCATCGGGGCTGGTGTTGGCCACGGCGACGGTCATCAGCAGCACGGCGACGACCGAGCCCAGCCAGGAGCCGCGCAGCACCGGCGTGGCCGCGAGCAGCCGCGCGATGTGGTCGGCGACCCCGAGCCGGATCAGCAGCGACTCGAACAACCCCGGCCGGGGTGCGTCGAGTTCGGCGTCGAGCCGCTCCCACCCCGCGTCGAGGGCGACGGGGTCGCTGACGTCGGCGAGCACGCCCCTGCACTGCGCACAGGCGGTGAGGTGGGCGTCGGCGGACCAGAGGACCGGGGGCGCCAACTCGCCCCGGGCGTAGGCCCGTAGATCCTCCTCGGACACATGCCAGGTCATGCCGCCACCTCCCGCTCTCGTCGGTTCGTCCTCATGCCAGCGCCTCCCGCAACTGCTTCCGGGCCCGCATCGCCCGCGTCTTGACCGTGCCCGGCGGGATGCCGAGGAGGACGGCCGCCTCCCGGGTGGTCAGCCCGTCGATGACCGTCGCCTGGAGCACGGCGCGCAGTTCGGGCGAGAGCCGGACGAGCGCGCCCGCGAGGTCCCCGTGCTCCACCCCCGCGAGCACGCGCTCCTCCGCCGACGCCTCGTCCCGGTGCCGCAGCCGCGCCAGCGCCTGCCTGAGCCGCCCCCGCGCCCCGTCGCCGCGCAGCGCGTCGACCAGCCGCCGCGAGCCGATCCGCCACAGCCATCCGGCAGCGTCCGAGGCATGCCCTTCCTCGCGGTAGCGGGCAGTTCCCCGCCACACCGCCAGGAACGTCTCCTGTACGACGTCGTCGACAACCCCGGCGTCGGAGCAGCGGCCGCGCAGCCGCGCGGTGAGCCACGGCGCGAACCGCCGGTACAGCTCCTCGAAGGCGCGCCGGTCCCCGTCCGCCGCGATGGCCCGCAGCAGCTCCCCGTCGCTTCTCGTTTCGCTCACGTCTCCTCATCGGACGAGCCCGGTCGATCGGTTCACGCAATCACGCTTGACTTTCCGACGCCTCTTCCACCACCCTTTCACTACTCAATTAGTGAAAGGGTGGTTGAACGCGTGGTCGAGTACCGCATCGACCGGCACTCCGGCGTCGCCACGTACGTCCAGATCGTCCAGCAGACCAAACAGGCCCTGCGCCTGGGCCTGCTGGAGCCGGGCGACAAGCTGCCGACGGCCAGAGAGGTCGTCGAAGTCACCGCCATCAACCCGAACACCGTGCTGAAGGCCTACCGCGAGCTGGAGCGCGAGGGACTGGTCGAGGCGCGGCGGGGCCTCGGCACGTTCGTGCGCCGCGCGCTGAACACCACCCCGGCCGACTCGCCCCTGGCCACCGAGCTGGACGCGTGGACGGCCGGGGCCCGCGAGGCCGGCCTCGACCGCGAGGACGTGGCCGCGCTCTTCACCGCCGTACTCGAAAAGCACTTCGCTCAGCCGCCCGCAGAGCCCCACCGGGACAGGCACAACCAAGGAGACCCGTCATGACCGACACGGCGATAGCCGCGGCCGCGCTCGGCAAGCGCTTCGGCCGCCGAGGCGGCTGGGCGCTGCGCGAGTGCACCTTCCGGCTGCCCGCCGGCCGAGTCTGCGCCGTCGTCGGCCCCAACGGGGCGGGCAAGTCCACCCTGCTCGCCCTCGCCGCCGGCCTGCTGGCCCCGAGCGAGGGCACGGTGACCGTCCTCGGGACGACTCCGGGCGAGGCACGCGCACGCGTGGGCTTCGTCGGCCAGGACAAGCCGCTGTACCCGCAGCTCACCGTCGCCGAGACGCTGCGCATGGGCGCCGACCTCAACCCCGGCCACTGGGACGCGTCCGCCGCCGAGCGGATCGTGGCCGACGGCAAGCTGAACCCCAAGTCCCGCATCCGCACCCTCTCCGGCGGCCAGCGCACCCGCGTCGCACTCGCCCTCGCCCTCGCCAAGCGGCCCGAACTGCTGCTCCTGGACGAGCCGATGGCCGACCTCGACCCGCTGGCCCGGCACGAGCTGATGGGCGTCCTGATGGCGCGGGCCGCCGAGCACGGCACCACCATCGTGATGTCCTCGCACGTCGTCGCCGAACTGGAGGACTCCTGCGACCACCTCATGCTGATCGGCGGCGGCCGGGTCCGTCTGTCCGGTGAGATCGACGATCTGCTCGCCGCCCACGCGCGCGTGTCGGCCCCCGCGGAGACCGACCTCGCCCCGCACACGGTCGTCGAGTCCCGCACCACCGGCCGCCAGCTCACCGCTCTGATCCGCCCGGCGGGACCGCTCCCCGACGACTGGCGCACCGACGGCCGCCTCTCCCTGGAGGAGCTGGTCCTCGCGCACCTGCGCAACCCCGAAGCGCCGACCCCGACCCCGGTCGAGCTCGAGGAGAACGCCGCGTGAGCACTCTGACCACGTCCACCCCGACCGCGGTACCGGCTCCCGCCCCCGCCGCACCACCGCGCCAGCTCCGCTGGCTGCTGCGCCTGCACCGTCCGGCCCTGTGCCTCTGGACGGGCCTGGTCGTCGTCCTCGCCGCCCTGCTGCTGTGGCTCGGGGGCCCGCTCACCGACGCCTCGGCGGCGGCCTGGCAGCAGTGGGGGGCATGCCGGACGGAGGTGTGCACGTACGACCAGGAGTCGATCCTCCGCTACAAGGACGTCTCCCTGTACACGAGCTACGCCGTCCTCGTGCTGCCGTTCCTGGTCGCCTCCTGGGCGGGCGCCTCGCTGATCGGCCGCGAACTGGAGACCGGCACCGCACAGCTCGCCTGGACCCAGAGCGTCTCCCCCACGCGCTGGCTCGCCGCGAAGCTCGCTCTCCCGGCGGCCCTGGTCACGGCCGGAACGGCTCTGCTGACCCTGCTCCACCACCTGGCGTGGTCGGCGGGCCAGGGCCGCGTCGACAACGTCAAGCCCTGGTACAGCATCGAGGCCCTCTACGCGGGCGGCCCCGTGGTCGTCGCCCTCGCCCTGGCCGGCCTGGCCTCCGGCGCCCTCCTGGGCCTGCTGCTGGGCCGGTCCCTCGCCGCACTGATCGGCTCGGCCTGCGCCACGGGCGTGCTGTGGATCGGACTCTTCATCCTGGCCCTGCCCCGCCTGTGGCCGACCGTCACCCACGTCAGCAGCCTGCGGGAGGGCCCGTCGGGCTCCGGCATCACCATCGCCGAGGGCCTGCTCACCGCCGACGGCGACCGCCTCGACATCCCCCAGTACTGCGGCAGCAGCATCGACCCCTCGTGCAGCAGGCTCTTCGACCATCTCGGCGCCGTCAGCTTCTACCGGGACTACCACCCCGAGTCCCACTCCTGGCCCCTCAAGTTCATGGCGACCGCCGTCCTTCTCGCCGTCACCGCGCTGCTGACCGCCCTGGTGTTCCGCGTGCTGCGGCACCGGACCGCCGACCGCAGGGGGGCCGCCGTATGACCGCCGCCAGGGGTCTGGCCCGCACGGTGCTGCGGCTGCACCGCACGGCGGGGATCGTGTGGGTGCTCTTCGTCCTCGCCGCCGTCGCCTGGCTGGTGTGGCTGAACGAGGTCACCGCGGCCTCGGCGCGCGCCGCGGTGCACAGCTGCCCCCGGAGCATCGGCGTCTGCGACGCCGTCTGGGCCAGCCTCGACTACAGCGGGCCGACGGGCTGGATCAGCACGCTCGTCTACTACAGCTTCTGGGCCGTCGCCGCCTGGGCGGGCGGCTCTCTGATCGGCCGCGAGCTGGAGAGCGGCACCGCACGGCTCGCCTGGACGCAGGGCGTGACGCCGACCCGCTGGCTGGCCGTCAAACTCGCACTGCCCGCACTGCTGATCGTCCTCGGCGGCGCGGTCTTCGTCCCGGTCTACCGATGGGCCTGGTCGGCGAACCGGGACCTGATGGGCGACGACTGGACCTTCTCCGACGTGTTCGCCGCCCACGGCCCGGCGGTGGTGGCGTACGGCCTGTGCGCGCTCGCGGTCGGCACGCTCACCGCGCTCGTACTGCGCCGCTCACTGCCGGCGCTCGGCGTGGCGGTCGCCGTGATGGTGGTGCTCAACCAGTACCTGGAGCGGCGCCGGGAGGATTTCTGGCCGACGGTGACGCGGGCGTCCGCCGGGCGGTCCGAGGTGCCGAACAACTGGTGGCAGGCGGACACCGGCCGCTATCACCCCCCGTCCCACTTCTGGCCCATGCACCTGATCGAGACCGGCATCCTGCTCGCCGTCACCGCTGCCGCCACCGCCGCCGCCTTCTGGTTGCTGCGCCGCCGCACCCGCTGAACCGGACCGTACGTCTCTCCGCACGTCCCTCCCGTACGGGGTCCCTCCGTACGTCCCTCCGCGCGTCCCTCCGCGCGTCCCTCCGCGGGGGCGGGACGTACGGAGGGACGTACGGTCGAGGCGTGCGTCGCCCTGCGCAGACGCCCGCGAGCCGTGCCCCGGTGTCCCACACGCCATGTCGCCGTAACCATTGGTTCAGACAGGCTTGCGAGGCTCGGTGGATGAAGCCCGTCGTGCCAGAGCCTTCGCCGCCCCCCGAGGGAATCGCGCGGAACGGGGACGCCGGCGTTGCCGCCACGCTCCCTCCCGCACTGTCCGACGCGCCTGTATCACTCGTGGCGCGGAACAATGGGGCTATGAGCCAGCCAAACGCCCAGGCACAGGTCCAGCACGCCCAGCCCTCCGTGGGTTCCATAGCCGCGCACCGCCCGCACACCGTCGCGGCGGCCGTCTCCGACCTGGAACCCGACATCGACGCCGACCTCGACGCGTACGAGGAGTCGCCGTTCGACGGGCCCCAGCTTCCACAGGGCCGTTTCCTCGACCGGGAACGCAGCTGGCTCGCGTTCAACGAGCGGGTCCTCGAACTCGCCGAGGACCCGAACACCCCCCTTCTCGAGCGGGCGAACTTCCTCGCGATCTTCGCCAGCAACCTGGACGAGTTCTTCATGGTCCGGGTGGCCGGTCTGAAGCGCCGTATCGCCACCGGTGTCGCCACCCGGTCCGCGTCCGGCCTCCAGCCCCGCGAGGTCCTGGAGATGATCTGGGCCCGCTCGCGTGAGCTCATGGCCCGGCACGCCGCCTGCTACCACGAGGACATCGCCCCCGCGCTGGCCGAGGAGGGCGTCCACCTGGTCCGCTGGAACGAGCTCCAGGAGAAGGAACAGGCCCGCCTGTTCACCCTCTTCCGCCACCAGATCTTCCCGGTGCTGACCCCGCTGGCGGTCGACCCGGCGCACCCCTTCCCGTACATCTCCGGGCTGTCCCTCAATCTGGCCGTCGTCGTACGCAATCCCGTCACCGGCCATCGCCACTTCGCCCGCGTCAAGGTGCCGCCGCTGCTGTCCCGCTTCCTGGAGAGCTCCCCGGGCCGATTCGTCCCCATCGAGGACGTCATCGCCGCCCACCTGGAGGAGCTGTTCCCGGGCATGGAGGTCCTGGAGCACCACGCCTTCCGCCTCACCCGCAACGAGGACCTCGAAGTCGAGGAGGACGACGCCGAGAACCTCCTCCAGGCCCTGGAGAAGGAACTCATGCGGCGCCGCTTCGGGCCGCCGGTGCGCCTGGAGGTGGAGGAGTCCATCGACCGCGAGGTGCTCGACCTCCTCGTCCGCGAGCTGAAGATCAGCGAGGCGGAGGTGTACCCGCTCCCCGGTCCCCTGGACCTCACGGGCCTCTTCCGCATCGCCTCCCTCGACCGGCCCGAGCTGAAGTACAAGAAGTTCATCGCCGGTGTCCACCGCGACCTGGCCGAGGTCGAGTCGGCGTCCGCGGCCGACATATTCGCCGCGCTGCGCACCCGGGACGTGCTGCTGCACCACCCGTACGACTCCTTCTCGACGTCGGTCCAGGCCTTCCTGCAGCAGGCGGCCGACGACCCGGACGTCCTCGCCATCAAGCAGACCCTGTACCGGACCTCCGGCGACTCCCCCATAGTCGACGCGCTCATCGACGCCGCCGAGGCCGGCAAGCAGGTCCTCGTCCTGGTGGAGATCAAGGCCCGCTTCGACGAGCACGCCAACATCAAGTGGGCGCGCAAGCTGGAGGAGGCGGGCTGCCATGTCGTCTACGGCCTGGTCGGCCTGAAGACCCACTGCAAGCTGTCCCTGGTGGTCCGCCAGGAGGGCGACACGCTACGGCGGTACAGCCACGTCGGCACGGGCAACTACCACCCGAAGACGGCGAGGCTGTACGAGGACCTGGGCCTGCTCACGGCCGACCCGCAGGTCGGCGCGGACCTCTCGGACCTCTTCAACCGTCTCTCCGGCTACTCCCGCCGGGAGACCTACCGCCGCCTCCTCGTCGCCCCCAAGTCCCTCCGGGACGGCCTGATCGCGCGGATCAACAAGGAAGTCCAGCACCACCGTGCCGGACGCCCCGCCTTCGTCCGCATCAAGGTCAACTCGATGGTGGACGAGGCGATCATCGACGCCATGTACCGCGCGTCCCAGGCGGGCGTGCCGTGCGACGTCTGGGTGCGCGGCATCTGCGCGGTCCGCCCCGGCGTCGCGGGCCTGTCCGAGAACATCCGGGTCCGCTCGATCCTCGGCCGCTTCCTCGAACACTCCCGTGTGTTCGGCTTCGGCAACGGCGGCGAGCCCGAGGTGTGGATCGGCAGCGCCGACATGATGCACCGCAACCTCGACCGCCGTATCGAGGCACTGGTGAGGGTCACCGACCCGGCCCACCGGGCGGCCCTGAACCGGCTGTTGGAGACGGGCATGTCCGACACCACCGCGTCCTGGCACCTCGGCCCGGACGGCGAGTGGACCCGGCACGCGACCGACGCGGACGGTCAGCCCCTGCGCAACGTCCAGGAGATGCTCATAGACGCCCGGAGGCGCCGGCGTGGCACAGCAACACCTTGACCCGACGGACCCCCAGTCCAGGCACGCCGGGCCGGTCACCGGGGAAGCCCTCGCGGGCTACCTGCGGGCCCAGGCCACGGAGTTCCTCCGCGCGCTACGGCTGCACCGCGAGACCGGCGGCACGGCAGCCGGCGCGAACGGCGCGGAGGACTCCGTCGACGCGGCCCGGGCCCTACGCCGCTCGGTCCGCCGCATCAGCGGCAGCCTGCACACCTTCCGCCCCCTCCTCGACGCCGACTGGTCGGACGCCGTGCGCCCCGAGCTGTCGTGGCTGTCAGGGACGCTGGCGATGGAGCACGCGTACGGGGCCCGACTGGACCGCCTGCTGCTGGCGCTGCACCGGTTGTCGGGGGCGGTGTTTCCGGCCCCGGCCCAGTCGCCGAACATGACCGGCACGCTCGGCACGGCCACGGGGCGCTCCTCCGGGGGCTCCAGGGGCGGCGGCTTTCCCGCGGGGTCGGCTGCGGGCGGCTCCGCGGCGGACACCGCTCCAGGGGGCACCGCTGCGGACACCACTTCGGCAGGCGCGGCCAAAGGCACCCCCTCCGCTACAGCGCGCGCAGCCGCGGGCACCGCTCCCGCCGCCCGCGCAGCTGTGCCCACCCGTTCCGCCGGGGCGGAACGGGTGGGCACTGGGGGCACCTCCCAGGCCCTCAAGGCACTGGGGGAGGAACCCGGCAACGCCGGGCCCTCGGCGCTCCCGGCCCCCGCACCGGACCGCGGCAACCTGACGGTGGGTGCGGCAAAGGCGGGCGCCCTGCTCGAGCGGCAGCTCACCCTCGCCCGGACCCGGGCCCACAGCACCGCCCTCCAGGCCCTCGGCTCCTCCCGCTTCCACGCGGTCGCCGACAGCATCGCCTTACTCGCCAGCGAGGTCCCCCTCACCGCCACCGCGACCACCACCGCCCTGTACCCCTTCGCCGCCGCCGCCGAGGAACGCCTCACGGACGCGATCGCAGCCCTGCCCCTCGTCACCGCCGGCAACCCCTACAACGCGCAGGCCCTGATCCACGGCCTCTCCCCGGACCCGGCCCCGCACCCCCAGGACGCCCCCTGGCACCAGGTCCGCCTCCTCCTGCGCCTGCACCGCTACGCCCGCGAGGTCCTCGACGGCCATGGGGGCTCGAGCGCAGCCGAGATCGGGGGAGCGCCCGTCGACGTCCGGCTGCTCACCGCGGGACAGGCCCTGGACCGCCATCGCGACGCCTCGGAGGCGGCGGCAGCTGCGGCCCAGGCAGCCCGTACCCCCCGTATCGCCCCGGCGACGGCCTACGCCCTCGGCGTGCTCCACGCCGACCAGCGGCACGAGGTGGAGGCGGCCCGCTTCGCGTTCCAGCAGTCGTGGCAGAAGCAGGCGGTCGGCACGCCCTGACCCGTCTCGTCCCTGACCCATCTCCTCATGGAGGCGGTGACACCGATGATCCAGGCGAACGAAGCCACGGAACCCCCGGTCCAGGCGGCCGGCTGCGTCCTGTGGCGCCGCTCCCCGGTCGACGGCGAGCTGGAGGTCTGTCTCGTCCACCGGCCGAAGTACGACGACTGGTCGCACCCCAAGGGCAAGCTGAAACGCGGCGAGGACCACCTGGCCGGCGCCCTGCGCGAGGTCGAGGAGGAGACGGGCCACCGGGCCGCACCCGGCTCCCGGCTGCCCACCGTCTGCTACATGGCGAACGGCCGCGCCAAGGAGGTCCGCTACTGGGCGGCCGAGGCCACGGCCGGCGTCTTCACCCCGAACGACGAGGTGGACCGCATCCTCTGGCTCCCCCCGGTGGCCGCCCGGAACCGCCTGACCCAGGCGAGGGACCGGACCCTGGTCGACGCCCTGCTCCAGGCCCTCCGCCTGGCATAGTCGGCCGGAATCACTCCGTGTCCTCGACGTAAGCGTTCCGTGACCTCACCGCACCGTCCTCAGGGGTTCACCCCCCGTTCATTTATGGCCTTCGGCGCCTTCACCTGTTCTGCCTAATTTCAGCCTTACGCGGTGCGGAACGGACTTCGACGACGCACCTCGAAGACTTAACCGAAAAGCGCCTCGAACACGTGGCCGCATCACACGGACTTCGCACGCCGCCGGTTCAGGACGGCGGCTCCTGGAAGGAACTCCCTCAAGTGAAGCTTCAGCGCATGAACCGGCGGGCCCTCACCCTCGGTGCTCTCGCCGTCTCCGGCGCCCTGGCCCTCACGGCGTGCGGCTCCGACGACACCGGCACCGGCGGGGACAGCAGCGCCGCGTCGACCGCGGCGGCCGGCAACATCAAGTGTGACGACGCCAAGGGTCAGCTCCTCGCCGACGGCTCCTCCGCGCAGAAGAACGCGATCGACGCCTGGGTCAAGCAGTTCTCCGCCGCCTGCGGCGTGCAGATCAACTACAAGGGCGGCGGCTCCGGCGCCGGCGTCACCGCGTTCACCCAGGGCCAGGTGGCCTTCGCCGGCTCCGACTCCGCGCTGAAGCCCGAAGAGGTCACCGCCTCCAAGCAGGTCTGCTCCGGCGGCCAGGGCATCGACCTCCCGATGGTCGGCGGCCCGATCGCGGTCGGCTTCAACGTCTCCGGCGTCGACAAGCTCACCCTGGACGCCCCGACCCTCGCCAAGATCTTCAACAACGAGATCACCAACTGGAACGACGAGGCGATCAAGAAGCTGAACCCGGGCGTCGAACTGCCCAACCTCAAGATCCAGGCGTTCCACCGCTCGGACGAGTCCGGCACCACGGACAACTTCACCAAGTACCTGATCGCCACCGCCAAGAGCGACTTCCCCTACGAGGGCGGCAAGGCCTGGCAGGCCAAGGGCGGCCAGTCCGCTCCGCAGTCCTCCGGTGTCGCCCAGCAGGTGAAGCAGACCAACGGCGCCATCGGCTACTTCGAGCTGTCGTACGCCAAGGACGGCATCAAGACGGTCGCCCTCGACACCGGCGCCTCCGCCCCGGTCGAGGCCACCGTCGACAACGCCACCAAGGCCATCGCGGACGCCAAGGTCGTCGGCACCGGCAAGGACCTCTCGCTGCAGCTGAACTACGCGACCAAGGCCGACGGCGCCTACCCGATGGTCCTGGTCACCTACGAGATCGCCTGCGACAAGGGCAACAAGGCCGACACCCTGCCCGCCACCAAGGCGTTCCTGCGCTACATCGCCTCCGAGGACGGCCAGAAGATCCTCGCCGAGAACGACTACGCGCCCATCCCCGCCGACATCATCGCCAAGGTCCGCACCACCATCGAGGGCCTGAGCTGATCTGAGTGCGGTCCGGTCCAGGGCCTCGAACCCCGGACCGGACCGCACCGTCCGGTGCACCGCCGCCAGGAGCCGCCGCAGACCGCGAACGGCTCCACTGGGCCGTACGGCGCGTACGGCTCCGCAGACCGGAGAACCCGATGGACATAACCACGAAGAACACCGAAGCTCCTCCTCCCACTCCCGAGCCGCCCACCGCGGCCGAGCAGAAGCGCGCGGCCCGCGGTGCCACCCGACCCGGTGACCGGATCTTCCTCGGTCTCTCCCGCGGCTCGGGCATCCTGCTGCTGGTGATCATGGCCGCGATCGCGGTCTTCCTCACCTACCGCGCCTCCCTCGCGATCAGCAAGGACGAGGCCAACTTCCTCACCACCTTCGAGTGGAACGCCACCGCCATCCCGCCGAAGTTCGGCATCGCGGTCCTGGCCTTCGGCACGGTGGTCTCCTCGATCATCGCCATGGTCATCGCGGTCCCGATCGCCGTCGCCATCGCGCTGTTCCTCTCGCACTACGCCCCCCGCCGGCTGAGCGGTCCCATCGCCTACGTGGTCGACCTGCTCGCCGCCGTGCCGTCCATCGTGTACGGCCTGTGGGGCGCGCTGATCCTCGTACCGCACATGAACGGCCTCTTCGGCTGGCTGGACCAGTACCTCGGCTGGACCGGGATCTTCTCCTGGGAGGGCGGCGCCCCCCGGTCGATGCTCACGGTCGGCATCCTGCTCGCGATCATGATCCTGCCGATCGTCACCAACGTGAGCCGCGAGGTCTTCCGCCAGGCCCCGCTGATGATCGAAGAAGCGGCCCTCGCCCTCGGCGCCACCCGCTGGGAGGTCATCCGCATGGCCGTCCTGCCCTTCGGCCGCTCCGGCGTGATCTCCGCCTCGATGCTCGGCCTCGGCCGCGCCCTCGGCGAGACGATGGCCGTCGCCACCGTGCTCTCCCCGACCTTCGACATCCAGACCAGCCTGCTCGACCCGGGCGGCGGCACCTTCGCCCAGAACATCGCCAGCAAGTTCGGTGAGGCCACCGAACAGGGCCGTGACGCGCTCATCGCCTCCGGTCTCGTTCTGTTCGTCATCACCCTGCTGGTCAACGGCGCGGCCCGCGCGATCATCGCCCGCCGCAAGGAGTACTCGGGGGCCAACGCATGAGCACCGCACTCGCCGACAAGCAGCCCAGCACGCTGCAGGGCGCCCGCCTCCCGAAGTGGTCCCCGTACGCCATCGCCGCCGGCTCCGTCGCCGTCGCGGTCGGCATCGGCCTGGCCGGCGGCCTCGACAGCCGCATCCAGTGGGGCCTGATCGCCGCGATCCTCTTCGTCATCGGTACGTACGTCATCGCCGCCCGCGTCGAGGGCGTCCGCCAGGCCAAGGACCGCATCGCGACCTCGCTGGTCTGGGTGGCCTTCCTGCTCGCCGTGGTCCCGCTGGTCTCCCTGGTCTGGGTGACCGTCGCGCGCGGTGTGAAGGTCCTCGACGTCTACTTCCTGACCCACTCCATGGGGGTCGTCGCCGACACCGAGCCGGGCGGCGGCATCTACGCCGCCATCCTCGGCAGCCTGGAGCAGGTCGGCCTCGCCACGCTGATCGGTGCGCCGATCGGCGTGCTCACCGCGATCTACCTCGTGGAGTACGGGCGCGGCAACCTCTCCCGGGCCATCACGTTCTTCGTCGACGTGATGACCGGTATCCCGTCGATCGTCGCCGGTCTGTTCATCCTCAGCCTGATGCTGATGCTCGATCTGGAGCCCTTCGGCTTCGCCGGCTCGCTCGCGCTCGCGATCCTGATGATGCCGGTCGTCGTCCGCTCCACGGAGGAGATGCTCAAGCTCGTCCCGAACGAGCTGCGCGAGGCCTCCCTGGCACTGGGCGTCCCGAAGTGGCGCACGATCCTGAAGGTGGTCCTGCCGACCTCCATCGGCGGCATCACCACCGGCATCATGCTGGCGATCGCCCGTATCGCGGGCGAGACGGCTCCCGTACTGCTCCTGGTATGGGGGAACCCGTTCATCAACGCCAACCCCTTCGAGGGTGCGCAGGCGTCGCTGCCGTTGTACATCTATCAGCAGTACGCGAACAGCGCGGGTTCCGGAGCGGCGTACGACCGCGCCTGGGCGGCGTCGCTGACGCTGATCGCCTTCGTGATGATCCTGAACCTGGGGGCCCGCGGCATCGCCCGCTGGAAGGCCCCGAAGACCGGTCGCTGACGCGGCCTCGGCGACCGACTCTCTGGAAGTGAAGCAATCATGGCCAAGCGAATCGACGTAAGCGGGCTCACCGCCTACTACGGATCCCACAAGGCGATCGAGGACATCTCGATGACGGTCGAGCCGCGCTCGGTGACGGCCTTCATCGGCCCCTCCGGCTGCGGCAAGTCGACGTTCCTGCGCACGCTGAACCGTATGCACGAGGTCACCTCGGGCGGCCGCGTCGAGGGCAAGGTGCTCCTGGACGACGAGGACCTGTACGGCCACGGCATCGACCCGGTGTCCGTACGCCGCGAGGTCGGCATGGTGTTCCAGCGTCCCAACCCCTTCCCCACGATGTCGATCTTCGACAACGTGGCGGCGGGTCTGCGCCTGAACGGCAGTTACAAGAAGAGCGAGCTTCAGGACGTCGTCGAGAAGTCCCTCAAGGGCGCGAACCTCTGGAACGAGGTGAAGGACCGCCTCAACAAGCCCGGCTCGGGCCTGTCCGGCGGCCAGCAGCAGCGCCTGTGCATCGCGAGGGCGATCGCGGTGGAGCCGAACGTGCTGCTGATGGACGAACCGTGCTCGGCCCTGGACCCGATCTCGACCCTCGCGATCGAGGACCTGATCGGCGAGCTCAAGGAACGCTTCACGATCGTCATCGTCACGCACAACATGCAGCAGGCGGCCCGTGTCTCCGACCGCACCGCCTTCTTCAACCTCGCGGCGGTCGGCCAGCCCGGCAGGCTGATCGAGATAGACGAGACGGAGCGCATCTTCTCCAACCCGTCGGTCCAGGCCACGGAGGACTACATCTCCGGCCGCTTCGGCTGATCCGACACCTCCGAGACCCCTCGCGGTGCTGCATGGCGGTGCCACCGCGAGGCCGAAAGGGCCCGCCCTCCGGTTTCCGGGGGGCGGGCCCGTCGTCTTTGGAGGCCTGCGGCGGCGCGTTGCCGCCTTGTGTTGTGGTGGGGTCGGGGCCGTGTCGGGGGGTGTCCGTCCTCGGAACGGCGCGGAATCGGTTTCTCACGGGGGCGAACGCGTTGACGCGCCAACCGCTGCGGGCGGACACCCCCCGACACGTCCCCTTGCCGCCGTACGCGGGTGCGGGAGCATCCGCCTTGCGACGCCGGTCACATGACCGTGACCCGGGCGGTGTGCGGGCGGGACCTTACAATCCCGGTCCCATCCCGCGGCCGACCCGGCATCATCCAGCCCGTCCGGCGCCACATCCCGCGGCCCGCCCGATGCTGGAGAACGGGATCAACCATCCCAAACCCACACCCACCCGCTGGGGGCACCCCTTGCCACGCCGGTCGGCATCATCCAGCCCGTCCGGCGCCACATCCCGCGGCCGACCCGAAGTTGGAGAACGGGATCAACCATCCCAAACCCCCACCCACCCGCTGGGGGCACCCCCTGCCACGCCGGCCGGCATCATCCAGCCCGTCCGGCGCCACATCCCGCGGC
>NZ_LGDG01000268.1 GCF_001279775.1 Streptomyces sp. MMG1533 | reverse complement strand
CCGACCCACTCACCCATCGCCACACAACGAGTCTGGCCCTGCCGCTCACGCGGCAGGGCCAGAACCCCAAGATCTTCATCAGCCTTCTAGGGCCTGTCCCCCGCGTCTGCGGCATGGTCCGCCGGACAGGCCCTAGCGGCCCGCGAGGAGGTCGATCAGCCCGGTGGTGTCCTCGTGGCCGTGGCCGCCCGCCAGGCGGCGCTCCATCAGGGCCATGTACGGCGTCAGCAGCTCTGCGCTCACGTCCTGCTCCTCGGCCGTACGCAGCAGGGTCGCGTTGCCCGCGACCTGCATGGCCAGGTTGGAGACGACGTCCTTGGCGTAGTCGCCGCTCTCCAGCCGGTCGGCCGCCTGGTGGGCCATGGGCGCCATCGCGCCGAGCCAGGACACGAGCAGCGGCGCGAAGTCCTTCGGGGCGATGTCCTCCGGGCGGATCAGCGCGAAGGCGTGCGTGATGCCCGCGAACATCCCGCTCATCGCACTCAGCAGCGCCACGTCGTGCAGCGCGGCGAACCCCGGGTCCGCGCCGACGTAGGTGGCCCCGGCCGGGACGGCGAGTGTGTCCCGGTGCTCCTCGAAGAGGGCCGTGGAACCGCTGTAGAGGACGTACGCCCCGGAGTCCGCGGCGCCGATCATCGGCGGTACGGCCATGATCCCGGCGTCCAGGAAACGGGCCCCGCGAGCCTGTGCCCAGGTGGCGCGGGAACGTCCCTGCGCGGGCGTTCCGGTGGTCAGGTTCACCAGATCCCGGCCGGTCAGGTCGGCCCCGTCGAGGGCCTCGCCGACGGAGGCGTCGTCGAGGAGACAGGCGACCACGAGCCGGTTCGCGCCCACCGCTTCGGCGGCATTCGCGGCGACGGTCGCGCCCTCGGCGGCCAGGGCTTCGGCGCGGGCGGGGGTGCGGTTCCAGACGGTGACGGGGTGCCCGGCGGCGAGCCAGGCGCGGGCGAGGGCGGTGCCCATGGCTCCGGTGCCGAGGAGGGTGAGGGCGGTCGGGCGGGAAGGGCCGGGCTGGGCAAGTGCGTTGTCAGTCATGGCGATTAGGCTCGTCGCAGGGGAACGGCCTGCTCAAGTACGCACTTCGGAGTGGGTGGTTACCACCGGGAAAGGTTCCAGGCAGGGGAGGGTCGGCATGACGACCGTACGGCGGCCGGGGGCGTACGTCTGCGGAATCGACGCGGCGATGGACGTGATCGGCGGCAAGTGGAAGGTGCTGATCCTGTGGGCGCTGCACGTGCGGCCGTGCCGCTTCGGCGAGCTGCGCAGAGAGCTGCCCGGCGTGACGGAGAAGGTCCTCGCGGCACAGCTGCGGGAGCTGGAGGCGGACGGCGTCGTGCACCGGGAGGCGTACGACGAGGTACCGCCGCGGGTGGAGTACTCGCTGACGCCTCGGGGGGTCTCCCTGAACGAGGCGTTGGGGCCGCTCGGGGCGTGGGGGCGGACGAACATCCTGGAGGGAGTAGGGGAGCCCTCAGCGGCTTCCGGTGAGGTGCGCGAAGGCGACGACGTTCCCCTGGTAGCCGGTGCTCCGTGAGTAGCCTCCGCCGCAGGTGATCACCCGCAGTTCGGGCCGCGGCTTGGCCCCGTACACCTTCTCGTCGGGGAAGTCCTTCGCGTCGTACACCTCGACGGCGTCCACGGTGAACACGGCCACGCCTCCGTCGCGCCGGTCGACCTCGATGGCGGCGCCCTTCTTCAGGGCGCCGAGGTCGTAGAAGACGGCGGGGCCGTCGGCGTTGTCGACGTGGCCCGCGACGATCGCGGTGCCCCTCTCGCCGGGGGTGGTCCCGGCCTCGTACCAGCCGGCGAGGTTCTTCCGCGCGGCGGGCGGGACGTCGAGGCTGCCGGACGGAGTGAGGCCGAGGTCCATCAGGGGGGCGTTGACCTGGATCGAGGGGATGCGGATCCGGTCGGGCGGGGAGGGCGGCAGCGCGGGCGCGGCGGACCGCAGGGCGCGCGGGTCGACACGGGCCTCGGCGGCGGACGGCTGCGGCGGTGCGTGCGTCTCGGCGCCGCTGCGCAGCAGCCATGCGCCGGAGCAGAGGGCGACCACGGTGACGCCTGCTATGGCGGCGTTGCCGAATCGGCGCACGCCGGCCTCCTCTCGATGTGGCCCCGTTCCCCCTCCGGGCCGCGAGGGGCGTCGGACCCGGAGGGGGAGGGGGGTTGCGGTACCGGCGGACGGACAGCGGAGGGTGTCCGTCAGATCCCGTCGCCTCTCGCCCGGCGATGCAGGAGCCAGGTACCGCCCGCGGCGGCGACGGCGAGAGCCGCCACGCCGGCCGCGGTCTGTACGGGATCGGGGCCCAGTGCGCCGCCGACCCCCGTCTTCACACTTCCTCGCGGAGGCACTGGTCGCCCCGCGGACGTCAGCGTGACGACCAGGTCGCCCGTGACCCGCCGACCGCCCTCCGCGCAGGTCGCGACGATCTCGTACGTCCCCGGCTGCGCGCTCGGCGGTACCCGGAACTGCCCGATCGCGTCGCCCTCGTGCGTGCTGGGCGCCAGCGTGAACGCACCCGCGCCCGCCGCGCTGGCGTCGCCCGCCGCCGTCCCGCCGTCCCCGCAGTCCGCCGTGTTCACCGTGACCTGCTCGCCCGGCACGACGGAGGACGGAAAGACCTCCAGGCTGCCGGCGCCGCCGCTGCCGTACGCGGGCGCGGCGCCGAGGCCGGCCACGGCGACGGCGAACGCGGTACCGGACAGCAGACGGGCGGTACGTCGCATCGGTGCTCCCTCGAGCTCTGCGGTGCACTTCGGTGGGGCTGCCCTTCGGTGGGGGCTGCCCTTTCGGTGGGGCTGCCCTTCCGAGGTAAGTGGCAGCAGACCGATACCGCTTCCTGAGGGTGTGTCAGAAATGGGGTGAATGGGTGTCAGGCAAGGCCCGCCCGGCGGGCTGTTGCCCTTGTTTCAGCAGGTCATCGGTGCGAGACGGGCGAGAGGGGAAAAAGAACCCGAAGGGTGCAGGGCGGAGGTGTGAACGGGTGACCGGGCCCGCCCGGACAACCTGGCCTGAATTGCTGTCCAAATTGTTGACGATATCTTCGACTTCCGTCACGCTACCCGCTCGGCGGCACATCGCCCGACCCCCGGGCGCCGCGCCCCACCGAGGAGGAAAGCCCATGCGTTGGTCCTTCGTACGCGGCAGAGCGGTCACGGCCGCGCTGCTCGCGCTGGTCCTGGTGCCGATCGGCGGCGCGGGTCCCGCCGCTGCCGGCGCGGACGCGTCGCGCCGCGTGATCACGGCGGAGGGTCTGGCCGACCTGCCCGCCGTGAAGCCCGTCCTGGAGTGCGCAGACGTGACCGGCCTCGACCTGGACGGGGTCACCGACGCACCGGTCACGATCCGCTCCGCGACCGTCGTGACCACCGGGGCGGCGGCCCCGTACTGCGAGGTGCGGGGGGCCATCGCCCCCGCGAACACCATTGTCATGCGCCTGCCGGTCAACGGCTGGACGCAGCGCTACGTCCAGACCGGCTGCGGCGGCCTGTGCGGCAGCGCCAACATCAACTACGGCCAGGCCTCCACCTGTCCGGTCGTCAAGGACGGCACGGTCGCGAGCGCCACGACGGACATGGGCCACCAGGGCCTCAACGACGGCTCCTGGGCCCTGGACAACCCGCAGGCGCAGATCGACTTCGCGTACCGGGGAGTGCACGTCACCGCCCAGGTCGCGAAGGCGGTCATCACCAGGTTCTACGGTCAGCGCCCCGCGTACTCCTACTTCACCGGCTGCTCCGACGGCGGCCGTGAGGCGCTCATGGAGGCCCAGCGCTACCCCGACGACTTCGACGGCATCGCCGCCGGGGCACCCGCGAACAACATGGTCGTCCAGAACACCTTCCACCACGCGTGGAACGTCCTGACGAACAAGGACGCGGACGGCGACTACATCCTCCTCGCCGACAAACTGCCCCTCGTCCACCGGGCCGTGCTCGACGCCTGCGACGCGCTGGACGGCCTGACCGACGGACTCCTCGACGACCCGCGCCGGTGCGACTTCGACCCGCGGACGCTGGTGTGCGAGTCCGGCCAGGATCCGTCGACGTGTCTGACGGCGGCTCAGGCAGGCGTGGTCCAACGGCTGCACGACGGAGCGACGGACTCGAAGGGCCGCAAGCTGGAGATCTCGATCTCCCACGAGTGGGGCTCGGAGCTGGAATGGACGCTGTTCGTGCCCAAGTCGCAGGGTGAGACGGTCTCCAGCGAGAACTTCGTGACGTCCTTCGCGCGCTACCTCGCCTACACCAACGCCCCGAACCCGGACTTCCGGCTGTCCGACCTGAAGTTCACGGCCGAGTCCTTCTGGGAGACGGTCCAGTCCTCCAGCTACCTCGCCGCGCTGGACCCCGACCTCGGTGCCTTCCGGAAGAGCGGCGGCAAGCTGCTGCTCTGGCACGGCTGGAACGACCAGCACATCTCGCCGCAGGGCACGCTCGCGTACTACGACGCGATGCGTACGACGATGGGCGCCCGGGACGTCGAGCGGTTCGCCAAGCTGTACATGTTCCCGGGTGTGGCCCACTGCAGCGGCGGCGCGGGCCCCAACACCTTCGACGTCCTCACACCGGTGATGGCGTGGGCGGAGAGCGCCACCAAGCCCGCCGCGATCGTCGCGTCCAACGTCACGAACGACACGGTGACCCGCACCCGCCCGGTGTACCCGTACCCCAAGGTCGCTCGCTACGACGGCACCGGCAGCATCGACGACGCCGCCAACTTCGTCCCGTACACGCCGCCGAGCCGCGCCGACGCGGACGCCTACGACTGGCTCGGCAAGCGCCTCTACTCCAGCGGCTACCAGACCTGGTGCAAGGTCGTGGACGGCAAGTTGGAGTGCCGGCCGAAGCGGACGTGGCTGACGGAACGCGCGTAGGGGTCGGTGGCCGGTGGCCAGCGGGCAGCGGGCGGCATGTGGAGGTCAGGTCCGCATGCCGCCCGCGTACTCGGCGAGCACCTCCTGCACCGCCCGCCGCCCCACCGTCGCGAGCACAGGGTTCTTCCCGCCGCGGTAGTAGTGCTCCGCCGTCAGCCCGAAGCACAGGGCCCATCCCCGCCCCCGGGCCCACGTCATGTCGTCCACGTCGGCCGCCTCGCGGAAGAGGCCACGGGTCTCGGCGTCGAAGAGCGTCCACCCGGCCATCACGTCCGCCGCCGGATCGCCGATGCCGAGGCCGCCGAAGTCGATGACCGCGGTGAGCCGGCCGCCCTCCGTCAGCAGGTTCCCGGGCAGCAGGTCGCCGTGGAGCCAGACGGGAGGGCCGTCCCACTGGGGCAGCCGGACGGTGTCCTCCCAGACGGCCGTGGCGGCGGCCGCGTCCAGCGTCCCGTCGGCGCCCATGTCGTCGATCGCGGCACGGACGGACTCGTCGTTGCCCACGACCGGTCCGCCCCGCCAGGAGACCGGCCCGTCCGTGGCGTCGACCCGCCGCAGCGCGGCGACGAACCGACCCAACTCCAGGGCCGCATCGGCGAGTTCAGTGAGAGGCACGTCATAGGCGTTGTCGCCGTCCAGCCACCGGTACACCCCCCACGGAAGCGCGTACCCGCGCCCGGGCGCACCCTCGGCGAGCGGTACCGGCACGGTCAGCGGAAGGTGCGGGGCCAGCCTCGGCAGCCACCGTTGTTCGATGCCGATCTGGTGGGCTCCACCGGGCAGCCGCGGCAGCCGTACGACCATCTCGTCGCCCAGCCGGTACATGGCGTTGTCGGTCCCGGCGGACCCGACCCGCGTCACCGGGAGTTCCGCCCACTGCGGGAACTGGTCCGACACCAGCCCACCGACCAGCGTCGCGTCGATGTCGAGCTCGTCGGGGTGCATCTTGGTCGTGGACGGCATACGGCTTCCTGGGAGTTCGGGCGGGCGGCAGCGGAGCGTATCCGGCGTGCGAGCGGCGCCGCCATGGGTTTTCGCGTGACTGCGCGACTGAGGGCGCACCGCCACTCCCCCGGAGGTGGCGGTGCGCCCTCGGTACGTTCAGCAGCCGGTGGTCCAGATGTGGGAGTCACCCCGGTCGTTGGCGCCCTCGTTGTAAGGAACCTCCTGGCCGGGGTCCAGGCAGATGGTGACGCCGCCGCCCTGCCACGCGCTGGCGTAGACCTTGACGTGGTCCTTGATGCCCGGGCCCGAGATCCCGTGGTTGGCCCACGAGCTGTCCTCGTCCGCGATGTTGCCCTCCCACCAGCCGTCGTCGCCGGTCCAACCCACGGACAGACCGCCGTAGTCGGCGTCGGTGTAGGCGCAGAAACTCCCCTCGGCGCAGGGGGCGGCGGCCTGGGCGGTGCCGGGTACGACGGCCAGGGAGGCACCGGCGGCGAGGAGCACGCCGGCCGCGGTGATGAAGGTCTTGCGCATGATGTGGATCCCTTCGATGTGGTGTGCGGTGCGGTTGAGTGATGCGGTTGAGTGATTCGGTAAGTGGTTCAGTAAGTGGTTCGGTGAGTGAACCCGGGTCGTGTCGGTCGGAGTGAGAGGCCTCAGAGGCCATGCCGGACGGCGTACCGCAGGCCGCGATCGCGCATCTGGCGGTGCTCGCCGATGAGGTCGGCGTACTCGGCACGCAGGTCGGCCGCGTGGTCCTTCTCCAGCCGTGCGCCGGTGTCAGCGAGGTCGGTGCTCCGGACACACCGCGCCTCGGCCACGGCGTACCGCCGCTGCAGATCCGTGGCCTGACGCGGATCGAGGTCACGGGCGCGGCGCTGCCATGCGCTGCGCAGCTCTGCCGGGTCCTCGGCCTTGTGCACCGGGGCGATGCAGCGTGCCCAGCGGGCGAGCGCGGCCCGGTACGCCGGGTCCCGGGTCACCCGGTCGTGAGCGGCGGCCCCGAGGTTGTTGACCGCGACCTCGGTGCGGAACCAGCGAACCTGGTCGCCGTAGAGGACGCGCTGTGCCGCGGCGAGGCAGCCGTCGCTGTTGGCCTTGACGACCAGTCCGGTGGCCGTCCGGGTGGACAGTTCACGACGTCCGGTGCCGAACATCGCGTCGGTCAGCCGCTGTTGCTGCTCGGCGGCCCTCTTTCCGGCCTGCGGCGTCTGCTGTTCCTGTTGCTGCGCCTGTTCTGTCTCCGCCGCGCCGCCGAAACCGTGCTCGGCGGCCCAGGCGGGGTCGTCGATCCCGTACGGGAACTCGCGCCGCGGTGCGGCTGCCTTTTCCGTCGACCCGCGCGACCCCGCCGCCGGCAGCGCCACCTCACGTTCCGTCAGGCAACGCTGCACGAGAGCGGATTCGGCGCTCTTCAGCAGATCGTCCTGGGCCGGGGCCGACCGCGGTACGGGTCGCGGCTCCCCCGCATCGTCCCGGCCCGCGCCGTCCGCGCAGCCGCCCACCATGGCCGCCACGCACATCGACAGCGCCACCGTGGAAACGAACCTCGAAGCCCGCACCGTGGTCACCCCCTGCCGTCCTCCCGACTCTCCGTCGGCTTGGCTCCCATTAGAGAAGGAGGGGGAGGTGGTTGTGACCCTCCGAAGTCATAGGGCGGGGCTCGGACCGACTCGGCTCGCGGGCGTCCGAGCCGGCCACCAGACCGGTGGCACTGGCCTTCCTCTCAGGGCGATGGCTGCTGAGTAGATCCTCTGCTCACTCGTATTGACCGGTCAATTATCTAATTGTACGGTCTAGAGGACGGGTGCTGGTCGCGTGCAGATCAGGCGGGAGACCGACATGACGAAGCAGGCAAGGGTCCAGCCCTCTGGCGCTCGACTACCGGCTGAAAAGGATCTCCACCGTGAGAAGGGTGCCGGCTGTTACGGGGCCCGGCGTGTCTTCAGCGAATCGGTGAAGGCGGGGCCGATCGCCCGTCATCGGCGGTCCGGAAGGCTCCAGGCGCAGCCGCGCCCGTACCGTCGTCGGCTCGGCTCCGTGGTCACCGTCGAACCCGCCCGGCAACCCCGCGGGACAGGTCGGGAACAGCACCCCGCCCATGAGGCTCGGACGCTGAAGACCGGGCTGGTCAGCTCGCTCTTACCAGTCAATCGAGTGAATGTACGGTCTAGCCATGACCGTGCCACTCTATGTACAGATCAGGCGAGAGTTCGAAGCGAAGATCCTGTCCGGGGCCCTCCCGCCTGGCTCGCGTCTGCCAAGCGAGATGGACATCTCCGCCGAGTACGGCGTCAGTCGTGCCACGGCCCAACGGGTCCTCAACGACCTGGCCGAGGCGGGGCTGGCAATCCGCCGGCGGCGCCACGGATCGTTCGTGGCGGACGTGACGCGGCAGATCAATCTGCTCAACTTCGTCACTCCTGCGGCAGCCGCAAAGGGCGCGCCGGGCAGACACGAAGTGGTTTCCGCGCGGATCGTCAGGGCCGCCGACGCCATCCTGACCCTCCCTGGCGCCTCCGCCGACACGGCCGTAGTGGAACTGGTCCGCCGCAAACTGAACGTACGCGAGGAGCCGCAGTCGGTCGAGCGGCACGTCGTCCTCTTTGCGGCCGCCCCCGACCTGCTGAACGAGAACCTCGAAGACCTCGTCACCCTCCCGTATCTGCAGCGCAGGGGAGTACCGATCGACTCGATCCGGCTCTTCCTCGACCCGGTGGCCCTCGACGAGCACGACGCCGCATTGCTGCACAGCGAGACCGGAACGCCCGCGCTGATGAGGCGCAGGGAGTTGCGTGCCGATGACGGCAGCACCGTCGAGGTGGTGACGACCCTCGTCCGTCCGGGAACCGCCGAGTTCTTCCTGGAGCTTCCGGTCCCCGCCATGTGAGCAGCGTGCCGCTGCCAGAAAGGAAGCGCACACAATGAAGGTCATCATCGTCGGTGCCGGCGTGCTGGGCGTGAGCGTCGCGAGGCAGCTTGCCGTCGCAGGCAAGGACGTTCTCCTGCTCGATCAGCGGGGAGCCGGCACCGGCACGACCGCGACCACCTTCGCCTGGACCAACTCCAGCCGGAAGCCCGACCCGGACTACCACCGGCTGAACCTCGCGGGGATGGAGGAGCACGCCAGGCTCGCCGGGCAACTGCGCGGCGCACCGTCGTACTTCCCCAGCGGAGCGCTGCAGTGGGCGGACGCCGCAAACGAGCAGCGGCTCGCCGGCAACGTGGAACGACTGCAGGCACTCGGCTACCCCGCACACTGGGTCACCCCCAACGAAGCGGCGCGGACCGCAGGGGGCCTGCGCATCCCGGAGACCATCACGTCCATCGCACACTTCCCCAGCGAGGGATACGTTCTGCCGGACCGTTTCGTGAACAACCTGCTGGCGGACGCCGAGCAGCACGGAGCCACGTTAGCGGTCGGCGAGGTCGTAGCCATCGACGACGGGCCTGACCGAGTATCCGTCACCCTGGCCGGAGGCGAGGTCTGCACGGGTGATCGAGTCGTCCTGGCGGCAGGCCGCTGGACCCAACGGCTCGCCGCACGGGCCGGGATCGACGTTCCCATGGTGACGGATGCCGGTCGCGGAGCGCAGACCGTCGGCCTGCTCGGGTACGCCAGGTCACCACAACTCGACCTGCGCTGCGTGATCCACAGCCCCGGCCTCAACCTCCGCCCCGAGGCCGGCGGGCATACCGTCCTGCAGGCTCTCGATCTGAACGCCCACGTCGATCCGGCAGACCCGCCGTCCGCGGGCGGGGACATCGCAAGCACCCTCGCCCGACGGTTCTCCGCACTGCTGCCCGACCCGGGCCGGGCACCGGAGATCGACCTGCGCATCGGCCTGCGGTCACTGCCCGCGGACGGCCACACCGTCGCCGGGTATGCCTGCGCGCAGTCCCGCGTCTACTGCCTCGTCTCGCACAGCGGGGTCACCCTGGCGCCGATTCTGGGACGCCTGGTCGCGGCCGAGATCACAACCGATCAGGAGCAGGACCTCCTTGGGGCCTTCCGGCCCACACGATTCACCGGCGTACAGCGCTCGGACATCGAGGTGGATCAACACGCCACCAGTCTGGGCGAGCAGTAGCCGACAGCTCTCTCTCCCCCCGCGATTCCCTTCGGCGCGATCGAGCGTGCCGGGAGCAAGCTTCCCCCAAGCTGCGATGAACTCGGCGTCCGGCTGCCGCTTCATGGCCGCGGAAGCGATCGGGCTGCTCTCATCGCCGGGCTCTGAGCAACTCAAGCAAGGCAACGGCCGCCTCGGCCCGAAGAACCGAGGCGGCCACGTCAGGCGTCAGTCCAACTCACCCCACATCCACCGCACTCCAAGCCGCGGCCACCGCGCCGTACTCCGTGCTCCCCGCCCCGTACAGATCCTTCGCCGCGCTCAGCGTCGCGGTACGAGCAGCCGCGTAGTCCGTGGACGACGTCATGTAGACCGTCAGGGCCCGGTACCAGATCGCCCCCAGCTTGGCCCGGCCGATCCCCGTCACCGAAGAGCCGTCGCACGTGGGTGAGTTGTAGCTGACGCCGTTCACCGTCTTCGTGCCGCTGCCCTCCGCCAGCAGATACGCGAAGTGGTTGGCCACGCCGGAGGAGTAGTGGACGTCGAGGTCGCCCACGCCGGAGGTCCAGCAGTCCGCGGAGGCGCCGTCCTTGGAGGGCTTGTCCATGTAGCGCAGGGCGTCCCGTCCGAAGCCGGAGCGGACGATCTTCTCGCCGATCAGGTAGTCACCCGCATCGGACGTGTTGCCGGCGTAGAACTCCACCAGCGTGCCGAAGATGTCGGAGGTGGCCTCGTTCAGGCCGCCCGACTCGCCGGAGTACGTGAGTGCCGCCGTCTTCGACGTCACGCCGTGCGACATCTCGTGGCCCGCCACGTCCAGCGACACCAGCGGTCCGAGCTGCGTGCCGTCACCGTCCCCGTACGTCATGCAGAAGCAACTGTCGTCCCAGAAGGCGTTGTTGTACCGGGTGCCGTAGTGCACGCGGTTGTACGACCCCTTGCCGTCGCCCGCGATGCCGTTGCGGCCGTGGACGTTCTTGTAGTAGTCCCAGGTCACGTCCGTGCCGTACTGCGCGTCCACCGCCGCCGAGGCGCGGTCCGCGTCCGTGCCCGTGCCCCAGTGGTTGTCGGCGTCGGTGAAGACCGTCGAGGGGGCCCGGCTCAGGCAGATCGTCAGGACGCACAGGTCGTTCTGGTTCGCGGCGTCACCGGTGTACGTGTTCCCGCGCGTCGTGTCCTTCAGCTGGTACGTCGATCCCGACAGCGTCGTCTCCAGCGGAACCGTGCCGCCGTACAGGGACTTGCCGTCGCCCGACGCGGTCTCGATGGTGTCCCAGGCGTCGATCTGGGTGCCCGTGCCGGCGTCCGTCAGGATCGTCCGCGCGGTGGGGTTGCCGAGGGCGTCCTGCGCGACGGCGTTCGTCTGCCACGCCAGCTTCGGGGTGCCGTGCAGGGCGTCGACGACCAGCTCCGACTTGGCGGTGATCTTCCGCAGGGTCTCGCCGAGGTTGGCGGCGCGCAGCGCGTTCACCGCGAGGTCGGCGGCCTTGGGCGCGGACAGCTTCGGGGTGACGCTCGCGAGCGAGATCGCGTTCTTCGTGGCGAGGTTGGCGCTGCGGTAGCTGCCGTCGGGAGCCAGGTGGACCACGAAGTCGCCGCCGAGGACGGGCAGTTCGCGGTAGGTGCGGTCGTAGCGGACGTGCTGTGTGCCGTCCGCGTCCACCACGACGTCCCGGACGGTCGTGTCCTGTGCGTCGGTGAGACCCAGCGCCGCGGCCCGGTCCGCGAGCACCGACGCCGCGTTCTCGATCGCGGAGGCCCGGGTCGGCCGGTCGGCCGCGTCGGCGGCGGGGCTGAGTGCGGCGGCCAGCAGGGTGGCGGTGGTGGCGGCTGCGCCGGCGGTGGTGAGACGACGGGAACCTCGGACGTACGGCCGTATCCGGCTCATCGATCTCCTCGGGAAGGCGCCTGAGAGGGCGCGAATGCGTGCACGCGTGAAGGCGTGAAGGGGGCGCGCGGGACGGGGGGGCGCGGGACGTGGGGGTGCAACGGGACATGAGGTGGCGCGGGACGTGGGGGTTGCGCGGATCTTGACCAAGATTTAAGGCGCCCTGGCATGTCATGTCTATGGCGCAGATGCGCAGGTGTGTGAGGGGAGAGAATCGTTTTCGTGAGCGCCTCGAAACTGCCCTTCTTCGTCTACGGCACCCTCCGCCCCGGCGAGCCCAACCACGACCTCTTCCTGCGCGGACGTATCCGGTCCGAGGACCCGGGGCGGCTCACGGGCGCGGTGCTGTACGAGGGGCCCGGCTATCCGTACGCCGTGGAGGAGAGTGGGGAGGAGCGCGGGGGAGTGGTGTACGGCGAGGTCGTCACCGCACTGCCCGAGGCCTACGGGGAGTTGCTGGTCGAGTTGGACCGGCTGGAGGAGTACACGCCGGGGGATCCGCGCAGCCTCTACCTGCGCGTCGAGCGCGAGGTGACCCTCGACGACGACGACGACGACGACGGCGACGGTGGCGGCGGCAGCGGCGGCAGCAGCGGCGGGCGGAGCGTACGGGCCTGGGTGTACGTCGCCGCACCCTCCGTGGCCGCACGTCTGCGCGCCCGGGGGAAGCGCATCGGGAGCGGCGACTGGCTGGTGCGCGGCTGAGCCGACCCGCGTGGGCGAACGGCCGCCACCGGCTCGTGCGGAAGGCCGTCCGGCGCGCCTGTCCCTTCGTCGCCCCCCTGGCCGCCCCCGTAGCCGCGCCCCCCATGCCGCCGGCGCGTCGGCTACGTGAGTCTCACCAGCGCCATCGACGGGGCGTCGGCCAGCCGCACCCGCAGGCCGGCTCCGTTCCACTCGGCCGACGCCTCGCCCGCCGAGTGCAGGACCTCCACCCGTACGCCGTCCGCCCGCCCCGCCAAGCGCCGTACGGGAAGCACCTGTTCGGCCTCCCCGCCGCGGCGCCACACCGACACGTACGTCGCCCCCTGCACCGGCGCCCGCAACCCCAGCGCCACCCACGCGTCGGTCCACCCGGGCAGCCCGAGCGGCCAGAAGGGCACGGCCGACCGCAGATCCCCGCGGATCGCCTTGTACGTCCGCACCGCCTCCCGCACCAGCCCCAGCTGACGATCCGTCATGCGGTCGAGGTGCCCGGAGAGATGGATGCGTCCCGACATCGCCGTACCGACCGTGAAGGCGATCTCGGCATCGCTGAACTCCGGCTGCGGATACGCCCACACCGCCCCCTGCTCCGGCGGCACCACCGTCGGCGCGGCGGCCGCGATCGGCGGGTAGCCGACCGGATCCTGCTGGTCGGACGTGGACTGGAGCTGGGTGACCGACAGGGACGCGCCGTCCATGCGCATGCCGCCCGAAGCGCAGTTCTCGATCACCAGGTCCGGGTAGCGGTCCAGGACGGCTGAGATCCACGCCCGCCACGCCCGCGTGTGCTCCAGCAGGCCCGGTGCCGACGTCGTGATGTTGTAGTCCAGCTTCAGATATCCGACACCCCAGTCGCCGACGATCCGGTCGACCGTCTTGTCCAGGTGGGCGCGGGCCGCCGGATGGGTCAGGTCCAGTTGGTGGCGGCCCTGTTCGGTGACGCGGGTGCCGTCGTCGTGGCGCAGGAAGGCGGCGGACGGCAACTCGGCGGCCACCGAACTGCGTACGCCCACCACCTCCGGCTCCAGCCACAGCCCCGGCACCATCCCGCGCTCGCGGATCCGGTCCAGCACCACCCCGATGCCCCCGGGGAAGCGGCGCGCGGACGCCTGCCACGCGCCGACGCCGTCCCACCAGCCGCCGTCCGCCGTGTCGTCGTACCAGCCGGCGTCCACGCAGAAGTACTCCGCGCCCGCCCGAGCCGCCGCGTCGATCAGCGGCAGCAGTTTCTCGGTCGTCGGGTCGCCCATCAGCGTGTTCATGTAGTCGTTGAAGACGACCGGGAGGTGTTCGTGGTCCGGGTGCGGACGGCGGACCCGACGGCGGTACGACGTCAGCGCGGCCAGCGCCCCGTCGAAGCCGTCCCCCAGCGCCATCGCCGCGTACTCGGAGGCGAACTCCTCACCAGGACGCAGCACTTGGCGCCAGCCGTGGTCGTCGTACGTCGGACCGCCCAGTCCGACATACGTCCGCCTCGCCGGAGCCTCGCCCGCGTCCCACCCCCACCCGGCCGCCGACTCGACCTGCCACAGCCAGCACCGCCCGTCCGTACGGTCGGTGAGGGCGCCCATCGCCAGATGCCCGTCGGTCGGCCAGCTGCCCCGTCCGGTCAGCCGCAGGGCCGCCCGCGCGTCGTGCTCGTGGACGTGCCGGTTGACGTCCGGTACGGCGTCCCGTAGCGGCTCCGTGTACCAACGGCACTCGGCGAGCCAGTCGTTGCGTGCCCGGTGCGCGTCGAGGACGTCGGGGGAGGGCAGCCCGCCGAGCAGCAGGCTGCCGACGGCACGCACGGTCAGCGGCTCCGGTCCGTCGTTGCGCAGCCGGACCCGGGAGCGCAGCACCGGCACGTCGTCGGGCGAGGAGTACTCGGCGAAGGCGGTCAACCCGCTTGCCGGGTCGTGCAGTTCGACCGTGAGGCGGTGCCAGCCGTCGCCGTGGGCGGCGTGGTGGGCGCGGTACACGAGCCGGGGCCCGAGCGCCGTACCCCGAAAGCGCGGACCGGACCAGCCCGTGCCCGCGCCCGACAGGGTCACGTCGACGAGCGGGAGGTCTCCCGGCGGCGCCTCCGGATCCCCGGGCCGCGTCACCCGGAGCCTCGGCGCTCCGTCAGGCTCGAGGTCGAGGTCGACGGTGAGTGCGGAATGGCCCCAGCGGTGGCCGTGGATGTGCGTCATGGCCTCCTCTTCTGCCCGGACGGGGGGCCACCGCACCGTCATATCGCTGTTGCGCGCCTCACATTGCTGTTGCGCATGTCACACAGAACTTCCTCATTGCGCAGTATGAAAGTTCAACAAGTCTTCGCAATGATCGCGGCATGAAAGACCGGAAAGCGGTAACCCGAGCAGCGGATCTGGCGAGTCTCGTCCGCGCTCCGGCAGCCCTCAGCGTGCCCGGGGACGTCCTCGCGGGCGCGACGGCGGCCGGACGCCCCCTCGGTCTGCGGACGGCCGGAGTGATGGCCTCGTCCGTGTGCCTCTACTGGGCCGGCATGGCCCTCAACGACTACGCGGACGCCGCGGTCGACTCGGTGGAGCGGCCCGAACGGCCCATACCCTCCGGCCGGGTGCCGCGCCGGACCGCGCTGTCCGTCGCCACCGGACTGACCGCCGCCGGCCTCGGCCTCGCCACCCTCTCGGGCGGCCGGCGCGGCCTAGCCGCAGCGCTGCCGCTGACCGCCCTGGTGTGGGCGTACGACCTGAAGCTGAAGTCGACGCCGGCGGGACCGGCGGCCATGGCCGGGGCGCGGGCGCTGGACGTGCTGGCGGGGGCGGTGGCGGGCGGCGGGAAGGCGGCTTCGGCCGCATCCGGCGCAGGGACCGGCGGCGCATCCGGCGGATCGTTCGGCGGCGCATCCGGCGCATCCGGCGCACCGGCCGGTGCCGCCTCCGGTGGGGCCGCCGGTGCCACAGCCGGTGGGACCGTCGGCGCGCTCGGCCGCGCGGCCCTCCCCGCCCTGCTCACCGGTCTGCACACGTACACGCTCACCCTCCTCAGCCGCCACGAGATCTCCGGTGCCCCGGCGCGGCTGCCCGCGGCGACGCTCGCCGTCTCGTCGGCGACGGCGCTGGCCAGTGCCTGGCCCCTCGGACGGTCGACCCGATCGGCACCCCGCAGGACCGCGGCCGGTACCGCGGCAGGTACCGCGGCCGGCACCGCCGTCGCGGCCGCCGGAGCCCTCGCCTACCTGGGGACCTACGGCCGAGCCCAGGCGCTCGCCGTGCGCGACCCGCGCGGCGGCACCGTAAGGCGGGCGGTGGGGGCCGGCATCCTCGCCATGGTCCCCTTGCAGACGGCGCTGACCGCGCGGGCCGGCGCGCCGGGTGCCGCCGCCGTCCTCGGCGCCGTACATCCACTGGCGCTGCGGCTGGCCGGACGGGTGTCGCCGACATGAGCCTCAGATTCGGCTACGGCACCAACGGGTTCGCCCACCACCGGCTGACCGACCTGCTCGGCGTCCTCGCGGACCTGGGCTACGACGGCGTCGCGCTCACGCTCGACCACCACCACCTCGACCCCTACGCCGCGGACCTGGGCCGCCAGGTCGCCCTGACCGGCAAGCAGTTGGCGCGCCACGGTCTCACCGTCACCGTCGAGACCGGGGCGCCGTACTTCCTCGACGCCTGGGCCAAGCACGAGCCGACGCTGATGTCGACGGAGCCGGAGCGGCGGATCGACCTGCTGCGGCGCGCTGTGCGCATCGCGGCCGAACTGGGCTCGCCCACCGTGCACCTGTGCAGCGGAGCGGCTCCGGCCGGGGTGTCCGAGACGGCGGTGTGGCAGCGTCTCGCGGCGGGCGTCGGGGCGGTGCTGGAGACGGCCGAGGCGTACGGGGTCGCGCTGGCCTTCGAGCCGGAGCCGTACATGTTCGTCGACACGGTCGAACGGTGTCTGTGGCTGCGCCAACTCGTCGGCGGGCACGAGCTGTTCGGCATCACCCTGGACATCGGGCATGCCCACTGCGTGGAGGAGCCTCCGCTGCTGGAATGCGTGCGGCGGGCCGCGCGTCACCTGCTGAACGTGCAGATCGAGGACATGGTGCGCGGCGTCCACCGGCACCTGGAGTTCGGCGCGGGCGAGATCGACTTCCCGCCGGTGCTGGCGGCGCTCCAGGCGCTCGGCCACGAGGGTCTGGTGTCCGTCGAGATCCAGGGCGGTTCCCTGGACGCACCCGAGGTCGCCCGGCGCTCGATCGAGTTCCTGCGCGCGGCCGAGACCGGGTTACTCGCCTCGTGAGGCTTCCCGGCCTTCCCAAGGGTTCCTGAGCCCCCTCCACCCCACAGAGGTACGTGCCCATGCTCTCGCTCCCCCTCACCCCCGACGCCCGCGCCTGGCTCGACGCCGCCGTCGCCCGCGTGACCGCCGACCCCACGGCCGTCCGGGCCCTCTTCCCCGCCGTACGCCGCCACTGCGGACGAGAACCGCTGCCCGACGGCCGGACCGTCGACGAGGCGGCCCGCGCCCTGCTCCTGACCGCGCTGCCGCTGCGCGGCGAGGCCCTCGTCGAGGCGGTGGGAGCGCTTCACCGGTTCGGCGACCCCGCCGAACAGCGGGCCGTCCTCAAGGCGTTGCCGCTCCTCGACGACGAGGGCCGGTACCTGGACCTCGTACGGCAGGCCCTGCGGGGCAACGACACCACGCTGATCGAGGCGGCCCTCGGCCCGTACGCGGCCGCCCACCTCCCGGCGGACGAGTACCGGCAGGCCGTCCTGAAGTGCGTCTTCCACGAGATCCCGCTCGCCCGCGTGGCCGGCCTCGACGACCGCGCGGATGCCGAACTCGCCCGCATGCTCGCCGACTTCGCCGCCGAACGCAGCGCCGCCGACCGCCCCGTACCCCCGGACACAGGCCCCCTCATCAGCGCTTTCCTCCCCCATGGAGCCCTCTGACCATGCGCATTTTCGACCCCCACATCCACATGACGTCCCGCACCACCGACGACTACGAGGCGATGTACGCGGCCGGCGTCCGGGCCGTCGTCGAGCCCGCCTTCTGGCTCGGCCAGCCCCGCACCTCGCCCGAGTCCTTCTACGACTACTTCGACTCGCTGCTGGGCTGGGAGCCGTACCGCGCCGCCCAGTTCGGCATCCAGCACTTCTGCACGATCGCCCTCAACCCCAAGGAGGCCAACGACCCGCGCTGCCGCCCCGTCCTCGACGAACTGCCCCGCTACCTCGCCAAGGACCGGGTCGTCGCGGTCGGCGAGATCGGCTACGACTCGATGACCAAGGAGGAGGACGAGGCGCTGGCCGCGCAGCTCCGACTCGCCGTCGAGCACGGGCTGCCCGCCCTCGTCCACACCCCGCACCGCGACAAGGCGGCCGGGACCCGGCGCACGCTGGACGTCGTACGGGAGTCGGGGATCGCGCCCGAGCTCGTCGTCCTCGACCACCTCAATGAGCTCACCGTCTCCATGGTCCTCGACAGCGGCTGCTGGGCGGGCTTCTCGGTCTACCCGAAGACGAAGATGAGCGAGGACCGGATGGTCCGCATCCTCCAGCAGCACGGGACGGCCCGCGTCCTTGTCAACTCGGCCGCGGACTGGGGTCGTTCGGACCCCCTGAAGACGCGGAAGACGGCGGACGCGATGCTCGCCGCCGGGTTCGGCGAGGACGACGTCGACCTGGTGATGTGGCGCAACCCGGTCGCCTTCTACGGGCAGAGCGGCCGCCTCGACCTGGACGAAGCCAAGCCCGACGAGACGTCGAGCTTCGAGGGCAACTCCGTCAAACGCGGGGGAGAGTGAACCTCCGTGCGCTTCCGCCACCCCGACGGCACCCCCGTCCATCTCGCGTACTGCAGCAACGTCCACCAGGCGGAGGACCTGGACGGCGTCATCGGCCAGCTCTCCCTCTACGCCGAGCCCGTGCGTGAGCGTCTGGCCGTCGACCGCCTCGGTATCGGGCTGTGGCTGGCACGCCCCGCCGTCACCGAACTCGCCGCCGATGCCGACGCGTTGGCGAAACTCAAGGCCGAGCTGACCGCCCGCGGCCTGGAGACCGTCACCCTCAACGCCTTCCCGTACGAGGGATTCCACCGCGAGGTCGTCAAGAAGGACGTCTACCTTCCCGACTGGGCGGACGAGGCGCGGCTCGACTACACCATCGACTGCGCCCGCGTCCTCGCCGCCCTCCTCCCCGACGACGCCCGCCGGGGCAGCGTCTCCACCCTGCCGCTCGGCTGGCGCGCTCCGTGGCCCCGCGAGCGCTCCGACGCGGCCCGCCGCGCCCTGGACCGGCTGGCCATCGGGCTCTCCGGGCTCGAAGCGTGGACCGGCCGCCCCGTCCGGGTCGGGTTCGAGCCGGAACCGGGATGCGTCGTGGAGACCACCGAGCAGGCCGTACGGGAATTCGGCGAGCTGGACCACGAACACCTCGGGATCTGCCTGGACGCCTGCCATCTCGCCGTGCAGTTCGAGGAGCCGGACGAGGCGCTGCGGCGGCTGTCCGGGGCCGGACTGCCGGTCGTCAAACTCCAGGCGTCCTGCGCGGTGGAGGCACCCGACCCGGCGGCCCCGGACGCCCGTGCCGCACTGCGTGAACTCGCCGAGCGCAGGTTCCTGCACCAGACCCGAACGGCCGGCGCCGGCGGCGTGCGTGGGGCCGACGATCTGCCTCAGGCTCTGGACGGCACCCTCCCCGACGACACCGGCCCCTGGCGGGTGCACTTCCACGCCCCGCTGCACACCGACCCCGAGCCCCCGCTGCGCACCACCGCCGGACAGCTCACCACCGTGCTCGACGGCCTGCTCGGCGGTCCCACGGCGGCCTGCGACCACATCGAGGTCGAGACCTACACCTGGTCCGTGCTGCCCCGCCCGCCCGCGGACCTCACCGAGGGCATCGCCGCCGAACTCGCCTGGGCCAGGGACCGGTTGACCGCCCTCGGCCTCAAGGAGGACCACTCATGACCGAAACCCCCCACACGAACCGCCTGGTCGTCCTCGACATCGTCGGCCTCACCCCCACCCTGCTGAAACACATGCCCGCGGTCGCCGCCCTCGGCGACCGCGGCTTCCGGGCCCGGCTGGGCACCACCCTGCCCGCCGTGACCTGCACCGCCCAGTCCACCTTCCTCACCGGCGAACTCCCCTCCACCCACGGCGCGGTGGCCAACGGCTGGTACTTCCGCGACCTCGGCGACGTACTGCTGTGGCGCCAGCACAACGCCCTCGTCGGCGGCGAGAAGATCTGGGACGCCGCCCGCAAGGTCCGCCCCGGCTACAAGGTCGCCAACATCTGCTGGTGGTACGCCATGGGCGCGGACGTCGACTGGACGGTGACCCCGCGCCCCGTCTACTACTCCGACGGCCGCAAGGAACCCGACTGCTACACCTGGCCGCCGTCCCTGCACGACGAACTCACCGACCGGCTGGGCCCGTTCCCCCTGTTCACCTACTGGGGCCCGAACGCGGGCATGCCCTCCACCCAGTGGATCCTCGGCGCCGCCCGCCAGGTCTTCGACGAGCACGACCCCGACCTGACCCTCGTCTACATCCCGCAGATGGACTACGAGCCGCAGCGCTCCGGACCGGACTCGGCGGCCACCGCCCGCGCCGCCCGCCGACTCGACGACGCACTGCGCCCGTTGATCGACCACTTCCTCGACGCCGGCGCCACGGTCGTGGCGCTCAGCGAGTACGGCATCACCCCGGTCTCCCGGCCCGTCGACATCAACCGCGCCCTGCGCCGCGCCGGGCTCCTGGAGGTCCACACCCAGGACGGCATGGAGTACCTGGACCCCTGGACCTCGCGCGCCTTCGCCGTCGCCGACCACCAGATCGCGCACGTGTACGTGCGCGATCCGCGGGACGAGGCCGAGGTCGCCAAGATCCTCGGCGAACTCGACGGCGTCGACCAGGTCCTGGACGCGGCGGGCAAGGCGGAGCACGGCCTGGACCACGAGCGTTCGGGAGAGCTGGTCGCGGTCGCCGAGTCCGACGCGTGGTTCACGTACTACTACTGGCTGGACGACGACCGCGCCCCCGACTTCGCCCGCCAGGTCGAGATCCACCGCAAGCCCGGCTACGACCCGGCCGAGCTGCTGTACGACGAGACGGTCCCGGCGGTGAAGCTGCGCGCCGTGGGCCAGGTCGCCCGCAAGAAGCTCGGCTTCCGCTACCGGCTCCGTACCGTCCCGCTCGACCCGTCCGGCGTACGCGGCAGCCACGGCCGCCTGCCCGACGACCCCGAACACGGCCCCGTACTGCTGTGCTCGCGACCGGAGCACGGCCGCGACGCGATCCTCGCGACCGACGTCAAGAGCCTGCTGCTGACGCTCGCCGGACTGCCCTCGACAGGAGACGCCGACCATGTCTGAGACCGTGTTCCCCGCGCTGCCCATGCGGCGCACCACCCTGCTCGACCCGCCCCCCGAATACGCTGAGCTGCGCGAGCGGAGCCCGATCAGCCGGATCGCCCTGTGGGGTGGCAACACCCCGTGGCTGGTCACACGGCACGAGGAGGCCCGCGCAGTCCTGGCGGACGCCCGCTTCAGCTCCGAGAACGTCCGCGAGGGCTTCCCCGGCCTCCAGCCGACCCCGCCGCCGCGCTCTCCCGGCCAGCTCTTCGCCATGGACCCGCCCGACCACACGCGGCTGCGCCGGATGCTCATCCCCGACTTCACCTTCCGCCGCGTCGAGGAACTGCGTCCGGCGATCCGGCACCTCACCGACCGGCTCATCGACGACCTGGCGGCCAAGGGGCCGACCGCCGATCTGGTGGAGCACTTCACCCTTCCCCTGCCGCTGCTCGTCATCTGCGAACTCCTCGGAGTGCCCTACGCGGAGCGGGAGTTCATCCATCGGCACGCCGCCGCGTTCGCCACCGTGAGCGCCGGGCCCGAAGCGATGCGGGCGGGCTGGGCCGCGCTGTTCGGCTACCTCAGCGAACTGCTCGCCGCCAAGACCGCCGATCCCGGCGACGACCTGCTGAGCCGGCTCGCGACCGAACGCGTGGCCACCGGCGAGGCGTCCGCCGCGGAGGCGGCCGGGATGGCGGTGATGCTGCTCATCGCCGGCCACGAAACGACGGCGAGCATGCTGTCGCTCGGCGTGGTGACGTTGCTGTCCCACCCGGAGCAACTGGCCGCACTGCGGGCGGATCCGGAACTGGTGCCGGGAGCCGTCGAGGAACTGCTGCGTCATCTCACCGTCGTACACATCGGGATACGGCGCATCGCCACCGAGGACGTGGAGCTCGGCGGCGTCACCGTACGGGCCGGTGAAGGAGTCGTCGTCGCGCTCCAGGCAGCCAACCGGGACCCCCGCGTCTTCCCCTATCCGGACGCCTTCGACATCACCCGGGACGCCCAGCAGCACCTGACCTTCAGCCACGGCCTGCACCACTGCCTCGGACAGTCCCTCGCCCGCGCCGAACTCCAGATCGCGCTGCCCGCCCTGTTCCACAGGCTGCCCGAACTGCGGCTGACGGCTCCGGCCGAGGTGCACGCCCTGGAGGGACGCGCCGTCCACGGCGTCCGCACCCTCCCCGTCACCTGGTGAGGCGAAGGCCGCGGAGACGTTCCTGACGGCCGTGGGACAGGATTCCTAGCTCTCGACCGCCTCGACCGCCTCGACCCGCACCGCGCACGCCTTGAACTCCGGCATCCGCGAGGTCGGGTCGAGGGCCGGGTTGGTCAGGGTGTTGGCGCGGCCCTCGCCGGGCCAGTGGAAGGGCATGAAGACGGTGTCCGGACGGATCGTGGTCGTGATCCGGGCCGGTGCCACCGCCCGGCCGCGCCGGGAGACCACGGCCACCGGATCGCCCTCGGCCGCGCCCAGCCGCTCCGCCAGCCGCGGGTGCAGCTCCACGAACGGGCCGGGTGCGGCGGTGTTCAGCTCGTCGACGCGGCGGGTCTGGGCGCCGGACTGGTACTGCGCCACGACCCGGCCGGTCGTCAGCAGTACGGGATAGTCGTCGTCGGGTTCCTCCGCGATCGCCCGGTGCGAGACGGGGACGAACCGGGCCCGGCCGTCCGGGGTGGCGAAGCGGTCGAGGAAGAGGCGCGGGGTGCCGGGGTGCACAGCGCCGGCGGTGTCGTCGTCCTGCGCCGGGTCGTCGTCTGCGCGGGCATCCAGGCAGGCGTCCTCGGACTCGTCGACGTCCGCCGCCGGGCACGGCCAGAACACGCCGTTCTCCTCCGCCAGCCGCCGGTAGGTGATCCCGGAGTAGTCCGCCGGGCCGCCCGCGCTGGCCCGGCGCAGCTCCTCGAAGACCTCCTCGGGGTCGGTCGGGAAGCCCTTCTCCACGCCGAGCCGGGCGGCCAGCTCGTGCATGACCTCCAGGTCGCTGCGGATGCCCTCGGGCGGGGTGATCGCCCGCTTGCGCAACAGCACCCTGCCCTCCAGGTTGGTCATGGTGCCCGTCTCCTCCGCCCACTGCGTGACCGGCAGGACGACGTCCGCGAGGGCCGCCGTCTCCGACAGCACGACATCGCACACCGCGAGGAAGTCCAGCGACTTGATGCGCTCCTCGATGTGCGCGGCACGCGGCGCCGACACCACCGGGTTCGACGCCATCAGCAGCAGCGACTTGATGTCCGTACCCAGTGCGTCCAGCAGCTCGTAGGCGCTGCGCCCCGGCCCGGGGAGGCTGTCGGGGTCCACGCCCCACACCTCGGCGACATGCCGTCGCGCCGCGGGGTCGTCCAGCTTGCGGTAGCCGGGCAGCTGGTCGGCCTTCTGGCCGTGCTCGCGTCCGCCCTGTCCGTTGCCCTGCCCGGTCAGGCAGCCGTAGCCGGACAGCGGTCGCCCCGCGCGGCCGGTCGCCAGGCACAGGTTGATCCAGGCGCCCACGGTGTCGGTGCCCTTGGACTGCTGCTCGGGCCCGCGGGCGGTGAGCACCATCGCGGACTCCGGCTCGCAGAACATGCGTACCGTCTCACGGAGTTGCGGAACGGACACCCCCGTGATCCGTTCCACGTACTCCGGCCAGTGCGCCATCGCCGCGGCCCGTGCCTCGTCCCAGCCGGCGGTCCGCTCGCGGACGTACTCCTCGTCGACCCGCCCCTCGGCGACGACCAGGTGCAACAACCCGAGCGCCAGCGCCAGGTCCGTCCCCGGCCTGGGCGCCAGGTGCAGATCGGCCTGCTCGGCGGTCTTCGTGCGGCGCGGGTCGATGACGATCAGCGTGCCGCCGTTCTCCCGCAGTTCGTTGAAGAACCTCAGGGACGGGGGCATCGTCTCCGCGAGGTTGGACCCCACGAGGATGACGCAGCCCGTCTTGGGGATGTCCTCCAGCGGGAAGGGCAGCCCGCGGTCCAGCCCGAAGGCCTTGATTCCGGCGGCAGCCGCGGACGACATGCAGAAGCGGCCGTTGTAGTCGATCTGCGAGGTGCCGAGCACCACGCGCGCGAACTTGCCGAGCGTGTACGCCTTCTCGTTCGTCAGTCCGCCCCCGCCGAAGACCCCGCACGCGTCCGGACCATGCTCCGTGCGCGTGCGGGACAGCCCCTCGGCGATCCGGTCCAGTGCCTCGTCCCAGGAGGCGGGCACCAGCGTGCCCTCGGAGCGCACCAACGGGGAGGTCAGCCGCACCCGGGACGAGAGCACCGCCGGCGCGGTACGGCCCTTGCCGCACAGCGCGCCCCGGTTCACCGGGAAATCCGCGCGCTCGCTCACTTCGACGGTCCCGTCCGGGGTGGCCGTCAGGTTCATCCCGCACTGCAGGGCGCAGTACGGGCAGTGCGTGGGCGTCGCGGAGTTCTGCATGCCTCTCAGCGTGCTTCGGCCGTGTTACGCGGACGGGGGCTCCCTGTTACGCGCCCGACACGGCGACCTCCCCGCCGCCGGCCCGCCGCCGTGAGGCGCACGTCCGTCCAGGCCACGAGGCGCATGCCTGCCCACCACTCAGTCGCCGCCGGGCGATACGGAAGTTGCCGCTGTTGTGGAAAACGCCACATGTGGCGCGTTCCGTTCCGTGATTGGCCGATCACGCCTCGTTGAGAGTTGGAAGACCCGGACCGCAGACTGGCTTCCGCGCGCGACTCCGCACGGCGTTCGACACCCGGGCATGCCCGCCGCTCATCCCGGCTGCATCCACACGAGGCTCCGCCGCGTGTGGCAAACCGTCACTCGAAACAGCCAGCCAGGAGGTCCCCCGACCATGCTCCTGCGCCATTTGACCCCACGTGACCAGCGCCTCTTCCGGCAGTACGGCCACGGCCCCACCGTCGCCGTCCCGGACCCCCTGGTCCACCACGCCGTGGAACGGCAGGCGGCGACCGCCCCGCACGCGGTCGCCGCCGAGCACCTGGGCGCGACGATCACCTACGGCGAGCTCAACCGTTACGCCGACGCCCTCGCCACCCGCCTCGTCCAAGAGGGCGTGCGCCCCGGCGACCACGTCGGACTCTTCGTCCGCCGTTCGATCCCGATGATCGTCGGCCTGCTCGGCATCCTGAAGGCGGGCGCCGCCTACGTCCCGCAGGACATCGCCATGGCGCCCCCGGCCCAGCTCCTCCACGTCGTCCGCACGGCCCGCACCCGCGTGGTCCTCACCCTCGCGGAACACGCCCACCGTGTGCCGCTGCCGGACGGCCACCGCACGATCGCGCTCGACGAACCGCTGCCGTACGTACCCGGCCCCCGCCGTCCCGCCGGAGGCGAGCCCCGGGCCCCACGCCCGCACGTCCGCCCCGACGACGGCTGCTACGTCCTGTTCACCTCCGGCACCACCGGCCGCCCCAACGGCGTGAAGGTCACCCACCGCAACGTCGCCAACCTCCTCCTCACCCAGCCGGGCGGCCTCGGTATCCGCCCCGGCGACCGCGTGGCCCAGCTCCTCAACATCGCCTTCGACATGGCGGCCTGGGAGATCCTCGGCTGCCTCGCCCACGGCGGCACCCTCGTCATCCGCGGCAAGGACATCGCGGCTGCGGCCCGCACCGCCACCGTGCTGATCGCCACCCCGACCGTGCTGTCCGGCATCGACCCCGCCGCCTGCCCGCGCGTCCGCACGGTCGCCGTCGCCGGCGAGCCCTGCCCGGGCCCGCTCGCCGACCGCTGGGCCCGCCGGGCGGCCTTCTTCAACTGCTGCGGCCCCACCGAGACGACGATCGTCAACACCATGCGCCGCCACGACCCGGCCGACCCGCTGCTGACCATCGGCCGCCCCACCCCCAACAACACGGTCTACGTCCTCGACGCCGACCGCAGACCCCTCCCCGTCGGCGAGGTCGGCGAGATGTGGGCGGGCGGCGACTGCGTCTCGGCCGGCTACCTCGGCAACGACGAACTGAACGCCGAGCGCTACGCCCCCGACCCCTTCCTCGGCGGCGACCACCGTATGTTCCGCACCCGTGACCTGGGCCGTTGGACCCCCGACGGCGAACTCGAACACCTCGGCCGCACCGACGACCAGGTCAAGGTGCGCGGCTTCCGCGTCGAACTCGACTCCGTCTCCTCGGTACTGGAGTCCGTCGAGGGCTGCGTGCGCGCGGTGACCCTGAAACGGGACGCACGGAACCTGGTCTCCTTCGTCAGCCCGGCGCACGTCGACCCGGACGCGGCCCGCCGCGCGGTCGCCGACGCCCTGCCCTACTACTGCGTGCCCTCGGACGTCCTGCCGATCGCCGTCTTCCCCGAGACCGACCGCGGCAAGATCGACAAACCGGCGCTGCTGCGGCTGGCCGAGGAACGGACGGCTCTTCAGGAGGTGGCCCGATGACGACCTCACTCGACCGGGAGGCCGTCGAGGCCGTCGAGCTGCCCCCACTCCTCCCCGCCGCCCGCCGCCTGCTCAAGCACCCGCGCCTGATGCACCACAACCGCCTGGCGGGGCTGGTGATCCTCGCCAACCTGGTGTTCCTGTACGCCGGTTGGCCGCTGTCGACGCCGACCTTGGGCCACGCCTCGATCGCCAACCTCGCCCTCGCGATCGTGGTCCGCCAGCAGTACGTCATCAACCTCTTCTTCCGGCTGGCCACTTGGCCGTCACCCGGTTGGCCGCTGCGGATCCGCTGGACGCTGGGCAAGGTCTACCACTTCGGCGGACTGCACGTGGGCGGGGCGCTGGCAGGTGCGGGGTGGTTCCTGGCGCTGGCGGTCTCGGTCACGTCGCAGGGTACGAACACCGCGCTGACTGCGGTGAGTTGGGCCCTGGTGGCCCTCCTGGCCGTCATCGTCGCCACCGCCCTGCCCCCCTTCCGCTCCCGCCATCACGACCACTTCGAGAAGATCCACCGCTTCGGCGGCTGGACGGCCCTCGCCCTCTTCTGGACGCACACCCTGCTGTCCACCCCGGGGCCGGTCCCGCTCACGGTCCTCGCGGTCGTCACCTTCAGCGTCGCCCTGCCCTGGCTGCGGCTGCGCAAGGTCGACGTGCGCGTCGAACGCCCCTCGTCACATGTGGCCCTGGCCCGCTTCGACCACGGCGAGACCCCCTTCGCCGGCTCCTCCACGGCGGTCAGCCGCAGCCCGCTGAAGGAGTGGCACTCCTTCGCCAACGTCCCGTCCCCCGGCGAGCCCGGCTTCCGGCTCACCATCTCCCGGGCCGGCGACTGGACGGGCTCGTTCATCGACGACATGCCGTCCCGGGTGTGGGTGAAGGGCATCACCACGGCCGGGGTCGCCAACATCGAGACACTCTTCACGAAGGTCGTCTACGTGGCGACCGGCAGCGGCATCGGCCCCTGCCTGCCCCACCTCCTCGCCGCCGAGGTCCCCTCCCGCCTGGTCTGGGCGACCCGCGACCCCCGCACCACCTACGGCGACGCCCTCGTCGACGAGATCCTCGCCGTCCAGCCGCACGCCCTCGTCTGGGACACCTCCCGCGACGGCAAGCCCGACATGGTGCGCCTCGCCTACGAGGCCTACCGCGACTTCGGGGCCGAGGCGGTGATCTGCATCTCCAACAAGAAGCTCACCTGGCAGGTGGTGCACGGACTGGAGCGGCGCGGGATTCCGGCCTACGGCGCGATCTGGGACTCGTGACTTTGCGACTTTGCGCTCTGGAGGCGAACATGAACAACCTCAAGCTCGAACGCCACGGCCGCGTGGTGACCGTACGTCTGCACCGCCCGCACGTCCTCAACGCCCTCAGCGGCGAGCTCCTTGCCGAACTCCTCTCCGCTCTCGACCCGTTGGACGCGGACCCCGAGGTCGGCTGCTTCGTCGTCACCGGCTCGGAGAAGGTCTTCGCGGCCGGCGCCGACATCAAGGAGATGGCGTCGAAGACGGCCGTGGAGATGGCCGCGGAGGACTACTTCGCCGCCTGGGAGCACTTCGCGGACCTCCGCACCCCGAAGATCGCCGCCGTCAACGGGCATGCCCTGGGCGGCGGTTGCGAACTGGCGATGATGTGCGACCTGGTGATCGCGGGGGAGTCGGCGGTCTTCGGGCAACCGGAGATCAAGCTGGGCGTGATCCCCGGCATCGGCGGCACCCAGCGACTGACCCGCCTGGTGGGCCGGGCCAAGGCGATGGACCTGGTCCTCACCGGCCGCACGATGGACGCCCGCGAGGCGGAGGCATCCGGTCTGGTCTCCCGCGTCGTCCCCGACGACCGGGTCCTGCCCGAGGCCCTCGAAGCGGCGGCGACCGTCGCCTCGTACAGCCGTACGGCGGTCGGCGCGGCCCGCGAGTGCGTCGACCGCGCCCTGGAGACCGGCCTGCGGGACGGCGTCCGCTTCGAACGGCGGGTGTTCCACGCCCTGTTCGCGACCGAGGACCAGAAGGAGGGAATGGCCGCGTTCCTGGAGAAACGCGCCCCGCGCTTCACCGGCCGCTAGCGAGCGCCTGGGTGACCCCCGGTTCCCTCGGCCCGAGGAACCGGGGATCCGGCTCGAACACCGCGTCCAGGGCCGCCTTCCCCGCCGCGAAGATCTCCCGGGCGCCCCCGTAGTACCAGGTCACGTCGTGCTTGGCGTCGACCCCGACGCCGTACGACGTGACCCCCGCCGCCTGGCACAGCGCCACCGCCCGCCGGATGTGGAAGCCCTGGCTGATCAGCACGGCCCGGTCGACGCCGAAGATCTTCTTCGCGCGGACGCAGGAGTCCCAGGTGTCGAAGCCCGCGTAGTCGCTGACGATCCGCGCGTCGGGCACGCCGTGCTTCGTGAGATACGTGCGCATCGCGTCCGGCTCGTCGTAGTCCTCGCGACTGTTGTCGCCGGTGACCAGGACGACCTCGATCCGGTTCTCGCGGTACAGCCGCGCCGCCGCGTCCAGCCGGTGGGCCAGATACGGCGACGGCTCCCCGGCCCACAGACCGGCGCCGAACACGACGGCGACCTCGGTGCGCGGGACGTCCGCCGCGGTGCGCAGCCGGTCGCCCGTCACGGCGTACATCCAGGTCACGGGCAGCAACGCCAGCACGCACCCGGCCATCACGGCCTGCACCAGCCGCCGCTGCCCGGCACGGGTGCGCGGCAGGCGCGGTCTGCGCGGCTTGGGCAGTCGCATCGCAGGGCCCCTCCCCGGTCGGCTTTCGACAGTCAGAGACGTCCTGTAAGGCCCCCCGGTTCGCCGCCACCCCTGTGACCAGTTTCACGTCGACCGGTGAATCCGCAGGTCACAACACCTCACAGACCCCCTGCACCCCACCGTGAACCCCCTGAAAACACCCGTCATTCCCGTGCAACGGGGCGGCAACCTCCCGCCGCCACCATCGGTTCATGACGGCGACGAGCAAGTCGAACGTTCCTCGTGAGAAGACCACGCCCCTCCCCATCGGAGCCCCGCCGCTCCCGGGGGCCGACCTCGACAGTACGGCGCACATCATGAACCGGATCAGCAGCCAGCTCGCCACCCAGCTCAGCCTCGTCTCGCTCGACGGCCGCCGGCGCCCCGAGCCGCCCGCGCTCGTCCTGGTCGCCCACGGCAGCCGCGACCCGCGCACGCTGAGCACGGTCCACACCCTCGTCGAGCGCGTCCGCGAGCTGCGTCCCGGCCTGCCCGTGCGCCTCGGCCACATCGAGCTGAACGAGCCGCTGCTCCCCGACACGCTCGCCTCCCTCGGCACCGGCGACGCCGTGCTCGTACCGCTGCTCCTCAGCCGCGGCTACCACGTCAAGCGCGACATCCCCGAGATGGCGGCCGCCGGCCCGGCCCGCACCCGCGTGGCCGCCCCGCTCGGCCCGCACCCCCTCCTCGTGGAGACCCTGCACGCCCGCCTCGTCGAGGCCGGCTGGCGCAACCGCATGGACGAGACCACCCGCCGCTCCAGCGCGGTCGTCCTCGCCGCGGCCGGCTCCCGAGACCCCCAGGCGGCAGTGGACACGGGCCGCACGGCCCACCTCCTGTCGGAACGCCTGGGCGTCCCGGTGGTCCCGGCCTACGCCTCGGCAGCCAAACCGACGGTCGACACGGCCGTCCGCGCCCTCGCAGCCCGAGGCCGCCACCGGGTGGCCGTCGCCTCCTACTTCACGGCCCCGGGTCTCTTCGCCACCCAGTGCGCGGAAAAAGCCCCCTGGATAGCCTCGGCCCCCCTCGGCACCCACCCGGCCATGGCCCGCCTGGTCCTGCACCGCTACGACCAGTCCCTGGCAACGGCGACGGCCACGGAACCGGCGTTGGCCTCGGCATAGCAACGCCGAGTGGGGCCGACACCCTCAGGGGCGCGGGGCCGTATCGATTTGCGGTTCCGCCGCGTGGGCGCGACCAGCCACAGCGCACCCGCACCCGCCACACGACAGGTCCTGGCATACGCGTAGGCACACCCCGATTGTCACTACCTGCGCTTACTGTCGAGACATGGAAGGCAACAACCACATCCCGCCCGCCGGCTACGACCCGACGTCAGTCGAACGCTGGGCGGTAGAGCCGGACAAACGCCCCGGCCGCACCGCCTTCCAACGCGATCGAGCCCGCGTACTCCATTCCTCCGCCCTGAGAAGACTCGCCGGCAAGACCCAAGTGGTGACGCCCGGCACCCGCAACCAGGCCTGGGACGCCAGCCCCCGCACCCGCCTCACCCACTCCCTGGAGTGCGCCCAGGTGGGCCGAGAGCTGGGCGCAGCCCTCGGTTGCGACCCCGACCTGGTAGAGGCCGCCTGCCTCTCCCACGACCTCGGCCACCCCCCGTTCGGCCACAACGGCGAACAGGCCCTCAACGAATTCGCCGAGGACTGCGGCGGCTTCGAGGGCAACGCCCAGTCGCTGAGGCTCCTGACGCGCATCGAGCCCAAGCGCTTCGTCGGCGAAGGCTCCGTCGGCCTCAACCTCACCCGAGCCACCCTCGACGCCGCCACCAAGTACCCCTGGCCCCGAGGCGCCCACCCCACCGACCCGAAGTCCTCGAAGTTCGGTGTCTACGACGACGACCGTCCCGTCTTCGACTGGGTCCGCAAGGGCGCCTCCGGCACCCGCACCACCTTCGAGGCCCAGGTCATGGACTGGTCCGACGACGTGGCGTACTCCGTGCACGACGTCGAGGACGGCCTGCACGCAGGACACGTCGACCCCAACTGCCTGCACGCCGAGCCGGAACGCCAGGCGGTCTTCGCCGTCGCCATCGGCCGGTACGTCCCCGAGGACACCGACCCCGCCGAGCTCGCCGAGGCTCTCGACCGTCTCCAGGACCAGGAGTGGTGGCCGCACGGCTACGACGGCTCGGCCGTCGCCCAGGCCCGCCTCAAGGACGCCACCAGCCAGCTCATCGGCCGCTTCTGCCTCGCCGCCGAGGCCGCCACGCGCGCGGCGTACGGCGGCGGCCGGCTGACGAGGTACGGCGCCGAACTCGTCGTACCGCACGAGACCCGGCTGGAGTGCGCGGTCCTCAAGGCGGTCGCCGACCGGTACGTCATGCAGCGCGCCGAACAGGAGAGACTCCGCGCCGACCAGCGCATCGTGGTCGCCGAGCTGGCCCAGGCGCTCACCGTCCGCGCGCCGGACGGCCTGGACCCCCAGTTCCGCGCCCTGTTCGACCGGGCACCCGACGACCGCGCCCGCAAGCGGGTGATCGTCGACCAGATCGCGTCCCTCACCGACGCCTCGGCCCGTTCGCTTCACGCCCACCTGACGGAGCACCTGTGAGCCGGCTGAGTGACCAGTGACGTGAAACGAGCCCGAATGTGACACTCCGTGGCCTGAACGGTCCACTCCCTCTTCCCGCATCACGCTGCGTGCGGGACGCTCGCATGTGGCGGCACCCGCAGTGTTTTCCGGGGGACATCCCCCGGACCCCCTGGCAGGAGGCATCAAGTGGTCGACGCGGATCAGACATTCGTCATCGTCGGAGGCGGTCTCGCCGGTGCGAAGGCGGCCGAGACGCTCCGAGCGGAGGGCTTCACCGGCCGCGTGATACTGATCTGCGACGAACGCGACCACCCGTACGAGCGCCCTCCCCTCTCCAAGGGCTACCTCCTCGGCAAGGAGGAACGCGACAGCGTCTTCGTACACGAACCGGCCTGGTACGCGCGCAACGACATCGAGCTGCACCTCGGCCAGACCGTCGACGCCGTCGACCGCACCGCGAAGACGGTCCGCTTCGGCGAGGACGGCACCGTCGTCCGCTACGACAAGCTGCTCCTGGCCACCGGCGCCGAGCCACGCCGCCTCGACATCCCGGGCACCAACCTCGCGGGCGTCCACCACCTGCGGCGCCTCGCCCACGCCGAGCGCCTCAAGGGCGTCCTGGCCGCCCTGGGCCGGGACAACGGCCACATCGTGATCGCCGGCGCCGGCTGGATCGGTCTGGAGGTCGCGGCGGCGGCCCGCGAGTACGGCGCCGAGGTCACCGTCGTCGAGCCCGAGCCGACCCCGCTGCACGGCGTCCTCGGCCCCGAGCTCGGCAACCTCTTCGCCGAACTGCACCGCGAGCACGGCGTCCGCTTCCACTTCGGCGCCCGGCTGACCGAGATCGTCGGCCAGGACGGCGTGGTCCTCGCGGCCCGCACCGACGACGGCGAGGAGCACCCCGCGCACGACGTCCTCGCGGCGGTCGGCGCGGCCCCCCGCACCGCCCTCGCCGTGGCCGCGGGCCTGGAGATCGCCGAGCGCGCGCACGGCGGCGGCGTCATGGTCGACGAACAGCTGCGCACCTCCGACCCCGACATCCACGCGGCCGGCGACGTGGCCTCCTTCCACCACGCCCTCTACGACACCCGGCTGCGCGTCGAACACTGGGCGAACGCGCTCAACGGCGGTCCGGCGGCGGCCCGCGCGATGCTCGGCCACGACCTCGCCTACGACCGTGTGCCCTACTTCTTCTCCGACCAGTACGACATGGGAATGGAGTACAGCGGCTGGGCACCCCCGGGGTCGTACGACGAAGTGGTGATCCGGGGGGACGCGGGAAAGCGTGAGTTCATCGCGTTCTGGGTGAAGCGGGGGAGGGTGCTGGCCGGGATGAACGTGAACGTGTGGGACGTCACAGAGCCCATCCAGCAGCTGATTCGTACCAAGGCTCAGGTGGACACCGAGGCGCTTGCGGACCCGCACGTTCCGCTGGACAGCCTGGCCTCGTGACCTGACGAAGGCGATCGACTGTCACACCGCACCCTTGCTGCGATTCCCGGGGCGCCGTATCCCACGCCGCTGCGCGGCGGGCCGGCCCCCGGCCGAGGGGCGGCCCGCCGCGCCCCATGAGTGTCAGTTCTGCCCCGTAGAATCACCTCGTGGCAGGACGGATCAACGACGAGGACGTGAAGGCGGTACGGGACGCGGTCCCGATCGACGCCGTGGTGTCCGAGTACCTCCAGCTGCGCAACGCGGGCGGCGGAAACCTCAAGGGGCTGTGCCCCTTCCACGACGAGAAGTCGCCGTCCTTCCAGGTCAGCCCGAGCAAGGGACTCTTCCACTGCTTCGGCTGCCAGGAGGGCGGCGACACCATCACGTTCGTGATGAAGGTCGACCACCTCTCCTTCTCCGAGTCGGTCGAGCGCCTCGCCGCCCAGGCCGGCATCACCCTGCGCTACGAGGAGGGCGGGTACAACCCCTCCCACCAGCGCGGCGAGCGGATCCGCCTGGTCGAGGCCCACAAGGTCGCCGCCCAGTGGTACGTGGAGCAGCTGGCCACCAGCCCCGAGGCCGACACCGGGCGCAAGTTCCTCGCCGAGCGCGGCTTCGACCAGGCCGCCGCGGAGCACTTCTCCGTCGGCTACAGCCCCCAGGGCTGGGACCACCTCACCCGCTATCTCCGGGGCAAGGGCTTCTCCGACAAGGAGCTCCTCCTCTCCGGCCTCTCCCAGGAGGGCCGCCGCGGTCCCATCGACCGCTTCCGCGGCCGCCTGATGTGGCCGATCCGCGACATCGGCGGCGAGGTCGTCGGCTTCGGCGCACGGAAGCTGTACGAGGCGGACAACGGCCCCAAATACCTCAACACGCCCGACACCGCGATCTACCGGAAGTCCCAGGTCCTGTACGGCATCGACCTGGCGAAGAAGGACATCGCCAAGTCGAGCCGCGCGGTCGTGGTCGAGGGCTACACCGACGTCATGGCCTGCCACCTCGCCGGTGTCACCACCGCCATCGCGACCTGCGGTACGGCCTTCGGCGGCGACCACATCAAGATCCTCCGCCGCCTCCTCATGGACAACGGCTCGGCCCGCGTGATCTTCACCTTCGACGGCGACGCGGCCGGCCAGAAGGCCGCCCTGCGCGCCTTCGAGGACGACCAGAAGTTCGCCGCCGAGACGTACATCGCGATCGCCCCCGACAACATGGACCCCTGCGAGCTGCGCCTCGCCAAGGGCGACGAGGCGGTCGCCGACCTGGTCGAACCCCGCACGCCGCTCTTCGAGTTCGCGCTGCGCCAGATCGTCGTCCGCTACGACCTGGACACCCCGGCGGGCCGCGCGGCGGCGCTGGACGAGGCCGCCCCCATCGTCGCCCGCATCAAGAACAGCGGTGCCCAGCACGAGGTCGCCGTGCAGCTCGCCGGCATGCTCGGCATCCTCGACACGCAGTTCGTCGTCAAGCGGGTCGCCCAGCTGGCCCGTTGGGCCCGCGACCGCGGCGGCCAGGGCCCGGCCCCGCAGCGGGGCCGCGGGCAGCAGTACGACGCCCCGTCCCGGCCCGTCGTGTCAGGGCCGGCGCTCAACCTCCGCAACCCCGTCTACGCCACCGAGCGCGAGCTCCTCAAACTCGCCCTCCAGCGCCCCGAGTTGGTCTCACCGGCCTTCGACGCGTACGGCGTCGACGAGTTCACCGCCCCGCCCTACGCGGCCGTACGCCAGGCCGTCATGGACGCGGGCGGCGCCGAGTACGGCACACAGGACCCGCAGGAGTACCTGGTCCGGGTCCGTGACGCGGCCCCGGACGACACCGTGCGCGCCATGGTCACGGAACTCGCGGTCGAGGCGATCATGCGCAAGACGGTCGACGAGAACTACGCGGGCGAACAGCTCGTGACCGTACGCCGCAGGGCCGTGGCCCGCCGTATCCCCGACCTCCAGAGCGCCCTGACCCGGCTCGGCCAGCACGGGGACCCGGCCCAGGTCGCCGCCATCCAGAACGAGATGATGATTCTCACGCGGTACGACAGAGCACTCCAGGAGCAGGGCCCCGCGGCACTCTGAGGCCGGACGGCGAACGTCACGGTAACCACCCGGTCACGGACCGGACTCAAAAAGTCCCCGCACGCCCCTCGTGGCGGCGATGTGTCGTACTCCACACTGGGTTCCGGTGCCTGAGTCCTCGGAGCGCGGCCGGTCCGTCCCCAACGGATCCCACACCCCCGCGGTTCCGCTCATCGCGTACGGGACGGACAGCGGCGAGGCCGTCGACTCCGCTCCCGAAGCAGCGCTGCCGCACACCTCAGCAGCGATCATCCTGGAGGTCGCCCCCGTGCAGACCCAGACCCTCACCCAGACCGACATCAGTACCGACGGCACGGAATCGGACCCGGAGACCGACACTCTCGTCGCGGTCCCGCCGCAGAACCGTGCCGTGCACCACCCCGAGGCGGAGCCCGAAGCCCCGCCGGCCGACGCGCTGGAGAGCGCCGAGGCCCCCGAACCCGTCGAGGTCCCAGAGCCCGTCGAGGTCCCCGACCCGCGCCGTGGCCGCGCCGACAACAGCGCCCCCTCCTCGGACCTGTTCCGCCAGTACCTGCGGGAGATCGGCCGTATCCCGCTGCTCACCGCGGCCGAGGAGGTCGAACTCGCCCGCCGGGTCGAGGCCGGCCTGTTCGCCGAGGAGAAGCTGAGCAACACCCCCGACCTGGACAGCCAGTTGGGCCTCGACCTGGACCGACTGGTCGTCATGGGCCGGATGGCCAAGCGCCGGCTGATCGAGGCGAACCTGCGGCTCGTGGTCTCCGTCGCCAAGCGGTACGTCGGCCGCGGGCTGACCATGCTCGACCTCGTCCAGGAGGGAAACCTGGGCCTGATCCGGGCCGTCGAGAAGTTCGACTACGCCCGCGGCTACAAGTTCTCCACCTACGCCACCTGGTGGATCCGCCAGGCCATGTCCCGCGCCCTCGCCGACCAGGCCCGCACCATCCGCGTCCCGGTCCACGTCGTCGAGCTCATCAACCGCGTCGTCCGCGTCCAGCGCCGCATGCTCCAGGAACGGGGCTACGAACCGACGCCGGAAGAGGTCGCAGCCCACCTGGACCTGGCGCCCGAGCGCGTCAGCGAGGTCCTGCGCCTGGCCCAGGAACCCGTCTCCCTGCACGCCCCCGTGGGCGAGGAGGACGACGTGGCCCTCGGCGACCTCATCGAGGACGGAGACGCCGCGTCGCCCGTCGAGTCGGCGGCGTTCCTGCTCCTCAGGGAGCACCTGGAAGCGGTGCTGTCGACGCTGGGGGAGCGGGAGCGGAAGGTCGTACAACTCCGCTACGGCCTCGCCGACGGCCGCCCGCGCACCCTGGAGGAGATAGGCCGCATCTTCGGCGTGACGCGGGAACGGATCCGCCAGATCGAGTCGAAGACCTTGAACAAACTCCGTGACCACGCCTTCGCGGACCAGCTGCGAGGCTACTTGGACTGAGCCAGAAGTTCCTCGCCCCCGGCCCCCGCCGCCCCTTCCCGTCCCGTCCCTGGGGGCTGCGCCCCCAGACCCCCGCTTCGGCCTGAACGGCCTCGTCCTCAAACGCCGGACGGGCTGAAATTCAGCCCCTCCGGCGTTTGAGGAGCGGGGGTTTGGGGGGCGGAGCCCCCAAGGTCGGGAACGGGAAGGGGCGGCGGGGGCGAGGAAAGGTCAGTCCACCTCGGCCACCGCCTGCGCGAACTGCGCCTTGTACAGCCGCGCATACGCCCCGTCGGCCGCCAGCAGATCCGCGTGCGCGCCCTGTTCGACGATCGACCCGTTCTCCATCACCAGGATCGTGTCCGCGTCCCGGATGGTCGACAACCGGTGCGCGATGACGAACGACGTACGCCCGTGCGCGAGCTTGGCCATCGCCTTCTGGATCAGCACCTCGGTGCGGGTGTCCACCGAACTCGTCGCCTCGTCGAGCACGAGTATCACCGGGTCGGACAGGAACGCCCGGGCGATGGTGATGAGCTGCTTCTCACCGGCGCTGACCCCGCTGCCCTCGTCGTCGATCACGGTGTCGTAGCCGTCGGGCAGCGTCCGGACGAACCGGTCCGCGTGGGCCGCGCGCGCCGCCTCCTCGATCTCCCCACGGGTGACCTCGCGCGAGGCGCCGTACGCGATGTTCTCGGCGATCGTGCCGCCGAACAGCCAGGTGTCCTGGAGCACCATGCCGATCCCGGAGCGCAGTTCGTCCCGGGACATCGACGCGATGTCGACGCCGTCGAGGGTGATCCGACCGCCGGACACCTCGTAGAACCGCATGAGCAGGTTCACCAGAGTCGTCTTGCCGGCTCCCGTCGGCCCGACGATCGCGACCGTGTGACCCGGCTCGACCTTCAGTGACAGATCCTCGATGAGCGGCTTCTCGGGGTCGTACCGGAACGACACGTGCTCCAGCGCCACCCGCCCGCGCAGCTCCTCCGGCTTCACGCCCGGCACCGGGTCCGCCTCCTGCTCCTCCGCGTCCAGGATCTCGAAGATCCGCTCGGCCGAGGCGACACCCGACTGCACCAGGTTCGCCATCGACGCGACCTGCGTCAGCGGCATCGAGAACTGCCGCGAGTACTGGATGAAGGCCTGCACATCGCCGATGGACAGCGCACCGGCCGCCACCCGCAGCCCGCCGATGACCGCGACCAGGACGTACGTCAGGTTCGACACGAACATCATCAGCGGCTGCATGATCCCGCTGTTGAACTGCGCCTTGAAACCGGCCTCGTACAGCGCCTCGTTCTGCTCGGCGAACTGCTGCGCCGACTCCCGCTGACGGCCGAACACCTTCACCAGGCTGTGCCCGGTGTACATCTCCTCGACGTGCGCGTTGAGTTTGCCGGTGGAGCGCCACTGCTGCACGAAGTGCGGCTGCGACCGCTTGCCGACGCGGGTGGCGACGACGAACGACAGCGGCACGGTGACGAGCGCGACCAGCGCCAGCAGCCAGGACACCCAGAACATCATCACGAGCACACCGATGATGGTGAGCAGGGAGTTGATGAGCTGGCCCATCGACTGCTGGAGGGTCTGCCCGATGTTGTCGATGTCGTTGGTGGCCCGGGACAGCACCTCGCCGCGCTGTCGCTTGTCGAAGTACGACAGCGGCAGCCGCGACAGCTTCGTCTGCACGTCCTCGCGCATCCGGTACATCGTCCGGTTGACCGTCCGGTTCACCAGCCGGGTGGCCGCCAGCATCAGCAGACCGGCCACGACGAACACGGTCAGCGCGAGCAGCAGCACCTCCCCGACGGCACCGAAGTCGATGCCCTTGCCGGGGGTGAAGTCGGTGCTGCGGAGCATGTCGGCGACGGAGCCCTCGCCCCGCTCGCGCATGGACTCCAGGACCTCCGCCTTGGTCTCCCCGGCCGGCATCTGCCGCCCGATGATCCCCGCGAACACCAGGTCGGTGGCCTTGCCGAGGATCTTCGGCCCCACGACCGACAGAGCGACGCTCACCGTCACGCAGAACAGCAGCGCGTAGATGGTCAGCCGCTCGGGCTTGAACTGGGCGATGAGGCGTCTGCCCGACCCCTTGAAGTCCATCGAGTGGTGGTCGGGGCCGGTCCCCGCCATCATCCGCCCTGCAGGCCCCGCCATCAGGCAGCCTCCGCTTCCGTCAGCTGGGAGAGCACGATCTCCCGGTAGGTCTCGTTGTCCGCCATCAGCTCGTGGTGCGTGCCGGTGCCGACGACCCGGCCCTCGTCGAGGACGACGATCCGGTCGGCTTCCCGGATGGTCGCCACCCGCTGGGCGACGATCACGACGGTCGCCTCGGCGGTCTCGTCCGCAAGCGCCGCCCGCAGGGCCGCGTCGGTCGCGTAGTCGAGCGCGGAGAAGGAGTCGTCGAAGAGGTAGATCTCCGGCCGCTGCACCAGGGTGCGGGCGATGGCGAGCCGCTGCCGCTGACCGCCCGACACGTTCGTCCCGCCCTGCGAGATCGGCGCGTCGAGCCCGCCCTCCAGCCGGGAGACGAAGTCCTTGGCCTGCGCCACCTCCAGAGCGTGCCACAGCTCCTCGTCGGTCGCGTCGGGATTGCCGTAGCGCAGGTTGGTGGCGACCGTGCCCGCGAACAGGTAGGGCCGTTGCGGCACCATGCCGACCGTCTTCGCCAGCAGCACCGGGTCGATGGTCGCCACGTCCACGCCGTCGACGAGCACCTCCCCGTCGGTCGCGTCGAACAGCCGCGGCACCAGCCCCAGCAGCGTCGACTTGCCGCTGCCGGTCGAACCGATGACGGCGGTCGTCTCGCCGGGCCGGGCCACCAGGTCGATGGACTTCAGCACCGGCTCCTCGGCCCCCGGGTAGCGGAAGCCCGCCCCGCGGACCTCCAGATGGCCGTGCCGGCGCAGCTCGAGCACGGGAGCCGTCGGCGGGACCACGCTGGAGGAGGTGTCCAGGACCTCCTCGATGCGCTCGGCGCACACCTCCGCGCGCGGCACCATCATGAACATGAAGGTGGCCATCATCACGGACATCACGATCTGCATCAGATAGGCGAGGAACGCGGTCAGGTCGCCGATCTGCATCTCCCCGCCGTCGATGCGGTGTGCCCCGAACCACACCACCGCGACCGACGACAGGTTCACCACCGCCATGACCATCGGGAACATCAGCGCGAGCAGGTTGCCGGCGCCCAGGGCGGTGGCGGTCAGATCGGCGTTGGCCTTCCGGAACCGCTGCTCCTCGTAGTCGTCCCGGACGAACGCGCGGATGACGCGGTTGCCGGTGATCTGCTCGCGCAGCACCCGGTTCACCGTGTCCAACTTCACCTGCATGGACCGGAACAGGGGCCGCAGGGCACGCACGATGAGCGTCACACAGATGCCCATCACCGGCACCACCGCGACCAGCACCCCGGACAGCGGCACGTCCAGGCCGAGCGCCAGCACGATGCCGCCGACGCACATGATGGGCGCCGACACCATCAGCGTGAACGTCATCAGGGCCAGCATCTGGACCTGCTGCACGTCATTGGTCGTCCGCGTGATCAGCGAGGGCGCGCCGAACTGGCCGACCTCACGCGCCGAGAAGGACTGCACCCGGTCGAAGACGGCGGCCCGCAGGTCCCGGCCGAGCGCCGACGCGGTTTTCGCGCCGTAGTACACGGCACCGACGTTGCACACGACCTGCACCAGCGAGATGCCGATCATCACGGCGCCGAACGAGAGGATGTAGCCGGTGTCCCCCTTCACGACGCCGCTGTCGATGATGTCCGCGTTCAGCGTGGGCAGGTAGAGAGTGGCGCAGGTCTGCAGGAACTGCAGCAGCACCAGAAGGGTGATGGGTTTCTTGTAGGGCCTGAGATAGGTCCGCAGAAGTCGTATGAGCACGCTTGGTCTCTCGGAGTCGGCGGTGGGGGCGGGGTTGGTTGCCCCTGGCCCCTATCGTCGGACACTCCACCCGTGTTACCTCAACCGATTAAGCCGACAGCAGTGCTTCGTACGGCCTTCCGGGTGCGCCTCCTACCGGACTCTTACCTTCCGCTATGCCCGGAACGCCCCCGGATGCGTCTGCTCCCGCACCGACACGAACTGCTGCCGTACGGCCTGCCCCACCGCCAGCTCCTCACCGGGCTCAAGCACCTGCGCCGCCGCTCCCTGCCAGGCCGGCGGGGTGCGCGGGTCGAGACTCCCCTGCGACACGCCGAGCGCCCAGGCGGCCTGCCGGGCCGCGCCGATCGCCGCGTAGTCCGCCGGCTGCGGTACGACGACCTGCGCGCCGAACAGCGCGGGCGCCGCCGCCTGCACGGCGGGCAACTCGGCCGCCGCCCCCAGCAGGAAGACGCGCCGCACCTCGACCCCCCGGCCGCGCATCACGTCGAGCGCGTCCGCGAGCCCGCACAGCATGCCCTCGAACGCGGCCCGCGCCAGATGCTCCGGCTTCATCGACTCCCGCCTCAGACCCGCCAGCGTCCCGGCGGTGTGCGGCAGGTTCGGCGTCCGCTCACCCTCCAGATAGGGCAGCAGCACCAGCCCGTGCGCCCCCGGCGTCGACTTCATGGCCAGCTCGGAAAGGCTCTCCAGATCGGCCAGCCCCAGCATCTCGGCGGCGCCGCGCAGGGTCCGTACGGCGTTCAGCGTCGTGACGACCGGCAGGTGCATGCCGGTCGCGTCCGCCAGGGACGTGATCATCCCGCTCTGGTCGACGAGCGCCTCGGGGTGCACGGCCATCACGGACCCGGAGGCCCCGAGCGACACCACCGCATCGCCCAGCCCGAGCCCCAGGCCGAAGGCGGCGGACATCGTCTCGCCGGTCCCGGCGGAGATCAGCAGCCCCTCCGGAGTCGTACCGGCCGCGTCGGAGGGCCCGATCACCTCGGGCAGCATGACCTGGTGGCCGAGCGCCAGCTCGACGAGATCGGGCCGGTAGCCGCCGGTGGCGGCAGACCAGTACCCGGTCCCGGAAGCCCCACCGCGATCGGTGGTCCTTCTCACCGGCCGTCCGAGCAGCTGCCACACCAGCCAGTCGTGCGCCTGTAGGAGGACGGCGGTGCGCTGGGCGGCCTCGGGTTCGGTCTTGGCGAGCCAGCGCAGCTTGGCCACCGGCTGCGCGGCCTGCGGCACACTGCCCACGGCCTGCGCCCACGCCTCGCGCCCGCCGAGCGCGTCGACCAGATCGGCCGCCGCGACCTGCGCCCGCTTGTCCCCGCCGACCATCGCCGGCCGCACCGTGTTGCCCTGGGAGTCCAGCGGCACCACCGCGTTCTGCTGCGCGGACACGCCGATGGCCTGCACGCCCTCCAGCAGCCCGCCGCCGGCGGCCTCACCGAGGGACAGCAGCCAGGCCTGCGGATCGACATCGGAAGGCCGCCCGCTCTCGGCGTTCTCCACCGGATGCGGCGCATAGCCCTGCCTGAGCACGGCACCCGTGTCCGTGTCGCAGACGACGATACGAGTGAATTCGGGCGCACTGTCCAACCCGGCGACTATCCCCATGGCCAAAATTCTGCCGTACTGCGGGGGGTGACTGTGTCGGCTCGGCGGCCCCTACGTGTTACTGGTGCCCCAGTCGTCCTCACCGGCGCTGCCGTTCGCGTTGCGCTCGCGCAGGGACCGCACCCGCTGAGCCACCGAATCGGGGACCCGATCGCCCACCTTCTCGCTCACCGCGTGGTACGCCTTGCCCGCGAACTGGCGGCCCTGCTGCGCCGCGGTCTCGGCGGTGTTGCGGACGGCGGGGTTCTGCGCGACCTGGCGCGCGGACTTCTTCAACTGCTCGTAGCGCTCGCGTCCGGCCTTCGTGCCCAGCACGTAACCCAGAGCGAGTCCGCCGACGAACGTGAGCCGGTAGCGCATGACGGCCACCCTTCCCTCGTGTAGGTCTCCGGCGCGGCATCGGTGCCAGGGGGGAACCGATTGGCGGAGCACCCCCCTGCTTGCGCTAATGTATGTGTCGCAGCGAGCGCCCGCCCCCTGGCGAATACCCAGGTAGGTACGTTCGATGCAACGAGGCATTCCTCCGTAGCTCAATTGGCAGAGCAGCCGGCTGTTAACCGGCAGGTTACTGGTTCGAGTCCAGTCGGGGGAGCTCGGTCCTCCGTAGCTCAATTGGCAGAGCAGCCGGCTGTTAACCGGCAGGTTACTGGTTCGAGTCCAGTCGGGGGAGCATGCTGAACGAGGGCCCCGTAGGGGTCCTTTTTCATGTCCCGGGGAACCGGGCGCGACGCAGCGCGGTCCTCGAGATCGTGGACCCCGTGCGAAGTCGACCATCCGAAGCAGGAGATCGTATGAGCGGCTATGCTGCGGCAGACGGCGCGCACACATGTACGCGACACGCCGCTATGGGGCGGTAGCTCAGCCGGTTAGAGCAGCGGACTCATAATCCGTCGGCCGTGGGTTCGAGTCCCACCCGCCCCACTTCCGCAGGTCTCTGACCTGCGGAAACGTTCTTTTTTGGCTGGCGGAGCGTCAACTTTGCCTGAACGGACTGAATCCGCTGCTCGCGACTTCTGAGCGGGGCGAGGCTCTTACTCCCTCGCCGAGCAGACACCGCGCTGACCTGCGGAAATGCTGATGATCAGGAACTGTACCGGCGAGCTGGCAGCATCCTCTCGGCTTCATTTCGTGATCCTGGGGACGTGTTGGGGACGCAGGGTTTCGGTGGTGTCTGCTGGCCACCGTCCGCGGGCCCTCTGTCCGGCCGCCCGGGGAGCTTCCGTACGGGACTGCTGACCGAGTTCGGCCGCACCGTCGAGCCCGATCGCGTCGGTAGAGGGGCTTGAGGGGCTGGTGTGCGTTGGGCGGAAACTGCCCGAACAGAAAACGGCCCGGTATGTCCGATGATCCGTTCGACCACGGTACCGGCGTCGCCCCTCGCAGCCCATGGCTTCGTGACGCCGGAACGAAGCACCACGCCGGGTTACTACCGTGAGGGACGCTCGCAGGGTCTTCTCCGTGCGTGGATGTAGGTCAGGCGTTGAGGAAGTGGGGGGCCTCTGTTGCGAGGGGGCGGTCGTGAGCCGGGTGGATGGGGCCCGTGCCGTTGGACAGGGACCGGCCGGTGCCGTGGTGGGTGGGGGCGATGATCTCCGCGGTGATGGAGATCGCTGTTTCCTCGGCGGTCCGGGCGCCGAGGTCGAGTCCGATCGTCGGGAGTCCAGCCTGCGGCCGGGCAGCGGATGCGCCGCCCAGGTGCCGGCCAGCTCGACCAGGATCGCCGCGGCCCACCAGGTCAGCCGCGCGCCGCCGTCGACTGCCGCGCCGATCAGCCACAGAGGTGCGGCCCCGACGAACCAGACCAGGACGCGGAGGAAGTGCTCCTGATTAACCGGGTCGAGGCCGACGGTCAGCAGCCATACGGTCCGGCCGATGTGAATGAGCAGGAAGGTGGCGACGAAGACCCAGCCGGCGTCGCCGAAGGCTCGTGGGATCGCGGCGTTCATGAACAGCCCCGCGAGCATGACGGCCAGCAGCATCCGCCTGGTCCGCGGGTTCTCGGCTGGGACGAGGGTGACCGCCCAGGTGGTGTACGCCCACGCCGCATAGACGGCGAGGTAGAGCACAAGCGCCTGGGCGGCGCCGGTCCAGGTGGGATGTACGAGGAGCCGGTGCGACAACTGGCCGATCGCGAAGACGTAGACCAGGTCGAAGAACAACTCCAGCGGCCTGACCTCCCGGCGCGCCGGGTCGCTGGTCACCTGCACGATGACTCTCCTCGGTGCGGGAGGCGTCCCGACTTTGTCGTGCCTCCTGTGGGGCCGGTGTCCGTGTGAACGGTCAGTCGGCGAGGAAGGCGCTCACCTGGCCGGCGAAGTCCTCGGCGTGTTGGAAGAGGAAGGCGTGCCCGGCGTCGCTGTAGGCGACGAGGGTGGCGTCGGGGACGTACTGGACGGCGGTGTAGGACGCCAGGGCGGGGATCATCGCGTCCTTGATGCCGGTGGCGTACAGAACGGGCTGCCGGATGGTTGCCAGGTCCGCGCGCACCTGCTCGAAGGGGATCGACGCGTCCTTCTGGATCGCGGCGATCTGGCCCATGGCCGCGGCCTCGGACACGTCGGGGCGTCCGGTGGCCAGCCGGGTGGCCACCCTGGCGAGGTGTTCGTACCCGGCGGCGCGTCCGGTGTCCGTCTCGGGGAAGAACAGGAAGACCAGGTCGTCCCCGGTGTTCTCGGGCTTGGTCATGGTGGCCCGCACCTTCGGGTCCGGGTCGGGGGCGCCGGGCACCGTGCCGCCGGGGTTGGCGGCCGCCACGACCAGCTTGCGCACCAGGTCGGGCCGAAGGCGGGCGATGTGCTGGGCGGTGGTGCCGCCCAGGGTCCAGCCGAGCAGGTCCACCTGCGGCAGGCCGAGGGCCTCGATGAACTCGACGGTGCCGTTGGCCATCCCCTCGACCGAGTCGCGCGGGGTGCCGGTGGTGTAGCCGGTGCCGACGTTGTCGAACACGATCACGTCATGGCCGGCGGCGAGGTGGTCCAGGAACTCCGGGTCCCACCAGTCGAGGGTCCCGCGGACCCGGTTCAGCAGGACCAGCGGGATACCGCCCCGCGGGCCGATGCGCCGGTAGGTGAACGTCGCGGAGGGTCCTTCCACGGTGAGGTCCTCGGCCGCGTCTGCAATGTATGTGCTCATGGCGGGGTTCGCTTTCCTGTCGATGTGTCGTGGAGGTCTTCTGGGAGTCGTCAGGCGGGCAGGTGGTTGAGCTTGCGCAGCTGCTGGTCGAACATGCGGGAGGGGACCATGCGGCGCATGGTGCGGACGCGTCCGGTCATGGCGCCGGCGGTGTAGCGCAGCTTGGGCTTGGCGTCGGTGGCCGCCGCGACGATCTCCTTGGCGACGACGGCGGGGTCGTCGCCGCCCTTGACCGCGCCGGCCATGTACTCCTCGAAGGCGAGCCGCCGCTTGGCGTAGACGTCCAGGGGCTGGTCGGGCCGCACGGTGGCCGCTTCGATCGCGGTGTTGGTCCAGGCGGGTTCGACGAGCAAGGACCGTACGCCGTACTCGCGTACCTCGTGGTCGACGGACTCCGAGTAGCCTTCGACGGCGTGCTTGGAGGCGGCGTAGACCGCCATGTAGGGCTGCGGGATGAACCCGACGATGGACGAGATGTTGATGATCCGTCCGCTGCGCTGGGCGCGCATGTGCGGCAGGACGGCGTTCGTCATGCGGATGACGCCGAAGACGTTGATGTCGAAGAGGCCCTGCGCCTGCGCGGCGGAGCTTTCCTCGGCGGCGCCCGCCGAGCCGATACCCGCGTTGTTGACCAGGACGTCGATCCGCCCGAACCGGTCGATCACCTCGCCGACCGCAGTGGTCACCGAATCGTCGCTGGTCACGTCCAGGTCGAGGAAGGTCACGCCCTTCACAGGGGTGACGTGCACGGTGTTGCGGCTGGTGCCGACCACGTCGTAGCCCGCCGCGGCCAGCGCGAGCGCGGCTGCCTTTCCGATGCCGGAGGACGCACCCGTGATGAGGGCTACCGGTCGTGTCGTCGTTGCCATTTCGGACTCCTGACTCAGGGGATCGCGTGTGTCTTGCCGTGTAGGGGATCGCTTCCGACGTCCCCTCAATCGGTTTCACCAATGTATCAGATTTACCTGTAGTGGCAACAGCAGAGCATCAATTAATCGGTTATCCGTGGCGTCAACGTATCCTCTACGGAGGGTCAACGGATGGGCTGACGCTGCCGGGCAGGGGTCGTTCCAAGGTGCCGCCGGCTCCATGAAGCAGACCTGCGGACGGCGGGCTGAGCTGCAACGACGTGTTGGGCCGGGCGGACACGCAGGCCGTCGCCGTGACGGCCAGGACGACGCACCGACCCTTTCGTGGCCAGCACGCGCCGCCGGCCGCGGGGCGCCTCAGTCGCCCATTGGGCCCATGGCTTCGATGGCGGCGCAGATGTGAGCGAATGGTCTGGGGTGCGCAGTCGTGACGCGGAGGGCTGCGAGGGCGCCGGCGGGACTCTCTGCGTGGCTCTGCCCCGCCGGACGGGGCTCCGGCGGGGCAGGTGTGTTGATCGGCCGTCACCGTGTGCGGTGTCGGTGACCGTCTCGCGGTGATGGATTGATGGGTTGTCAGTGGTCGAGGAAGGTGTTCACCTCGGCGCCGAACTTGGCGGCGTACTGGAAGAGGAACCCGTGGCCGGCGTTCGGGTAGATGCTGAGCTGGGCGTTGGGGAGGTGCTTGGCCAACAGGTGGGAGTTCTTGGGGGGGCATCAGGATGTCGCTGTCCCCGTCTGCGACCAGCGTGGGCTGGAAGAGGGCGTTGAGCCGCACCAGCTTGGACTTGTCCGGGATGCCCCACTCCGACATCGCGGTGAGCTGCGCGTCGCGGGTCTGGAGGCTCGCGGGCGCGTCGTGGTCAGTGGTGCGCTGGCCGAGGCGCTGCAGGAACTCAGTTCCGGCGGCCTGGCTGGATGCGGTGTTCTTGAAGAACAGGAAGAGGAGGTCGGCAGGGCCGGGGTTGTCCGCCAACACGCTCCCCAGCACCTTGGGGTCGGACGCCCTCTGGTCGACCCCGCCCTGCGGGCCGGTGCCGGCCAGGACGACGCGACGGACCTGCCAGGGGCGCCGCAGGGCGACCTCCTGAGCCACCTGGCCGCCGAGGGAGAAGCCGAACAGGTCGTAGCGGGGCAGCTTGAGGGCGTCGATGAAGTCGATGGCGTCCAGGCTCATCTGCTGGATGGTGCTGGGTGTGGTGCCGGTTGAGCCGCCGACGCCGACGTTGTCCACGAGGATGACCTCGCGCTTGGCGGCGATGGTGTCGATGAGCTTGGGGTCCCAGTTGTCGAGGGTGCCGCGGTAGTGCTGGAGGAAGATCAGGGGCACGCTGCCGGCGCTGGGGTTGCCGAAGCGCCGGTACTGGTAGGTGACGCCGTTGGCGGCCTTGACGCGCAGGTTGGGGGCGGTGGCGGCGCTCTGGGGGCTCTGCGTCTGTACGGCCGCGTGACGGGTGACGCTGGAGCTGTCGCTCACTGCGCTCGCCACACTCGGCGCGGCGCCGGCGACGGCGGCGACGACCGACAGGGTGGCCAGCGCCACTGCGGTGCGTCGGGAGACACGGGTGCGTAGCTTCGTTGTAGGCATGCCAATTCCTTGAGTCGGGCTCGGATGTCTCCTCCGGCAGGGGAGACGGGATACCGGTCGTGCGCGACGGTCGTGCAGATGCCCGCTCCGTCGGTGCGGCGCGATCCCTTAACGGTGTCACTAAGGTATCAACTATCGCCAGAGTTGCAACATCAGAGAATCAATTAATGAGATACCCGTAGCGTTCCCGTATCCTCTACAAGGGACCGGGTAGCGAACCAGACAGGAGACAGACATGGGCCGAGCACTGCGGGCAGATGCCGAGCGCAGTGTGCGCGCGATTCTGGAGGCGGCCGAGCAGGTCTTCGCCCAGGACGCCGGCGCCTCCATGGAACAGGTCGCCGAGGCGGCGGGACTGACCAGGATCACCGTTCACCGCCGCTTCGCGAACCGGCAGGCCCTCCTGGAGGCGCTCGCCGTCTCCGCCAAGCAGCAGCTCATCGACGCCATCGAGGAAGCCCGGCCGGACGCCGCTCCCGCACTCGTGGCGCTGCATCGAGTGACGGCGAACGTCCTACGGGTCAAGAACACCTGGCGCTTCACCCTCAGCCACGCCACCGCTCACACACCCGCCGCAGCCGTCCTCTGGGGCGAGATCAACACCCACACCGTCGATCTCATGAACCGGGCGCAGCGCGAGGGGCTACTCGCCCCGGACGCAGACCTGGAGTGGACGCGGCAGGTGTACTACGCCCTCCTCAGCGAAGCCATCAACAGGCCCGGCGCGGAGCAGGACCCTGCCGCGCAGGACCCGGACGCACTGGCCACGCTCGTCATCGACACCCTCCTGCACGGCGCAGGACCACGCGGCTGAGCCGCAACTGCTCGGCAGGCGCCGGAGCCACCGATCGGCTGCCGTCGCCAAACATGTCAGCGCCACTCACGCCTGGTGGCACTGCTCGGCCTTGACGGCCACGCGGACGCAATGTGGGAGCACCTCGGCCCTGCTCCCCGCATCGCAAGGTTTGGGCCCCTGCGTACGGCAGGGCTACCTGCAGCCACGGCCGCTGGAGGTCCGTCCCGAGGTTGGGTGGGAGCTGCTGTGCGATGGAAGGGGAATCCGCTGCGGGCAGGGTCGAAATCCCCCTCCGAGCTGGCGCGATCGCATGTTGGCCCCGTGCCATTTTTGCCGTGCGACGGAGTTGGGGACGCATTGGGGACGCAAGGACAGGAACAGACTGACAAAGGCCAAGGGTTGTCGACACAGGTCACCCCATCTGACCTGCAAAAACGCCACGGATCGGCTTAGAAATGCAAGGACCGCCAAGATCCTCAAAGGACTCATAATCCGTCGGCCGTGGGTTCGAGTCCCACCCGCCCCACCATGCACGCCTGTGACCTGCGGAAACGTCTCAGCAGGGGCGCGGATTCAGGACTTTGGGCCAACGGACTGAATCCGCTGCTTGCGAGTTCAACGCTTTTGTCGCGGAGGGATGTTGGGGGCGCTCTGACCGGCACAGACGTCTAAGCCCACTGCTGGCGCGAGCCGCTGCAGACGGGCTGCACGGGTGGCTGGACGCCGCAGTCGGGACGCTGATGGGACGCAGGTAATCGAAAAGGGTTGCCTGGGGACCTGCGCTTACGCCGCTCTGGCTGCCGATGACGAGGTCGGTGCGGTGTGTGGCTGTCGGCCACTGGGGTGCTGTGCAGCGTCTGGACCGCTGGTCTGCTGCGGCGGCCCGAGTTGGGCGCCGGGTAAACGGCCCGTACCGAAAACGGTCCAGCTCGTTGGCCAGTCGGGGCGGACGCGACATGCGCTCGGCCCACCGGACCGGCGCCATGGCGTGGGGCAACGCCGTCATGCCGGTGTGAGGCTCGGGCTCCCGCTGTGCTTTCGCGAGTTCTACTGCCTGAGGTCGATCACGCCGGGCCTTCCCGGGCGCGGGTCCGAAGACGACACCCGGACCGGCCCCCATGGTCTTTCGGTTCTCCGTGGAGACCCCTTTGTCCCGGCGCCGATGCCGTGCACAATGCACGGGACCCCGCCCCACGTGCGGCGGAGGTCCTGAGGAGGACGTGTCATGGTCACCGTCTGGTGGCTGCCGGCGGCGGCATTGGCCGGTGCGGGTGCCGCCGCGCTGCTGACGCTCATACGCATGCGCCGCACCGCCGCGTCCGGGGTGGCTCAGCTGGCCCAGTTGGAACAGCTGGTGGAGCGCCGGGCGGAACAGGTGACCGCGCTCAGTCATGAGCTGCGCACGCCCCTCAGCATGATCAAGGGTGCGGTGGATCTGCTGCGGGAAGGGACCCCGGGCCCGCTGACAGCGGCGCAGGAGCGGTTGCTGCAGGTCGCGGACCATCAGTCCACGCAGGTCATCGGCCTGTGCGAGAGCCTGCTGATCCAGGCGAAGATCGAGGCGGGCCTGTTCACACCCCGTATGGAGAAGGTGGACGTGTCGGTGGTGGCGCGAGACGTCGTCACCGCGATGCGGCCGCTGTGCGCTCAGCGCGGGCAGCGAATCAGCCTGGACGTGCCGCAGGTGATGCCGCGGATCCCGGCGGACCCGATGCTGCTGACGCAGGCGCTGACGAACCTCTTGTCGAACGCGAGCCGGTTCACCACCACGGGTGGCAGTATCGACGTCCGGGTCGCGCTCATAGACACCGGAGTCGCCGTGTACGTCACCGACGACGGCGCCGGCATGACGCGGGCCGAGCGGCACCGGCTGTTTCAACGCTTCGCCACCGGGCGGCCCCTGGCTGACGGGACCGGTCTCGGTCTCGTGATCACGAAGACCGTCGTGGAGTTGCACGGAGGGGAAATCATGGTGCACACCGCGTCCACCCGCGGGACGACGTTCCTGCTGACCCTGCCCGATGCGTCATGACGGCTCCGGCGGACTCGGCGGGCGGGCCCACCGCGCTGGTGGTCGACGACGAGCCGCAGATGACGATCATCATCGAGTACGCCCTGCAGACGCAGGGATTCACCGTGCTCACCGCACATGACGGCGCCACGGCGCTGAACCTGCTGCGGACCCGGGCCGTCGACCTGGTCGTGCTGGACGTGATGATGCCGGCGATGGACGGGATCACGCTGTGCGGACGCATCCGGGCCCGGTCGGACGTGCCGGTCATGCTGCTCACCGCGCTGTCCCAGCACGAAGACGTCATCGTCGGCCTGGAGAACGGCGCGGACGACTACGTGACCAAGCCGTTCCATCCCCGTGAGGTGGCGCTGCGCGCCCAGGCACTCGTGCGCCGCCACCGCCGGGGCAGCGGCGCGGCGGTGCGCGTCGGCCGGCTGGTGATCGACCCGGTCGCGCAGTCGGCGACCCTGGGGCGGCACCGGCTTGACCTGCCGTTCACGGAGTTCAAACTGCTCACCCAGCTGGCCTCCCGGCGGGGTGTGCCGCAGTCCTGGCAGGACCTGCTGCGGGAGGTATGGGGTACCACGGACCTGCTGGGCGGACGGGACGTGGTCAAGTCCACCGTGTACCGGCTGCGCTCGCGGCTGGCGGGGGTCCCGGGCGGCTCGGCGTACATCCACACGCTGCGCGGGGTCGGCTATCTGATGCCGGATCTGCCGGTGGACGCCCGGGACAGCGATCCGGTCGGCGAGCCGGACGGGACGTCTGCTGGGTGACGGCGCTGTCACCGGGGATCACTCCGCCGTCACCGGCACCCCGTTCACGCGCTCCTAATCTTGCCGAAACATCGCTCGGCCGAGCCTGTCCGGCTCGAAAATGCGGAGGTCAACGTCGTGACAAAGGGAAGACGGTCGCGCCGCGGCGCAACACTGACGATGGCGCTGGCGGCTGTGGTCGTGGCGACTGCGAGCGGTTGTGCGCGGGAGGCCGATGACGTCGGCGCCGCTCAGGACGGCGGCGTGGTGCACGTCGCCTGCGGCGCGACCGAGGAGTGGTGCGCCGCCACCACCGAGCAGTTCGCCAAGACCACCGGGGTGAAGGCCGACTTCGTCCGCCTCTCCAGCGGCGAGGCGCTGGCCCGTATCCAGGCCGGCAAGGACAACACCGAGTTCGACGTGTGGTACGGCGGACCCGCTGACGGATTCGCCGCCGCGGGCGACATGGGCCTGCTGGAGCCCTACGCGTCGGCGAACGCGAAGGTCATCCCTGCTCAGTACAAGGACGCCTCCGGTCTGTGGACCGGCGTCTACGTCGGCGCGCTGGGCTTCTGCAGCAACGGAAAGCTGCTGAAGGAGAAGGGCCTCAGCGCCCCGAAGTCCTGGGCCGACCTCCTCGACCCGAAGCTGAAGAAAGACATCGGCATCGCGCATCCGTCCACCTCGGGCACCGCGTACACGGCCCTGTGGACGCAGGTCCAGCTGGCCGGCGGCGACGAGGACAAGGCGCTGAAGTACATGCGCCGACTCCACCCGAACGTGCTGCAGTACACCAAGTCCGGCTCGGCGCCGGCGCAGATGACGGCACGCGGCGAGGTCGCCGTCGGCGTCATCTTCTCCCACGACTGCATGGCCACCAAGGAGGAGGGATTCCCCGACCTCGAGGTGACCTTCCCGTCCGAGGGCACCGGCTACGAGACCGGCGGCGTCGCGCTGATCAAGGGCGCCAAGAACCCCACCAGCGCCAGGAAGTTCGTCGACTGGGCGCTGACCCCCGAGGCGCAGGAGATCGGCCCCGGCGTGAAGGCGTACCAGTTCCCGACCAACCCGAACGCCAAGGTGTCGGACAAGGTCGTCGACCTGGACAGCATCAAGCTGGTGAAATACGACGCGGGCGCCGCCGGGGCGGCCAAGGCGGCGCTGACCAAGCGGTTCGACGAAGAAGTCGCGCAGGCGCCGAAGTCATGACCACGATGCTTTCCGACCGCGAGCCGGCCACCTCGACGGAGGTGGCGGCTCCGCGGCGGCGCCGCCGGGCCGACCCGGGCGTCCGAGTCCTGATCGTCGCCGTCGCCCTGCTGGTGGTGATCGGCGCGGTCGTGCCGCTGGTCGCGGTGCTCGCCACCGCCTTCGCGCCGGACGCGCTCCCCCGCTACGCGGAGTTCTTCACCTCGTGGGTCGACCTCGCCATCCTGCGCAACACCCTGGTCCTCGGCGCTCTCGTCGGCCTGTGCGGAACGGCGCTGGGCTTCCTGTTCGCGTTCGTCCAGGCCAGGCTCGATGTGCCGGGGAAGAAGATCCTGCACGTCATCGCCCTGATACCGATCGTCAGCCCGCCCTTCGCGGTGGCCACGGCCACCGTCGTGCTGTACGGCCGGCGCGGTGTCATCAGCCACGGTGTGTTCGGTGTGGAGTACGACATCTACGGCCTCGACGGGCTGGTGTTCGTGCTGTCGCTGTCGCTCTTCCCCGTGGCGTACCTGGGGCTGCTCGGCATGCTGCGGGGTCTGGACCCGGCACTGGAGGAGGCGGCCATGAACATGGGCGCCTCCCGGTGGCACGTCCTGCGGACGCTGATACTGCCGCTGGTGGCCCCCGGTCTGGTCGCGCCGTTCCTGCTGCTGTTCGTGGAGGCGATCGCCGACCTGGCCAACCCCTTGGTGCTGGGTGGCGACTACACCGTCCTCGCCGGCCGCGCCTATCTGGCGGTCACCGGTGAGTACGACATCACCGGCGCCGCGGTCTACTGCGTGATCCTGCTCGTGCCGTCGCTGGCGATGTACTTCGGGCAGCGCCGGTGGATCAACCGGAAGGTGCGTACGACGATCACCGGCCGTCCGTCCGGCAGCGTCCACCTGATCGACGGCTGGGCGCGGTGGCCCGTCTACGGGCTGGCGCTGCTGGCCTCCGCGGTGATCCTGAGTCTCTACGGCACGGTGATCGTCGGCTCGGTGACCCGGGTGTTCGGCGTCGACAACACGTTCACGCTGGACTACCTCAAGGAGGTCGTCGCCGGCGTGGGGGTCGAGGCCGTGCTGGACACACTCAGGTTCGCGGCCATCGCGACGCCCGTCGCGGGCCTCGTCGGTCTGGTCATCGCCTGGCTGGTCGTGCGGCACCTGGACCGCACGGCCTGGCTGCTCGACCTCGGCGGCACGCTGGGCGTCGCCGTTCCCGGCACCGTGCTGGGCATCGGCTTCGTGCTGGCCTACCGGCCGGACCGGTGGATCGGCCCGGTGCACGCGTTCCCGAGCCTGGTGGGAGGCAGCGCCCTCGCCGGTGGTGCGGTCGCCATCGTCCTGGCGTACATCGTCCGCAGCGTCCCGGCGGGCCAGCGCACCGCAGTGGGTTCGCTCACGCAGCTGCACCCCTACATCGAGCAGGCGTCGACGGACCTGGGCGCGAGTCCGCTGCAGACCTTCCGCCGGGTGACACTTCCGCTGATCCGGCCGGCGCTGCTCACCGGGCTGAGCTACAGCTTCGCCCGCAGCATGACCTCCGTCTCGACGATCGTCCTGCTGGTCACACCAGAGACGAAGATCATCACGTCCCAGGTCCTCAGCGCCGCCAGCACGGGCCGGTACGGCGTCGCCTTCGCCTACTGCACGGTGCTGACCGCACTCGTGCTCACCGGCTTCGCACTCATTCGCGTCCTCGTCGGCACCGGCGCCGCCCTGCACCGCACCGCCACCTCCGAAAGGCAGAAGACATGACCGCCGCCGCGCCCGAACTCACCACCGCGCCACCGCGCGAGGCCGACAGCGGACACCTGCGGCTCGACGCCCTGACCAAGCGGTTCACCGGCCGCTCCGGCACCGTGACCGCCGTGGACAGCGTGTCCCTCGATGTCGAGCCCGGGGAGTTCATCACCCTGCTCGGCCCGTCCGGCTGCGGCAAGACCACCACCCTGCGCATGGTGGCCGGCTTCGAGGACTCCTCCAGCGGCAGCATCCTCCTCGACGGCAAGGCCATCGACGCCATGCCCCCGCAGCGCAGGCCCATGGCGATGGTGTTCCAGAGCTACGCGCTGTTCCCGCACCTGACCGTGGCAGAGAACATCGCCTACGGGATGCGACTGCAGCGGCGCTCCCGCGACGACATCGCCACCAGCATGAGGATGGCCGTCACCAGCATGAACCTGGTCGGTCTGGAGGACCGCAGCCCGCACGAGCTGTCCGGCGGCCAGCAGCAGCGGGTCGCACTGGCCCGTGCCCTGGTGGTGCAGCCGAAGGTACTGCTGTTCGACGAGCCACTGTCCAATCTGGACGCGAAGCTGCGAGACGCGATGCGGGCGGAGATCCGGCGCATCCAGAAGATGTTCGGCATCACCAGCATCTATGTCACCCACGACCAGGACGAGGCGATGAGCATGTCCGACCGCATCGTGGTGATGAACAAGGGAAGGGTGGAGCAGGCCGCCACGCCGGGCGAGATCTACGCCCGGCCGGCCAGTGTGTTCGTCGCCGACTTCATCGGCCGGGCGAACTTCCTGGAGGCGGTGCCCGAGCAGGTCGGCGGCGGCAGAGCCACCGTGACCGTGCTGGGCCGACAGCTCACCGTCGCCGCGCACCCCAAGGTGAGCGCCGACGCCGCCGCGTACCTGATGGTGCGGCCGGAAACGGTCAGCCTGTCCGCCGTCATCGACGGCGGCACCGGCATCGGCGCGGTGCTGCGCTCCACCTTCCACGGCGCCACGATCGACTACGAGGTGGAGACGACCGCCGGCACCGTCACCGTCACCGAGCCGGGCGTCGACCCACGGGAGGCACTGGCCGAAGGAACCAACGTCGACGTCACCTTGGACCAGGACCGGGCCTACCTGCTCACGCGGGACTAGACGATCAATACCGATGCGGGTGCCCGGCCGACAATGCCGGGCACCCTTGAGCCCGTAGTGCGACGACCGGCGCTCCGGCGCCCCTTCCGGCGGCGCGATCGCCCGCGACTGGATCGTCCAGGGCTGGTTGAGCCGTACAGCTCCCGAGGCGGTGCACCGGACAGGCACCGGGTTCGTCGTTGGTCACGCGTCGCGACAGCAGCCGACGGCCACCCTCATCGATTGCGACGCGGTGGTGGTCCTTCTTGCCTGCATAGGGGGAGGCAGAGAAAGGGGATGCCGGCGCTCTCCCGTGGAGGCGCCGGCATCCCGGTCTCAGGTCAGTTCGTCACGCGGAACGTGGCGTCGCTGCGTGCTGTCGCGGTGGTGATCGGGTCGAGCTTCAGGTAGTAGGCGTAGTGGCGGATGTACCGGTCAGGGTGGTTGTAGGACTGGAACGACGACCAGGTCGAGTCGGCGAGCCCGGCGACCTGGAGGAAGGACGCGTCCGCGGCGAACTGGCTGCTGCCGTCGTTGTAGACCAGCTGGAAGTCGTAGTTGGCGTGCCGCAGGAAGTACCCGGGGAAGTTCACCGACTCGAAGGAGACGGTGCCGGTGCCCGCCAGACCGGTTCTCAGCTTGAACCGGGAGTCGTCGGCGGGGCTGACGTTCGGGTCGATGCGCACGTCGAAGTTGGTGTGCCGCACGTACCGGTCCTGGAAGTTGTAGGACTGGAGCCGGTTGATCGCGGTGTTGGGCCAGCGTGCGAGGACGCGGCTCTCCTCGGCGGCCGTCAGGTTCATGATCCAGCCGTGGCGCTTCTTGGTGCCGCCCATGTTGTAGCTCGTCGACGCCTGCTTCTGGTAGGCGGCGGGGTTCGACGGGTCGGTCGTCAGGACCGGCATGTAGCCGCCGCTGGTGGCGTACTGGTCCAGGTAGAGGGCCCACTTGTTGGTGCCGTTGAACTTCATCCACATCGGGCCCTCGACCATGGACCCGGGCAGGCCGATGCCGGAGAGGTCGCCGAGCCTGGTCCAGGTCCCCAGGATCGAGTTGCTGCCCTCGAGCGTGATCTGGCCGTCGCCGGAGGCCCGCACGTAGCGGTAGTTGCCGACGCCGGCCGGCATCTCGATGATCTGGGTGTCGATGATTTCCTGGGTGCCGGGGCGCTCGATGTAGCTCTGCGGCGTGGTGATGGTGCGGAAGTCGCTGGTGCGGGCGTAGAAGATGCGGTGCTTCGTCGCGCCGTTGAGGGGAACGTTCGTCGCCCAGTACAGCACGTAGTCGTTGCTGGCCGGGTCCCAGATCGCCTCCGGCGCCCACGCGTTGCGCCCGTCGGGGATGGCGCCGGCGACGTTCAGCAGCCACGGCTGTGACCAGGTGACCAGGTCCGTCGACTCCCACACCACAAGACTGCGGCTGCCGTCGTTGATGGACTGACTCCACGTCTGCCCGCAGGCGATGCACAGGTCGGTCGCGATGATCCAGTACTTGCTGCCATCAGGGGATCTCACGAATGCGGGGTCGCGCACACCCTTCGTGCCGACCGGGGAGCGCAGGACCATGCCTCCGCCGTTGAGGTCGTTCCAGTGCAGGCCGTCCGTGCTGTGCGAGAGGTACATCTGCTGATTGGTCGACCCCTCCCCGGTGAAGTGCACCATCAGGTAGCCCGGGTCGGCGGCGGCGGCCCGCTGAGGGGTGGTCAGGGTTTGTGCTGTGAAGAGCAGGCCGACAGCGACAAATATCGCCGCCAGCCGGTTGAGAAGCACGGACATGTGCATTCCTGTCTTTCTGCGGGTGCCAGGGCGAGGTGAAAGACATCCTTGTTTCGCGCCGGGAGCGGGAGCGGAGGCCAGCCAAAAGGTTCCGGCAAGTACACGCCTGGTTCGAAATGTCGGACATTGTTCGTGAAAATCAGCGAAAAGTTAGAGGTGAGTAAGAGTGGGTGTCAAGAGGGAGAAGTCAAGAGAAGCAGCGTTGTCTCCGTCCGTCCTCGGGATGGGGTCGCCCGCAGGGGTCGTACACACAGGAGACGCACCGGCGCGTCGCACATAACGGAAATCACGGAACGGACGAAGACGTGGGGGCGGCACCCGAGGAGCGGCCCACGCAAATCCTCCGGGTTCGCTCCTGACAGACTGACGCCCTCGACACATCGGCAAGGCAACGGGACGGGTGGGGCGGGGTGCGCTCGCAGGACGCGCAAGAACGGCCGGACATCACCGTCGTCATGGCGGCGCGGGCCGGGGACCGGCAGGCCTCGGAACAGCTGATACGGGACTGTCTGCCGTTGGTCTACAACATCGTCGGGCGGGCGCTGGACGGGCACAGCGACGTCGACGACGTGGTCCAGGAGACGATGATGCGGGTCCTGGACGGGTTGCCCGGACTGGAGCAACCGGATCGGTTCCGGTCCTGGCTCGTCGCCATCACCGTGCGGCAGATCCGTGACCGGTGGCGCAGAGGGCGCACCTGGCTCACTGCGGAACCCCTGGAGGAGAACGCCCAGGAACCAGACCCGCAGGCCGACTTCTCCGACCTGGCGATTCTCCGGCTTGCGCTGTCGGGCCAGCGGCGTGAAGCGGTGGAGGCGACCCGCTGGCTGGAGGACGAGGAACGCGAGGTACTCGCGCTGTGGTGGATGGAGAGCGCCGGTGAACTGACCCGCGGCGAGCTCTCGGCGGCCTGCGGCCTCACACCGCAGCATGCCGCGGTCCGAATCCAGCGGGTCAAGGAACGGCTGGAGACGGCGCGCACCGTCATACGAGCCGTGACGGCCTCGCCGTGCTGTCCGGACCTGGCCGCCGTGCTCGCCTCATGGAACGGGCGGCCGTCGGCGCTGTGGCGCAAGCGGCTGGCACGCCATGTCCGCGACTGTCCGCAGTGCCTGCTGCGCTCGTCCGACCTGGTACCGGCGGAGGGGCTGCTGGCCGGCCTCGCCCTGGTGCCGGTGCCGGTCGGCATGACCGGGCTGGTGCTGGCCAGGGCGCTGGCGGCGGACTCGGCCGGGGCGACCGTCGGCACGGTCACGCATACGGCGAGCGGTGCCGGCCGTACGGCGCGGACGATCGGCAGGCTGGCCGCCAAGCCCGTGGCGGCGGCAGCCGCCGGTGCCGTGACACTCGCGGCTGCCGGAGTGGCCTGGTACGCCGCCACGGAGTCTCACGAGCCGGCCCCTCGGCCCGCCGTCGCGGCCCCGCCGCCGCCCGCCGCCTCGTCCGTGCCGCCGTCCCCGAGAAGGTCCGCCTCACGGACACCGACGCCGACGCCGACGCGGGTAACGGCCCGGGCGACGAAGGCTGAGGCGCGGGTTTCGGGGCGGCATGCCCTGCGGTCGGTCGACAACCCCGGCGACTACGTGAGCCAGTCCGGCCGGCTCGGCATCCTGGGCCCGGTCGGCGCCACCAGCTCCGCGGCCACCCGGCAGGCGGCCACCTTCACCTTCGTTCCCGGCCTGGCCGACCCCCGCTGCTACTCACTCAGGGACGCCACCGGCAGGTATCTGCGGCACTACGCCTTCCGCATCCGGCTGGACACCGACGACCGGTCCGCCATCTTCCAGAAGGACGCCACCTTCTGCCCCCGTTCCGGTTCCACGGCAGGTTCGGTCTCCCTGGAGTCGTACAACTACCCCGGCCGCTACCTCCGCCACCGGGACAACCTCCAGCTGTGGCTCGACCCTTCCGAGAAGACGGCCGCGTACCGGGCCAGCCGCTCCTTCGTCCTCGTGGCGCCCTGGACCTGACACTGAACGGCCCTGCCCCGAAACTCGCTTGACGCCGGGTCAGGCAGGAGGTCGTTCGACCTATCGGACATTGTTCGTAAAGTATTGACGTTGACTCATGGCCCACTTCACACTCACGCAACGCGATGTCATACGGGCGGCACGTCAGCACCTCGGCCGAGGTCTCGGGGCCCCCTCCTCAGGCGTGTCTTCTTCAAGGAACGTGAACCCATGCGCAGCGTGAGACCTCAAGGCCGCCGGAGATTCCGGCCGGGCGTCATGGCCGCCGTGGCCGTCGCCTCGCTTCTGGCGGGCGTCGCCGGCCCGGAGTCCCCCGCCCAGGCGGCGGACATCACGAACGGCCTGGCCCTCTGGTACAAACTCGACGCCACGTCGGGCACCGTGGCGGTGGACTCCTCGGGCAACGGCCGGAACGGAACCGTCAACGGCACCGCGGGCTGGCCGGGTGCCGGAGAAGGGCTCACGTTCAACGGCTCCGACACCTACATCAAGGTGCCGGACAACATCATGAGCGGCATGAACTCGATCACCGTCTCGATGGACGTGCAGATCGACGCCGCCCAGGCCACGCCGTACTTCCTCTACGGCTTCGGCAACACCAGCAACGGCGCCGGGAACGGGTACCTGTTCACCACCGGCAACACGTTCCGGACCGCCATCGCCTCGGGGGGCTTCTCCACCGAGCAGAACACCAAGACCTCCACCGCGCTGCCGCGCTCGGTGTGGAAGCACGTCACCTACACCCAGACCGGCACCACGGGCGTCCTCTACCAGGACGGCGTGGAGGTGGCCCGCAACACGTCGGTCACCGTCACCCCCGGTTCCATCGGGTCCGGCATCACCACCGCCAACTACATCGGCAAGTCGCTCTACAGCAGTGACAAGCTCTTCAAGGGCAAGATGCGAGACTTCCGGGTCTACAACCGCGCGCTGACGCCCGGCGAGGTCCTCGACATCAGCGGGAACACGACGGGCATCGCCGCGGTCACCGACCCCTCGCTGAAGATCGCCGCCGTCATCGACGACGCCAACAGCAAGATCGCCCTGCCGATGAAGGAGGGCACGGATCTCACCGCGCTCGCCCCGCAGTTCACCCTCGCCCAGGGCGCGTCCATCAGCCCGGCCTCCGGCACCCCGCGCGACTTCACCCAGCCCGTGACCTACGAGGCGACCGGCTCCGACGGAGCGAAGCGCACCTGGACGGTCTCCGCACAGATCATGAGGAGCCCGGTCCTGCCGGGGCTCACCGCCGACCCGAACATCGTCCGCTTCGGCGACACTTACTACATCTACCCGACCACCGACGGCTTCGCGGGCTGGAGCGGTACGCAGTTCAAGGCGTACTCCTCCAAGGACCTGGTCCACTGGCAGGACCACGGCGTCATCCTCGACCTCGGTCCTGACATCAGCTGGGCCGACAGCCGCGCCTGGGCCCCGACGGCGACCGCGAAGAACGGGAAGTACTACTTCTACTACTCCGCCGACACGAACATCGGCGTCGCGGTCTCCGACTCCCCCACCGGCCCGTTCACCGACCCCCTGGGCAAGCCGCTGATCGCCCGCGGCGCCTACACCGGCCAGATGATCGACCCGGACGTCTTCACCGACGACGACGGCCAGTCGTACCTCTACTGGGGCAACGGCCACGCCTACGTGGTCCCGCTGAACGACGACATGGTCTCCTTCGACCCCGCGAAGGTCACCGAGATCACTCCCAGCGGCTACAACGAGGGTTCCTTCGTCATCAAGCGCCAGGGCACCTACTACCTCATGTGGTCGGAGAACGACACCCGGGACGAGAACTACCGTGTCGACTACGCCACAGGTTCCTCGCCCACCGGTCCCTGGACCAAGCGAAGCGTGATTCTGGAGAAGGACCTCTCCCTCGGTATCAAGGGGACCGGCCACCACTCCGTGGTGCAGGCGCCGGGCACGGACGACTGGTACATCGCCTACCACCGCTTCGCCATCCCCGGCGGTGACGGCACCCACCGCGAAACCACCATCGACAAGCTGGGATTCGACGCCGACGGACTGATCAAAAAGGTCGTCCCCACCCTGGGCAGCATCGACCCCGTCTCCGGCGGCACCGCCCTGCCGACCGGCACCACCCGCTCGCTCCAGTCGGTCAACTACCCGGGCCGCTACGCCGCCGTCCGCTCGGACAGCCTCGGCTACCTTGATGCGGTGACGTCCTCCAGCACCACGGCGGTCAAGCAGAGCGCCACCTTCACGGTCGTCCCCGGCCTGGCCGACGGCAGCTGCTACTCCTTCCGCGACTCCTCCGGCCGCTACCTGCGCCACAAGGACTTCCGGATCCGCGCCGACGCGAGCAACGGCACGACGCTCTTCAACAAGGACGCCACCTTCTGCGCCCGGCCGGGTTCCGTCACCGGCTCGGTCGGCCTGGAGTCGTACAACTACCCCGGCCGCTACATCCGTCACTACAACTACGAGCTGCGCGTCGACACCTACCAGGACAACGCCACCTTCCGCGCCGACAGTTCCTTCAAGTCGGTCAGCCCCTGGGCCTGACCGACTTCCCCCGCACGGCGGGCAGGGACCCGCACGGCCTTGCCGTGCGGGTCACCCACGTCCCGGTCAGGGGCCGTGGGTGAGGTACGTCCGCAGTCGCCGGGCGGCCGAGCTGATGCCGTCGCCACCCCCACCCTTACCGTTGACCTGGGCACTATCACCGGGGCGTTCCGCGGCGGTGCCTCCGGGGCGCTGTACGGCCTGCACGGGCCGGACGTGCCGGACGTGCCGACGAACAACCGGTGCCGGTGTCGGGACGCAGTTGGGACGCAAGGATAGGAACAGGCCGGCAAAGACCGAGACGTGTAGACGCGGTGCGCCCCGTCTGACCAGCAAAAACTCATGAACCGACGCTGATCGGCAAGGGCCGCCAAGATCCTCAAAGGACTCATAATCCGTCGGCCGTGGGTTCGAGTCCCACCCGCCCCACTTTGACAGGTCTCTGAGCCTGCGGAAACGTTCATTTTCGGGTGTCGGGGCGTCAACTTTGCCTGAACGGACTGCATCCGCTGCTCTTGAGTTTGGAGTCGGGCGGTGCTCGGGGAGCTCCAGCCCCTCTGACCTGCGGCTGACCAGATGATCAAGAGTGTGGCTCGCGGTCCGGGCGACTGCCCTGAGGGCTGCCAACACCCAGGGGCTCTACAGGGGCCCTACAGAGGCCCGGACGGCGCAGCAGCGGGCAGACCGACAATGCCTCCGGCCGATCACTGTCCACCCCTCCTGCCGAGAGATCGCCGGCCGGGACGGCACCTCACTTTTGCGACCCGGATGAGGCACCCTCAGCACACCACGTGATGTGTGGAGTTACGCCCCGTGCGCAGTCGGTCCTCTCCGCCCGCACCGTGGTCTTGGTGTGGGCGGCCGGCTGCTCTGGCTGGCGTGGCAGGCCGCCCGCGGAACCGGGCGGCCTGCCACGTGCTGCCCGTCAAACCCGGTTGAAGCCGGCGGTGACGACGGTCAGACGCCGATGTCGGCCAGCCACCGGCTCGTGGTCCGGGGAGTGACGCCGAGCAGCTTCTGAGCGGATGTCTCCGGCGCGATCGAGCGGCCCGGCATGGTGCTCATCGCCTCATAGGCCCCTGCGACATCAGCGGCCGCGCCCTCCCCGATCAGGGGTGCGATCGAGGTGCGCATCTCCTCGGGGGTGATCGGTTCGAAGACGACGTCCCGGCCGAGCCGAGTGCCGAACGCCTCTGCCAGGTCCGGCCCGGTGATCGCCGGGTACTGGCCGACGGAGACCACACCGGTGACGTCCGGGCGCTCGAACAGGGCGACGGCGACATCGGCGATGTCCAGGTGGGAGGCCCAGGAGACGGGGAAGTCGGCCCGGATCGCGTAGGGCAGCACACCGCGCTCACGGGCCGAGTCGATGACGTAGGGCATGAGCAGGTTCTCCAGGTACAGCTCGGGTGCGATCACCGCATGGGACACGCCACTGTCGGCCAGACCGGCAGCCAGTGTCGCGGCGGCTCCGCCGACGGCGGGATCGATCGGGAAGCCGCTGGTGGAGAACACCACGCGGGCCGGACGGGCCGCTCGGACGGCGGTGAGGATGTTGCCCGCGAAGATCTGGCGGTCCTCTTCCGAGGTGACCGGCAGGTGGACGAACACCCCTGCGGCACCGCGGTAGGCGTCGGTCAGGTCAGCGGGGGAGGAGTAGGCGGCCGCCACGACGCGTGCGCCGTCCACGACGGCGTGCTCGTTGCGCGTCACAGCGGTCACGGACTTGCCCGCGGCGGCGAGGGCGGAGACGACGGGGGCACCCTGGGCGCCGGTGGCGCCGTGAATCACGTAGGTCATGGGGCCATTAGTGCATGTGATGCACCAGTTACATCAACTGCACTAATGGGCTACTCTCGAAAAATGTCCGATCCATGCCTCCCGGAGTGCGGTGTCGCCCGGTTCCTTGCCCTGCTCAACGGCCCGTGGGCCACCTTGATCGTGCGCGAGCTCCTGCGCGGCCCGCACCGCTTCACCGAGCTGCGCGAGGCCCTGCCCGGCATCAGCCCGCACACCCTGACCAGCCGGCTGCGCCAGTTCGAGACCCACGGAATCGTCATCCGCACCGCCTACGCGGAGATCCCCCCACGCGTCGAATACCGGCTCACCCCCCTCGGCGAGGGGTTGCGCGACGTCCTCAACGCCATGGGCGCCTGGGCTCAGGCGGTCCCCGATCCCGAGCCCGACGCCGTCACCTGACACTGCCGCCGGCTGCGACGCGCTCACGCCGAGCCGGCCAGCCTCTGCCGCAGGGCGTCGTTGTCGTCGTGGTGGACGACCTCGTCGAAGCGCAGCCGCAGCCCGTGCCTGGCGAGGAGATCCGCCACGATCGCGTCGAGCTGTTCGCGGTGTTCCTTGGTGCGGGCCTGTACGTACGCCTCGCGCACCTCGTCGGGTTCATCGGCGAGGACCTGGTCCATGCGCTCGCGGATGTACCGCTTGAGGTTGATGTGCTCCATGAACACCTCGGTGACGCCCGCTTCGACGAGCTGCCCGAAGAGGTGGTCCAGGAGTTCGGGCTGGGTGGCGAAGTGGGGCAGGAGCGGGCCGACGAAGGCGAAGGTGGGGATGCCGGCCTCGCGTAGTTCGGTGAGCGTGCGCAGACGGCGGGAGGCGAGCGGGGCGCGGACCTCCAGCCAGCGGCTGACCTTGTCGTCCGCGGTGGTCACGGTCATGCCGACCTCGGCCCGGGGCAGGTTGGTGAGCAGGTCGATGTCGCGGGTGACGACCGGCGACTTGGTCAGGATGCGGACCAGGCCCGGGTACTCGACGGTCTTCAGTTCGCGCAGGATGCCGCGGGTGAGCCGGTACTTCGTCTCGTGGCCCTGGTAGGGGTCGGTGACCGAGCTGAGCAGCATCGTGCCGTGGCGCCTGTGCTCGGGCATCCTGGCCAGCTCTTTGCGGGCCAGGTCGACGGCGTTCTTCTTCACGTACAGGTAGTCGCCCCACTCCTTGGCCGACCGGCCGAACTGCCGCCCCGCGAAGGAGGCGAAGCAGTACGCGCAGCCCAGAACACAGCCGGTGTAGGGGTTGATCACGTAGTCGTTCGACGGGGTCTTCGACTTCTGGATCAGGGTCTTCGCCTCGATCTCGACCGGTTCCATGACGGGATTCCTCTCTGCTCTCGGCCGCCCGCGCCCGGGGCGGCCTCGTTCCTGTGCTGTGCGCAAGGGCGAGGTGACCGGACGCCGAATCTGCACTGCATCACATGGAACAATAATCCCTGGAAGTTGATTCCATGGAATCTAAATGGTTTGCTGGGCGGGCGGCCGATCCGGGGCCTCGGCTGCCCGCTCCGGCAGGCGGGCCCGTGAAGCCATTCCGGCAGAGCGCGACCGCCACCCTCCGGATCGGGGCCGCCCCGGAGAGTTGCGCCGACCGCCTCGACTTCGCCCGATAGCCACCGCCCCCGTGCAAGAACCCAAGGAGCAAGTGACATGACCAGCGCGAACATCGACCTCGCCCGCACCTACTTCCAGGCCGTCCAGACCGGAGACATGGCCGCTCTCGGTGAACTCCTCGACGCCGACATCGTCTGGCACCAGCCCGGCGCCAACCGGTTCTCCGGCGAGCACAAGGGCCAGGGCGCCGTCTTCCAGATGCTCGGCAGCATGATGGAGACCAGCCGGGGCACCTTCGCCATCGACAAGATCCACACCCTCATGGGCAACGGCGACATGGTCGCCGCCACCATCCACTTCACCGGCAGCCATGACGACGCGTCGATGAGCATGGACGGCGTCGACCTCCTGCGCATCGAGAACGGCAAGATCACCGAGATGTGGCTCTTCTCCGCCGACCCGGCCGCCGAAGACGCCTTCTGGGGCTAGAGCCCGTGGTGCCCGGGGCCGACTCGGCCTCGGGCACCCACGAGCCGATCCACGCACGCGAAAGGCACCCACATGCGGAAGATGACCGAGCAGCAGTGGCGGGCGTTCGTCACGTACGGCACCCGCACAGGCAAGCTGTCCACCGTCCGCGCCGACGGCAGCCCCCACGTCACACCGGTCTGGTTCCTCCTCGACGGCGACGACATCGTGCTCACCACCGAGAAGAGCGGGGTCAAGGGCCGCAACCTCGCCCGCGACGGACGGTTCGCCCTCTGCATCGACGAGGACCGGCCCCCGTACGCGTTCGTCCTCCTCCAGGGCCACACGACGATCTCCGAGGACCCGGACGGCATGCTGCGCTGGGGCGGCCTCCTGGGCACCCGATACATGGGCGACGACCGTACCGAGGAGTACGCCGCACGCAACGGTGGCCCCGGTAACCTCCTCGTCCGGGGCCACATCGACAAAGTCATCGCCTTCGCCGGTATCGCCGACTGAATCGTGCGCTGATGGGCCGGGGCTGTGTTCGTCCGGCCCCGGCTGATCAACCCACGGGCACTGCCGAGCCGTCCCGGCTCACGATGCCGGCCGGCCGGGCTGCTTCGGAGCCCGCGTAGCCGGCACTGGCGTCTGCGCGGCGGCCTTCCGCTCCGCGTCCAGGGCGCGTCCGGCTGCCCGCAGAGTGCTGAGGACCGCGGTCACCCCGCGTACGGACTGCTCGGGAATCACCGACCCGATACGCAGTTCCAGCTCCTCCTCGAAGACCTTCAGGGCCCCGTCCACCAGCTTCCGCCCCTCGGGCGTCAGCTCGACGATCGAGGAACGGCGGTCGTTCGGATTGGCCCGCCGCTCACACAGGCCCGCCGCCTCCAGGCGATCGACCACCTTGCTCGTGCCACCCACCGTGATCGAGAACTTCTCCGCGATGTCCTGGATCCGCCGCCCGGGCCGCTGCAGCAGCAGGTGCAGCACCTCGAACGAGGTCAGCGGCAGGTCGTACTCGGCCCTCAACCGCCCCTCGATGCCATCCCACAGCTCGATCTCCAGCGAGACCAGCTCCCGGTACAACAGCTTCAGGTCGGCGTCAGCCATCACTCATCTTCCGAAGAATTATCTTCCATGGATAGTTAATTGTAGGCTACCGCCAATCCCATCGTGCGGACTGGAGTTACCACCCCGTACGGCCCGACCTGGTTGCGGAGTTCCCTCCCGACGAGCACGCCCTGACGCGTGGCTGGTGAGACGTGTTCTGCTGCGGCAGGGCAACCTGTTGAGGCCATCCTGAGGCCGACGGTATCGGGGAAGTGCCCGGGAGAGTGTTCTCCGAGGAGTCTGCGTTTGACTCAGGCCGTGCGAGGTCGCGCCCCGGAGGGATGCGTGCTGTCCTGGAACCATCCGCAGGAGTACACGCCGATGCGTCACAGCCGGACTTCCGCCTTCGCATCCGCCCGGTCGCCCGCGCCGACCGGAGCGGGCGGAGGCTTGCTGCCGGCGCGGGATCTCGTGGCCGCCTGGTTCCTGGTCGTCCTGATTGCGGTGCCGGCCTGGGCGCTGACGATCGGGCAGGCCCGGGACATGGGGGTCGAGCCCGGCACGATGGGGATGGCGCTGCCGCTGTTCCTGCTGCTGTGGGTGACGATGATGGCGGCCATGATGCTGCCGTCCATGGCGCCGGTGGCCATCACGTGGGTGCGGGGGCTCGGCCGGCAGTCCTCCGGCTGGACGCGGACGTTGCGCACCGTCGAGTTCGTGGGCGGGTATCTGCTGGTGTGGACCGCCTTCGGACTGCTCGCCTACGCGGCCCTGGCCCTCACCGGCGGCCTGGTGGACGACCACCCGACCGTCGGACACTGGATCGCCGCGGGGGCCTTCCTGCTCGCGGGCCTGTATCAGTTCGGCCCCCTCAAGTACGTCTGTCTGCGGCACTGCCGCGATCCCATGAGCCACCTGGTGCGCTACGCCGGGTTCCGGCAGCCGGCCCGCGATCTTCGGGTCGGCGTCCATCACGGCGCCTACTGCGTCGGCTGCTGCGCGGGACTGATGGTCGTCCTCATCCCGCTCGGCGTGATGAACGTGGCGGCGATGGCCGGACTGGCCGTGGTGATCTTCGTGGAGAAGCTGTGGCCCCGTGGCCCGCTGCTCGGCCGGGTAGTGGGCATCGCGTTTCTCGTGCTGGCCGTGCTCGCACCGTTCCAGGACTGGCTGCTGCCGGGGCTGCAGGGGTCGATGCCGTCGATGGGCGGCATGTGACTCACCTGTCCCCGGTGACCGTGCGCTCCGCCAGGCGGCCCGCCGGCAGCCGAGGAAGCCCGCGCTGGACACGCAGAACGGCACCAGGAAGTGGAACAGCACCCGCAACCAGGTCGCGGCCGCGGCGTCGCCGGGCGCGATCACCGCGCCCTGGTCGACCCATGAGAGCAGGGTGCCCACCGCGCGAGCTCTTGATCTTTGTCGGGCTGCGGGTAAGGCTCCTGCCGGGCCGTCCAGCTCTTCAGTCAGGACCGCTCCAGTCGAACGGGAAGTATTTGCTCGACTTTCCCGAGCGTTCCCACGAGAAGCCGAATGCCTCGGCGCGGTCGACGGTGGCGCGTCCCCAGGTGGCGACCTGGCCCGGCCCCACCTCGGCGCCCGGGGCATTGTGAAGCTGGACGCGTGCGCCGTCCGGGGACGTCGGGCCGGTGAGTGCCTCAGCGGTGGCCGTGACCCGGCCCGGAATCTCGGCTCGCCAGGTCGCGAGGTCCTCGTCGATCTCCACGTGGATCGGGGCGATGTCCATGCCGCGCATCTCAGGGTGGAACATCTCCCCGAACTGTGCCGGCCATCCGCCCGCCTCACCGCCGAAGACGGCCCCGAGTGCACCGCGCTGCTGCTCGTCGGCGCGCTCGTCCAGGAAGACCGCGGCGTACGCGTCGGTGTGCGCGCCGGCCCAGACGTTGCCGACGAAGGAGCCGAGCATCAGGACGTTGAGATCGTCGAGCCGCACGTCGCCGAAGTTTCCTTCCCGGATATGCCAGACCAGCACGCCTTCGCAGTCGCCGTAGGTCGGGGGCTGTGCAAACGTGCAGGGGCACGGTATGGCGCACTTGCACACATCGAACCAATCACCGGCCAGGCGCCAACGCGTACCGGTGGTGACCTGCTCTGTCATCTCGCTTCCCTCCTGCCGAGCCCCAGGGAGCTCACTCGGAGTGGCGAGACCGCGTCCCGAGCCCGTTCCCGGGATGGCGGGGCGGCCTCCATTCCAGCTTGCACCTCACGTCCCGGTCGGGGAAGCCGACCGCCCCCGGAACACCGCGGTCCTGGCCCGCGCCGGCCGCCGTAATGGGGTGCGGAACGTGCCTTTGCGGCACTGATCGCCGGCCGGTCAACTTCCGGACGGGACTTCGGTCTTCTCGTCCGAGGTCAGGCCTTTCCTCTCGGCCGCCTCTAGTGCCTTGTTGCGGCGGACGGACGACAGGAAGGATGCCGCGATCAGGACGACACCGACCAGGCCGGTGATGATCTCGCTGATTGCGTACTGGATGGTGATCAGCAGGATCGCGGCGAGGGCACCGATCGCGTAGTGCGCGCCGTGCTCCAGGTAGACGTAGTCGTCGAGGGTGCCTTGGCGGACCAGGTAGACGGTGAGGGACCGGACGTACATGGCGCCGATACCCAGGCCGAGCGCCATCCAGAAGATGTGGTTGGTGATGGCGAAGGCGCCGATCACACCGTCGAAGGAGAAGGACGCGTCCAGGACTTCCAGGTAGAGGAAGAGGAAGAACGCCGCCTTGCCGGCGAGGGCGACCACCGAGACCGGCTTGCCCTCGGCCTTGGCCTTTTCCTCCTCCTCGTGTTCGTGTTCCTCCTCCTCTTCGAGCCTGTCCTCGAAGTATCCGGAGAGGCCGCCCACGATCAGATACGTGATGAGACCGGCGATTCCGGAGAGCAGCACCGTGGCGGACTTGTCCGCATGGCCCGTGCTGACGTGCGCGTGGGTGGCGAACGTCATCGCCGAGACCATCAGCACAACGAGCGCGATGCAGACCGACAGCATGTCGACCTTGCCGAGCTTGGCCAGCGGGCGCTCCAGCCGGCCGAGCCACTTGATGTCGCGGTCCTCGAAGATGAAGTCCAGGAAGATCATCAGCAGGAACATGCCGCCGAAGGCGGCGATCGCCGGGTGGGCGTCGGTGACCAGGTCCTCGTACCGGCCCGGTTCGTCGAGGGCGAGCTGCACCGCCTCGATGGGGCCGACCTTCGCGCTGATGGCGACGATCACGACCGGGAAGACCAGCCGCATGCCGAACACCGCGATCAGGACGCCGACGGTGAGGAAGAGCTTCTGCCAGAAGGCATTCATCTTCTTCAGGATTCCGGCGTTGACCACCGCGTTGTCGAAGGACAGCGAGATCTCCAGGATCGACAGGATCAGTACGATCCCGAACGCCTCCCATCCCCACTGCCACGCGGCGAAGGCGAGGCCGGCCGCCGTGACGACGAACGACCAGCCGAATGTTCTGAAGATCATCGTTGTCCCATACGGTGAGAGTGAGTTCCGAGGGGGTTCCGAGGGGGCTGGGAGCTCCCGGCCCCCGGCCCCCGGCGCCGGGCTCAGGAAGCGGCCTTCACGGCGAGGACCGGGCAGCCGGCTCCCAGCAGGATCTGTTGCGCGGCGGAGCCCATGATCAGCTTGCCGACCGCGCTCCGGCGCCGTAGCCCGATCACCACCAGGGACACGTCCGCCTGCTCCGCCAGTTCGATGATCTCCTCGGCGGCATCGCCGCCGCCGAGCACCTGGCGGATGTCGAACTCGATCCCCAGTGCGGCCAGGTCCTCGCGGACATGAGCCAGATCGGGCTCCTGCGCGAAGCGCGGGTCCACATAGGCGTCGCCCCGCGAGGTGTTCACCACCAGCAGCTTCTCGCCGCGCAGGTGGGCCTCGTCGATTCCCGCGCGCAGCGCGGCCTCACCCTCGGGTGAGGGTACGTATCCGACCAGTACGGTCATGTCTGCTCTCCCTCCAGGGCCCTCTCAGGCCCCCTCTCCGGCACTCTCAGACACTTCGCTCACGAAGCGGACGTACGACGAACCGCCGCACCAGCGGCCAGACGAGCACCAGCACGATCGTCGTGTACACCGCGTAGGACACCGGTCCGCCCACCAGGCCCGACAACTCGCCGCCCGACAGCTGCAGGGAGCGCCGTCCCTGCAGTTCGGCCCGCGGGCCGAGGATGACGCCGATGATCAGCGGCAGCACCGGCAGTCCGAACCGCCGCATCGCGAAGCCGAGGAGTCCCAGCAACAGCAGCAGGAACAGGTCCAGGGGCTGTGCGTTGACGGCGTACGCACCCATCGACGCGAAGAACAGGATTCCCGCGTACAGATAGGGGCGCTGAATCTGCAGGAGTTTCGCCCAGGTCGGCGCGAGCGGCAGATTCAGCAGGAGCAGCAGCAGATTGCCGATGAACAGGCTGGCGATCAGCACCCACACGAGGCTCGCCTCGCGTTCGAACAGCAGTGGACCGGGCTGGATGCCGTACGACTGGAACGCCGCCAGCATGACCGCGGCGGTCGCGTTCGTCGGCAGCCCGAGGGCGAGCATCGGGACCAGGGTGCCCGCCGCGGAGGCGTTGTTCGCCGCCTCCGGACCGGCCACACCCTCGATCGCACCCTTGCCGAACTCCTCCGGATGCTTGGTCAGCCGCTTCTCCGTCGCGTACGACAGGAAGGTCGGGATCTCCGCACCGCCGGCCGGGAGCGCACCGAACGGGAAGCCGAACGCCGTACCGCGCAGCCAGGGCATCCAGGACCGCTTCCAGTCCTTCCTCCCCATCCACGGCCTGCCGACCGGGATGACCTCGACGGGCTTGCGCCGCAGATGCGCGGCCACCCACAGCGCCTCGCCGACGGCGAAGATGGCGACGGCGACGACGACCACGTCGATCCCGTCGGCCAGCTGGGGGATGCCCAGGGTGAGCCGCTGCTGTCCCGACACCGAGTCGATGCCGACCAGGCCGATGGTCAGACCCAGCAGCAGCGAGATGAGACCACGGACCCGTGACGCGCCCAGCACGGACGTGACCGCGATGAAGGAGAGCAGCATCAGGGCGAAGTAGTCCGGAGCACCCAGGCTGATCGCGAAGTCCACCACCAGCGGAGTCACCAGCACCAGCAGCAGGGTGCCGATCGTGCCCGCCACGAAGGAACCGATCGCGGCGGTGGCGAGCGCCTGCGCCGCCCGGCCGGCCTTGGCCATCTTGTTGCCCTCGATGGCCGTGACCACCGAGGACGACTCACCGGGAGTGTTCAGCAGGATGGAGGTGGTCGATCCGCCGTACATGCCGCCGTAGAAGATGCCGGCGAACATGATGAACGCCTGCACCGGCTCCATGCCGTAGGTGATCGGCAGCAGCAGGGCCACGGTCATCGCCGGGCCGATGCCCGGCAGTACACCCACCGCGGTGCCGACCACGACGCCGATCAACGCCAGCAGCAGGTTCATCGGGGCAACGACGTCCTCGAAGCCCTGGAGAAGATTGTTCAGGTTCTCCATCACAGGATCCCTTGCAGAACACCGGCCGGGAGGCTGACACCGAGCCCGATCGCGAAGGCGTAGAACGTGGTGAGGGACATCGTCACGGCGATCAGCAGATTGCGTACGTAGTGGCGGTTCCCGAGGGCGAAGGCCGTTCCCCAGAACAGCAACGCGCCGCTGATCACCCAGCCGAGCCGTTCGATCAGCACCGCGTTCACCACGAACGCGCCGATCAGCAGCAGCACCGTGCGCCAGTCGATGCCCTGGGACAGGTCGACGTCCTCGCCGGCCTCCGGCTCACCGTGGCCGCCCCGGGCCACATCGACCGCGTACAGCACCGCGACCACCAGGAGCAGTACGCCCAGGAGCACGGGCACCGCGCGCGGTCCCACCGGGTCGGTGCTGCTGGTGATGTGCGGGATGCCGAGCCCGTCCACGATCACCGCGGTGCCCAGCAGGGCGAGGAACGCGCACACACCGTACTGTGCGCGGTCCTTGCCCTGCGGCCCAGGAGCGTCCTCGACGCTCACTTCGTCGACCTGGGAGCTCATGCCAGTCCGAGCTCGGTCAGCAGGGCGGCGACGGACTGGTCCTGCTCCTTCAAGTAGGAGCCGAACTCGTCACCGGTGACGAAGGCGTCGGCCCAGCCGCGCTTGGTCAGCTCGGCCTTCCACTGCTCCGAGTCGTGCATCTTGGTCAGGGAGTCGATCCAGGTCTTCTTCTGCGCGTCGGTGATCCCGGGAGGGGCGACGATGCCGCGCCAGTTGGTGAAGACCAGGTCGATCCCGGAGTCCTTGAGCGTGGGGGCGTCCTTCACGGCGTCGATCGGCTTCTCGCTGGTCACCGCCAGCACCCGCACCTGCCCCGCCTCGATCTGGTCGAGGAACTCGCCGTACCCACTGGCACCGAAGGCGACCTTGTCACCGAGGATGGCGGGCAGCAGCTCACCGCCGCCGTCGTACCCGACGTAGTTGACGTCCTTCGGTTCGATGCCGACGGCCTTCGCCAGCTGCATCGGAAGCAGGTGGTCCGGGCCGCCCGGCGACGAGCCGCCGCCCACGGCCACCTTCTTGGGGTTCTTCTTCCACGCGGCGACGAGATCGTCGATCGTCTTGTACGGGGAGTCCTTCGACACGACGATCGCGCCGGCCTCCTCGATCAGCTTGGCGATCGGCGTGGTGTCGGTCAGCGTCGCCGCCGACTTCGAGGTGTAGGCGGCACCGACGACGCCCAGCCCCATCTGCATGGCGAGCTTGCCGTTGCCCTTCTCGTTCACCAGGCGCTGCAGGCCCACGGTGCCGCCGGCCCCGGGCAGGTTGTACACCTGGACCCCGGACGCCACCTTGCTGTCCTGCATCACCTGCGCGACGGTCCGGGCGGTGACGTCGTACCCGCTGCCCGGGGTGTTGGGCACCATCAGCCGAAGACCGGTGACGGGCTTGCCGCTCCCGCTTCCGCTCCCCGAATCCTCCTTCTCCGCGGTGGCGCCACAGGCGCTCACGGCGAGCATCGACACAGTGGCAAGAGCTCCGAGAAGTGCGGCTCTGCGAGTTCTCATGGCTCATCTCTTTCGCTTGGGCGAGTCCGGCGCCATGATTGTGCGGTTCCCCGGACAGCCCGTCTGCCTTGTGTGAGCATTGAAGGTTGAGTTCATAGTGGTCGTTACGTCACGCCGCCACACACTGGCCGGTGAGCTGCTGGTATTGCAGCTCGCGATCATTGTGCTGGTGCTGTTCGCGGTCGCCGCGGTCTCGCTGGCGCAGTCGAAGGCGACGTTCGACCGGGTCGAGGGACGCCGGGTGACCGCCCTCGCCGAGGAGATGGCCGGAAACCCACTGTTGCGCAGTCAGCTCCGTCTTCCCGCGCCCGCCGAGACCCTCGCGCCGTTGCTGCAGACGAGGCTGACCCAGTCGCACGTCACCTCCGTCACGGTCGCCGATGCCGCCGGTGAGATCGTCGCCGCCACCAATCCCACCCTGGTCGGGACACGGCTGCCGGTCGACGGCCCCGGCGTCGCGCAAGCGCGCGGCTGGTCGGGGGAGCTGCCGGTGGACGGGGTCCGCGAGCTGGTGGCCCAGGTCCCGGTGCTCGCCGACAACGAGAACCACGTCGGCGAGCACCTCGGCACAGTCATGATCGGACGGGCCTCACCCACGTCTTGGCAGCGGCTGAGCGGCGCCTCGTCGTATCTGCTCGCCTACCTCGGCATCGCGAGCGTGCTGGGGGGCGCCGGATCATGGCTGCTGGCCCGGCGGATCAAGCGCCAGACCCTCGGCCTCGAGCCACGTGAGATAGCGGGTCTCGCCGAGCACCGCGAAGCGATGCTGTTCGGGATCGCCGAGGGAGTGATCGCGCTCGACCCGCAGCTGCGGCTCACGCTGGTGAACGAGGTCGGCCGCAAACTGCTCGTCCTTCCCGAGGACTGCGTCGGAATGAGCCTGGCCGACCTGGGGATCGGGGGCAGGCTGTACGACGTACTGGCCGGGACAGGCGGTGAGCACGGCGCCGAGCACGGCAGCGAGCGGCGCGACGAGGTGGTGGTACGCCGGGGTCGGGTGCTGGTGATGAACCGGATGGACGTCACCAAGGACGGCCGTCGGCTGGGCTCGGTGACGACACTGCGGGACCGTACCGAGCTGGCCCAGCTGGAACGCGAACTGGGCTCGTTCCGTAGCAGCACCGAACTGCTGCGCGCGCAGGCCCACGAGTTCTCCAATCAGCTGCACACCATCTCCGGGCTCATCCAGATCGGCGAGCACGACGAGGTCGTACGTTATGTCCGCGCCCTTCGGAAGCACCGTGAGTCGCTCGACCTGACTCTCACCAGCCGGGTCCGCGACCGGGCCGTCGCCGCGCTGCTCATGGCCAAGTCCGCGCTCGCGGCGGAACGCAGGGTCCGGCTGCGCATCTCGGAGCTCACGGCCCTGGACCGCCTGGAGCCGACGGACTCCGCGGACGTGGCGACGGTGCTCGGCAATCTCGTCGACAACGCCCTCGACGCTGCTGCGGCCCCGGACCAGGAGAACGACGCCTGGGTGGAGGTGGAGCTGCGCCAGGACGCGTCGAGTGTGGAGATCGTGGTCCGTGACTCGGGCCCGGGCGTGGCTCCGGAGCTCGCTCAGGAAGTGTTCTCCCGCGGGTTCACCACAAAGGCCGCGCAGGGCGGCGACCGGGGTATCGGCCTGGCGCTCACCCGGCTGGTCTGCACACGCAGAGGAGGCGAGGTGTCGGTGGCCAACACACATCCTGGCGCCGTGTTCACCGCCCGGATGTCCGTGGGTCAGCTCACCGATCGGGAGACGGAGGAAGTCCAGTGATCGACGTACTGGTTGTCGAGGACGACTTCATGGTGGCGCGGATCCACCGCGGATTCGTCGACGGTGTCGAGGGCTTTCGCGTGGTCGGATCGGCGGACTGCGGGGAGAAGGCGCTCGCCGCCGCCGCCGAGTTGCAGCCCGACCTGGTTCTCCTCGACCTCTATCTGCCCGATATGTTCGGTTTGGATGTCATCCGCGGGCTGCGGACGGCGGCCCATGACTGCGATGTGCTGGTGATCAGTGCCGCCCGCGAGGCAGAGGCGGTCCGGGCTGCCGTCCGGCAGGGCGTGGTCGACTACCTTCTGAAACCCTTCGACGCCGACGATCTCAAAGACCGGCTGGAACGCTACAGTGCCCGGCGCGGCAATCTGCACACCGCCATGGTGAGCGGGCAGGCCGATGTGGACCGCGCACTGGGACGGGCGGCGGCGCCGACGGTGACGTCCACTCTGCCGAAGGGCATGAGTGTGGAGACCGCGGAGCTGGTCCAACGCGCACTGCGCGCGGCTGACGGAACCTTGTCCGCGGCCGAGTGCGCGACGAAGGTCGGCATCTCGCGCGTCAGCGCGCGCCGCTACCTCGAATACCTCAGCGTCACGGGCCAGGCGGAGGTGTCGCTGCGCTACGGACAGGCGGGCCGCCCCGAGCGCCGCTACCACTGGCACGCCTAGGCCGGACCGTGTTCCTGTCGATCGGCCGAAGGCCTGACTGCCGGGGGAGCAGGCGTCGAGGCCCCGCCACCTGTTCGGTCGGCAGCATGAGCTCGGCCACCACGATCCGCAGACCGCAGGGTCGGCCTCTCAGGCTGCTGCCGCGATGGCGTCGCGGTGGCGTTGTGCGGCTGCGGGGAAGAGGTCGAAGGCGCGGTGGCCGAGTGCGTCGACCTCTTGTCGTGTGAGGACGTGGGAGTTCTGGAGCGCGTCGATGTTGCGTGTCATGTTGTTCTCGTTCGAGCAGGGGACTCCGGCGTCGGCGCCGTAGACGAGGTGGTCGCGGGGCACCATCGTGACTGCTGCGGCGAGGTTGGCGTCTGTGCCGGCCGCGGCGGTGTCGAGGTAGAGCTTCGCCAGGTCGGTGCGGATGTCATCGGCGGTCAGGCCCAGTGGGTTGAACACGTACTCCTCCGCCCCGAGCAGCCCGAGGCGACCGGAGAGCGCGGGCAGGGCGCCACCGCAGTGGGCGAGGACGACCGTGAGACGGGGGTACCGGCGGAAGAATCCTGCGTAGAGGAGGTCCACGACGGTCCGGGTGGTCTCGAACGGCAACTCGACCAGGACGGAGGTCTGCCGGAACGTGGGCGGTACGGCGCTCGGATGGATGAACAGGAGCTGGGCGCCGTAGTCGTTCCAGGCACGCAGTCGCGGCAGCGGGGGATCGACGGGTACCGGGCTGAGCATCTGCACGGCGATGCCCAGGCGATCCATGGTGGCGAGCATCGTCTCGGGTTGCCAGTCGTAGGGCTCGGGCGCCAGGAGGTGCGCGTCCCTCAGCTGACGCCACTGGGCCTCACGCGCCTCTGCCGTGGTCGGTGGGGTGAAATGCGCGTGGATGTCCACCCAGCCGTTGATCTTGCCCATGATGCGTTCTCCCTCGAATCAAATTGCACTCAGGTGCAACAAGCTCGATGGTTGCACTCAAGTGCAATAATGTCCACATGAGGCAGACGGAGGGCGAGAAGCAGGACGGGAGGACGCGCAATGCCCAGGCCAACCGGGAGCGCGTCTACGCGGCAGCGATCAAGGTGTTCGCTTCGCGCGGCTACGACGCCGCCACGATGGACGAGATCGCGGCAGCGGCCGGGGTGGCACGGCGGACCGCGTTCAATCACTTCCCCGCGAAGTCGGACATCGCCACTGAGTGGGCCGTGCGGGGCGGGGAGTCGGTCTTCGCCCTGGTGCGCGACGTCGACAGCGTCACCTCTGCCGCAGACCGGGTACGGGCATATTTCCACGAGCTGGCCCTGATGGCGGAGCGGGACTGGGACGAGACCCGGCAGATGACAACCGGACTGCTGCGCGGACCTGGCGTGCCGCCCCACCGCTCGCAGCTTTCCGTGGAACTGCGTGATTGGCTGCGTGACTGCCTACGGGAACGGCCGGACAACGGACCGACGCCCTCTGCCGATCCCGCCCTGACCGTGGACGTGCTCTACGACGTCTTCCAGGGCGCACTCATGCGACGGCTCTCCCAAGACGCTGCGCCGCAAGGGGCGTTCACAGCCGAGGTGGACGCCGCGATCGCGCTCGTGCTGGCCGGATTCGCGAGTGATGCCGGACACGCCTAGGCAAGTGATGCGGAATGCCATGACCACCTGTCATGCCGGAACGTCTCAGGCCCTGTTTGCCGCGATCGACCGGTGCTCGCCCTGCGACCAAGGACCGCACCCGCAACCGCGAGCAGCTACGCCCCTACCTGGTCGACAAACTCAAGCAACGCAGCGCCGACGAATGGGTCGCCCTCCTCACCACAGCCTGCCTGCCGAACCTGTGTCCTGGCGGCTTGCGTAAGGTCCATGCCGAAGGATTCCTTGACCAGCCAGAATCCGGCGTGGTTGACGTAGGAGGTGTTGACGATCGCTCCGCCGCCCTGTTCGAGCAGCAGGGGAAGGGCTGCGCGGCACGTGAGCACGTAGCCGATCAGGTTCACCTCGTGGGTGCGCCGCCATACGTCCGTGTGCATGTCTCGACGCCGTCCGACAACGGCGCCGCACCGATGCCCCGCAGCGGGTGGGCCGGTTCGAGGATCTCACCGAGCGCGAGCGCGAGCGCGTGCGCGAACGCGCCGGCCCGGCCGCCGTCGCCCCGGCCTCCCTCAGGTCCCACGTCAGCGGTGTCCTCGCCAAGATCGGGTGCCCGCCCCTGCCGGCACCGGGCGTGGTGGGCCCTGATCTGCGGCCGGGCCGGGCGGGCAAGCCGAAGTGGGACGGGTGGAGGGCGTGGTTCTCCGCCGACCAGGGCCGGCTGCAACGGAGAGGCGCCGCAGCCCGCCCGGCTCGCCAGTGGGTGTCTGCCCACTTCGTCGCCTACGACGTGCTGCGGCCAGCCGGCGTCTCAGCCGTGGTTCTTGCTCCTGATCTCGACGGACTCGTCGGTGGCGCTGCACTGGGCGTTCGTCCGGCCTTCGTCCAGGGCCAGGGCGTTGGTGTTGCCGCAGGCGTTGTTCTGCCGGCCCTCCTGCGCGATGTTCTGCTGCGTCAGCTCCAAGGTGCTGTTGCCGCCGGTGGCCCGGGCTCCGCCGCTGCGGGTGACGGTGCCCTTGCTCACCGAGCCGTCATGCGTGGTGCAGTGCGCCTGTGCTTCACCGGAGACGGAACCGACGTTGGCGTTGCCGCAGGCGTTGTTCTGCCGGCCCTCCTGGGCGATGTTCTGCTGAGTCGAACTCAGCCCGCTGTCGCCGCCGGTGGCCTCGGCGCCGCCGCTTCGGGTGACGGTGCCCTTGCTCACCGAGCCGTCGTGCGCCGCGCAGCCGGATTCGGTCACACCGGGGAGGCCGGCGTTGTTCATGTCGCCGCAGGCGTTGTTCTGCCGGCCCTCCTGGGCGATGTTCTGCTGGGACGCGCCCAGCGTGCTGTTGCCGCCGGTGGCCCGGGCGCCGTCGCCGCGGGTGGCGGCGCCCATGCTCACCGAGCCGTCGTGCGCCGCGCAGTCGGCTTCCGTGGTGCTGGAGAGAATGCCCTGGTTCATGTCGCCGCAGGCGTTGTTCTGCCGGCCCTGCTGAGCGATGTTCTGCTGGTACAGGTCTCCCTCGCCGCCGGTGGCCTGTGCGGCGCCCGCGTGGTTGACGGTGCCCTTGCTCACGGAGTCGTCGAGCGCCGTGCAGTGCGTGTCCGTCTCGCCGTCGTAAAGGCCGCTCTCGATCGTGTTGCCGCAGGCGTTGTTCTGCCGGCCGCGCTCGGCGATGTTCTGCTGCAGGGCGACGCCGTCGCCTCCGCTCGCCTCGGCGCCGCCGCCTGTGGTCACGGTGTCGATGCTGTGCGAACGGGCGCCCGTTGTGCAGTGCGTTCCGAACCGGCCACTGCCCCCGAGGATGTCGGAGCCGGTGAGCCGCTGTGAATCGCCGCAGGCGTTGTTCTGCCGGCCGTCCAACGCGGTGTTCTGGTCGAAGAGGCCGGCCGCTCCGGAGCCCCCGCCGGCCTGGGCACCACCGTCTGGGAGGGGCGCACCCGTGCTTGTACCCGTGGACACCAGCCCGGCGAGCACCACGGCCGCGAGTACGGACTTCCCGGTCATACGTCGTACGGCAACGGTCATCGTGCAATCCTCCTGGCTGAACGCGCACGGGCGCGCATCCGTCGCTTTTACCGCTGCCAACGCACGGTGCGCCTGTGAGACACGTGAGCGATCACGGCTTCGCCCGAATGCACGCTGCCATCCGGCGCCGTGTGGGCCGTCCGAGTAGCGGGCCGGCTCCGTCCGTGACCTCAGGACCTCCGGGCCGGTTGACCAGAACCGTGGTCCCTGTGCCCCGGCTGGTCGAACGACGGAGGAAACGAATGAGCGTGATCGGCAAGGCGGCGCTACTGACCATGGCCGTCAGCACTCTGCTGGGCGTACCCGGCGAGACCGCCCACGCGATTGGCGGGCCGTTCACCACCGCACAGGACGGCGAGCAGAACCTGGACTGCGGCAACAGCCATGAGCTGGTCACCGTCAACGTCCTGCGCACCGTCAGGCGTGAGCGGACATGCACGCATCCCGGCAGCCGCGACGCCGAGGCCTCCGCCGTCGGCGGAACGGTTGTCGGCCCGCAGTTCACGACAGCACAGTCCGGCAAGCAGAACCTGCACTGCGGCAACAGCGCCGACGTCGTGACGGTCAATGCGCTCAGCACGGTGGAGGAGGAGACCACCTGCCAGATCGTGGACGACTCACAGGACCTCCCTGGCCGGGCCCGGGCCGGCGATACCCGTTCGGTGGCGGAGCCGGGTTCCGGCGGCGCGTCCGCCGTCGGCGGCACAGCCCTCGGGCCGCAGTTCACCACCGCGCAAAGCGGCAAGCAGAACCTGGACTGCGGCAACTCCGCCGACGTACTCGCCGTCAATGCCCTGGGCACCGTCAGCAAGAGAACGACCTGCGAGGCCGTGGACCGCTCCAGCAGCCACGCCCCCGGCGTTCACCGCCGGGGCCAGGCCACGGCCGTGAACGGAACCGCAGCAGGACCACAGTCCGCCACGGCCCAAAACGGCAAGCAGAACCTGCACTGCGGCTCCGACAGTGACCTGGTCGTCCTCGACGTCCCCGCGCCCGACGAACCCGCACCGGGCGGGCTCGACAAGAGCGCCGACTGCCGGGCGGTCGACCGCTCGACGACCTGGCACTGAGCCGGGCGGGGGCGGGGAGAGCCGGGATCAGATGCCGGGGGCCGGGAGCCGGGTGTAGGTGAGGGCGTTGCTGGTGCCGGCGGGGGTGGTGGCCGTGACGCTGACCGGCCCGTCGGTGCCTGCGGGGGCCACGGCCGTGACCTGGGTCGGGGAGACCACCGTGAACGAGACGGGGGTGGCGTCGAAGCGGACCTCGGTGGTGACGGTGAGGTTGGTGCCGGTCAGGGTGACGACCGTGCCGGCGTGCGTCGGTCCCTCGTCGGGGACCAGGGAGATCAGCGTGGGCGGTGCGAGGTAGACATAGCCGACGGGATTGCTGGTGCCGCCGGGGGTGGTCACGGTTACGGCTGCGGCACCGGCCACGTGAGCGGGGGCCACCGCGGTGATCTGCGTGGCGGAGTCGACGGTGAACGACGTCGCGGCCACGGCGTCGAAGCGCACCGCCGTCGCCCCGAGCAGGTCGGCGCCGGTCAAGGTCACCGTCGTGCCGCCCGCCGTGGTCCCGGAGGCAGGGGCGACGGCGGCCAGCGAGGGGGAGGCGGCGTAGAAGAAGTACGCCTGAGGATCGTCGGGGTTGCTGGTGCCGCCGGGGGTGGTCACGGTCACGGCTGCGGCACCGGCCACGTGAGCGGGGGCCACCGCGGTGATCTGCGTGGCGGAGTTGACGGTGAATGATGTGGCGGCCACGCCGTCGAAGCCCACTGCCGTCGCGCCGGAGAGATTC